>JAIXKK010000222.1 GCA_026954325.1 Bryobacterales bacterium | reverse complement strand
ATTCCCGGCCGCAGCAGGCCCCGGTCATACACGTGAATCTTCGCCGCGTTGGCCGATGTCATTTTGCGAATGGCATCCTCCATCGTGAGCACCTTCTCCTCCCGCACATAGCGTCCGAGAATGCGCGGGAACGTGCCGTAGTAGCGCGGGTGAGGATGCCCCTCGGCAAGCGGCCCTTCCGTGGTGACGGCCGTGCCGTCCGATCCGATGGAGACGAACGGCTGCCTGAGCGCGTAGCGCATATCCTCTTCCGAGTGGTGGAAATAGACCGTGGGGACGCCGGCCGAATTGTCGATGAGAACGCGGAAGAGCACGCTGACCGGGTCGCCGCCGATACCGGAGATCACCTGATTCATGCGCTTGCCTTCGTACTTCTTGTAGGCGGGATTGGAAAAGGAAACCAGCAGCATCCCTTCCCACGATCCCGTGGCGGTGTAGTGGTTGTACCAGTTCGAGCCTGGAATACCGTGAAGGATCTCCTTTTCAAGGCGCGGGCGCAGCGCCGGGTCTTTGAGCCGCGCGATCATGGCGTTCTTGCCGCCTTCGTGCGCCCACGGAGGAATGATGCTCGACAGGTTATTCTGTCCGGCCCGGTATGGGTAGACGTTGGCTTCCACCTGCTGGCCCCGGGCCCGCGCGCCGGCGATGGCGGCCGCCAGTTCCGGCATGCGGCCCCACAGCTTGTGTTCGGCGATCTTCAGGTGAATGATGTCGACCGGGACTTGGGCCCGCCGGCCGATCTCCAGCGCCTCGGCCACCGATTCGAACACGCCGAAGCCTTCCGTGCGCATGTGCGTCGAGTAGATGCCGTTGTAGGGCGCCGCCTGCCGGCACATCGCGACCAGCGTGTTGGTGTCGATCCAGGACCCGGGAGGCCCGCTCAAGGAACTCGCGACGCCGAGCGCTCCGTCCTCCATCGCCTGCCGGACCTGGGTCCGCATTCCGTCCAGTTCTTCCGCGGTTGGCGGACCGGCTTTCTCCCCGCGCACCTGGACCCAGATCTGGCTTGATCCTACATAGGAACCGATGTTCGTGCTGATGCCCTTTTCGAGCAGTCTCTGAAAATAGTCCGAGAACCGCGGAAACTCCCGCGAGGGCGCGGCCGAGCCTCCTTCGCCGAAGATCATGCTGGTGACGCCCTGGCGGATCATCGACTGCGCATTCCCGTCCGCCAACACCGTGTAATCCGAGTGATTGTGGATATCGATGAACCCCGGGGCGACGGTCAAGCCGGCGGCGTCGATCGTGCGGCGGGCCGTCTTGCCGGCAAGCTTGCCGATGGCGGCAACGCGCTGGTCCTTGACCGCCAGATCAGCCAGGAACGACGGATTGCCCGTGCCGTCAACCAGGCGCCCGTTGCGAATGAGCAGGTCGTAATCCTGAGCAAAGACCGCCGGGGCAAGAGCCAGTAGGAGGAAGGAGAGAGACATACGTCCCTCCTAGCATATATTCCTTATCACTTGACCCGAGAACCCTTACTGCTCTATTTTCAAGGCAACCTCCCCGCCGAAAGAATAAGAGGACACATGCCGCGATTTCATGGGAGCCTTCTCGGCGCGGTTCTGGCGGTGAGCGGACTGGCCCAATCTCCCGGCCTCGACGAGGCCCGCTCGCCCCAGGCGCAGGTTTTTTGGGTGGACCCGCTCGCCGGCGATGACGCCAACAGCGGGGCGGCCCGCGCGGAAGCTCTCGCCTCGGTCAGGGAGGCCCTGGCGCGAATCCCGGCGCGGCAAACGCTTACTCACGGTTTCCGAATTGTGCTCCTGCCGGGCGTCTACACCGAGGACAATTTTCCGGTCCAATGGGAATCGCGATGGGGAACCCGCCAGGCGCCGGTGGTTGTCGAAGCGTTGGGCGGCGCGGGCGCCGTGCCGGCTCCCGCATTCCGGGTCTCCGGCTGCCGCTATCTCTCCATCACCGGAATCCACGTGGCCGGCGCTTTGTCCGCGAGCCAATGCGACCACCTTCTTCTGCGAAGCGTCCGGACCGGGACGCTGAGCCTCGGCCAGTCGTCGCATGTGCGGGTGGAACACAGCGACATCTCAGGAGACTGGGGGAGCGCCGTCATGCTCAGCGCCATCCGCCATGGCCATTTGCAAGCGAATCGCATCCATGACGCGGCGGGCTGGTGCGCCGACGCTAGCGACGGCACGGATGACGTTCACCTGGACGGCAACGAATTCGAGCGTTGCGGGGTGGGCGGATTCTCCGTGGGGCAACAGGCCGGCTCCCGGCTTGAATGGACTTCAGGCCCCGTATATGAGTACAACAGCCGTCTGGCCGATGCCGGGCCGGGACCGCGGCCGGCCGCGATGCAATCCCCGTCTCCCTTGTCCGCTTCACCAGCCGCGCTCCGCTTCGTCTACATCCCGGGCGGCGCTGCCCCGGCGGCCCAAAGCGTGAGTGTCACGGCGGCGTCAAGTACGGGTTTCACCGCGGCGGGCTCCACTTCCTCGGGCGTCGCCTGGCTGAATGTGAGCCCCGGGCAGGGATTGCCGCCGGCTGCCGTCAACGTTTCGGTAAGCCCCGGAACGCTCGCCGCGAACGTCTACTCCGGCAGTGTTACGTTCACGGTTCCCGGGGCAAGCCCGCTGCTGGTTCCAGTGGCGCTGGCGGTCTTCACCCCCGGGTCGGCCACGCAGGTCTTCAATGACGTACCCGTGACCCACCCCTGGGTGGACTTCATCTATCTGCTCGGAAAGTTCGGCGTCTCCATCGGCTGCTCGGCGGTTCCGCTGATGTACTGCCCTGGAGACAACGTCACCCAGGCGCAAATGGCGGCGTTCGTCATCCGCGCCATGCTCGGAGAGTCCTTTTCTTATCCCGCCACTCCGTTTTTCGCGGACATGGCGGCGGACAGTTCCCTGTTCAAGTACGTCCAGAAGATGAGGGAATTGAATATCAACCCCGGATGCGGCAGCGGACAATTCTGTCCGAATTCGCTCGTTACCCGCGGGCAGATGGCGCAATACCTGGTGAGGGCGAGATTTGGCGACACATTCCCGTACCCGGCAGCGGCGCGGTTTTCCGATGCGCCCTCCACGGATGCGCTGTTCCCATACGTGCAGAAGTTGTGGGACATGGGGGTAACGCAAGGCTGTACCGGCTCCGCCTACTGTCCCGCCCAGTATGTGACCCGGGAGCAAATGGCCGCGTTCCTCACCCGTACCTTCTTCAACTTCGGCGTATTGACTCCCGCCCCGCCGCCGCCGCCCCCGCCCCCGCCGTCCCCGCCGCCGCCTCCACTTCCGCCGCCGCCCACCGGCGCCGCGCCACAGATCGCCGGTTGCAACATTCTCCCGGCGGACAATATCTGGAACACTCCCATCGACACCCTTCCGGTGCATGCCAATTCCTCCGCCTGGGTGAACACCATCGGCTCGAACCGCGGGTTTCACATGGATTTCGGTTCGGGCCTGTGGGATGGCGGCCCCATCGGCATCCCCTTCGCCATCGTCCCCCAGGGACAGCCGAGGGTCACCGTGAGCTTCGATTACGCGGATGAAAGTGATCCGGGGCCATATCCCATTCCAGCGAATCCCCCCATCGAGGGCGGCGCCGACAGCAGCGGCGACCGGCATGTGCTCATCCTCGAGCAGGGCGCCTGCAAGCTGTACGAACTCTACTACGCGTTCCGGCAAACGAACGGAACCTGGACCGCCGGCTCCGGAGCCATCTACGACCTCACCGCCAACGGGCCCCTGCGGCCCGCCACCTGGACATCCGCCGATGCCGCCGGGCTCCCCATTCTTCCCGGCCTTGCGCGCTATGACGAAGTGGCGGCGGGGGAGATCCGGCATGCCATCCGGTTCACGGCGCCACAGACGAAGAAGGAGTTTGTCTGGCCGGCGCGGCACTACGCCTCGAGCCTCACGGGGACCCAGTACCCTCCCATGGGCGCCCGCTTCCGCCTGAAGGCCGCCTACGACATTTCGGGATTTTCCGCGCAGGCGCGGGTGATTTTGCGGGCGATGAAGAAATACGGCATCATCCTCGCCGACAACGGTGCTTCCTGGTTCATGAGCGGCGTTCCCGACGAGCGCTGGAACAACACGGTTCTCCATGAACTCGACCGCGTTACGGGCTCCAACATCGAGGCCGTGGATGAATCCTCTTTGATGATTGACGTCAATTCCGGCCAGGCGCGGCAGCCGTGAGGGCGGCGTTATCATAGAGGCGATGAAACGCCGCTCCTTTCTTGCCTCCGCCTCTCTTTACGCCGCCGCGGCGGCCATCCCCACCTCCGCCAAAGCCTTGTCTACCGTGGGTGTCCAACTCTACACGGTGCGCGCCATTTTGCCCGAAAAGCCGCTTGAAACATTGCAAGCCATCGAACGGATCGGCTACCGCGAATGCGAG
Source organism: Bryobacterales bacterium (assembly GCA_026954325.1). Taxonomy (GTDB): domain Bacteria; phylum Acidobacteriota; class Terriglobia; order Bryobacterales; family Bryobacteraceae; genus CADEFT01. The sequence goes on along the minus strand of JAIXKK010000222.1, from coordinate 110,838 downwards.
GTGACGCGGGCAGGCATCGACAGGATCTGGCCCAGCCTCAAGCAGACATCACTCAAACCCGTGAGCATTCATCTACAATCATGCTTTCGAATTCGAACCCTCCGGCGACGGCACGCTGCTCGATGTGCTGTTGGGCGCCGCCGATCCGCAACTGGTCTCGCTCGAACTCGACATGATGTGGTCGCAGGTGGCGGGCGTTTCCCCTGTGTCGGTGCTTGAAAAGTATCACGGGCGGATTCCCTTGATGCATCTGAAGGACGTGAAGCGCGGCGTGCCGAAGATGTACAATGAGCGGATTCCGCGCGATGCCTTTGCCGAGGTGGGGAATGGCGTCATTGAGACGCCGCGGGTTTTAGCCGCCGCGCGGAAAGCAGGGGTGAGGCATTATTTTGTCGAGCAGGACCAGACGCCCGGCAATCCCGTGGACAGCCTGCGCCAAAGTTTTGAATACCTGCGGAAGCTGTAGAGTTGTTTCACACAATTCCTCCTTCACCCGATGAGTGATGGTGAAGGGGGGAGTCGTGGTAGCACTTCAGCGAACGCTCGACCAGCACTTGGCTTGGATCGAAAAGCGCTCCGGCGGAGTGCAGGCCGATCTGAGCGGCGTCACCCTGAATGAAGCCAAGCTGACCGGCGTCAACCTCCAGGGCGCTGTCCTGCGCAACAGTTTTCTCATGGCTGCCGATCTCACCGGAAGTAACTGCGCCGGAGCGATCTTCGAACGGGCGGACTTACGCGGAACCGTGTTTGCCAACGCCGACCTCGACGGCGCGGACTTTACCGAAGCGATGCTCGATATGTCCTGGCTTGCCGAAGCCGGCCTGTGCGAAGTCAAACTCCGCAACGCCGCGATGCGGAAAGCCTTCCTCCGCCAGGCGAGGCTTCTCGATGCCTCCATCCACGGCTGCGATCTCAGTTGGTCCACGGGGGAGAAAATCAGCTTTCACCAGTCGAGGATCTTCCAGTCCGTATTCACGCAAGCTGAATTGCCGAAGTCGCTCTTCTACAATGCGCGCATTCAACTCTCGCGATTTACGGCGGCCAATTTGAAGGAATGCAACTTCTCCAACGCCAGAATCATTGATTGCGATTTTGCCAACGCCGACTTGGAGGAAAGCAAGTTCGTCAGGGCCGATCTCACCCGCAGCCTGTTCGTGCGAGCATTTCTCGCCTCTTGTGACATGCGCGAAACCACCTTGAAGGGCGCCTCCTTTCAGGATGCGAACCTGGCGGGGGCCCGTTTCGGCGGAGCAAACCTCTTCACCGCCGACTTTCGCGGAGCCAACCTGCGCGGCGCGCGCGAACTCACACAGGAACAAGTGGCGCAGTCGTTGACAGACTATGAAACCGTGCTTCCGAATGGGAGCAACGGGCCTTTCGTCAAACATTCCGGCGCCGAGCGGCCCAGGTAAAGGCCAAAGCGAACGCCGCGCGCCAATTGTGCTTAGTAGACCCCGCCCATCGTGTACATCGGATGAACAATGAATCCCATGGCGAACAGCCGGCTGAAGAACCCGTCCGCCTCGGACAAACTGACCCAGCGAACCGATGCCACCTCTCCCTTGTCGCCGAAGAATCCCACGCCACCCTTGCGCAGCCGCCGGTCGCGCCAGGAGTCGATCACCTGCCCGTCCACCGACGTGCTGAAGACGTCTCCCTTCACCCGCACCCGCACGCGATATAACGTGTCCGCCCGGATCGGCACCGGGATCGGCAGCTTCACCCGGTCATACTCCTTGCCCATCATCATCACGAAACGCTCGATTTCCGCCCGGCTGCCGTCTCTCCCGCTCACCGTGATCTTCGACGCATAGTAGTTGTGCAGGTCTGTCGCCCGGAACGCCCAGCCTACCGCCCGTTTCTCGATGGCGGTCTGAAATTCCATCTGATAGTCGGACAACTTCAGCGTGGGCTTCCACAGCCGTAGCCCGTCCGTCTGCAATGCGCCGGAAACCGGACTTCCGTTCCCGCCCGTCCAATCCCCCAAACCCATCCGGAAGTCCTGCCGCAAATTGATCTTCGGCGCGTCCGGAATCCACGAACGAATGGTTTGGCTGATGGGATTCGAAGTCAGGGAATACCGCAATTGCCCCGACGGAATCGGAACAGGCGCGGCGGGCACAATCCACAGGCTGATGCCGATGATCAGGCCGATCATGGCGGCAGTCACCATGCTGAACTTACTGCCCGTCGACTTCGGTTTCTTTTGTTCGGGTTGCTCGATGACCGCCAGATAGTCATCATAGTCCGCCAGTAACTCGCCCGCGTCTCGCAACGCACGCGCGCTCGAAGTACGAAAACGTTTGCGGTGGTCCGAGGAGCAGAACTCCCGGTCCAGCAGTTGACGAAGTGCACCAATAGGTCGTCGGCAATACAGGCAGCGCATAGCGATCTCTCGGTTTGACCGATTCCATCTTAACCCGGCTATGCCGGATTGGAGCTCTCCTAGGGGAACTTAGCGGCCAACTTAGGGCCTGCACTTAGGATAGTCGGCCCCGCAAGGCCGACGCCTGTTCCCAGTGTAGTGCCCGCTTGCCAGGATGTGATTACACGAAATACCTTAATTTGCCCGCCTTCCCGCCTGTCCCGCTCCCTCCGCTGAGTGCTTTTCACTATCGTCCTCCGGGGACAAAGCACTGGAACTTTGCTAATCTGGACCGGCGGCCTTCGAGGATCAGGACCATTGGAACAGCACGAAGAACCCGTCCCCATCCCGATTACCGGCGTCTTCGACCTCCACTCCATTCCTCCAAGGGATTCACGGCCCGCCTTGGAGGAATACCTCCGTCTCGCCCACGAACGGCATTTCACCGCCCTCCGGATTATCCACGGCCGGGGCATCGGAGTGCGGCGCGAAATCGTCCGGTCCGTGCTCTCTCGAACGCCCTTTGTGCATTCTTTCCAGGATGCTCCCGCCGAAGCGGGAGGCTGGGGCGCCACCATTGTCACTCTCCGCGACGAACTCCCTCAGGACCCGGCCGAACCGCAACTCCGGCCTGCCGTTGCGAGCCGGATCGAGGACATGATCGCCCAGTTCGACGCCATCTGGCTAGAGGCGCGTCAACTGGTTCTTTCCCTGAGCGCCGAAGACTTCAACCGGCAGCCCCGGCCCGGGCTATGGTCCGCCGGGCAGTGTCTCGATCACCTCGTTGACGTGGACCGGATGTATGGGGAGAAGCTGGCGGAGGCCGTCTCGAGGGGTAAATCAGAAGGCCGGTTCGCGGAAGGACCGTTCCGCTATGGGTGGCTGGAATCCCATGTGTTACGATCCGCCGAACCACCGGCGAAGTTTCGGGCAAAAGCGCCAAGGGTGTTTGTCCCTTCCCCGCGTTTCGATCCGGAACAGACCTTGGAGGAATTCCGGAAGGCGAACCGGGAACTGGTCCGGGTGGCGAATTCCGCCCGCGGTCTCGACTTGCGGCGGGTAAGGGTGGCCTCCCCCGTCACCAGACTGTGGAAATGGTCTCTTGGAGCCGGCTTCGCCGCCTGCGCGGCGCATGACCGGCGGCGCCTGCACCAGGCGCGCCAGGCGGCGCGGGCGTTCGTCCCTCAGGCGTAGCAGCGAACCTCGAAGATCCGCGCGTAGTCGTCCCCATTGGTCGCGGTAATGTGGATCCTCAGGCGGGCGGCTTCCACCGGCTCGAAATCATGGCGCCGGAGCCGCTGGTGATTCCCCCGGATCTCAGCCACCGTCACCGGGCCGGGATGGGATGGGCCGCTGACTTGCACCACGTAGTCCTTCACGGTCTCAGGCTGCGGGGCGCGGACAATGCCGCGGTTGATCGTGTCCGAAGCGGTCAACGTCAGTTCCCGCTGGAATCCGGAATCGAAGGTAATCCGCACCTGCCGGATGCGCCTCGGCTTTTCCCAGGCGAGTTCGATCCAGGCTCCGTCCGGTCCCATCGGCCCTTCCCAGTGATGCACTTCCTTTTTCGGAATATCCCGGACGCAGCCATTGAGGATCAACCCGGCCTTTGCCTCGCCATGCTCCCCGCCGGCCGATACCCTGGCAAGCCGCGCCACGTCGGCCGGGTCCTCGTTCCGCAAGCCGTAAATGGTTTGATCGTCGCGCAGCAGGGTCTGCCGCAACGCGGCCATCATCTTTCCGTCCGCCGCCAGTTCGCGGGGCGAGATGCCGCGCTCGACGCAGCAGGCGGCGGCCGTGCCCGCCGCCTGCCCCACCACGGCGCACGTTCCCATGACCCGTGTGGATGTGAAGGCAACGTGCGTGGCGCTGATGTTGCGTCCCGCCATCATGAGGTTCGGAACATTCCTGCTATAGAGGGCCCGCAAAGGCAGGTTGAATACCTCCTTCGTTTTGATCTGCACCGCGGGAGGCGTATCGGAGCGGTCAAAGCCGCCCGGCGGATGATCGTCCATCGGCCAACCGCCGATGGCCACGGCGTCCGGGAAGGCGCCGCGCTCGAGGTCGTGCTGGGTCACCAGGTGATCGCCCACCAGACGCCGGCTGCCTCTCTTTCCGGGCATCATCCCCACCCAATCGAGCGCCCAGTTGGCGCTTTCCGGATGCTCGCCGCTATTCTTGATGTAATCCCAGATGCCCATCACAATCGACAGAAGCTCGAAGCGGATGCGCTCGTTATCCCAAATCGTGTTCCGGTCCCCGCCCCACTCGATCCACCAGTAGCCGTATTCCCACGATGAGATATTGCGGTACTTCAGGGCTTCCTTCGTCACCTTCCGCGCCCAGGCGGGCGGGGTGAACGGCATCGGCCGGTGGTGGAGCTTCGAAGTGAAGAGAATGCTGCTGCCGAGGGTCTCCTCATCCGCCTTTTCGGGCGCCAGCGATTCGCCAAACTCACCGCGGGCCTCGCGCCCCATGCGATACTCGGCGCCGCTCTCGATCCCCAGGCGGGAATCACCCGTGCAATCAAGGAAAAGCTTTGCCCGGATGCGGTAAAGGTGTTCGCTCTTGTCACAGCGGGCGAGCACGGCGGCTATACGGCCGTTCTCCATCACGGCGTGAAAGACGGTCGTTTCGAGCAACAAGGTGATGTTGGGCTCGCGGATCACCTTGTCGTACAGCAGCAGGTCCCACATCTCCCAGCAGCGCTGGGGATTGTTCACGGCGTCATCAAGCCGGATCTCCTCGAGTAACCCTCCCTCGCGCCAACCCGGCCGGGACTTGTGGCTGTTCGCCCCCACGACGTGCATTTTGACTTCGCTCGAGGAGTTCCCGCCGAGGCGCGACCGGTCCTGCGCGAGCACGACTTTGGCCCCATGCCGGGCAGCCGAAACGGCGGCGCACACACCGGCCAGGCCGCCACCGGCCACGAGGATATCGGTATCGAGATCGGCCCGGCCCATGTGGGGTTCCGCTTCCTGATAGCGGCGTTGCGGCGGCGCAATCTGATCGAAATGGCTCTGCCATTGAGCCGCCGCCGGGCTCACCGGCGCCGGCCCCAGGCTTTCTGCGTCCACCACCAGCGAGTAGCCGCCGAATCCAAGTCCAGCCAGGAAATCCCTGCGATCCATGCTTTCCATCCTACACCCCGCTTTCTTGCGTGATACCCTACGGGTGAATACACTCGTGAGCGGAAACAGCACTCTCACCGCGCTGCTGCACCGGGTTCGGCGGCGCACCCTATTGCAGTTGATACTGGAGCAAGGCAGCGTCGCGCTTGCGTTTGCTTTCGGGGGAGTGATCCTGTTGCTGCTCGCCGGAACCGAGGTGCTCGAATGGTACTGGCCGCTGCTGGTGCTGGCCGTCGCCTTCGGGATTGGGATGTGGCGCATCCGCGCGCGTGTTCCGAGTGAATATGAGGTGGCGCAACAAATCGATACGCGCCTTGGCTTCTCCGATGCCGTCTCCACCGCGGTCTACTTCGCGGATGGCAAGCCGGCGATTCCCGCGCCGCCGGAGTTGATCGAAGCCCAACGGCGTTCGGCGGAATCAGCGGCGGCCGATGCGGATGCGAACATTGCGGCTCCGCTGCGGATGCCGCGGCAGGCATGGGCCTGCGCGGCGCTGCTGTTGATTTCCGCGGGCTTGTTGATTGCCCGCTACGGATTCAGCGGAACACTCGATCTGCGCCGCCCCCTCGTCCGCATCCCCTTTGATTCCTTCGCTTCCGCCCCCAGCCTGATCGCGCAGAACAAGGCATTGCCCAAGCGGAAATTGCCTCGGAAGCTGGATAGCCTGCCGGTTCCGGCGGAGGTGAACGAAGAGAACACGGCAGAGCGCCAAGACGCCCGGAGCGAAGATGAGTTCAAGGCGCAATCCATAGATTCGGGTGAGACTTCCGGCAAAGAGGGAAAAGCGTCGCAAGAGATGGACCCCGCGAGCAAAGAGGGTAAGGACACGGATGAGGCCGCGGGAAAGGGTGAGGCCGCCGCCGCCGGTGACGACCGCAGCCAGAAGGAAGGCGCGGCGAAATCCCAGGGTCCGCAGAACGATAAGTCTCGCGCCCAGGGCAACAACGCGAATCCCGCCCAGCAACCCGGCGATAACTCCTCCCTCATGGACAAGATGCGGGATGCGATGGCGAATATGCTCGCCCGCATGAAGATGAGCCCGCGCCAGGGCGAGATGTCCCGCAACAACGCCGCGTCTCCGCAGGGCGCCGCGCAATCGGCCGCGCAAAAACAGATGGGTCAGAAAGGGGCGCCCGCTCCAGGCAAGCCCAATGGAGATGCCCAATCCAGTTCCGAGGAAGCGGGTGAGCAGAAGGGCGAAGGAGCCTCGAAGAACATGAACGCCCAGGGCAAGATGTCCGAGGGCGGCGGCGAGAAACAACAGCAGCAGGAGGGAAAGAGCGGCGCCGGCAAGCAGGACGGAGACAAGTCCGCGCGTCAGGCCGAACAGGCGGCGGCCATGGGCAAGATCAGTGAACTGCTGGGCAAGCGCGCGCAGAACGTCACCGGCGAAGTCATGGTGGAGGTCAGTTCCGGCAAACAGCGCCTCAAGACGGACTACGTACAGAAGGACGCCGCGCATTCGGAATCCGGCGGGGAAATCAATCGCGACGAAGTGCCGCCGGCCTATCAGGAGTTCGTTCAGCAGTACTTCGAGGAAATCCGCAGGCCGGCTCCCGGAAAGGCGAAGCCGGGTTCGGAACAGAAATAGGACCTGCCCGTCTAGTCTCGAACAGCCGTAAGCGCGGACACCAGCCCTTCGATCGTATGCTCGCCGGCTTCGACGCTCACCTCGAAGCCATGCATGCGGACCGTTTCCGACGTTACCGGCCCGATGGAGGCAATCCTGGCGCCCCGTAGCGCTTCCCTGCCGGCCAGCGCCAGAAAATTTTTCACCGTCGAGGAACTCGTGAAGGTCACCCAATCCACCCTGTGCGCGAAAATCTCCTTTGCCAGCGCGGCGGCGTCCGGGGGGACAACGGTACGGTAGGCTTCCACCACATCCACCCGCGCTCCCCTCGATGTAAGCTCCCGTGGGATCACGTCGCGAGCGGCGGCGGCCCGCGGCAGTAAGATACGCTTGTCCGTGAGGTCGAAGGGCGCGAACGCCTCCACAAGGCTTTCCGCGACGTATTCGGCGGGCATCAGGTCCACTTTGAGATGGAGGGCTTCGAGGGCGCGCCCGGTGCCGGGGCCGATGGCGCAAAGCCGCGCTTTCACCCGGCGCAGGTCGTAAGGGGAGCGGTCCAGGCGCTCGAGAAAGAATCGCACTCCGTTTACCGAGGTGAAGATCAGCCAGTCATAGGAGTCCAGGCGCGAGAGGGCGGCGTCGAGCGGCCCCGTACCGGCCGGCGGTTCCATCGCAATTACGGGAAACTCCACCGCATCGGCGCCGAGCGCGCGCAGCCGCGCGCTCAGTTCGGATGCCTGCTCGCGGGCGCGTGTAACCACGATGCGCCGTCCGAACAGCGGCAGATGTTCGAACCAGTTGAGATGTTCGCGCAGCCGCACCACCTCCCCGATTACGAACGTCACCGGAGGCTTCATTCCCGCCGCCTCGGTGAGATTGGCGATATCCGCGAGCGCGCCGGTCACCGTCTGCTGATCGGGCCGCGTGGCCCATCGCACGGCAAGCGCCGGAGTGGCCGCATCCCTGCCTTTGGCGATGAGTTTCGCGGCGATGCGCCGCACATGCGTCAGGCCCATGAAGAGAACCAGCGTCTCCGCATGGCCGATCTTCGACCAATCGATGGCTTCCACGTTGTGGCCCGTCACGAATGTGACCGCGGAGGTGTGCTCGCGGTGAGTGAGAGGCACGCCGCAATAGGCGGCGGCGCCCAACGGCGTCGTCACTCCCGGGATGACCTCGAAAGGAATTCCGGCGGCGGCGAGCGCTTCCGCCTCCTCCCCTCCGCGCCCGAAGATGAACGGGTCGCCGCCCTTGAGACGAACCACGCACTTGCCCTGCTTCGCATTCGACACGAGCAGCGCGCAGATCTCCTCCTGGCTGAGCGCATGATCAGAACGCTTCTTGCCGACGTAGATGCGCTCCGCCGGGGAAGGCGCCAGTTTGAGCAGCTCCGGATTCGCGAGGTTGTCGTAAAGGACGCAATCCGCCTTGGCGAGAGCCGCCCGGCCTTTGAGGGTAATCAGATCCGGATCTCCCGGACCTGCCCCCACCAGATAGGCGGTCTTCATCGTCCGTGGACCTGTCGCAGAATCTCGGCGGCTCCGGAATCGAGCAGAGTCCGGGCCAGCCGTTCGCCGATCTTCTCGGGATGCCGCGGATCTCCGCTGGTCTTCTTGCGGACGATCTTTCCGCCGTCGGGGGAGAGCACCACCGCCTGGATGTGAAGCAGGTTGTCCTTCTTCGCATACGCTCCCAGAGGCGCCTGGCACCCGCCGTCCAGTGCCGCGAGCAGCGTTCGTTCCGCCGCCACGCAGATGGCCGTGCGGTTGTCGTTCAACATCCGCGCCGCGGTGTAGCCGGCGCCTTTGTCCTCGCGGGTTTCGATGGCAAGCGCGCCCTGGCCCACGGCGGGACACATCACATCGGGCGGCAGCAGTTCCGAGATCCGGTCATGCCAGCCGAGCCGTTTCAATCCCGCGGCGGCCAGCACAAGCGCGTCGTACTGCCCTTCCTCGCGTTTGCGGAGCCGGGTATCCAGGTTGCCGCGCACGCTCTCGATGCGCAGGTCGGGCCGGATGGCCTTCAACTGGGCCGCGCGGCGCAGCGAACTGGTGCCCACCGTGGAGTAACGCGGGAGATCGTGCAGTTTGTAGCCGATGAGGGCATCGCGGGCGTCCTCGCGCGGAGGAATGGCCGCAATGGTGAGTCCCGGGGGTAATTCCGTGGGCAGGTCCTTCAGGGAGTGGACGGCCATGTCGATGGCTCCGGCGAGCAGCGCTTCCTCGATCTCCTTCGTGAATACTCCCTTCGCGCCTACTTGCGATAGAGGCACTTCGGTGATCTTGTCGCCCGTGGTATGAATGATCTCGATGCGGCATTCCTCCCCGCGCGCCGCAAGCCGGTCCTTTACCCAGTTGGCCTGCCAGAGCGCGAGTTGTGAACCGCGGGATCCGATGGTAAGCATGTTTAGTCCGGTAAGCGGAAGACCCGCCGTATGAATTCGACGGCGTGATGCGTTTCGCCGCGCCCCGCCTGCCGCCGCAACTCGGCGATCGGCCCGTGCGCGATCTTCCCCAGAATTCCTTTCGTCAAGGCGTCAATCGCCTCTTCCTGCTGTCTGGTCAGCATCCCCAGTTTCGCCCGCGCGCGTTCGAGTTCGGATTGCCGCACCTGCTCGAACTGGCTTTGCAGGCTGACAATGGTGGGCGTCACCTCGCGCTCGCGCAGGCGGGCGAGCATCTTTTCCACCTCTTCCTCGATGATGCGCTCGGCGTCATCGGCCTCCGCCTGGCGCGAGCGGCGGTTCTGCTCCACCACGCGTCCCATGTCATCGATGTCGTACAGGAAGACGTTGTCCACGCTGTTGGTATGCGGATCGATATTGCGCGGCACCGCAATGTCGATGAGGAAGATGGGGCGGTTGCGCCGCTGGTGCATCACGTCCTTCATCATTTCCCGCGTGAGGACGTAATGCGGCGCTCCGGAGGAAGTGATGACGATATCCACGGCCGGCAGCATCGCGGCGAACTGCTCGTATGGCACCGCTTTACCCTGGAACAGGCCCGCCATCCCACGCGCCTTCTCCTCGGTGCGGTTCGTCACATAGATCTGGCCGGCCCCGGCGCGGTGCAGGTGGCGCGCCGCCAGTTCCGACATTTTTCCCGCCCCGATCAGCAGAATCGCGCGTCCGTTCAGATTGCCGAAAATCTCCCGCGCCAGTTCCACGGCGGCGTAGGAAACGCTTACCGCGTTCTGCCCGATCTCGGTCTCTGTCCGTACGCGCTTGGCTACGGAAAAGGCGCGCGTCATCAGCCCGTCGAGGAAGCCGTTGAGCGTGCCCGAGGATTTGGCGGCGGCGTAGGCGTCCTTCAACTGCCCCAGGATCTGCGGTTCGCCCACCACCATCGAGTCCAGGCTGGCGGCCACGCGGAAGAGATGCCGGATGGCATCCCGGCCCTGGTAATGATAGAGATGCGGCGACAGCAGGTTGCGCGGCATCTGCCGCGTTTGCTCGAGAAATTGTTCGACGATTGTCTCCCCGTCGCCTTCGTCGAGCGAGATGGCCACCTCCACGCGGTTGCAGGTCGACAGGATCATCCCCTCGCTGACACCCGCCCGCACAAGCAGTCCCAGGGCCTCGCCCAGTTGCTGCGCGGGGAAGGCCACCCGTTCCCGCACCTCCACCGGCGCCGTGCGGTGATTCAGTCCTGTGATGTGGAACCTCATCGCTCGAGCAAAACTTTCCGTAGTCCGACATGCGCCGCCCAGGTGAGCGCCGCGCATCCCATTAGAGTAATGGAAAGCACGGCCGCTTTCCTGCCGCGCCATCCGGCCATGTTTCTCAGGAACACCGCGCCCAGGCACAAGGCCCAGGTAATGATCGCCACTTGGATGCGGGCGTCGAGAATCCAGCGCGTCCCCGACTCGATGAAGGCCCACGTGAGCCCGGTCACCACGCCGCAGGTGATAAAAATGAAGGAAATCGACAACGCCTTGGTGGTGATGGAATCGAGCGTGCCGAGCGGCGGCAGGTGGTCAAACCAGGCGCCCGGGCGTTTGTTTTTCAACTGCCGCTCCCGCACCAGGTAAAAGATGGAAGCGGCCGCCGTCAGAAGCAGCGCCGCATAGCCGGAAAGCACGCTCAGCACGTGGACCAGCAGCCAGCCTTCCCGCAGCCCCGGGCTCGGCCATCCCGCCACCGGCAGTTCCATGGCGCCCACCAAAGTCATCACAAAAACAAGGGGAAGCAAGAAGATGGAGAGCGGCGCGAACTGGTATTTCCAGCGCACGAACAGAAAAACCAAGGCAATGAGGAAGGCAAGCAGAGAGGCCGATTCGTAGAAATTCGCCACCGGAAGCTGTCCGATTGCGCGGGTCAGTTCCACCAGCGAAACCATGTGCAGCACAACCGCCACGCCGAAACCCGAAAGCGCCACCCGCTCGAAAATATTGCGTTTCCCAAACAGGGTGATCAGGGCGTGCAGCAGCCCAAAGAAATATAGGGTGGCTGCGATGCGCAGCCAGAAAACGCTCGATTCCTGCATGGCCCGGTCCGCTTTCCCTATTGTAACCGAGGCGGATAGCGGCAATTTTCGGTCATGAAAACGGTAGCATCAGAGGGAAGGAGTGAACCAACCGATGGAGAAAGTAAGTCCGCTGTTTGGCAAGAAAGCGATCGTGACGGGAGGGACCCGGGGGATCGGTAAAGAAATAGCGAAGATGCTGCTTGGCCGCGGCGCCGCCGTCGCGATCTGTGGCAGATCGGAGGAGGGCGTGCAGAAAGCCGTTCAGGAACTGGCGGCGGAGACGGGAGGCAGGATCATTGGGGGGAAGTGTGATGTCACCGATGCGGGGGATATACGAAAGTTTTATTCCTATACCGACGATAAGTTGGGTAGCCTCGACATCCTGGTGAACAATGCTGGAATCGGTATCTTTCGGCCGGTCGCTGATCTTCTCCCCGAGGAATGGCATCAGACCATCGAGACGAACCTTTCCAGCGTCTTTCATTTCTGTCATCTCGCCATGGAACGGTTTCGCAAGGGAAATGGAGGGTTTGTGGTAAACATATCGAGTCTTGCCGGGAAGAACGCATTCGCGGGCGGCGGCGCCTACAACGCGAGCAAGTTCGGTTTGAATGGTTTCACTGAAGCGCTGATGCTTGACCATCGTGCCGATAACGTAAGAGTGTGCTCCGTGATGCCGGGAAGCGTGGCAACCGCGTTTTTCGGCTCAGAGAACAAGGCCGATTGGAAGATTCAGCCCGAGGACGTGGCCGAAGTGGTACGGATGGTTTTGGAAATGCCGGAACGAACCATGGTGAGCCGGGTGGAAATTCGCCCGTCGAAGCCGGCTAAATAACAGAAGGCGAGGGATTTGCATTGGACTACAAAGGGTCGGGGAAGGGATTGGAGGCGCGCTTGCTTCGAGAATGTCTCGGAGGCGCCTGGAGAAAGCCGGATGACATTGCCGCGGCGAGGAACGATAAGCGCGCGCGGACCGGCTCAGGCTGGTTTGGCCCGGATGGCAGGTTTAGGGGAGAAGCAGCAATGACGAAGTTAGGCATCCCGCTCGACGCATCCCGCACGGGGCGCGAAGCAGAATCATTCGATCGCCGGTTGCGGCGCTTTATCGTCGGCCAGGACGAAGCGATCGACCAGATTGTCAACATCTACCAACTCTACCTGACCGGAATGACGCCTCCGGGACGTCCCATCGGTAATTTCCTCTTCCTCGGCCCCACCGGATCGGGCAAGACACGCACCGTCGAAGCAACCGCCGAGAGCCTCGTGGGAAACTCGCGCGCGGTCATCAAGATCGATTGCGCTGAATTCCAGCACAGCCATGAAATCGCCAAACTCATCGGCTCGCCCCCCGGCTATCTCGGACATCGCGAAACCCACCCCCTCCTCAGCCAGGAAGTGCTCAACCTCTATCACGGCGATGCCTGCAAGATCAGCTTCGTTCTGTTCGATGAAATCGAAAAGGCGAGCGATGCCCTCTGGAACCTCCTCCTGGGAATCCTCGACAAAGCCACCCTCACCCTCGGCGACAACCGCCGCGTCGACTTCAGCAAAGCCATGATCTTCATGACCAGCAACCTCGGCGCCTCCGAAATGAACTCCATCCTCTCCCCCCGCCTCGGCTTCCATTCCCTCGATAGCGCCGCGCGCTCGAAGCCGGCGAAGATGGACGAGCAAACGGCGGCGAAGATCTCCCGCACGGGCATCGACGCCGCGCGGCGCAAGTTCACCCCGGAATTCATGAACCGCCTGGACAAAACCGTGGTCTTCCGTCCTCTTGGCGAGGCCGAACTGCGCAGGATCCTCGACATCGAACTCGGTCTGGTCCAGCAGCGGGTTCTCAATAACGCCGGGGATAACCCGTTCGTCTTCACCACGACTGAGCTGGCCAAGGAGTTTCTCCTCAACCAGGGTACCGACAGCAAGTACGGGGCCCGCCACCTGAAGCGCTCCATCGAGAGGCTCCTCGTGCAGCCCATGTCCAACCTGATTGCCACGGACCAGATCCGCCGCGGAGATTGGATCCGGGTCGACTTCTCCTCCACGGACAGCAAACTCGGTTTCTTCAAGGACGCCGAAGGGCTCCCCATGCAGGCCATGGCGGAACTGATGGACCAATCGCTGTTCCATCTCAACCACGCTCTCACGCAGGCAGCCGCGATCGAACCGCCCAGAACCGTGCAGGCCCGCTCGAGCCGCCGCGGCTAACTCCTTTTCCGCGCCAGGATCGCTCCCGGCGTGAGGCGCCTCGCGGGGCTATGATTTAGAGGGAGCGCCGAGGTTAGGCGTCATTCCCCTCACCATCATGAAACTCGCCGACCGCATGAACCGCATCCTTGTCGAGGGCGCCTTTGAAGTGCTGCAAAAAGCCCGCGCCCTCGAAGCGCAGGGCCGCAGCGTCATTCACCTCGAGATAGGTGAACCCGATTTCGAGACCCCGCGTCACATCATCGAAGCGGGAAAGGAAGCCCTCGACGAGGGCTGGACGCACTACGGGCCAACCCCGGGCTACCTCGATTTCCGCCAGATCATCGCGGACTATGTCAGCCGCACCCGCGGCATCCGCGCGGGCGCGGAAAATGTCTGCGTCGTCCCAGGCGGAAAGCCGATCCTCTTCTTTCCCATGCTCGCTCTCCTTGAACCGGGCGACGAAGTCATCTTCCCCAACCCCGGCTTTCCCATCTATGAATCGATGGTGCGCTTTCTCGGCGCGACGGGAGTCTACGTCCCGCTTGTCGAGGACCGCGGCTTCTCCTTCGATCTCAATATCCTTCGCGAGCGCCTGACGGACAAAACGAAGCTCCTCATCATCAACTCCCCGCAGAACCCCACCGGAGGCGTCATCCCGAGGGAGGACATCGTGGAAATCGCCAATCTCGTCAGGGACCGCGACCTGATCGTACTCTCCGACGAGATCTACTCCCGCATCTATTACGGTGACGCCCCCGCATCCATCGCCAGCCAGCCAGGCATGGGTGAAAAGACCATCCTCCTCGACGGGTTCTCGAAGACCTATGCGATGACCGGATGGCGTCTGGGCTACGGCGTGATGCCGGCGTGGCTGGCCGAGGCCGTGAACAAATTGATGGTCAATTCAAACTCCTGCACGGCCAGTTTCACGCAGCGCGCGGGCATGGCCGCGCTCACCGGCCCGCAGGATGCGGTGGAGCGGATGGTCGCAGAGTTCCGCCGCCGCCGCGATGCCTTCATCGCCGGATTGAACGCCCTCCCCGGATTCCGCTGCCCCAGGCCGGAGGGGGCGTTTTACGCCTTCCCCAACATCACAGCCACCGGCCGCTCGTCCCGGGAACTCGCCGATGCCCTCCTGCGGGAAGCGGGCGTTGCCTGCCTCTCGGGAGCCGCCTTCGGAGCCTACGGAGAAGGCTACCTGCGCTTCTCCATTGCGAACTCCCACGAGAACCTCATGGAGGCCCTCGCCCGCATCCGCCGCTACCTGGAAAGCTCCCCAAGCTGATGCTTCACAACGCCACGCCGCACTCCTCCAGATCGAGCGGATACCGCCCCTGCTTGCGCACCAGGTTGACCACGTATTCATAGCCGGCGGCGGAAACGTTGCCCGGAACCGAGTGGTCGGATTGAAAAATGTACCCTCCGCCTTTGGCTGCGTTGAGTTTGGTAAGCACGGTGCGGCGAAGCAATTCCCGGTCCCCGCCGGCCCACACGACCACATCCATGTTCCCGCAGAACGCAATGCGGTGGCCGAACCGCCGGCGGAGGTCAATCACATCCATGCCGGCTTTCGCCTCGAGCGGATTGTAGGCGTCGATGCCAACCTCGATGAACTCCTCGAAGATCCGGTTCACGTTGCCGCAGCCATGGTAGATGACAGGCAGACCGTGCCGGTGACACTCATCCACCAGCGCTTTCACGCCGGGTTTGAAATACTTCCGCCAATAATCCGGCGAGAACAGGCAGCCCTTGCGATAGGCCACGTCGCCCCAGATCACCATCCCATCCAACCGCCCGCCCGCGGCCTTGATTTGCGCCTTGACCACTTCGAGCGAAAACGCGTTGATCCGCTCCACGAACCGCCCCACCTCGTCCGGATATTCGCCGATCCACATCAACGTATTCTCCGGACCGATGATGCGCCACAGCGTCTCATGCCCTTCGCACACACCCCCGTAAATCGGAAATTCGCCGTGCACGGCTTTCACCCGCTCCAGCCAGGCTTCCGTGCGGCGGACAAAGACATCGCCCACCCCGTTGATCTGGTCATCGCCCGCCGAGAAGTAGCGGCGCTCATCCCAGGCGTCGTCGAAACGGAAGGCCAGCATCTTGTCGATCGTGTCCGTTTCAAACCGCAGGAAAGCCGGCATCGGCTGATCGAAGCGCTTGCGGATAACCGCGCCGAACCCCGTGCGGACAATCACCTCCTCGCCGTTCTCCTCCAGAATTTCGAACGGCCGGATGTGGGGATCGACGTTCGGCGTCGCCTGCCGCCAGTCCAGATCGTAGTACTCGTAAATATCCGTGCTGGCCGGCAGCCCCAATTCCCTCCGCCAGCGTTCGAGAAACGAACTCCAGAAGAAGTCGCTCACCGGAACACGATCGGATTCCTGGTGGCGCAAGGCGCGGTTCATGCGCTCGAGTTTGGCCAGACAGTTCGCGCCGCGCTCTGTCACGGCTTCGCCCTCAGTTGAATGCAGAACGTGTACGCGTACTTGCAGGGACGCCTTCCCGGCGGCTCGATGATCAGGGCATCGTTCTGCTGCCGCCACTTCACCGGTTCGTCGAGACCGAGCATGTCGACCTTGGCCACCGGCTTTCCCGCGAGCGACGTCAGGCGGAGATTCTCTTCGGGCCACTCGAGAGCGATGGCGTACAGCGTGTTGCCCTTCCGGGTGAACCGCACATCTCCATCCCGGTAGGTGTCCCAATAGCGCGTGCCGTAGATGGCCTCTCCGTTCACTTTCAGCCATTCGCCCACGCCGCGCAGGCAGGATTGCATCACCTCGGGAATCGTTCCGTCCGCGCGAGGTCCGATGTTGATCAGCAGATTGCCGTTCTTGCTCACCACGTCCACCAGGTAATCCACCACCTGGTTGGGCGTCATGTAGTCGCTTTCCGGAAGGTTCCGGTTGTAACCCCAGGAAGTGGGATCCAGCGAGTCGCACGTCTCCCATTTATCGGTCCGGATCCGGGTCATGCGGGTGCGCTCCGGAGTCGCGAAATCGCCCAGATACTTGCCATCCACGTCCTGCCCCCACCGGTCATTGGCGGCCACCCCGCCCGAGGGATCGGAACGGTTGTAGAAATACGCCAGCACTTGCTTCGCGCCCCAATAATCGGCCGGAAGCAGCTTGCCTTGCCCGTCCCGCACCGGGCCATCGTGCACATCGCCCCACAGCACGCTCGGATGATACAAATCGATCAGTTCGCGGATGGATCGGTTCATGTAGTCCACCCAGTCACGCCCCGGATAGCGCGCATCCCAAAACGTGTAGGTGGTGTTGTGATAAAAACCCATCTTCATCCCCGCCGCCCGCACCGCGTCCGCCAGATCCCCGGCGATATCCCGCTTGGGACCCATGTCAACCGTGTTCCGCGTGGTGACCTTGCTGCGCCACATCGCGAACTCGTCCCCGTGCTTCGCCGTGAGAACGACGTAGCGCGCGCCGGATTCGCGAAACAGCCCCGCCCAGGCCCGCGGATCGAACTTCTCCGCCCGGAACATCGGGATGAAGTTGTCGTAGGGGAAATCCGCGCCCCAGTTCTTGCGATGATACTCAACCGCCGCGGCGCGCGTCTTTGAAAGGAACAATGTTTCCGGCAGTTCACCGCGCGTGGCCGTATAGGGCGGCGCGCCGAACATGAATCCAAAATTCGCCTTCGGACTGATGAAATCGACATACCACTCGTGATAGGCGGGCACGGCATAGGGACCCCAGTGGATGAAGATGCCGAACTTCGCGTCTTCGTACCACTGTGGCGCTTTGTGCGCGCGCAGTGATTCGGTGGTGGGAAGATAAGGCCCTTCGGAAAATACGGCCTGCGCGATAAGGAGGACGAGTAGAGCGTAACGGATTGCGGGCATAAGAACACCTCGCAATCTACTGTATCGCAGGGCGGCGGTTCATCGGCAGGATGAATCGGCGCGGCGTTAATCGATGATATAAGTCGGCGTGAATCGATGGTTGACAACACCGGCGGGAACCACATAGAATTCATCGCTAAGAGCTTCAAGCGCTCAATCGCGCGGATTCGAGATCCATTATGTCTTCCTCCTCTTTCTTTCGCCGCACTCCCCTGTTGCTCACCCTCTTCCTCATCTCCGGGACTGCCTCTCTCGCTCAATTCGGCGCCGGCACCATCCTCGGCGCCGTCTCCGATTCGAGCCAAGCCGTCATCCCGGGGGTCACCATCACCGCCCGCAACCTCGCCACCAATGAATCGCGAACCTTTGTTACCGATGCCGAGGGCAACTATCGCTTCTCCGCGCTTCCGAGCGGGACTTACACCATCACCGCTACGGCGCCTTCCTTCCGCATGGCAACCGTTTCGAACGTCGTGGTCACCGTCAACACGCAGGTGCGCACCGACATCACCATGCAGGTGGGAAACGTGAGTGAAAAGGTCGAGGTGGAAGGAACGACGCCTCAGTTGCAGACCAACACCGCGGTGCTTGGTTCCGTTATCGACAACCGCACGATGCTCGAACTGCCGCTCAATAACCGCAACTTCTTCGACCTTGCCGCCCTCACACCCGGCTCCCTGCGAACCGTGGGAACCAGCAGCGTGATGGATTCCCGCTCCATTGACATCGGAGGCGTCCGCAATACGTCCACGGGCGCCAATCTGGACGGCGTCGACTTCACCGTCGTGAATCAGAACAACCCCGGCATTGCCTTGTCGGTGGACGCTCTCGCGGAGTTCAAAGTCGTCACCAACTTCATGGATGCCTCCTACGGCCACGGCGCCGCATTCATTGACATGGTCACCAAGCGCGGCAGCAACTCGTTTCACGGCACTGCCTATGACTTTGTCCGCAACCGGGCCTTTCAGGCGGGGCAATTCTTCCGTCCGGCCGCCGGGGCCCCTCGATTCACTTACAATCAACCCGGAGTCAGCGCCGGCGGCAAAATCCGCAAGGACAAGACGTTCTTCTTCGTTAATTACGAAGCGCGCCGGCGCCGGACGGGAGTCATCCTTCAGGGTCTCATCCCCACCGACGCCATGATGGCCGGTAACTTCAGCGCCGGTAAGACCATCAAGGATCCGTCGAATAACAACACCCCGTTCCCGGACGCGGTCATCCCGCGGAACCGCTTCGACCCGATGACCCAAAAAATGCTTCAGTATTTTCCTCACGCCAATTCAGCCGGGCGCCCTGGCGTCAATTTTCTGGTGACTCCCAGCGACTGGGAACGCCGCGATCAGGTGACCGGGCGCATTGACCACCGCGTCTCCTCGAAAGGCAGCCTGTTCGGGCGCTACTCCTACGCCAATGACGACCTGACGAACGTCGCCTATATCATCGGACTCGGCGTCATTCGCCCCGACCGCACCCAGCACCTCTCGGTCGGCTATACCCATGTCTTTTCTCCCACCTTCATCAGCGACACGCGGCTGGGATTCTTCAAGGCTTACCTCGCCCGCCAAAGCGACGGCGACCGCTACTCCACCAACTACGCGGCGGACCTCGGTTTCAAGAACCTGGCCCCAAGCCCCGGCGACTATACCCTCCCGAATGTGAACCTCACCGGCTACGCGCCGGGCTTCCCCGGAGCCAGCGCCGGATTTGTCGGGTATGGAACCCACATCGTCCAGAACAACATCTACTACCGCGGCGGAGAATCCGTGACCTGGATCCGCGGTGATCATACCGTGAAGGCCGGCATCGAGTACTCCCACCTTATGGTCGGCTATGACCAGGGCAGCAGCCAGAACGGCATCATGAACTTCACCGGCAACTACAGCGGTGACTCCTTTGGGGATTACCTGCTCGGCTTCCCCGGTTCGGCCACCGGCGGCCTGGGCAGTCTGGGTAACTACGGCGGTGTCGCAAAGTATTCCCTCGCCGATCAGATTTTCTGGTACGTGCAGGACGACTGGCGTATTAGCAACCGTCTTACCTTGAACCTCGGCCTGCGCTACGAATACCAGTCTCCCTACCGCGGAAGACTCGCCAATTTCGACCTCGGCCTCGGGCGGCAATTGCTCGCCGGGCGTCCGGATTACTATATCCCCGGCGCCGGCCTGTTTCAGAATACCGGCGCCGTGGCGCTGCCGAATCCGCCCGCGGCCCCCGACAAAAACAACTATTCGCCACGCTTCGGCCTTGCTTACCGCCTGGGCTCCAATACCACCATCCGCGCGGGTTTCGGCATTTTCTACGCCTTCAGCGGAGGGGGCGCCGCCGTCAACAACATGATGAGCACGCCCCCGTTCTTCGTTTTCGCCAACCTCGTCTCGAGCCCCACCATCCCACAAATCCGCATGTCCGACTTGTTTCCCGGGCCGGAGAAGAGCACGACCGGCGTCAGCAGCAATCAGGATCTGATGCAGCGCACCGGCTACCTCTATAACTACAACCTCAACATCCAGCACCAGATTCGCCCGGGCCTGCTCATCGAAAGCGGATACATGGGCAATACCGGTCAAAAACAATACGGCTCAGTGCTCTTGAACCAGCCTCGCCTGCCGCTGAACAAGGACAATCCGGAACCTTATCAGACCCGCATGCCCTATCCCAATCTGCCGCCCGGCTTCAGCCAGAACACAAACTACCAGTGGACCAACTACAACGCGGGCTATCTGAAAGTCGAGCAGCGCCTCTGGCATGACCTCTCCTACACGGTGTCCTATACCTTCTCGAAGCTCATGGATAGCGGCGGCGCCGGCATGAATATGTACAATCGCCGTCCTGAACGCGAACCCGCGCCCAATAACGTCCCGCACAACTTCATTGCCGGCTATGTATGGCAACTCCCCGTCGGCAAGGGTAAAGCCATGGACATCAGGAACGCGGTGCTCAATGGTTTCATCGGCGGATGGGAGATGTCCGGGATCACCAACTTCATTTCCGGCATGCGCTACACCGTCGTCGCCGCCGGCGACCCAGCGAACGTGCTGGCCGGCGAGCAGCGCGCCAATGCCACCGGCGCTGCCATCCAGAAGTTGGACCCCCGCTCCAACAACCTCCTCGGCCTCGACAAGGCTGCTTACTCGACGCCCTCCAAGGGGACGTTTGGAAACCTCGGCCGGAATACGCAACCCGGCTTCGGTATCAATAACTGGGACGTCAGCTTCAGCAAGAACTTCCACGTTCCCAAACTCGGCGAACAGTCCCGGCTGCAGATCCGCGCCGAGTTCTTCAATCTCTTCAACCATACGCAGTTCAACAATCCGATCGCCACCGTCAACGTCAGCACCTTCGGATTGGTCAATAGCACGCGCGACCCCAGAATTCTCCAATTGGGCGGTAAGCTTTACTGGTAGACCGTCCGGGTTTTCCTTCACGCATCCCTTGGAACCGCCTTCACATTGGCCGGCTAAACGGTTCACAAGTGATTCGTTTTTCTTTTTGCGTCTTTAACCGCTAGATAAGTCTATAAATATTGAAGTTGACAACGGCTTCTCCCGCTTTTTTCGTCATCCTCGCCCGCTAAGCTGTAGCCAGAACGGGTTACCGCCCGCCCCTCTAGCCCGGAAGCGCCTTCGCGCCGGGCCAATTCCCTGGAGGCTTAGCAAATGTATTCCAATCCGCGTTGGGCCCGGGGTGTCCTCCCCCTGGCCTGGTTGGCGTGCTCCCTGCCGTTGGGAGCTCAGCCCAGCCTTACTACCATCGAAGACACCGTCTTCCGCGCCGACGGACAGCGGTTCGACGGCGTCGTGATGATCGAATGGCGCAGTTTCCTCGCCTCCGATTATTCCTCCATCGCCGCCTATAGCAAGAATTCCCGCATCATCAACGGCGTTTTGAAAGTGAGCCTCGTGCCCACCACAACCGCCTCCGCCGGCGCCTGCTACCTCGTCAAATACAGCAACAACGGCCGGATTCTCTTCACTGAGTACTGGGCCGTATCTCCGAGCGCGGCCCCGCTCAAGCTCAAGGATGTCCGCCTCGCCGGCCCCCCCATCGCGGGAGCCGCCGTGAACTCCCCCTCGGCCGACACCGGACCTGTCCAGATCGGAGGCGTCGCCGGCCTCACCGAGGAACTGGCCGCCAGACCCAAAAAGGGACTCGGATTCTCTCCGTCCCGCGCCGCCGTCATCAACTCCAATGGCGATCTCGACGCCGCCGCCGGGGATCCAACCGATTGTCTTCACGTCAACGGCTCGACAGGTCCTTGCTCCGCTTCCTCCTCTCCCGGTTTTGCGGACGGCGAAATCCCGGCCGGCGCCCTCAACGGCGCCAATGCCGTCTACACTCTCGCCAATGCGCCCAACCCCGGAAGCAGCCTGCAACTCTTCCGCAACGGAGTGCTCCAGAAGTACGGGCTCGATTTCAATCTCTCGGGCAATACCATCACCTTCCTATCCGGCGCCTTCCCCCAGCCAGGGGACATGCTGATTGCCTCCTATCGAATCGCGGGCGCTTCCGGCCTGACTGGAGGCTCGGAAGCCGGAGGCGCGCTCGCCGGTTTCTTCCCGGCCCCCTCCATCGCTGCCGGAGCCATTTCCGATCAGCACATCTCGCCCAACGCGGGAATCGCCGAATCCAAGCTGGCTCTGAGCTTCCCCACTCACTCCAACGCGAATGACCCCACCGCGGATCAGAAGGCGGCTCTCTCCGGTTCCGCCGGCAATCCCTCCAATACCAACCGCTTCGTCACGGACCAGGATTCCAGGCTCGCCAACTCCCGGCCTCCGGCGGGCCACCCCCTCCTCGGATCTTCCCACTACGACACCAACACCGCCGCCGTCTCCCGCGGCGACCTTATCGTCGGCGTGGGAACTTCTCCCTCGCTCTGGACCCGGCTTCCCCTGGGAGCCCCTAACCGCTGTCTCACTTCGAATGGCGCCGATGCCGTATGGAACACCTGCCTGTTTACCGGTTTCCCCGCCGGCGCCGTGCCTTTCGTGGATGGCTCGGGCAGCCTCGCCCACAACGGCAGCCGGTTCTCTTGGGATAACGTCCTGCGCCGCCTCGGTGTCGGCGTCGCCTCCCCCACCTCTACCCTGACCGTGTATGATTCCTCGGTCATCGATGGCGCCACCACGCTCGAGGTCCGGGCCGGGGAAGGGCAGGCGTCAGCGCCCCTTCAACGCTGGAAATCACTTGCCGGCGCCGATGTCGCGCGCCTTGAAGCCGATGGGAAACTCCTGGCTGCCTCCGTCCGCGCCGGAGCCTCCAACGGCCAGGCCCCCTGGCAACAGAATGGGCTGCCGGCCGATCCCTCCACGAACTCGGAGGGCGACGCATGGTTGAACACCTCCGAAATGTCCCGCAAATCGTTCGAGGCCGGACAGAAGCATCCGTCTCCTCAGGTCATCTGCTCCATCGGGGGAACCGGCGCCTCTTCGCTCACAATGACCTCGCTGGGACAGTGCCGCATCCCTGCTTCCATGGTCCTTCCCTCCGACCGCTTCCGCATCGACTACGAACTCTCCCATGAAGGAACCAGCACCTCCTTCAGCTACGCCCTTTCCTGGGGTGGCGTTGTCCTCGCCGCCCGCGGCGCGCCGGGTTCGGAAACCATGATTTCCGGCCGCGGCGATGCGGTCAACCGTGCTTCCACGCTCTATTGGAACTGGCAGAACTGGGGAACCTCCCTCGCCCTGCTGGCCGGCGCCGGCAACTCCAGCGCCCCCGCCGGTGACATCATTGTCGAGGTGAAGGGGCAGATGGCTTCCAGCACTACCGAAACCATCACTCTTCGCGGCCTCACCATAGTCCGCCTTCCCGCGCAGGTGAATCCATAAAACTGTCTCCCTACGCTTGGGGGTGTGGTGCTAGGGTCTTTTCCTTCCCCGCTAGGGCGATTTTGCCCTTGTTGGCCATACCCCCGTTCCCTCAAGATGGTCTTGGGAGCCCTGGAAATCGCTATGAACTTACTTCGGCTTCGGCCACTATTGCGCGCCCTTCATCGACTCCGGCATGATCAGCGCGGCCAGGACATGATTGAATATTCCGTCCTCATCCTCATGGTGTCCTTCGTCGTCTATGGTTGGCTTCCCACCAGTTACGCCCCATCCCTCAGTAACATCTGGGGAAAAGTCGCCAGCGTGATGTATTCCCTCACCGGCGTTTCGTAACCACCGTACCCGCCGCGACATCACTCGCCAAGATATTTCTTTAAGTCCGGATTCAATTGCTCCTGTACGTCCGGTTTGCTCAAATCTTCCTTCAAAATCAGCCTCGGCGCGAGATTGTTGATCTTCTCCACCGGCTTGCCTTCCAGCGCCGCTACCGCCGCCTTCACCGATTCATACCCCATCTTGAACGGATTCTGAACCACCAGTGAATCGATCAGCCCGCTCTTCAAACCCTCCTCGAGCGTTGGGCTCCAGTCAAAACCCACCATCTTCACCTTGCTCTGCCGCCCTTTCAACGCCTGCGCCGCCCCCACCGTGCTCGATTCATTCGACGCAAACAGCGCCGCCAGGTCCGAATGCGCCGTCAACATGTTCTCCGATACCGCCAAGGATTGCGCGAAATCCGCCATCCCGAACCGCTTGTCCACAATCTGGATATTCGGATACTTCTCCTTGACCCGGTCCTCGAACCCCTGCTCCCGCGCCATCGTCGATGCCGCTCCCGGCTGCACCGCCACCATCGCCACCTTGCCCTTCCCGTCCAGAATCTTCCCGATCCGGTCCGCCGCCATCTGCCCGGCCGCGTAGTTGTCCGTCGCCACCTGTGAGACGAAATCGTTCGTATCGATCCCCGAATCGAAGATCACCACCGGGATCTTCTCCCGCTTGGCCCGCTCCACCACGCTCACCATCGCCTTCTTATCGATCGGAGCCAGCGCAATCGCGTCCACCCGCCGGTTGATCATCGCATCCACTATCTGCAACTGCCCGTTGTAATCCGTCTCCGTCGCCGGCCCGTTCCAACTCACCTCCACTCCCGCTTCCTTCGCCGCCGCATTCGCCCCCGCGTGCACCGATTGCCAGAACAGGTGCGCCCTCCCTTTCGGCACCACTCCTATGATTCGTTTGTGCTCCCGCTTGCACGAAGAAAACCCCGCGGCCGAGCCAATCAGGATCGCGGTGAGCCCGCGGCGCGTCATCGAACAGGAATTGATTTTCATTCGGGAAACTTCGCCGGAGCTTCGATCTTCTGCCAGCCTTCGCCGTTCAGCGCCTCCAGGAACGCCGCCAGGCTCTTCTTCTCTTCCCCACTCAAATGCAGCGGCTTGATCTTCTCATCCAGGTTCTTGTTCGGAATGCCGCCCTTGTCGTAATACTCCACCACCTCGTCCAGCGTCTTCAAACTGCCGTCGTGCATGTACGGAGCCGTCCGCGCGATGTCCCGCAGCGTCGGCGTCTTAAACGCGCCCCAGTCCGCCGCGTTCTTCGTCACCTCGTACCGCCCTGAGTCCGGATTCGCCTTGTCCATTCCCACCCCCAGGTTGTGATACGAGTTCGACGTGAAGTTGATCCCCTCGTGGCACTGGTCGCACTTCGCTTTGTCGAAGAAGATATGCATCCCCTTCACCTGCTCCGCCGTCATTGCCCGTTTCCTGCCCGCCTTATACCGGTCGTATGCCGAATCCCCCGACAACACCGTACGCTCGAACGTGGCGATCGCCTTCGCCACGTCATCAATCGTGAAATCCTCCGTGCCGAACGTCTTGCCGAACATCGCCCGGTAGCCCGCAATCCCCTTCAACGTGGAAACCACCGCCGCGTGCGTGTTCCCCATCTCAATGGGATTCGCCATCGGCCCCACCGCCTGCGCCTCGAGCGAATTCGCCCGCCCGTCCCAGAACTGCGCCAGGCTGTAGGCGCGGTTGATCACCGTCGGCGCGCTGCGTCCCCCCTTCTGTCCTCTGATCCCCGCCGACACCGGAGCCCCATCGGTATAAGCCTGTTCCGGCGCATGACAGCTTGCGCACGACACCGAATTGTCCGCCGATAACCGCTTGTCGAAATACAGCAACTTTCCAAGCTCCGCCTTCTCCGGTGTGTAGGGATTGTCCCTCGGAAACTGGACCGGCGGCAATCCCAGCGGAACCGGAACCGGACTCACATCCTTCTTCTCCGCGGCCATGACGAGTCCCAACGCCGCCGCGGCCGTCCAATACCGGAACACAATCCCCCTCATATTCCTGACCTTTGGAAAACGCCGCTCTTACTTCTTCAGATATCCCTGCACGTACAGTGCTTTGTATCCGCCGTGCTCGCTCTCCGTCCCGCTCACTTCCATGATATGCGCCGCATGCTCGATGGCCGTCTTGCGGAAATCCGTCATGCCGTCGCGCCGCGGATCATGCTCTTCCTCCATCAGCATGTACATCGTTCCGTTCGCCGCCAGCAACCCGATCGGCTGGCCGCTGCTGAAACACTTTTGCGCGCACCCACGGTGCTTCTCGCCGTGCTTGCCCACTTGCAGATAGCAGGAGAAGTCCAGAATCTCGCCCACCACCGTCACCGGTTTTCCGGCATTCGGCTTCCCGTTGATGGCCGCGCCGATTGTCGTCGATGACCACGGCGCCGGCGTCTTCTCTCCCAGTTTTCCAAGGGGAGTGGAATAGCTGCCTCCCGTCACTTGTCCCCATTCCTTCTGTAGGATACCCGGCCCTTTGCCCTTCGTCTGGGCGCTCGCGCCGTTCATTAATAAACCCGCCAGGACACATCCCGCGGCCAAAATTCCAAACTTGAGTAAGTTCTTCATCGATTGTCAGCCTCCTCAGCCGCGAACACTTGCCGCGGGTATCTTCTTCGCCAAATCGAGCATTTCCCCCATGCGCGGTTTTCTCGCGCCCTTCCTCTGCTTCAACACTCCCGGCGCGGAAACGCCGCCACGCCGGCGGTGGTTCGGATTGAAGAAATTGGCGTCCGTTCATCTTAGATTCCTCAACCTCATGGCAAGGCCCCAGACCGCGCGTTGGGATTACTCGCAAGGTATCATACTTGCCCCACCCCGTGGCGCGCCGGCGAACCGCTCGGCCGCGCCGCACTGCCGGCCGCTCCGTCCGTGCAACGTTTCTCCACTTCGCTTGTCATAATGGTGGCGGAGGTATCTTGGATGATTGCCGAGGCTCCATCAGCTCTCGAAAAGGAATTTAATCCGTGGCTTGCCGCGGAAACACGCTTCAATGAAGCGGCCGAAAAATTAGGGCTCGACGATGGCATGAGAAAGGTCTTGAAATCGCCCGCCCGCGAAATCTGCGTCCACATCCCCGTCACCATGGATGACGGCCGCATCGAAGTGTTCACCGGCTACCGCGTGCAGCACTCCGTCGCCCGCGGCCCCGCCAAGGGCGGCATCCGCTTCGCTCCCGATGTCACCCTCGATGAGGTCCGCGCCCTCTCTTCCTGGATGACCTGGAAGTGCGCCGTCGTCAACATCCCCTTCGGCGGCGGAAAGGGAGGAGTCATTTGCGACCCCACCATTCTCAGCGCCATTGAACTCGAGCGCATCACGCGCCGCTACACCGCCGAAATCATCGAATTCATCGGCCCGGAGCGCGATGTCCCGGCCCCCGACATGAACACCAATGAGCAAACCATGGCCTGGATCATGGATACCTACTCCATGCATCACCGCCAAACCGTCACCGCCGTGGTCACCGGCAAGCCCGTCAACCTCGGCGGATCGCGCGGGCGCGCCGAAGCCACCGGCCGCGGTTGTCTCATTGTCGCCCTCCAGGCTCTCAAGCGTTTCGGCCTCGAGCCCTCCAATACCCGCGTCGTCATTCAAGGCTTCGGCAACGTCGGCGGCATGGCCGCCCGCCTCATGGCCCGGGCCGGTTTCAAGATCATCTCCATCATCGAGTACGATGGCGCCGTCTATAACCCGCGCGGCATCGACGTCAACGCCCTCTTTAAACACCGCAAGGAGACCGGCTCCATCCTCGACTTCTCCGAAGCCGAAAACATGGATCGCGACGAAGCCCTCTTTCTAGAATGCGATGTCCTGCTCCCCGCCGCCAAGGAGAATGTCATCCATTCCCAAAATGCTTCCCGCCTTCGCACCAGGATCCTCTGTGAAGGCGCCAACGGGCCCACCACCGCCGCCGCCGACCATATCCTCGCCGAGCGCGGAATCTTCGTCATCCCCGACATCCTGGCAAACGCCGGCGGCGTCACCGTATCCTACTTTGAGTGGGTGCAAGACAGACAGGGATTCTTTTGGAACGAGCAACTGGTCAACGGCCGCCTCGAAGAGATCATGGTCAACAGCTTCAAGGACGTCACCGGCTACGGCGAAAAGCACGCGGTCCACAACCGCACCGCCGCTTATATGCTGGCTCTCGACCGCGTGGCCTTCGCCATCAAGCTCCGCGGCATTTACGCCTGACGGGACTTCATGAGCGGTGAGCCCTCGACGCCGCTCATGCGGCAATATCATTCCCTGAAACAGCAGGCACCCGGAGCCCTGCTGATGTTCCGTCTCGGCGACTTCTATGAGTTGTTCTACGACGACGCCGTCACCGCCGCCCGCGAACTCGAAATCACTCTCACCAGCCGCAACAAGGAAAAAGGCCAGCCCATCCCCATGTGCGGCGTCCCCCATCACTCCGCCGAGTCCTATCTCGCGAGACTCATCCACAAGGGCTACCGCGTCGCCATCTGCGAGCAGGTGGAAGACCCACGCTTCGCCAAGAAACTGGTGAAACGCGAAATCGCCCGCGTCGTCACCCCGGGCACCACCACGGAATCCGGAGTCCTCCGTCCCAAGGAGAACAACTACCTCGCCGCCTCCCTCATTCATCACGAAGCCGCCGGATTCGCTTACGTCGATCTCTCCACCGGCGAGTTCCGCGCCACCGAACTTGCCGCCGCCGATCTCCCCGCCGCCCTCGAGGCTCTCAACCCCCGGGAAATCCTCTTCCCCTCCGCCGGAGCCGCTCCCTCTCCCGCAAACAAGATCTGCCTCACCCCCCTCGACGACTGGGTTTTCGCCTTCGACTACGCGCGGCGCTCCCTTCAGGATCACTTCCATCTGATGAGCCTTGACGGCTGCGGCCTCGCCGCGCGCCCTCTCGCCATCGGAGCCGCCGCCGCCATCCTTCACTATGCCCGCGAGACCCAGAAATCCACGCTGGACCACCTCGACCGCCCCACCTGGTACGACCGTTCTGATTCACTCATCCTCGATGCCGCCACCGTGCGCAACCTCGAACTCCTCGAACCACTCTTCGCCGATGGCTGGAAGGAAGGCACTCTCATCCATGTCCTCGATGAAACTCTCACCGGCATGGGCGCCCGCCTGCTTCGCCGCCGCCTTCTGCGCCCCGCCTTCCACCTTCCCGAGATCGAAGCCCGTCTCGACTCCGTCCAGTCCTTGCTGACATCGAGCATCGAGCGCGGCGAACTTCGCAAGATCCTCGGCTCCATCCTCGACCTCGAGCGTCTCCTCTCCAAGGTCACCCTCGGAACCGCCAACCCCAGGGAACTACGCGCCCTCGGCGTGTCTCTCTCCGCCGTCCCTGCCCTCCGGCAAGTCTGTGCCCCCTTCGCCGGACGGCTTGCCGAAATCGCCTCGCGCCTTGACGGCGCCGCCGAAGTCCGCGACGCCATCCTTAACGCCATCACCGCCGAGCCTCCCGTCTCCCTCGCCGGCGGCGGTGTCATCCGCGATGGCGTCGATCCCGCCCTTGACGAATTGCGCGACATCTCCCGCAACAGCAAACAGTACATCGCCCAGATCGAACTGCGCGAACGCGCCCGCACGGGCATTGCCTCCCTCAAAGTACGCTTCAACAACGTCTTCGGCTACTACATCGAGATCTCCAAGGCGAACCTTCACCTCGCTCCGCCGGACTACGAGCGCAAACAGACCCTCGTCAACGCCGAGCGCTTCACCACTCCCGAACTCAAGGAACTCGAGGTCAAAATCCTCGAGGCCGAGGAGCGCATGCTCGCCATCGAACACGGCCTCTTCTCCCGTCTCCGCTCCCTCGCCGCCGCCGAAGCCGCCCGCATCCGCCTCACCGCCGCCGCCGTCGCCGAACTCGACGTCGCGGCCGCCCTCGCCCAGGTCGCCGCCGAAAACCGGTATTGCCGCCCGAAATTTTCCCCCGCCGGCCTCATGCACGCCGTCGCCGCCCGCCATCCCGTCATTGAGAAACTCGCCTCCCGCGACGCCTCCCGCTTCATCCCCAACGATGTCTACCTCGACCCCGCGGGTAAATTCATCGGCGTCATCACCGGACCCAACATGGGAGGCAAGTCCACCTACCTCCGCCAGTGCGCTCTCCTCATCGTCCTCGCTCAGATGGGGTCCTTCGTCCCCGCCGAGTCCGCCATCCTGCCTCTCACCGACCGTGTGTTCACCCGCGTCGGGGCTTCCGATAACCTCGCCCGCGGCCGCTCCACCTTCATGGTCGAGATGACCGAAACCGCCGCCATCCTCAACACCGCCACCCCCACCAGTTTCATCGTTCTCGACGAAGTCGGCCGCGGCACCGCCACCTTCGACGGCATGTCGCTCGCCTGGGCGGTCATCGAGCATCTCCACGGCCGCATCCGCGCCAAGACCCTCTTTGCCACCCATTACCATGAGTTAACCGAACTTTCCGATCAACTCGAAGGCGTCACGAACCTGCAAGTCGCCGTGAAGGAATCCGGCGATCAGATTGTATTTCTCCGCAAGGTTTTGCCCGGTTCCGCCGATAAGAGCTATGGGATCGAAGTGGCCCGCCTCGCTGCGTTGCCACCATCCGTCATCGCGCGCGCCCGGGAAATTCTCGCCCTGCACGAGAAAACGGAACATCAGATGAGTGGTGAACTCAGCCCCAAAGCCCGCCGCTCTCCCTTGCAGATTCAGCTCTTCGAGCCCGTCAATTACCACATCGCCGGCCGCATCCGCCACCTCAATCTCGATCAGATCCGCCCCATCGATGCGCTTCAGCTTCTCGCCGATCTCCAGAAGGAGCTGAAGGGCCTTTGATCATCGCCGGTATCATGAGTGGCACCTCGCTCGACGGCATTGATGTCGCCATCGTCGAGATCACCGGGCAGGGCTGGAACAAGAAGGTAACCACCCTCGCGCACTCCACCACCCCTTACTCCCAGGCCGTCCGCGGAGCCCTGCTCGCCGTCTCTAATGCCGGTACCCACACCGCCCAAATCGGCTTGCTCCACTTCCTCCTGCCGGAACTCTACGCCAAAGCCGTTCGCGGCCTCTGCCTGAAGGCTGGAATCCCCCTTCGGTCCCTCCAGCTTGTGGGCTGCCACGGCCAGACCATTCTCCACATCGCCGACCCCACGCGCTTCCTCGGCTGTCGTCTCAATTGCACCCTTCAGATCGGCGACGGCAGCGTCCTCGCCGAACGCCTCTCCGTCCCCGTCGTCTCCGATTTCCGCCCGCGCGACATGGCCGCCGGAGGCCAGGGAGCCCCGCTTGTCCCCTGCGTCGATTACCTCCTGTTCCGCCACCGCAAGCGTGGCCGCGTCGCCCTCAATATCGGCGGCATCGCCAACCTCACCGCCATCCCTGCTTCCGCCCCGCCTTCCAAAGTCATCGCCTTCGACACCGGCCCCGGGAACATGGTGATGGATCAGTTGGTCAGCATTCACACTCGCGGTGCGCGCCGGTATGACCGCGACGGCGTCATCGCCCGCGGAGGCAAGATCAGCCGTTGGCTCCTGCGCATTCTTCTACGCGACCCCTTCTTCCGCAGGCAGCCCCCGAAAAGCGCCGGCCGCGAGGAATACGGCGAGGAATTCGTCGAACACCTCGTGAGCACGCGTTTGCCCATGGAAGACCTTGTCGCCACCGCCGCTGCCCTCACCGCCTCCACCATCGCCCTCGGCATCCGCCGCCACGTCATGCCTGTCATGCCCGTCCATGATCTCGTCGTCTCCGGCGGAGGCGTTCACAACCGGTTCGTCCTCAACCTCCTCGCCTCCGAACTGCCCAACCTCTCCATCCACTCCAGCGCCGAATTCGGCGTCGATCCCGGCGCCAAGGAAGCCATCGCCTTTGCCGTCCTCGCCTACGAAACCTGGCACGGCCGCCCCTCCAACCTCCCCTCCGCCACCGGAGCCTCCCACCCGGCCGTCCTGGGCAAGATCAGCCCCGGCCCTCCGGCCGGAAACCGCCGGGCCAAAAAAGCGGACAGCGGAACTCCCTTGAAATCTTAAATTTGAAGGACCGGCGCCGGACCAGCGCGTGGAAATACGGTCCGAGCCGCTGCCGGCGCCTCCATTTGGAAGACCGCGCCGTCTTCCTTCACATCACGCGCAATGACGGCGGTATCCTGAGATCCTGTTCACGGTGGCTACGGTCTTAACATGATCCTCACCCTTACTGAGCTCGCTCGCCCAACCTGCCGAAAAATCGCTTGATCAGCATCTTCGACGTCGTATCGAGCAGCCGCTGCCCCACCGAGGCGATGGTGCCCCCTACATGCACATCCCCCTCGTAGGCCACCTCTGTCTCCGCGCCTTCCTCGCGCAGGCGCAGCAGCCCCTCACCCTTCATGAACCCGATCTTCCCCGTCCCCTCCACAATCAGCCGGAAGCTCTCCACCGGGTTCCGGTCTCCTATCCGAACCTTGCCCGCGAACTGCCCCGAGATTGCCGCCAGCGCCATCTTCATCTTCATCTCGTAAAGGTCCTCGTCCACCTTCACCAGGGCTTCGCAGCCCGGCATGCACGCCGCCAGAATCTCCGGGTCCTGCAACAAAGCGTACGCCCGTTCCCGCCCTACCGGCAGGCGGTGCGAACCATGGATTTTCACGCCCCCTTACCCCGCCGTCCCGAGCGCCGCCCGCAGAGCCCGCGCCGTGTACACGCGCGCCAGGTGCGCCCGGTAGTCCGCCGATGCATGGATATCGCTGTTCGCTTCCTTGCCTTCGGCCACCGCCGCCGCGGCCCGCGTCACATCCTGCGCGCTGCCCGTTGTGCCCTCCAGCAGCGCCTCCACGTTCTTAGCCCGGTAACTGCTCCCGGCCAGACCCGTCACCCCCACCCGCGCCATCGACACCTTGCCGCCTTTCTTCGCCACTCGCGCCGCTACGCCCACCAACGCAAACCCGGAAGCAAGCTGTTCACACTTCTCATACCTCACGCCGGTCCCCGCCGCTTCCACGGGTACGCTCACCTCCACCACTAACTCCCCGGGCTCCAGCGCCGTCGTGAACGTGTCCACAAAGAACTCCGCCGCGCTCACCGCCCGCTCTCCACCCTTGCCCGCAATCCGGATCACCGCCTCCAGCGCCTGCAGCGCCGCCGGGTAGTCCGCCGCCGGGTCCGCGTGCGCGATGCTTCCCCCTAGCGTCCCCAGGTTTCTCACCTGCACGTCCCCGATCGAAGCCGCCGCCGCCGCCAGCAGCGGGCTGCTCCTCCGGACCAGCGGTGTGGATTCCAATTCGTAGTGCGTCACCATCGCCCCGATGTGCAGTTGCCCCTCCGCCACCCGGATGGAGTTCAAACCCGGCACGCGCCGCAGATCCACCACCCTCTCCGGAACCGCCAGCCGCAGTTTCATCAGCGGAATCAGGCTCATTCCCCCGGCCAGCGCCTTCGCTCCGTCCGCCAGCAGTTCCAGCGCCTCTTCGAGCGTCGATGGAGTCTCATATTCGAAGTTCTGCGCAATCATGCCGCGCCTCCCTGTACCAGCTTCCAGATCTTTTCCCGGTTCATCGGCATGTCGATATGCCGCACGCCCAGCGGGCTCAACGCGTCCACCACCGAGTTCACTACCGCCGGCGAGCAGCCGATGGTCCCCGCCTCGCCCACTCCCTTGACCCCCAGCGGATTTACCGGCGTGGCAGTCTCCGTATTGCTGTCCTCGATCCACGGCATCATCGTCGACTTCGGTACGCAGTAGTCCATGAACTCCCCCGTCATCAACTGCCCGCTGTCGTCGTAAACCGCTTCCTCGTAAAGCGCCTGCCCCAAGCCCTGCGCCACGCCGCCATGGATCTGCCCCGCCACAACCAGCGGATTGATGATCTTTCCGCAATCGTCCACCGCCACGTACCTCTTGACCTCGATATCTCCGGTCTCCTTGTCCACCTCGGTCACCACGACGTGCGCTCCAAACGGGAACGTGAAGTTCGGCGGTTCCCAGAAGTAGGTCGCCACCAGCCCCGGTTCCGTTTTCGGAGGCAGCTTCATCGCCCGGTACGACGCCGCGGCAATTTCCTGGATACTCACGCTCTTGCCCGTCTTGTCGCACACGCACCGGCCTCCCGAAAAGGTGACATCGTCGCAATCGAGCATCATCGCTCCAAACCGCTTGATCTTCGCCTTCAGCTCTTGAATGGCGAAGTACATTGCCGTTCCGCCGATCGCCGTCCCCCTCGACCCGAACGTCCCGATGCCGTACTGCACAATCGCCGTATCGCCGTGCAGCACGATGATATCGTCGAAATCCACCCCCAGTTCATCCGCCGCTATCTGCGCGAACGTCGTCTCCTCGCCCTGCCCGTGCGGCGAGCACCCCGTGTGCACCGTCACCTTCCCCGAAGGCTCAATCCGTACCGTCGCGCTCTCCCACCCTCCCGCCGGAGTCGCCGGCGACGGTCCTATCGCGCAGATCTCGCCGTACGTCGAAAGCCCGATCCCCATCAGCCGCCCCGCGCTCCGCGCCGCCCGTTGCTCCTCCCGCAGCGCCGCGTACCCGGCAATCCCCAGCGCCTTCTTCAGCGGCTTTGCATAGTCGCCGCTGTCATACGTCAGCCCCGTCGCCGTCGCGTACGGAAACTCCTCCGGCTGAATGAAATTCTTCAACCGCAACTCCGCCGGGTCCATCTTCATCTCCGCCGCCAGGATGTCCACCATCCGCTCGATTCCGTGCATCGCTTCCGGCCGCCCCGCGCCGCGATAGGCATCCGTCGGCACGCAGTTCGTAAACACCCCCACAATATCCGCGCGGATGTTCTGGCACCTGTAAACCCCGGGCATCATCAGCACCGACAGCGTCGG
The DNA here is from genome assembly GCA_026954325.1 of Bryobacterales bacterium. Lineage (GTDB taxonomy): Bacteria > Acidobacteriota > Terriglobia > Bryobacterales > Bryobacteraceae > CADEFT01. The sequence goes on along the minus strand of JAIXKK010000222.1, from coordinate 76,290 downwards.
AATCGCCGGCGTCAGCAGTTGGTGATACGACCCCACATCCTGGATGAGCTTCAGCTTGATCCCGACAATCGTCCCGTCTTTCTTCGCGGCGATCTCATAGTAGTCCACGTGGCCGCGGCCATGGGTGGTCGCCAGCATGTTCTCCCGCCGCGACTCGATCCACTTCACCGGCTTGCCGGTCTTCATCGCCACGAAGCCCATCAGCGCTTCTTCCGCATAGACGTTCAGCTTGCTGCCGAACCCGCCGCCTACTTCCGGCGCCACCGCCCGCAGCCTGTTTTCGGGAATGCCCAGCATCCCCGCCACCAGGCTTCGCATCAGGTGCGGAATCTGGGTGGAAGTGTAGATCGTCAGCGACTTCTCGCCGCTCTTCCACTCCGCCACCACCCCGCGCGTCTCCATCGCGCAGGGAATCAGCCGCTGGCTCGTGATCCGCTGCTTCACCACCACATCGGCCTCGGCGAACACCTTGTCCACTTCACCGTGCTCCTGGTGGTAGTCGAATGCCTTGTTATCGGGCCATTGCGGATGCACTGCCGGCGCCCCCGCTTCGAGCGCCTTCTCCGGCTCCGCCACCGCCTCGAGCGGTTCCCAATCCACTTCGATCCGGTCCACGGCGTCGCGCGCGATGTAGCGGTCCGTCGCCACCACCACCGCCACCGGATGCCCCACGAAGTACGTCCGGTCCTGCGCGAGCACATGGTGGTGCGGCACCCGCAGCCCCGGCAGCGAAGCTCCGCACGGCACCGGACCCACGTCCTTCACGTCCGCTCCCGTGAACACCGCCGCCACGCCCGGCAACTCCAACGCCCCCCTGGCGTCAATGCCTTTGATCCGCGCCGCCGCATACGGACTGCGCAGGATCACCGCATGGTGCATCCCCGGCATCTGTATATCGTCCACATACGTGGCCGTTCCGGTAATCAGACGCGGATCTTCCTTCCGCTTCATCTTCTTCCCGAACAGCACCTCGGTCTTCGTGACTGTGCTCGCCATGATTACGCTCCCATCTTCGCGGCCGCGGCCTTCACCGCGTTGACGATGTGTTGATACCCCGTGCACCGGCAGAGGTTCCCCTTGACGCCATGCCGGATCTCTTCCTCGCCCGGATGCGGAATCCGCTCCAGAAGCTGCTTCGACGCCATGATCATTCCCGGCGTGCAGTAACCGCACTGCGCCCCGTGCTCTTCCCAAAAGGCCGTCTGCAACGGATGCAGGTCTCCATTCGAGGCCAGCCCCTCGATGGTCACCACATCCCTGCCGTCGGCCTGAACCGCGAACATCGTGCACGACTTCACGGCCTTGCCGTCCACCGTTACGGTGCAGGCGCCGCACAATGAGGTTTCACATCCGATATGAGGTCCCGTCAGCCCCGCCACTTCGCGCAGGTAGTGGATGAGAAGCAGACGCGGCTCCACCTCGTCCGTATGTGTCTTTCCGTTGATCTGGAGAGTGATGGATCGTTTCATGGGGTACTATCCTGAGGCAGCGATTATCATATCGCAAGCAAGGTTGGAATGAAGCGAATGTCCGGAACCTTTCCGCAACCTGATCATCTTCGCCTGCCCTGTAAAATAGAGAGGAATGCCCGAAGAACTACCGCTCGAGGTATTCCTCCGGAGTGAGAAACGCCTTGGGCTGGGTGGTACACTGTTGGCGCACGGCGCAGGCGCCGGACGGTGGAGATTGTGAGCCGCCTGATTACTCGCCGGCGGGGTTTTCCGCGGCCTTTTTCTCGAGGTAGGCTTTGCGGCTCTCGACAATGGCCTTGCGCGCATCCGCCGGGCCGCCCCATCCCTGCATCCTCGTCACGCGGCCTTCGAGTTCTTTGTAGATGGTGAAGAAGTGCTCGATCTCCCTCCGCACGTGCGGGAAGATCTGGTCCATCGTATGGATCTGGTCATAGCGCGGATTGCGGGTCGGCACGGCGAGAATCTTCTGGTCGCGCTCGTCGTTATCCTCCATCAGCAGAATGCCGACGGGACGCACTTCGAAGACGCAGCCGGTGAAGCTCGGCTCCTGCACCAGGGCGAGTACGTCCATCGGGTCGCCGTCCTCGGCGAGCGTTCCGGGAATGAAACCGTAGTCGCCGGGGTAGTGGAGCGGCGAATAAAGCGCGCGGTCCATGCGGAAAAGGCCGAGTTTCGCGTCGTACTCGTACTTGTTGGCCGAGTTCCGGGGGATCTCCACGATCATCCGGACAATCTCCGGACTGTCGTTGCCCGGCTCAATGTCGTAAAGGTTGGAATACACCTTGTTCAGGTTAACAAAATAGCGGCTTACAGAAACCGATTCCTGGCACGCTCGTGCCCGATCGTGGTGCTGGGGCCGTGGCCGGGGATGACGACGGCGTCATCGGGAAGCACCAGAAGTTTCGTGTGGATCGAGGCGAGAATCTTGCCGAAGTCGCCGCCGGGCAGGTCCGTGCGGCCGATGGATTCGCGGAACAGCGTGTCGCCGGCAACCAGCTTGTTTTCGGCCGGGATCCACAGGCAGAGACTTCCCGGCGTGTGGCCTGGAGTATCGAGCACGTGAAATTCGGCCGGCCCCAATTCGAGAGTGTCGCCCTCTCTGGCCTGATGGTCGATTTCGGTCTGTTCCGGAGTTGGTATTCCGAGCCAGCCGGCCTGCATTTCGAGATGGCCGTACAATTCCTGGTCGTTGCGGTTCATCCATACGGGCGCGCCGGTGGCTGTCTTCAGCTTGTGGGCGCCGCCGATGTGATCGATGTGGGCATGCGTGATGACGATTGCCTTCACGTGGAGTTGGTGTTTGTCGAGAATGGCGAGAATGCCGCCGATGTCGTCGCCGGGGTCGATCACAAGGGCTTCGCGCGAATTTTCATCGCCGAAGATGGAGCAATTGCACCGCAGCATGCCGACCGGCAGAATCTCGTGGATCATAATCTGGACGTATACTTCAAGTATGGACATGATAGCGCTGTTATCGCGCTGGATGCACATTGCATCGATGGCATTCCTGGCCGGCGGGGTGCTGTACGCGCGGTTCGCGCTGGCGCCGGCCATGGATTGCATGGGAGAGAGCGAAAAAACAGAACTCGCCGATCGTGTCGCGGACCGGATGCGCGGACTGGTGATGGCCGTTGTGGTTGCCCTGGTGGCTTCCGGCCTGTTCAATCTGTACCGCAGGTCCATTCTGCCGGGAGGATTGCCCGCGGGCTACCACATGTGGTTCGGCATCAAGATGCTGCTGGCGCTGCACGTGATCGCCGTCTCGCTGCTGTTCGGAAAAGTGGGCGTGGCGCCCGCGAAGCGGACGCGGCAGTTGACGGGAGTGGCGATCAGCGGGCTGTTGATTCTGGCGATTTCGGCTTATTTGAGGTCAATGAGATAGATGACAGGATACGAAGCATTACGGGAAGGCGCGGCGTGGCTCGATCTGAGCGGACGCGGCCGGTTCAGGGCGCTGGGTAAGGACCGGGCGCGGCTGCTGCACGCCATGACAACCAATCATATTAAGCAGATGGCGCCGGGCGATTCCTGCTACGCATTCTTCCTGAATGCGCAGGGCCGCATTCAGGGCGATGTGCAATTGCTGGCGCTCGAGGACTACTTCCTGCTCGATACGGAGCCCGAGGCGCACGAGCCGCTGTTCCGGCATCTGAACAAGTACATCATCGCCGACGATGTGACGCTCGAAGACGCGCGCGAGGACCTGGCCGCCATCGGCGTCGAGGGGCCGCGGAGCGAGGCGGTGTTGGCTCGGACGCAGGGCGGGATTCGCGCTCCGTTCACGGCGACCGGCGGCGCCGGAGGGCGCATCTATGTGCCGCCGGCGGAAAAGGCGGCCCTCATCGCACAACTGGAAGCGTCAGGCGCCGTGGCGGCAAGCGCGGAGGAGGCGCGGGTGGCGCGCCTTGAGCATTTCCATCCGCGCTTCGGCGACGACATTACCGAGAAGAGCCTGGTGCATGAAACGCAGCTTCTCCATGCGGTGCACTTCAACAAAGGCTGCTATCTCGGGCAGGAGATCATCGAGCGGGTGCGTTCGCGCGGGGCGGTACACCGCCTGCTTGTGCCCTTGTATGTCGAGGGTACGGAACCGCCTCCCGCGGACAGCGACGTCAAGGCTGGGGAAACGGCGGTTGGCAAAACAATGCCGGCCGCATATTCGCCCGCGCTTCACAAGTGCATTGCCTTCGCCTACGTGCGGACGGAGCACGCCAAGCCGGGAACCGCCCTTACGGTAAACGGCGTCCCGGCCGAAGTGGCGGCGGCAAAAGGCGTGTGAAACGCGTCTTCAGGATTGCTCTGCTCACCGCGCTCCCGATTTGGGGGGCGCAGGTGCGCATCGGCGTCCTGGGGCTGTTTCGCCCGGCGGCGGTTACACTGGCGGCGAAGGGCATTGAGATCGGCGGGGAGCGCATTGAACTGCATGACGCCGCGGAAGTGAAGGCGCTGGGGAACCAGGTCGCGGTCACCGTGGGCGGACGCGAGCGGCGGGGGCCGAGGCTGGCCGCGTCAGGCTCGCGGGCGCGGGTCAGCATCGCGGGCAAGATCAGCCGGGCCTACGAAGGGAGGCTCGAGATCACTGCGCGGGAAGGCGTCCTGTGCGTGGTGGTCACCATGGACCGGGAACGCGCGGTGGCGGTGGTGGCGGCGTCCGAGATGCCGCATGCCTTACCCGAGGCGCTGAAGGCGCTGGCGGTGGCGGCGCGCTCCTACTACGCCGCGGGTGGCAGGCACAATGACTTCGATTTTTGCGACACGACGCATTGCCAGGTGCTGAAGGAGCCGGTTTCGGAGGCGGAATCCGCTGCTCGCGAAACTCGAGGACAGGTTCTGTTCTATCATGGCGGCATCGTGCGGGCGCTCTATTTCGGCAGTTGCGGAGGGCGCACGTTCGCCGCCTCCGATGTGGGAATGGACGGGGGCTCGTATCCCTTCTTCGCGGTGGCTTGCGAGGCGTGCGCGCGGCGCCCGGAGCAATGGGAGGCGAGGCTCCCGGTGTGGGCGGTGGAGCGGACAGAGGCGGCCCGGTTGGAACTGGCGCGGCGTTTCGGGTGGAGCAGCGTGGCTTCAAACGACTACGCGTGGGAGCGTACTTCGGCCGGGGTAATTCTTCGCGGCAAGGGCCATGGCCACGGAGTCGGGTTATGCCAGCGCGGCGCGGAAGGGATGGCGCGCTCAGGGCAAAGGGCTGAGTCGATTCTCGAGCACTACTTCCCGATGGCCAGCGCCGGGCGCTGATTGAAAAAGGAGCAATATGTCTTATTTTACGGAGAACCGGGGACGTTACCTCGAAGAACTGAAGGAGTTCCTGCGCATTCCGAGCATCAGCACACTGCCGGAGCACAAGGGAGACATCCGGAGGGCGGCGGAGTTCGTGGCGGGCAAGCTTCGCCAGGCGGGAATGGAGGGCGTGGAACTGATCGAAGGGGAAGGGAATCCACTGGTGTACGGGGAGTGGCTGGGAGCGAAGGGGAAGCCGACGCTACTCTTTTACGGACACTACGACGTGCAGCCGGCCGAACCGCTGGAGGAGTGGGTCTCGCCGCCGTTCGAGCCTGCCGTTCGGGGGGAGAACATCTACGCGCGGGGGGCGGCTGATGACAAGGGTCTGACTCTGATCCTCATCAAAGCTGTCGAGGCGGTGATGGCGGTGCGCGGGTCGTTGCCGGTGAACGTGAAGTTCCTCATCGAGGGCGAGGAGGAGGTGGGCGGCGAGCACATCGAGCGTTACGTGGCATCCAAGCCCCCGCGTCTGACGGCTGACGCGGCGGTGATCTGCGACACGGAGATGTTCGCGCCGGAACTGCCCACGCTCTGTATCGGACTGCGCGGCATCGTGTACGGAGAACTGGTGGTGAAGGGAGCGAAGCAGGATCTGCATTCCGGAGTATACGGGGGCGCGGCTCCGAATCCGCTGATGGCTGTTGCGGAGATCTTGTGCGCATTGAAGGACCGGGAGGGGCATATCCGGATTCCCGGCTTCCATGACAGGGTGCGGCCGGCGGCGGAGGCGGAGCACGCAGCCTGGGCGCGGCTGCCGTTTGACGAGAAGAAATACCGCGACGAGGAGATGGGTGTCATCGCACTGACCGGGGAGGCGGAATACGGGTTGTTCGACCGGCTATGGGCGCGTCCCACGCTCGAGGTGCACGGCATTCGTGGAGGGTTTACCGGCGAGGGCGCCAAGACGGTGATTCCCGCGCAGGCTTTGGCCAAGGTGAGCGCCCGTCTGGTGGCGGACCAGCGTCCGGAAGAGGCCGTGGCGCAGATTCAGGCGGCGGTGGCGGCGGCGTGCCCGAAGGGGGTTACGGCCGAGTTCCGGTATCTGCATGGCGCGGCGCCGTCGCTGGTGAATCCGGACAACCGGTTCATCCGGGCGGCGGCGCAGGCAATGACGGAGGTGTTCGGCAACGAAACCGTGTATGTGCGCAGCGGCGGGTCGATTCCGATTGTGGGCGCCTTCGATCAATCCCTGGGGATTCCGAGCGTGATGATGGGTTTCGGCCTGCCGGACGACAATCTGCATGCGCCGAACGAAAAGTTGTACCTGCCGAACTTCTATCGGGGCATCGAAGCCGTGGCGCGGTACCTGGACCTGGCCTTGTAGCAGCTCAGCGGGCGCCGGCGGCGGCGAGATCGGGTTCTTCCGCGCCGCAATGCCGCGAGGAGAGTTTTTCCTGGCAGCGGACACAATACTTCGCCCAAGGAAGGACCTCCAGGCGACGCGGTGCGATAGGTTGTTCGCAGCGGAGGCATGCGCCGTAGTCTTCGTTGTCGAGGCGGTCGAGAGCTTCGTTGACGAGTTTCAGGACGTCATGGCCGAGTTTGTTGAGGCGCAGGCTGATGAACTCCTCATGCGAGATCCGCGCCTGATCATCTTCGGCAACGCGGCCCTGTCCGGCCATGACGTCGAATTTCAAGCCCATGGCCGCCATCAAGTCCTGGCGTTTTTCGATTAGTTTGGCGCGGTAATGTGAAAAAGCGGAAGCCCCGCTCGGGGCGGATTCCCGCCTGCCAGCCATCATCCTCATAACCGTTACTCCTCGCTTCGCTCGTGGGACCCGCGGGCAGGGGCGCCGATTGGAGCCGCAATAGCCGCCGCGCTCCGCACGAGCAAATATCGGTCCTTTGGAGAAAGACCTTTATTCTTGTTTTGAGATATGTACCAGAGCGAGGAGTCAAATACAAGCGAAATATTTCAATTCGGGCCAACAGGCGAAGTTGGCGTCAGGAGCGAAGGGCGCGCAGTTCGGAAGCGGCCTGGCCTCCCCATTGGCGCACTTCGGCCTTGCGGTGGGAGGGCATTGTCCTGACGGCGTCGATGGCGCGTTGGAAGGCATCCCTGGCTTCGCGGTCGCGGCCAAGGGAGCGCAGGACCTTGCCATACCAGTAGAGGCCTTCGGGATCGTATTCGCGGCGCTCGATGAAGGCGTGGAGGGCCTGTTCGGCCTGGGGAAGGCGGTTGCGCTGGAATTCGAGGGCTCCGAGTTCGCGCCAGGCTTCGTGGAGGGAATGGCGGTCATTCAGGGTGAGAACGCGCTGGAGGTAAGAGGAGGCCTCGTCGAGTCTGCCGTGGCGGCGGGCGATGCGGGCCAGTTGATAGAGGGAGTCGATCTCCTCGGGGTCGATTTCGACGGCGCGGCGGAAGCGGGCCTCGGCCTCATTCCATTGGCGGCGCAGCTGGTAGATGAGGCCGAGTTGATACTGGGCGTCGGCGTCGTGAGGGTTGACGGCGGCGGCTTCGAGGTGGCGGCGGAGGTTCTGGCGGCTGCGCAGGCCGGCGCCGAGGAATTGCACGTCGGATGCAAAGATACGGTAGGCGTAATAGAGGAAAAACGGGGAGGCGAGGTAGTAGAGCATCCCCCGGGTGAAGGAGGCGATGGCGACGCCGAGGATGGAAGCGATGACGGCGAGGATGCAGGCGATGGCGGCCTGCGCCATGGTGGCTCCCATGGCGGTGCGCAAGGCGGAGGCGGCAAGGAAGAGGAAGTAGAGGGAGGCCAGAAGCCACAACGTCAGGGCGGCGGCGAGCGGGAGAGGGATGCGCAGGTTGCGGAGCAGAATCTGGAGAAGAGCGAGGGGAAGAAAGGCGGCCGACCAACCCATGATGGCGCAGACAAGCACGGCGAGATATTCACGCTGGAAGACGACGGAGACTCCACCGAATCCGCCGAGGAGATTGGCGGCGAGGATGGCGGTGGGAACGAAGACGAAGGCGAGAGTGGCGATGGCGAAGAAGGCGGTCAGGGGGAGGAGGGTGCGGACGCCGCCGGCAAGTTGCAGCAGGATTCCGGTTCCGGCGGCGAGGAGGAGGGCGTTGAGGAGACGGCCTTCATCGAGAATGCGGCTCATCCCGGTGAAGGGGCGCATGTAAAGTTGGAGGATCAGCTTCACGGCTTGCGGGCCACCGGGAGGCCGTAGACTTCGATCCAATCGAGGCGGGAGCAGGCGTCGCTCTGGCCGCCGCGCATGAGGTCAGTGAAGCCGATTTCGGTGACCCGGCTGAGGTCGGGGCGGTCGACCCACTTGCCTTCGACGACCGTGGCGATGTCGAGCTTGCGCCAGTGGATATCGGCGATGGGAAACTCGCGCTCGCGCCAATCGGAGGAGGGGCCATCGGCGGCGTCGCCGACGAGCCACGTGCCGTCGGCGAGATGGAGGATGGGGCGAAGGTAACGGAATCCGGCTTGTTTCGAGCGCCAGCGGATCTTCGCCAGGCCGCGGAGGTCGGCGTCCCGCGAGGCATGGCGCAGGGAAACGGCCCAATTGGCTTCGGCGGTTCCGGACCAGACGTAGTAGGGATCGTCGGCGGGCTTGTCGTGATGGCTTTTCTTGACGCCCGCTTTGCCGGGTCCGTGGAGGGAAAGAATGAGGTTTGGGTTGGCGACGTGCGACTGGGTGATGGGGGTGGCGGCGGGAGTTTCCTTCCAGTCCTCGCGGAAGAAGAGTCCGGGACGGTCTTGCGCGGAGAGACAAAGGGCGCTGAGCAGGAATGCGGCTGGGACGGAAGGTGTCATTTCTTTTGATTATCCCCGGTCACTGGCTTCAAATGATGGCCATGGAGTTGCGCGGGCGTGTTGTTTTCCGGCCCACGCGCGGGTGGCGGCGGCGTTCGAGTTCCCGGTTGAGGTGGGCGATGGAGGCGTAGAAGCCAAGGAAGGCGGCGCGGTCGCGGGAGGGCAACTGGCGGCGGGGGTGGAAGTCGCGAGGTTGGAAGCAGTCCGAGGCGCTGATGATGGCTACACCCATGGGCCGGTATTCGTGGGTTCCCATGGCCCAGGAAAGACCGTCGCGCATCCACAAAGCAAAGCCCATTTGTCTACATTAGCAATCCCGTGTTGTTACCATAAAACCGATGCGACGCAGAGATTTGTTCAAGGCGGGGGCGGCGGCGATGATGTCCGCGGCTTCCCTTCCGGCGGCCCGAAAGGGGCGCCTCAAGCAATCCCTCACGCGGGGAGTTTTCGGGAGAGGAAACAAGCTGAGCCTGGACGAGATGTGCCGCGAAGCGTCCAAGCGGGGCGTGCTCGGGTTTGACCTGGTGCGTCCGGAAGAATTCGCCACGCTGAAGAAATACGGGTTGACGCCGGCCATGGTGCAGGGCGGGGGGCAACTCACGGACAACATCAATCACAAGGAGAATCACGCGGCGATCGAACCGCAGATCCGGCGGGCAATTGACGAATCGGCGAAAGCCGGCGCCCCGAACGTGATTATTCTTTCCGGGAACCGGCGCGGGCTATCCGATGAAGAGGGGATGAGCAATTGCGTCACGTTTCTGAAGAAGGTGATTCCGCAGGCGGAGGACAAGGGAGTGACTCTTTGCCTGGAGTTGCTCAACAGCAAGGTGAACCACCCGGACTATCAGTGCGACCATACGGCCTGGGGCGTGGAGGTGTGCAAGCGGGTGGGTTCGCCGCGGATGAAACTGCTCTATGACATCTATCACATGCAGATCATGGAGGGCGATATCATCCGTACGATCCGGGACAATTTCCAGTACCTGGGGCATTTTCACACGGCGGGCAATCCCGGACGGCACGAGATGGACGACACGCAGGAGATGCACTATCGCGGAATCGCGCGGGCGATTGCGGATCTGGGCTATCAGGGCTTCGTCGCGCATGAATATACACCGCTCGGCGATCCGCTGACATCGTTGGACAAGACACTGGAACTGTTCGACGTCTAATATCGAAGCGGGGGGCCGGATGGGGACAAAGTTGAGGCGCGTCGGGGGATTTCTTCCCACGAGCGAGACTGAACCGGAGGCGGTAAGCGGGTTTCGGGGCTGGCTGCACCACGGGGGGAGGATGGACGATGAGGAGTCCCATGAGCATGAATCCCATCCCTGGTACCGCGTGCTGTGGCTGACGGGCGTTGATTACTTTTCCACTCTCGGATATCAGCCGGGGATCGCGCTGCTGGCGGCGGGCGCGATTGCTCCGATTGCGACGGCGATCCTGGTGCTGGTGACGCTGTGCTGCGCGCTGCCGGTATATGCGCAGGTGGCGAAGCGATCGTACGCCGGGCAAGGCTCGATCGCGATGCTCGAGAACCTGCTGCACGGATGGTGGGGGAAGATCCTGGTGCTGGCGCTGCTGGGGTTCGCGGCGACGGACTTCGTGATCACGATGACCTTGTCGGCGGCGGACGCCACGCAGCATATCATCGAGAATCCCTATCTCAAGGCGCTGCTGGGCGAATCGCACATGGAGATCACGCTGGGTCTGCTGCTGTTGCTGGCGGTGGTGTTCCTGATGGGGTTTCAGGAGGCGATCGGGCTGGCGACGCTGGTGGCGGTTCCCTACCTGTTCCTCAACCTGATCGTGCTGCTGTTTTGCGCGGTGGAGATCGCGCGCCATCCAAACCTGATTCCGGACTGGAAGAACGCGCTGCGGATGCATGGGGACTGGACGCAACTGATGATCGCGGCGACGCTGATCTTTCCGCGCCTGGCGCTCGGATTGAGCGGATTCGAGACGGGGGTTTCGGTGATGCCGCTGATCGAGGGGCGGGAAGAAGACAAGCAATCGGCGGTTCCGAAGGGCAGGATCCACAACACGCGGAACCTGCTTTCGGCGGCGGCGCTGATCATGAGCGGGATGCTGATTGCGTCGAGTTTCGTGACGGCGCTGCTGGTGAAGCCGGAGGAGTACAAACTGGGCGGGGTGGCGAGCGGACGCGCGATCGCGTACCTGGCGCACGAGTACATGGGCAATGTGTTCGGCAGCATTTACGACATCTCGACGATTTTCATTCTGTGGTTCGCGGGGGCGTCGGCGATGGCGGGATTGCTGCACCTGATTCCGCGCTATCTGCCGCGGTTCGGGATGGCTCCGCGGTGGGTGTCGTTTACGCGGCCGCTGGTGCTGGTGCTGTTCGCCATTGACGTGGTGGTGACGGTGGTGTTCCGGGCGAACGTGGAGGCGCAGGCGGGGGCGTACGCGACGGGGGTGTTGGTGCTGATGCTGTCGGCGGCGTTCGCGGCGTCGCTGGCGCTGTGGAAAGAGAATAAACTGCTGAGCTTCTATTGCTCGGTGGTGAGTCTTATCTTTCTGTACACGCTGGTGGAGAACGTACGGGAGCGGCCGGACGGCCTGATCATTTCGAGCATCTTCATATTCATGGTGCTGATGATCAGCGGAATCAGCCGGCTGTTGCGGTCCACGGAGTTGCGGGTGACGGAATTCGTATTCGCCAATGACGAATCGGCCGAGTTGTGGACGAAGATCATCGGCAAGAAAGTGAACCTGGTTCCGGTGCGGAGCCGGGAGATGCGGAAGAAGAAGGCGGCGGAAATCCGGAAGTACTATTCCCTGTCGGGACCGCTGGCGTTCGTGCACGTGAACCTGGTGGACAATCGAAGTGAGTTTGTGTCGCAACCGGTGCTACGGCTGTGGGCGGAGGGCGACGACTATGTGATCGAAATCTCGCAGGCGATCGCGGTGGCGAATTCGATTGCGTATTTGAGTGAACTGATTGACCCGACGTCAATCTTTCTCGGGTTGTCGCGAAAGAATCTCATGAGCCAGGCGTTTCAATACCTGCTGTTCGGGGAGGGCGAGACCGGGCTGATGGTGTACACGATCCTGCTGCGGTATTGGGAGTGGACACCGTATGAAGACGTGCGGCCGCTGATCTTTCTGATGAGCGACTGAGCTCACAGCCGGATGAATTCGCCGGGAAATTCCTGCCGTGATCTGGCGGTTTTCTTGCGCAGGTTTTCGACGCCGCGGTAGACGCGGATGCCGGAGTGTGAGCGGACCAACGCGGTAAGGCGGCGCATGCGCTCCGGGGTTGGGGGATGGGAGCGGAAGTAGTCAGTGAGGATGGATCCGGCCATGCGGGACATTTCCTCGAGCGGGGTGCGCGGATCGCGGACGCGGCCGCCGGCAGTGAAGAGGCGGGCGAAGAGGCCGATGACGCCGTTGGGGTCGTAGCCTTCGGCAAGCGACATGCGGAGACCTTCGCTGTCGGCTTCCAACTCCTGGTACTGGCTGTAGCCCACGGCGAGGAGCGCGCGGCCGATTTGAACAAGGGGGCCGATGTCCGCGAGACCGAGTTGCTTGAGCCGCATCTGGTATTGAAAGCGCTCGATGCAATGGCGGCGGTCGACGTGGGCGATTTCGTGGCCGAGGACGCCGGCGAGTTCGGCTTCGTTTTTCATCTGCTGGAGGAGGCCGGTGTAGATGAAGATCTCGCCGCCGGGAAGCGAGAAGGCATTCCGCACAGGGGCGTCGATGACGTGGAATTCGTAGCGGATGTCTTTCCGTTCGGCGTGGCGCGCGACGGACTGGCCGACGGCGTCGACGTAGACTTCCCACATGGGGACGGTGGTGTGGGCGCGGACAAGACGGGTGGCGATTCCGCGGCCGAGGTCCATTTCTTCCCGGGCGGAGACCCGGGTGAGCCGCAGGCCGAAGGAATCAGCGTCGCGAAAGATATCGGCCCAGAGTTCGCCGGCGGCGGACAGGTTGACGTCGCGGTCCGGGCGCGCGGTCCAGGTGAGGGCGGCTCCGGCGGCAAGGAGCAGCGCGGCGAGGAGGGCGGAGAACCGGTGGCTCATCAGAGGTACCTCTGGATCTTTTCGCGGAATCGCATGTAGAGCCAACTGGCCCCCATGAGGACAAGGCCGAGGACGATGAAGGAGAGGATGCGGCTCAAGGTGTCGAGATTGCGGAGGTCATAGAGGAACAGCTTGAGGACGCAGAGGAGGAACATGGAGAGTCCGGCGAGGCGGAGGATACGCTCACGGGCGGCGAATCCGGCCAGGATCATGCCGGTGGCTTGAGCGCCCCAGGCGATGGTGAGCAGGCTGCCGGAGATCTGGTAGAAGAGGAGAATGCCGAGCAGGGCGCTGCCCATGAGGGCGAAGGCGGCGCGGGGCCTGTCGCTGTCGCGCGGGGTGAGGAATTCGGCGGCATGGAAGGCGGCGATGGTGAGCACGCCGGTGGCGACGCCGGCGGGGAAGCCGAGCCATGATTCGGTGGAATCGAAGTTGGTGGCCCAGCCCCGGAAGAAGGTGAGAGCGGCGAGGGCGTAGGCCTGGTAGAGGAAGTCCTTGACGGCCAACTTCCATCCGAGGCGGAGCAGGAGGACCATGAGCGCGGCCCAGCCGAGGACGACGAGCATGCGTCCCATTTCGAAGCGGAGAAGGGAGCCGAGCACGATGATGCCGGCCCAGGAATAGAGGCGGGCGGCCAGGGCGCCGGCAAATTCGGGATCGCCGCTGGAGCGGCGCCAGACGTGCCAGACCAGAACGAGCAGCGGGACCACGGTGAGCACGCGGTGGGAGATGCCGGCGGTGTCCGACAGCGCGGGGAAGTTGGCGAAGAACAGGCGGACGAGGGCGGCGAGGATTTGGGCGTGGCCCTGCCAGACGGTGTAGCGGAGGCGGGCGGCGAATCCGGTTTCGAGGAGGATGAGGCCGAGCAACCCCCAGGCTGGGGCGACGAGCACGGCGGGCAGCGCCTGCCAGAGGGCAAGCGAGGCGACGAGGGAGGCGAACACGGCGGCGGCATCCCGCATGAGGGCTGGTTCGGCGCGGCGATGCAGACGGAAGGCGGCAAGGTAGAAGAAGGCCGCCCCGCAGCCTCCGGCGGCGGCGCTTTCGAGAGCGTGAGCCGGTTGAGCGGAAAGGGTGACGAACCAGAGGGCGAAGAAGGCGAGCGCGCCGGCGAGCATGGCCTGGTAGCGGAATTCGGACTTGGCGGTGTGAATGGCGGCTTCGACGAGGGCAAAGGCGAGGGCAGCCCAAAGGACGCCGGTCCAGGTGTGATTGGAGAATTCGGCGGCGGAAATGATGAGTAGAAGGGCGGCGCCCCAGGTGAAGTAAGGTCCTTCGCGGGTGAGCCAGCGGTTGAAATAAAGCTGGGCCGCGATGCAGACGGCGTAGGGGACCCAGCCGGGGAAGACGTGTCCGGCCAGAGACAATTTGCCGAAGTCATTTTCGCGGGAGAGCATTCCGAGGATGGCGGCGAGGAACGCGGCGGCTCCGGTGTAGCGGAAATAGCGTTCTGAGAAGCGGAGGCCGGCGAGGAGGAGCAACTGGGCTTCCATGAGCATGCCGATGGTGGCGGCAGGCCCGTCGAAACGTTTATGCAGCGACCCGCCGAACAGGGCCGTGGCGAAGCTGACGGCGATCTTGTGGCTTTGCGCGAGCAGGCGCGCGATGGGGTCAGGCTCGGGAATGAGGGCGGCCTTCCATTTCATGCGCAGCGCCGTGCCGGCGAGGAATACGGCTCCGGCGGTGGCGAGAAAGTACGCGGACTTGATGGGGGATGCCGGCGGGATGGTCATCATCGCCGTGCCGAGGAAGAGCATGGCGTTGAGGGGGAACATGGTGAGTTCGCGGAGGCCGCGCGCGGCTCCGGCGCGAAGTTTCAAGAGGTCGTGAATTTCGAAGGCGAGCCAGTAGGTGTAGAGCGTGGCGGAGCCGGCGGTGGGGCCGAGCAGGTTGACATCGAAGCGGAAGGCGAAGGTGAAGTAGGTGAGCACCATTCCCGCCAAGGGGACGTTGATCCAACCGAGGTAGCGGCTGATGGTGAGGAGGCTGATGGAGAGGGGGACGCTGGCGGCGATGGAAAAGACCGACATCTTCGAAATCTGGAGGACGAAGAAGGCGGTGAAGCAGGCGAGCAGCGTGAGATTCTGCGAGCGGTAGCGTAGGGAGTGGGCGATCATGCCGCAGGCGACGGCGAGCAGGAGGATGCCTCCGGCAAGGGGCGAGTAGATGACGCGCGCGGCGTCCACGGCGTAGGCGGCGTAGGCGGTGAAGTAGAGCGCGGCCCAGCCCCCGGCGAGCAGGCCGCGGCCGAAGATGAGGTAGCGTTCGCGGCGTTCCAGGAGGACGCCGCCGGCGATCATGACGGCGCTGACGGCGGCGCCGATGGAGATCTTGCCGGGCGGGCCGAATTGCGTGAGGGCGTAACCGAGGAAGAGGGAGATGCCGACGACGAGGACGAGGACGCCGATGGCATTGAGCCAGCTTCCTCCGATGAGCGCTTCCCATTCGACGCCCTGGAGTCTGCCGCGGAGGCGTTCTTCGATGGTGGGTCCGGCGGGCGCTGGTATGAGGGCGGCAGCCTCTTGCGCGGTGTAGACCGGATCTCCGGTGACTGGTTCGGCGGCGGTTTCGGCGGGCAGGCCCGTTTGGAGAATGGGGCCGGGCAAGGGTTCCGTGGCAGTTTCGGGGGAAGGTTCGGGGGTATGTGGGGCAGGGATGGCGGCGGTTTCGAGTTCGAAGACGCGCCGCGTGAGAAGGCGGATGGATTCCTCCTGCCTGCCGAGCGTCTCGCGGAGGGCATTGAGGCGCGAGGCGTGCGCGCGCCACAGGACGATCAGCAGGAGTAGGGCAGCCCATTCCATGGAAGGCTCAGTTGTCGAGCAGCACCTTCAGCACTCCCTTTTCCGCCGCCCGGGCGAAAGCCCTGGGGGCCTCGCGGAGGGGAAAGCGGTCCTCGATGAGCGGCTGAAGAATGAGATTCCCCTGGGCGAGCAGTTCGAGGGCGGGAGGAAACCGTCCGCAGCGCGAGCCGATGAGAGAGATCTCATTCACAATGACAGGCGCGGTGTCTATGGAAACTCTGTCATGAACGGTGGATTTCATGATGAGGACGCCGCGCGGCACGGTGAGGGCGATGGCCTGTTCGAGGCCGGCGGAAGAACCGGTGGCTTCGACGACGAACTCATAGGCGGCTTGCGAGGGATCGGACGCCGGATGGGAAGCGACGCCGAGCGGCGAGAGGTGGCGCATCTTTTCCGGGTGTCTGCCGTAAAGGTGGACTTGCGCGCCGTGGAGTTGCAGGACCTGGGCGATGAGAAGGCCGAGTTTGCCATCGCCGAGAACGGCGACTGGGGCGCCGCCGGGGATGCGGACCTGATCGAGGATTTCGCAGGCGGCGGCGATGGGTTCGGTGAAGACGGCGTCGAGGAGGGGAACCTGGGGCGGTATTTCGTGGAGGTTCTGTTCGGGGAGGGTGAGAAATTCCGCGAAGGCTCCGGGATGGCGGACGATGCCGAGGACGGTACGGTTCGGGCAGTGCCGCCCCAAGCCTTTCGCGCAGAAAGGGCAATTGCCGCAGGCGAGATTGATTTCGCCGGCGACCTTTTTTCCGAGCCAGTGAGCGTTGTCGCAGGCGACGACTTCGCCCACGAACTCGTGGCCGGGTGTACCGGCGAAGCCATAATATCCGCGCTGAAGGTGGAGGTCAGTAGAGCAGATGCCGGCGTGGAGGAGGCGGATGAGAGCATGGCCGGCGGGGCGCGCGGGCGGGGGGACATCGGCGACGGAAACAATTCCGCGTTCGAGGTGGACAGAGATCATGATTGCTTCCAGCGGCAATAAAATTGGCGCACTTGATGTAACGATCCACGATAATTGTACGTCGAATCACTCAATAGGTGTACCTCGGAGTTTATGATCTCATTCCATCAAAACGTTGTTTTTCTATTCCTGATGATGCCCTTTTCAGCCGGCGCCGCGATGAGCGTGAATGTGACGCCTTCCGAGTATTCGCCATCTCCGGTGGGGACGGTAGTGTCCTGGGACGCGGTGGTTTCGGGCGCGGAGGATGGGACGTTGTGGTACCGGTTCCGCGCGCGGAGAGCGGACGGGGAGTTTCGCGTGGTGAGGGATTATGGTCCGGATTCCACGCTGGTCTGGAGCGCGACGGATCGCGAGGGGACGTACGAGATCGAGGTCAGGGTGAGGAATCTCTCGACGGGCGAGAGCGCGGAGACAACAGGCAGTTTCGAAATGTCGCCATTGGCGGCGGGGGAACAGCCGGTGCTCGCTCGAACGCAGCATCCGCTGGTCTTTCTTTACGGCGCGCCGGCATGTCCGGTGGGCGCGCGGATGAGGGTGACGTTTCGCGATCCCGAGGGGACGGCGCAGAGTACTCCATTCCAGGCTTGCCGGAGAAACGAGACTTTAAATTTCGTGATTGCGGGGATGAGGCCGGCGACGGAATACAGCGTGCGGCACGTTTTGCTGGATGGATCAAGGACGGTGACGGGGCCGGAATTGAAAGCGGTGACGGGCAACGTGGATCCGATCGCGGCTTATACGGTGGTGACGCCACCGCCGGGGAACCAGGCAGGGATTCTGCTGCAAAGCCCGATTGCGAAGTTCATAGCGGCGACCGATCTTACGGGGCGGATTGTCTGGTACTCGGACGGAGAGATCGAGATGCTGACCCGCGGTTACGCGGGAGGGATCTTTACCGGGTTTACGCAACGCGCGCAGGGGGAAGATACCGAGCAACTGGTGGGCGAGTTCGACCTGATGGGAATCACCACGCGGGTGACGAACGCAGCCCGGATCAACGAGCAACTGGCGGCGATGCGGAAGCGGCCGATCACGGGATTTCATCACGAGGCGGCGCGGTTGCCGGGCGGACGGATTCTGGCGCTGGCGAATGCGGAACAAATACTTTCGAACGTGCAGGAAGAGGCTTCACCGGTGGATGTGCTGGGGGACATGATACTGGTTCTTGACCGGGACATGCAGGTGGAGTGGGTATGGGATGCCTTCGAGCATCTGGATGTGAACCGGGCGGCGGTTCTTCGGGAGACGTGCACGCCGGCGGGAGGAGGATGTCCTCCATTCCGGCTGGCCGCGCAGGCCAACGACTGGCTGCACAGCAATTCGGTGCAACCGATGCCGGATGGGAACCTGCTGCTGTCATTACGTCACCAGGACTGGCTGGTGAAGATTGACTACCGGAACGGGAAGGGAGATGGACACGTCATCTGGCGGCTGGGGCAGTATGGCGATTTCGCGTTGGACGCGGCGGACCCCAACGCATGGTTTTCGCACCAGCATGACGCGAGCGTGGAGCGGGGGAATGCAAACCGGATCATGCTTTTCGACAACGGGAACACGCGGCGGGCCGGGGATGGGGGAGCGCACAGCCGGGGGCAGGTGTGGGAGTTGGACGAGTTCAACCGGAAGGCGACGCTGGTGTTCAATGCGGACCTGGGCCACTATTCGTCTGCTTTGGGAACGGCGCAGCGGCTACCCAACGGGAACTACCACTTCGACCTGGGATTCGTGACGCCGGCGCAAAGCGAATCAGTGGAAGTGGACGCCTATGCGCAATCGGTGTTTCGCCTGCAAATCGGGGCGGCGATGTATAGGACTTTCAGACTACGTGACATTTACACTCCGTTGGAGTAGACTAATGTCCAATCCGAATGAACCGTCGCAGCTTTCTGAAAGCCGCCGCCGCGGGCGTGGCTTTGGGTGAGGCCCGTGTAGCGAGCGCAGAGGACCGGCCGCCGAATGTAGTCCTGATCTTGGCCGACGACCTCGGCTATGGGGACATCGGGTGCTAC
The DNA here is from genome assembly GCA_026954325.1 of Bryobacterales bacterium. GTDB lineage: Bacteria > Acidobacteriota > Terriglobia > Bryobacterales > Bryobacteraceae > CADEFT01. The sequence continues at coordinate 57,478 of JAIXKK010000222.1, read as the reverse complement.
GGGTCTCGAATCAAAACCCCGCATATTGATCAATTATCTAAGGATGGCACGCGCATCCAGCAATTTTATGCAGCCAGCGCCGTTTGTTCGCCCTCGCGGGCGGGGTTGCTGACCGGACGCTACCCGGTGAGAATGGGGATTCCCAACGTGATGTTCCCGTGGGACACCAAGGGGCTTTCGGCCGCGGAGACGAGCATTGCCGGGATGCTGAAGAAGGCGGGCTATCAGACGGCGTTAATCGGCAAGTGGCACCTTGGGGGAAAGCCCGGATATCAGCCCAACGACAACGGGTTTGACGAGTTCTACGGTCTTCTTTACAGCCACGACATGTATCCGCTGCAGGTGATGCACAACCGGGACGTGGCGGTGGACCCGGTGGATCTGTCGGCGCTCACGCAGCAGTTCACGGATCAGGCGGCGGGCTACATCCGCAGCCGGACGGCGGATACGCCGTTCTTTCTGTATATGGCGCATACGGCGCCGCATATTCCGTTGTGGCCGGGCAAACAGTTCAAGAAGAAGTCGAAGCTGGGTCCTTACGGGGATACGGTGATGGAGATGGACTGGAGCGTGGGCGAAGTGTTGCGCGCGCTCAAGGAGACCGGACAGGAGGACAACACGCTGGTGATTTTTACCAGCGACAACGGGCCGTGGTATCAGGGGAGCGCCGCTCCGTTGAGAGGGCGCAAAGGGGAGACCTATGACGGCGGGTCGCGGGAGCCGTTCATTGCGCGGTGGCCGGGGAAGATTCCGGCGAACCGGATCTGTCCCGGCATGGCTACGATGTACGACATTCTGCCGACGCTGGCCAACCTCTGTTCCGCGCCGCTTCCGTCTAAGCCGTTGGACGGCATAGACATCACTTCCATGCTCACGGGGGATGCGGACCAGATTGAGCATGGGCTGTTCCTTTACTTCGACCTCTGGCAATTGCAGTGTGCCCGGTACGGTGACTGGAAACTGCACATTTCGCGATATAACAGTCCGCCATGGATTCCGCCGCCGCCGGAAGGGCGGCTGAACCTGCCGCTGCCGAAGCCGGAACTTTATGACCTGGATGCGGATCCGGAGGAAGGCTACGATGTGTCGAGCGACAATCCGGACGTAGTGGCGGACATCCTGTCGCGTGTGAATCAAGCGCTGTATGATCTGCCGGACCAGGTGCGTAGCGCCTGGCAGGACACCATGCGCCGCAAGGTGGGCATTACGGAAGTGGGAGCGCTTCCGTCGGCTCCGTCGCCGTAGGCCGCGGACCAATCACAACAAGGCGTCCCGGCGAGGGATGCGATAATCAGAAGTTTCATGAGCGCGGAACTGATCTGCTTTGAGAGCGCGTGCCGGGCGAGGTATGCGATTACGGATGTCCTATACAACTGCTCGAAATGCGGAGGCCTCCTGGAGGCCGTGTACGGGGGGACGGCCCCCGACGCCGGGCAATTAAGGAAGGCCTGGCGGGAGCGGCGGATGAGCAACGCCCCGCTGGACCAGAGCGGAGTGTGGCGCTACCGGGAGTTCTTTCCTTTTCTGGAGGATTACCGGCATGTGGTGACGCTGCGGGAAGGGAACACGCCGGTGCTGGACGCTCCGTTGGCGGCGGCGTACGCGGGATTGAAGCGCATCGCTTTCAAGCACCAGGGATTCAACCCGACGGGGTCGTTCAAGGACAACGGGATGACCTGCGGGGCGGCGCAGGCGATGCGGTTGGGGATGAAGCGCGTGGCGTGCGTATCGACGGGGAACACTTCGGCGTCGATGGCGGCGTATGCGAGCGCGGCGGGGATGCAGCCGGTGATCTTCATTCCGCACGGCAATATATCCTATGGGAAGCTGGCGCAGGCCCTGGAGTATGGGGCCAGGACGCTCCAGGTGGAAGCGAATTTCGATCAGATTCTCGCTTTGGTGCGCGTGCTGGCGGAGCGGTTGGGGATCTATCTTCTGAACTCCATCAATCCGTTCCGGATTGAAGGGCAGAAATCCATCATGGTGGAACTGATGGACCAGCGCGACTGGCGCGTGCCGGATTGGATTGTGCTGCCGGGCGGGAACCTTGGGAACACGTCGGCATTCGGTAAGGCGCTGCGGGAGATGAAGCAATGGGGGCTGATTGAGCGTCTGCCGAGGCTGGCGGTGATCCAGGCGGAGGGAAGCGCTCCGTTTTATGAATTCCTGCGCAAGGGCTCCGGGGCGGCGTTTACGCCGGTGGAGCATCCGAAGACGCTGGCGACGGCGATCAAGATCGGGGACCCGGTGTCGTGGCCGAAGGCACTGTTCGAGGTGGCCACGACGGGCGGTTTGGTGGAGAAGGTGAGCGAGCAGGAGATAGCCGACGCGAAGGCGCAGATCGGGTTGTGCGGGATCGGCTGCGAACCGGCGTCGGCGGCGACGCTGGCCGGGATCCGGAAGCTGGTGCGGGCCGGCACGATGGATCGGGAGGCGGACGTGGTGGCCGTACTGACGGGCAACGTGCTGAAGGATCCGGATTACATTTACCACTACCATACAGGGCAGTTGAAGGGGCCGGACGGCGCGGGGATCCGGGCGACATTCGGGAATCAGCCGGTGGTGGTTCCGAATGACGCGGACAGGATTGCGGCGTTGTTGGGGGCTTGAACAAAAGGCCTGGAGAACGGCGGGGCGGATAATCCGGCGCGCGTGATAAATTGGGGGTATGGAGCGCCTTACACGGCGCGGGTTGCTGGCCTCGATTCCTTGGCTTCCTCTCCATGCGGCTTCGGAGCGGGGACGGGTGTTGCCCGCCGAAGGTAGAAGATATTCCGATCCGGCAACCGAATTTCCGGTGGAGATGTTTACGGATCCGCGGTACACGAGTGTGCTGCCGTATCCCTACGCGCGGGCGATTGCGCGGAAGGGAAATTTCTTCGTATTCGCGAGCGACCGTGGATCGGGGATGCAGGCGTTCCGCTACGAACTGCGTGGCGGGGAGATCCGGCAGATGACGGCGGCGGAGGCGCTGGCGCCCTCGACATTGAATATCCTGCCCGACGACAAGCTTTTCGCCTATCTGGATGGCCGTTCGCTGCGGGTGGCGCAGTTTTCCAATTTCCACGAGCGGGAGGTGTACCACATCCCGGACGACTGGGAGTTGGGAGAAGGGTTCAGCGTGGCGGGTGACGGCATTTATGCGGCGCTGGTGGAGAAGCAGGGTTCGAAATCGCGTCTGCGGCTTATCGGCATGGCGAAGGGCAATGTCACGACGTTGGCGGAACATGAGGGAGTGATGCGGCATCCGATCCCGCGGCCCCGGCGGGCGAGCGTTCTCTACCAGCGGGATGACAGCCTGTGTCTGGTGCACTATGACGGACAGAACGACCGTAAACTGACGACCGTGATCCCCTCGGCGGGGGCGGCGGAGTGGACTCCGGACGGGCGGACGGTATTGTACCTGCAAACAAAGGGAAAGGCGATCACGATGCGGGAGCTAACTCCGGATACGCAGCAGGACAAGCTCTTTTCGCCCACCACGCAGTACATCAACTTCTCGCAGAACCGGGACGGGTCAGTGATTGTGGCAGCCAGCGGCAGCCTGGCTTCGCCTTACGTTCTACTCATGCTACGTTCGGCGAAGAGGGAGTTGACGGTTTGCGAGCACAAAGCGTCGAAGCCGGCCATGGTGGCTCCGATTTTTTCTCCGACCAGCCAGCGGATTTACTTTCAGAGTGACCGTCACGGCAAGCCGGCCATTTATTCCGTAGTGGTGGACAAGTTCATTGAGAAGACCGAGAGTTGAAGGACTCAGGCGGCCAAGTGATAGATGGGGGCCATGGCGCGCAAGCGGCGTACGCGCTCGGCGGTGGGGGGATGAGTGCGAAAGAGCTTGGCGAGTCTGGCGTTGGGAAATGGATTCTGGATGAAGAGGTGGGCGGTTTCCAGGCTGCCCGAGTAGAAGGGGACGGCGCGGCTCTCGCGTTCCATTTTTTCGAGGGCGGAGGCCAAGGCAAGGGGATTGCCGGTGATGAGCGCGGACGCCTTATCGGCGGCGAACTCGCGTGTTCGCGAGACAGAGAGCCGGACGAGCGTGGCGGCGATGGGAGAGAAGAGCAAGGTAAACAGGGTGGATAAGGCGGCGCCGCGGTCTTCCTTGCCGCGCGGGGCGCCCAGCATGACACCCCAGAGGGCGAAATTGGCGAGGCTCGAGAAGGCTCCGGCGAGAGTAGCGGCGGCGCCCGCGAGCAATGTGTCGCGGTTTCGGACGTGGACGAGTTCGTGGGCAAGGACGGCTTCGAGTTCTTCCTCATTGAGCAAGCGCAGCAGGCCATCGGTCACGGCGACGGCTCCATGTTTTTGATTTCGTCCGGTGGCGAAGGCATTCGGGGCATTTTCGGGGATGAGGTAGACGCGGGGGACGAGGAGACCGGCTCCGCGGGAGGCGCGCCGGATGAGCCGGAAAAGATAAGGGGATTCGAGGAGGCTCACTTCGCGCGCGCCGTAAAGGCGAAGGACGAACCTGGCGGAGAACCAATAGGCTCCCAGGTTCATAACACCTGACAGGACAAGGGCGACAAGGACGCCGGTGTTGCCGGCGAGGGCGAAGCCGCCCCACAGGCAGAGCGAGGTCAAAACAGATAGCAACAGTAATGTTTTGTAGCCGTTCCCACGCATGTTACTTGGATGCCGAAGGAGCGCCGAACGTTTCGCATTCGCTAGAATAAAGGCTTGTGGCCAGCATTTCCACCGCGCGGACCTATACCGGTCCCGAAATTGACCGTATTCTCGAGAGCGGAGACGTCAAGGGCAAACTTTCCAAGCATGACCTGCCGACTCCGGCGCTGATCGCCGATCTGGACGCCTTTGAAGACAATTGCCGCAAGATGATCGCCTTCGTGCACGGGACGGGGCGGGCGTTCCGGCCGCACGCGAAGACGCACAAGTGTCCCGCCATTGCGAAGTACCTGATTGCCCAGGGGGCGGTAGGGGTGTGCGCGGCGAGATTGAGCGAGGCGGCGGCGCTGGCGGCGCACGGGGTAACAGGCCTGCTGGTGACAACGGCCGTGATCGGGAGGCGGAAGATCGAGCGGGCCATAGCGCTGGCGGCGGCGCGGCCGGAAACGATTTTCGTGGTGGATGACGCGGAGAACGCGCGCGAGTTGAACGAGGCAGCGTCCGCGGCCGGGGTGACTCTCCATGTCGCGATTGACCTGTTCGTGGGGAACAGGACCGGAGTGGCCCCGCTGGGTCCCGCGGTGGCGGTGGGAGAAGCGATCGACAGGTTTTCGAATTTGCGGTTGGCGGGGATTCAGGCCTATGCCGGCCAAGCCTCGCATACGGTGGGCTATGAAAACCGGAAACTGGTTTCCCAGGAAGCGATGGCGCCGGCCGTGGAGACGCGCCGCATGCTCGAAAGGAAAGGGATTTCCTGCCCCTGGCTTTCCGGCGGCTCGACAGGGACGTATAACATCGACACGGCGATCGAAGGGATTACGGAACTGCAGCCAGGCAGTTTCCTGTTCATGGATCTGGATTACAACCGGATCGGCGGGCAATCGGGCGAAGTCTACGAGGATTTCCGCAACGCGCTGTTCGTGATTGCGACGGTGGTGAGCCTGCCGAAGGCGGACATGGCGGTAGTGGACGCGGGATACAAGGCGTTTTCGACGGACCGGCCGTTCCCGCCGCGATGGCGCGGGGGTGGGGAACTCCCGTACGGATTCGCGGGGGATGAGCATGGCCGGATTGCGCTGAAGGAGGGGCGGCCGCCGCGCACAGGCGATCGCCTGGAGTTCATCATTCCGCACTGCGACCCGACGGTGAACCTGTACGACCGGATCTACGCGGTTCGGGGAGAACAGGTGGAGGCCGTATGGCCGGTTGCCGCGCGCGGGTGTTCGCAGTAGCGGCGCGGGGCCGGTGGCGATGAGATGGGGCGAAAGATGTATGCGGGGATTACCTGAGGCGGAGAAGCGGCGTCTGTTCATTTTAGAGCGCGATGAGAATTCATTCGCGCAAGTCAGAAAATGAGCGGAGAAGTCCAAGCTTGAAGGTATATTTTTTTCTTATTTTCGCTTTTGTTTTCCTATTTTGTACCGTACCTGCCGATGCAATGTCCGTGTCGCTTGGATCCTCGGTTCCGGCGCCAGCTTATGTGGGCGCGGTTGTCACATGGACGCCGGTGGTGAGCGGAGCGGCGGAAGGGACGCTGTGGTACCGGTTCCGGGTCCGCCGGGTGGGTGAGGATTTCGCGATGTACCGCGATTACGGTCCGGAATCGCAGTTTGATTGGACGGCGAGCGAGCATGAGGGGACATATGAGATCGAGGTTTCAGTAAGAAACCCCGGCACGGGAGACTCGGCGGCGGCGAGCGCGTACTATCAGGTATTGCCGCTTGCCGGGAGCGCGCCCGTAATCAACAACACGAATCATCCACTGGTGCTTTACTACAGCGCTCCGCCCTGCGCGGCGGGTTCGAGGATGCGCGTGGAGTTTCGCGGTCCGGACAACATCCTGAACACGACGCCTTACAAGGCTTGCCGGGATGGGCTGACGATGAATTTCTATATCGCGGGGTTGCGGGAGAAAACGACCTATCAGGTGAACCAGGTAGTTGATACGGGAACCGAATTTGCGCGGGGTCCGGCGTTGAGCGCAACCACGGGGGAGGTGACGCTCCAATTCGCGCCCTACACGGTGGTGCGGGGCGCCACCGGGACAGGCGTGCTGCTGCAAAGCACGCTTGAGCAGCCGAATCTGGCCACGGATTTGAACGGGAATATCATCTGGTATTACGTGGGCAACATGAGTTACCTTACCCGTCCGGAGAGGGGCGGGCGCTTTTGGGGGATTTATGAAAGTCCGGGTGAGGATCCGGCGCACCAGACCGTAAAGGAGATTGATGTAGCGGGAAACACGCTGCGGGAAACGAACGCCGCGCGGATCAACGAACAATTGGCGCTGATGGGGAAGCGCTGGGTCAGCGGCTTTCACCATGAAGCGAGACGAATGCCGGACGGCAAGATTCTGGTGCTGGCCGACGTGGAACAAATTCTGATAGACGTGCAGGGGCCGGGCGAGGTGGACGTGATCGGGGATATGATCCTCGTGCTGGACAAGGATCTGCAAGTGGCGTGGACGTGGGACGCCTTCGAACATCTGGACACGTCCCGCATGGCCACGTTGAAGGAAACCTGCAAGGCCGTGGGCGGGGGATGCCCGCCGTTCTATAATGCCGCGGTGGCGAATGACTGGCTTCACGGCAATTCGCTGCAACTGACGCCGGACGGGTCGATTCTATATTCGATCCGTCACCAGGACTGGCTGGTGAAGATCGACTATGCCAATGGATCGGGGAGTGGCGACGTGCTTTGGCGGCTTGGCAAGGATGGGGATTTTTCACTGGAATCGGACGACCCGTATCCGTGGTTTTCGCATCAGCATGACGCCAACTTCGAGTTCGCCGACCCGACGAAACTGACGGTGTTCGATGATGGAAACATCCGCTACGCGAATGACGAGAGCGCGCACAGCCGTGGGCAGGCGCTTCAACTGGACGAGGAGAACCGGACGGCAAGACTGGTGTTGAACGCGGATCTGGGAGCATACGCCGACGCACTGGGATCGGCGCACCGGCTTGCGAACGGGAACTATCACTTCGACGTGGGCTGGATCCGGGGGGTGAACGGGGAACCGGATCGCAGCCGGTCGCTGGAAGTGGACGCGCTCGGCAACGTCGTGTACGAGATTGAAGCGGCCACGCCGGAATACCGCTCGTTCCGCATGCCGAGCCTGTACGAGCCGTAGTTTGAATCAATTCGCCGGGACTTCGGCGAGACGCGCGCGGTAGGCTCTTCGGGCCGATTCGTACATGCGCTCCATCTCGCCGCGATCCTCGAGACGGATGCGCGGCGCCTTTTGTTGATAGCACTGATCAACCTAAAAAGAGCAGTTAACCTGAGTTAGCTTGGAGCATCGGCGAGCCGGGCCTCGTGTCCAAGGAGCCTGCCGCCCAAGAAATTTCGGAACGCAGCACTCAGTATCCACTTCCAGCGCTCCAATTCCGTCAACTGCTTCGCAGTAGTTTTGATTCTCTTGAGAAACCCGCTCACCTTGGTCAGAACCTCCTGAATCCGCTGCCCTTCGGCATGCGTGCTCGTGATCTCCAGGGTGGTCTGATTGGCATGCCTCGTCTGTCGTGCGATGCCGTGCAGCGCCAGGGGCCGCGACGTGATCGCTTCGGCGTGTTTGTCCGGAAGCCCCAGGCGCATGAAGATCGTCCACCAGTTGTAGACCAAGGCGATGACCCGCCCCATAATCTGACACCGTTGCCGATCTTTCGTTGTGAATCCTGCCCATCCCCACTGGTTCTTCAACTCGTCAAAGTTGTTCTCCGAATCGCCCCGGTCCCGATAGTGTTGCGCCACTGTTCGCACCTCATCCGGCAGCGAGGTGACCAGCACCGCGTACTCATATTTCACTCCCTGATGGGTGAGTTCCGGCAGGTCCAAACTGAGTTGCTTCTCGGCTTTTCGCTTTCTGCCCCTTCGACCTTTCCGGCCCTTCTTCGTGACCTTCTCCTCAACTGTCCCCTCCACTTGCCCTTCCACTGTTCCTTCCTCTGCTGACTGCTCCGGCACCGGACGCCGCAACACCACCACGCGCCGCTCCCGGCTCCACCCGCTCAACTGCAACACATCCTCGACCCCTTCCCACTTCTGCCCCGCATCCTTCCAACCTGTTCTATCGAAAAGCTTTCCGATCAACCTCTTCACATTCGTGCTCTGCTTGAGCTTGAACACAAATCCCAGTCCTCGCTCCTCGGCACCCTGCATCGCCTTCTCTGCACCCCAATGACTGTCCCCGCGCAGAAAGACCGGCCGCTGCTGCTTGCTCAGTCCATCGAGAAACTTCCACATCTCCGGTTGCGCATACGATGGCGCTGTCTGGTTTCCCGCTTGCACCTCCATATCCGCCACCATACGGACTCTCCCGATGAAGTAACTGTGATAGGCGTGCGACGGCCGTCCAGGCTTGGTTGGGTTATATCCCACCTTGGCATCCTCCTGGTGTCCGTACAACGGCTTCACGGTGGTGTCCACATCTAATACCCATGGCTCCTCCAGCAGCGGTTCGTAGGTCGCCTTCAAATGCTTCTTCATCCACTCCCCACTGGCTTCTTCCTCCAGCGCCTTCATTGCCCGCCGCACCGAGTCCTCGCTGGCCACTTTCGTCATCCCTAACAATCCTGGATTGACACCGTCACCGCGGATCGCATTGATGTGCGCATACCGCCAATGCCCTGCCAACACAGAGAGCACCAGCGTCCCCAGCACGTTTCGCTTCTCAGGCGCGTTACTGCTGCTGTAGCGCAACGGACAATCCTCGACCCACTTGTCGAACCGTCCGCTCGTCTTGAGAAATTCGATGAAGAACGGCATCAGTCCGAGACTGCTCACCGCAGCCTCCGTCGCCCACCTTACGTGAACCTTCCCGCCGAAAGTGTCCAAGCTGGTGCCCGCTTCCGCCTCCTGATTTGCTGCGATTTCCACTTCACCTGCTGGGTGAGTCAAATTGACTTCGGTTCCGTTGCTCATGTCGAACAATCATAACCACTTCGCTCGGCGCGAAGTCAGACAACTGCTCTTTTTAGGATCAACGGCTCTGAGGCACCACTCGATGCTGTCGCGGGAAGCGCGGATGGGTTTGCCCCGCACGGTGACGAAGACGGGATTGGTGTGCGAGGAGAAGAGGATGCGGAGGGCGACCCAACTGGAGCGGTCGAGTTTATGGGTGAAGGTGATGGGGCGGATCATACCGTCGGCTTCGATGATCTGGCGGCCGGCGGCGACGCCGTTGACGATGAGTTCGACGGGAACGGTGCGTGTATCGCCGATGCGGGCGCGCTCGAGGTCCCAGTAGGGCTTTTCATCGTAGCGTTTGTGGCGGAAGGATTCGTCGGGTTTCGGATCGAGCATCGCCGCCACTTGCGCCGTAATTTTGACGGTTCCTGGAGCGGCAAGGCGCAGTTCGCTATCGCCCTGGCCCATCTCGACGCCGTTGACGGTGAAGCCCATCAGGTGACTGCGGCCGTCGGAGACGTAGTTGCGGCCTTCGCGGATGCCCCGCACCCAGTCCTGGTAGTCGAGCCTGGTCTGGCGGACATAACTGCGTCCGAGCCCCACGCGTTCGCCGTAGATGCAGGGAAAGTCGGTTTCGCCGCTGATGCGGGCGCGATAGCCGGCGTTCAGCGTGTGATACCAGATGTTGAGTTCATTCACGTAGGGTGTGTCGACGGTGGAGATGAAATCGATGAGGCCGAGGGTGACGCTGACGATGTATTCGTTGGCTCCAATGCCGTCAAAGGGCGGCATTTCGAGCGTCGGCAGTTGTTCCTTCCGGTAGGCGAGCCCCCAGCCGGAGTGGGCATAGCCGGTGACCGCGCCCTGCTCCTTGGCCCAGCGCAGGATGGGGATGCCGAAACTCGGCCAGTCTTCAATGCGGCGCGTTCCGGGATAGTCCTGCTGATGGAGTCCGAGCAGGCAGATATGGCCGGTATGGCTTGAAGGGAATCCGGAGACCTCGACGTCATAGCGGATGCGGTTTTCCTGTGTCGAGACGGGGTTGTCTTTGCCTTCGAAGAACGTTTTCTGGAAATACCAGCCGGGACCCCAGGAGAGGACGGACCCGATCTTCAGGTCCTCGCCGAGCACGTGGCGCATCATGTCCCGGGGATAGACGCCTTCGGTGGGCTTTTCGTAGTGCGCGCAGCCGGCGGCGTGGATGTGATGATCGCCGGAATACCAGCCCATCTTCGCCGGATCGATCCAGCGCTCGAGGCGGAAGGTGATGGTCATGGGCTCGGCGCCCACGTGGAGTTTCCGCGTCTTCTTGACGTATTCGGGCCCGCGAGTGTACTCGACCGTGTAATCGCCGGGGGGCAGCATGAGGAACTCGCCGTCGGCGCGGTAGACCTGCGGGTGGAAGAAGAAGTCGGGGGCGAGGCGCTTGGTTTGCGACGGGTAGACGCGTCCCAGCGTATCTCGAATGAGGAAGCCCCCGGTGGTGGGTGTATCGTCGTGGTCCAGGACGCGGAGGGCGACTTTCGTAGCCGGGTGGGCGTTGAAGAGGATGTCGACATCGCTGCGGAAGCCAAGATCCTGCGTGCCCTGGCCGACGTCGAAGACGAGCTTGGCTTCGCGCTTGCCGGCTACGCTCGAGTAAAGCTGAAGGATCTTGTATTCGAGTTCGAGGCCGGAGAGGCGCTCCTTCATCGGCTGCTTGTGGAACATCTGGAGATCGATCCAGCGGCGTTGATCGGCCCCGGGAGGGGCGTTGGGGACCATTCCCGCATTCGGGCTGGAGGCGTTGAGCACGGCGGTGATTCCGGCTTCGTTCTGGACCTTCACGAGGAAGCCGCGCCAGCCCTGCTCGACGAGCACAGGCTGGGCAGGCCCCTGCTGGGCTTTAACGCGGCTTTCGGGATTGATGTTGACGCCGATCAAACAATGCCTGTCGAGAATGTTCTGGATGGCGGCCACTGCCCTGGCGCCGTCCCGAGGCGGGGTGAGGAGGCGCTTCAACTCAGCGGCATCCTCGGGAGGGAGAGGTTCGCCCAGCAAGTCCATGGCATCGAGCAGGCGGGATACCTGGGCGGCCAGGGGCTGATATTCGACGGAAACGACGGGCAGTTCCTGCGCGGCGAGGGCGCAGGCCAAAAACAGGGCGCAGCAGATTCGCAAAAGCACGGGGTCACCTCCCAGAAGGATGAAAGGGCAGGCGGACGGGCCTGCCCGGATTGCTTCTGCAAATTCTATCTAATCCTGGTCGTTCGGGCCGGGGGCGAGTCTGCGCATCATGATCGCCGGCTCTTTCGACGGTTCCTGAATTTTGAACCCGGCCGGGATCTTGAAGAGACCGGCGTCCGGCTCTCCTACCTTGAGGTTCGACACGCGGTAGACGGATTCGCCGAACTGCGGATCGTTGGTTTTCGAGTAGATGACCATCTGGAGATCGGGGGAATACCAGCGCTCGGAGACGGAGATGATGGGGCGGTCGTTGCCGATTTCGCCCTCGGGGATGGTCATGGTGGTGCGGGCTCCGGTCACCACGACACCTTCCATGTTCTGCTTGCCGAGGTCTTCGGTCTTGACGTTCTTTTCATCGAAGCGCATGGCGAAACTGCCCACCATGGGTCCGCCGGGCGGGGGTGGAGGGACAGCCATGGTGAAGACGTCACCGGAGGCGGCGGAAGAGTGAACCCTCATCTGAGTGCGTTCCTCGACAATGCGCTTCGTGTTGCCCTCACGCGATTCGTGCCGGAACACAAGCGGCTCGCCGAGTTTCACCCGCTGCGCGGTCTTCTCGGTGAGGTTGAGGATGTAGACCTCTTTGGCGACATTGTCGGTGATGGTGACGAAGCGTGGGGCGTCGGCCGGGCTGTTAGCGATGGGGCCGATGTCGCCGAGAGTATGTTCGCGGCGGGTGCGGCCTTCTTTGTCGCGGGCCATGACGGAGGCGTTCCTGTTGAGAATGCGCGTGCCGTCGGCCAGAACACGGGTCATTTCGGTGGTGGATTCCGCGGTGTAGGGGGCGTTCCTGACCACTTTTCCGCCGGCGGGGCCCGCGCCGAGAACGGCCACGGCGGCCGCGGAGGAGGGGCCGGCCGAGCCGATGTAGGCCATCTGCTCGGAATTCATTTTGTGCAGGCGCATCACATCGGGAGGTTCCTGCGCCAGGGCGGCAACGGCTGCCAGGGGGATGCACATGGTTGTTACCTTCATCGAGTTACTCCTTCTTGCAATTGAACAGTGTAAGAAAATCCTGAACTAATAGACAAACCGGATCGCTTTCGTCAACCCGTCTTCACCCAACAACACATCCGCTTTCACCAGGCCGGACCCGCTGTCCGGCGCCACGGGAAGCCCGAGCCGTAAGAGGTCCGCGCGCCGCAGAGTGATCCGGACTACCTGGAGCGTTTCGCCGGATTCCACCGGTTTGCCATAACGGAGCGGGATGAATTGCGTCACGGTTTCCGTCCACCGCGGAGCGGGATGGGAGAGGGGGATTGTTCCGGGCTCAGGGAAAGCGGGTTGGACTCGATCTCCCGGCGCTGGAGGCTGCGCGGGTTGGACTATCTCCTGTACCGGCGTGCGGCGGGCGGCCACCTCGCCGATGGCGGATTGTGGGTGCCGATTGCGCGGCCAAAGGAATACCGCCAGGCACAGGACAGCCGCGGCGACTGCCCACGACAACCCGGGCCGGAGCGGCATCGCTGCCGGGCGGCGTGATCTTCGGAAGGCCTCGAGCACGGCCGATTCCACGGCAGGCGGGGCTTCGAGCGTTCCGTATTCCTTTACCGCCATCGCCAGCGCCGCGCCGAGCGCGGCATTCTCTTCGAGACGCCGGCGGCATGGTTCGCAGGCGGCCAGGTGGCGGCGCGCCTGTTCGCGCGCGGAGGCGCTGCCGCATTCCTCACCCGCGGAGTCATGCATGATTCTCGCAAAATCCTGACAGTTCATCCCTGCTCCTTTACGGAAGCGGCCGGACGCCGCCCGGCTCTCCATTTTTCCGTGAGAAGGGCGCGGGCGCGGTGGAGGCGCGAGCGCACGGTCCCAATAGCGCAACCCAAGGTCTGTGCGGCCCGCGAATAATCCATCTCTTCCATGTCGCAGAGCAGCACGACTTCGCGATAGACGGGCGGCAGACTCTCGATGGCGCGGCGCAGGGAGCCGATGGTTTCCCGTTCCGTAAGTTCCCGCAACGGGTTCACGGGCGCCGGCAGCAGCGAGGCGCCGCCGCCATCCGCGGAGTCAAGGGGAAGGAAGGGGCGCTCGCGCCGGAGCCAGCGATAGACCTGGTTGCGGGTCACGCCCATCAGATAGGGCAGAAGCGGGCCGCGGGTTGAGTCATAACGATCCAACTCCGCCACAAGCGCCACAAACACCTCCTGGGTGATTTCTTCGGCCGCGAGGGCGCTGCCGCACATTTGCAGCGCGAAACGATAGATTCTGCCCTGATGCCGGCGGTAGAGAAGGGTGAAGGAAGATTCACAGCCTTTCCGCGCGCGCTGGAGCAGGGCGTCATCCTTGAGCGATTCGAGCCCCATGAATTCCTTCGGTTTGCTGACGGGCCGGCGACATTTACTGTTAGTATTTCGCGTTTGGCGGCTTGTAAGTTCCAGAGATTTGTCAGGAGGTCCGGGAGATATCTATAGGTACCGGTACGATCTTCTTGCCGAGCACCTGCCAGTGGCCCGAAGATTGCTATAATTCTACGAGTAGTCCAGTCCTGTTGCTACTCGGGGGGAACATGGCAAACTTTACCGTGCCCCGTAAGAAATAATTACGTCCTTCTCTACCTGTGGAAGCGGCGAAGGCCTGCCCGCACAGACAAGGGTGTAGAGTGTGTGCCGCCAGCAGGCAGTGAGCACGGGAATATGAAACACAGGAATTCAGGAGGAAATCATTACCAAAATGTATAGCAGGTTGTGGGCGCATGTACTGCTCACCTCAATCCTCGCTTCCGGAGCCTTCGCGCAGGGCTTGTCCACCACGGCTTCGAAGGATGATTGGGAGGAAGTAAACTTCGAATTCAAGTCCGCCGTATTGACCGACGGGTATCCCAGTCTTTTGCGGATGGCGGAACTTCTAAAGAAGAACCCCGGTTACAAGGTGAAGCTGGTGGGAAACGCGGACGACCGGGGGTCGAACCGCCTCAATCAAAAGCTGGGGGCGGCGCGAGCGGAGACCGTCAAGAACTTCCTGGTGAAGTACGGCGCCAGCGCCAGCCAGATCCAGACCATCTCGGAGGGGAAGAGCAATCCAAAGGCTCCCGGACGCTCTCCGGAAGCCCGGTTCATAAACCGCCGGGTGAGCGCCACGGTAACCGACCCTAGCGGAAAAGTGGTTGGGGACGGCGGGATGGGAGACGCCATCGAAGGGCTGCAGAAGGCGCTGGCGGCCGCGCAAAAGAAACAGGAAGAGTGCTGCGACGCGATTCTCAAGCGGCTGGACAGGCTCGACGACATCGCGAACATGCTGCGCGACATGAAGAAGGCCAACGACGATCTTCAGAAGCAGGTGGATGCACTGAAGACGGCGCAGGCTTCGACCGACCAGTCGGTGAAGAGTCTGCCGAAACTTTCGGCGAATGATGTCGCTTCGATTACCGAGAAGACGGCGGATGAGGCGATCAAGAAGAACCAGATGCCGCGATTCGCCCTGTTGGGACTGAACGCCGGGGTCGATTCGGAGGGCAAGCTGACGTTCTCCGGACGCGGCCGTTATTTTGCGCCGTTCAAGGAGAAGTTCGCCGTTCAGGGCCAGGCCGAATACATGTACTTCCGGGACCGCAAGGAAGGGCAGTTCGACCTCGGACTCGTGAACCGCTACAAGGACTTCCAAGCCGGTCTGTTTACCAGCTTCAAGAACGTGCAGATCACTGATTTGAAGGGCGGCGGCACACTGGGCCAGGCCGCGATGACGCTGGACTACATCTTCGGGCGCGGCAAGGTGGGTGTGTTCGGGACGAAAGCGTTTCTCGATAACGCGGTTTTGAGACGCGAGGCATTGACGCGGACGATCACCATGGAGACCCTGCTCAAGGCCGTGGACCAGATCGGGGCGCAGACGACGTTGGGTCTGTACAAGGACATCTACCTGGAAGGGAATCTGGGGTATCTGAAGAGCTTCGGCCATGCGGACCGGCCGGGCGGCACGCTTCGGTTTGTGTTCCCCTTCAACCAGTACTGGGCCTTCACGCTGGAAGGCGGCATGAACGAAACGATGTTGGGGGCGGGGAACAACGGCCGCGTGGTGGCCGGCATTCAACTCGGCAATTTCCTTCGTCCCAAGGAGTACAAGGCGGCGAATCATCCGGTACCCGTGGATGTGCCGCGTGTGCGGTACGAGTTGATTACGCGCAAGATCCGCACGGGCAACGAGGCCCCGATCGCCGATGCGGGACAGGATCAGATCGGCGTGAGCGCGGGCCAGATCACTCTCGATGGATCGGCTTCGTATGATCCGGAAGGCGACCCCATCACGTTCGCGTGGGCGCAGACGGGAGGCCCGGCGGTTTCGCTGTCCGGCGCCAACACGGCGAAGGCGACGTTTAACGCGGGTGACGGGCAGCGCTACACGTTCCGCCTGACGGTGACCGACGACAAGGGCGCCTCGGCGGTAGCCAGGGTGACCATCGCCACGCAGAGCGCTCCGCAAGTGCGCATCCTGCGCTTCCTCGCCAATCCGCAAGTGATCAAGGCGGGCGAACAGGCGACACTCACCTGGGCCGTGGACAACGCCGAGGAAGTCACCATTGACGGCATCGGCAAGGTTGATCCGCGCAGCGGCTCGACCAGCGTTTCGCCGGACCAGACCACGACATACAAGTTGACCGCCAAGAACAGGGTCAGTGAAGTGAGTGAAACGGTGACGGTATCGGTGCAGCGCGCCGACCCGCGCATCATCTTCTTCCAGGCATCGCCCATGACTCTGTCTTCGGGCCAGTCCACGACACTGAGCTGGCAGACGGAGAACGCGGACCAGGTGGAGATCAGCGGCATCGGCGCGGTGGCCCAGAGTGGGTCACAAGCAGTCACGCCGTCTGCTTCCGCCACCTACGTGCTCACGGCGCGCAACCGCTTCGGCCAGACGACGGCGCAGGTTGCGGTGTCGGTGAATCCGCCTCCGATGCCGCGCATCGTGCGCTTCACCGCGGCTCCCGCGGAGATTGTCGCGGGTGAGGCGTCCTCGCTTGTGTGGCAGGTGGAGAACGCGACCAGCGTCTCCATCACGGCCCTTGGCGATCAGCCGTTGACCGGATCGGCCAACGTGACGCCAACCGCCACCACCACGTACACCATCACCGCCAAGAACGCGGCAGGGACGGTTACCGCGGAAGCGGCGGTGACCGTATTCCCGGCGGTGCGCATCCTCAACTTCGCGGCGAATCCGCCGGTGTCGCCGAGCCCCGGAGCACCGGTTGTTCTCTCGTGGACGACGGAAGGCGCAACCTCCGTCTCGATCGATGGAATCGGAACCGTGCTCGCCAACGGCAACGTCACGGTCAACCCGAGAGTGGACACCACCTACACCATCCGCGCATTCGGGCGCCGCAATTCGACGCTTGCGAGCGTGGACGTGAAGGTGACTCAGACCGGCGGCGGCCCCGTGGCCGACGCGGGTCCGAACCAGGTCACCACCAACAACGAAGTCAAGCTGGACGGCTCGAAGTCGATCAGTCCGGACGGGCTCGTGATTGGGTTCTCCTGGCGCGCTCTCGGCCGGCAGCCGCAACTGATGCTCGGCGCGGATACGGCTACGCCCACGGTGCGTTTCGCGCCGCTCGCCTTTGGTGAGTATAACTTCGAACTCACCGTAACGGATTCGAGCGGCAGGTTTGCCAAGGCCACCACGAAGGTGTTCTTCGGCGCCTACTGACGCTACTCGCTGATAGACGAGGGCCGCTTGCCGGTGAGGCACGCGGCCCTTTCCGCATTCGCGTGGTGCACCGCGGCCTCGATGGCTGCTAGACTGCTTGGTTCGAATCGCATTCATGAGAAAAATGCACGTGAAATTCTCATTCCTCATACTGTTGTGCGGGATGCCGTCCGCGCAGGCGCAGCCCCAGGTGACGATTGCGACGAATCCGCCGGGAATTCAAATCATCGTCGACGGCACATCGTATCTGTCTCCGCGCGTTTTTTCCTGGGAAGCGAATTCCACGCACACCATCGGGGCCGTTTCCTCGCTCACCGCGTCGGGAGTGCGGCAGACGTTTCAATCCTGGAGCGACGGCGGGGCACAGACGCACGCCGTCACCATCGGCGCCGGGGACGCCGCGTACACGGCGACGTTCGCGCTGTTCTATCTGCTGGCCGCGAGCACAAGCCCCACGGGAGTGGGCAGCGTCAGCGCCACGCCGGATTCGCCCGACGGATTCTACCTCCCGGGGTCGGTGGTTCAACTGCAGGCCCTGGCTCCGGCGGGTTATACCTTCAGCTCATGGAGTGGGGACGCCTTCGGAGGGAATCCGGGTTTTTCCCTGGTGATGTCGGTTCCCCGCAGCGTGACGGCAACTTTCACATCCCTGCTGTCCGCGGTGACGATTCAAACCTCGCCGCCCGGCCTGACGATTGCGGTAGACGGGTTCAATTACACGGCGCCGAAGACATTCCAGTGGATATCGGAGAGCTCGCATACCATCTCGGCGGCGACGCCGCAAGGCGGGGGGACCACCCGCTACGCCTTCTCGGCCTGGAGCGACGGAGGAGCGGTCTCCCATACCGTGGTGGCTCCCTCCACGGCCGCAATCTACACGGCGGCGTTTCGCACACAGTATAAGCTGACGACGAGCGTCAGCGCCGGGGCGGGCGCTGTTTCCGCAAGTCCGGACGCCGCGGACGGTTTTTACGATGCCGGCTCCGTGGCGCAGTTGACGCCGCAGCCCGCCGCCGGATTTCAACTCGCCGCCTGGGGAGGGGACGTGTCGGGAAACGCGAGTCCGCTGGCGGTGTACTTAACGGCTCCGCGCAATGTGAACGCCGCGTTCGGCCCGGCATCGCCCTGCGGGTATTCCCTGGGAAATTCCGCCACCTCGGTGAGTCCATCCGGCGATATTCGCGCAGTCAACGTAATTGCGGGGACGGGGTGCGCCTGGCAGGCGGCTTCGAACATTCCCTGGATCAGTGTTGTCTCGGGCGTGTCGGGGGCAGGGAACGGGATTGTGCGATTGCGGATTGAGCCCAACCCGAACGGGGCTCCGCGCGCGGCCACCATCACCCTGGCGAGCGTTCCTTACACGATCAACCAACCGGCGGCGGGCTGTCAGGCGAGCCTCACGGGACCCAATCAGACGGTGGCTGCCGCGGCGGCGGTGAATCAACTCAACATCACCGTGAATTCCGGTTGCCAGTGGACCGCCTCCGTTGCGCCGGCATGGGTTACGCTTCCCGGCCTTTCCGTGGGGTCAGGTTCGGGCTCGCTTGCATTTTCCGTTGGCACGAACCAGGACACAAGCCCGCGGACCGGATCGGTGGTGGTGGGCGGACAATGGTTCCCGCTTATCCAGAGGAACCTTGCCCCCGTGGAGCAATTCACGGACGTGCCCGCAAGCTATCCGTTCTTCGACGCCATTTCGCTTTTGAAGTTAAACAAGATCACGTCCGGCTGCGGCGGGGGGCAGTACTGTCCCGACGCGCCGATGACACGCGCGGAAATGGCGGCGTTTCTGGTGCGCGCTCTGTATGGGGAGAATTTTTCTTTCGCCTCGCAGCCCAATTTTACGGATGTGGGGCCGGGCCATCCCTACTTCGCCTACATCCAGAAGCTGAGCGAAATCGGCGTCACCAACGGATGCACGGCCACGACGTATTGCCCCGACGCAGCGGTGACAAGGGGGCAGATGGCGGCGTTCGTGGTGCGCGCGCGGCTCGGCATTACTTTTGCCGATACGTTTCCCTATCCCTCGGCGGCACTGTTCGACGATGTTCCGGTTTCGAACATCTTCTTTCCCTATGTGCAAAAGATGAAGGAGCTGGGAATCACCAGCGGATGCACGGCGGCGCAATACTGTCCGAACGACACCAACACGCGCGGGCAGATGGCCGTGTTCCTTACGCGCGGATTTCTGACGCCATGATTTTTCGTGTAGGCGCGGCAGCGCCGCCTACCGGCCGATGCGGCATGCCGACCCCAGCGCGGCTAGGACGGTCCGCTGCACATCCACCACATCGCAGCGGCCGTTTCCGTCCAGGTCGCCAAAGCCGCAGGAGGTGATGGCAAGGGCGGCGTTCACTTCCAGTTGCACGTCGACGACGTTCGCCGCTCCGTCTTCATTCACATCGCAGGAGCGGGCGCGGCCGGAATCCGGGTTCAACAGGAACACGGAGTCATCCACCGCTTCGAAATTCGACCCCAGGACGCTGCTCAGCGTGGAGAGATTGTTATTGTCCCAGCGGGAATCCGGCACGCCGGAAATGAACCATGCCGAACCGTTGTCGGCAAGGATCATGCCGTATTTTTTCAGCGCCCGCAGAATGACCTGGACATCGGCGGGATAGCCCGAAATGTCGAAGGATGCCTTCAACCGGAAGCGCTGCCCCATGGGGGGATACTTCGGATCGGTGAGGCTGGAGGCATCATGGCGAGCCGGCCATACGTAGCCCTTGAGGGTCTGGGGCACGGTCAAACGGATGGCGTGCCTGATCTCGCCCGCGGCGACTTCGTCGTAGCGAACCAGTCCCGGGAAGATTGGGAGGCCCGCAGCGTCGGCGGAAGTCCACCCGGCCGGGCGCAGAGCGTGCGACTTGAGATCGAAAATCGCGCCGGAGCCGGCCTGCCAGCTTGCCGTTCGCGGATAGGCGCCGTACAACTCGTAGAGGATGCAGTTGCCGGTGTCGATGGCGATGGCGTGGCGGTCACCCGTGCTTGTGCTTCCCCCTTCGATGGGGGCGTTCAAGGGAATGGCGTAGGGGCCCGCGTCGCTCTCATCGGCGTAGGTGAAGGTTGCCGGGTACTTCGTCTGCGACGGGGAGACGGTCATGAAAGGGATGCCGATGGGCGCGCCCTGGTAAAGGCCGGAGCCAAAGTCGGCGTGCAGATGAAGGCCGGTCCCGACGGTGCTGACGAGCGCCGCCGAGTTCGCCGCCACGGGGAGTTGATCGACGGGCATGTTCCAGATGTTGTTGGCGGGGAAGACGGCGCAGGACCCGACCATGGGCTGTGCGTTCAGAGGAACGGCCGCCAATAGGAACAGTGAGAGGATGTAGCACCGGAACGTCACACAAACCTCTCCCCAGTGTGCCGGCGCCGTGCCGCCAGGTTCAATCGGGGCTTTACCTCAGAATGCTTGCGCGTATTCATCACACGGAAGGAAGTTCGATGGTCACCAGCAGGCCGGGATTGGCGTTTGCGGCAAGGATGGCGCCTCCGTGCAATTCCACGGCGCGGCGCGCAATCGAAAGCCCGAGCCCTGTTCCTTCGCCTGATTGCCCCTCGACGCGATAGAAGGCATCAAACAACAGCGGCAGGGATTGTTCGGGGACTCCGGGGCCGTAGTCGCGAATTCGCACGATGGCCTTGCCGCTGTCAGAGGATAGTGAGACTTCCACCGCGGAGGCTTCCGGCGCATAACGCAGGGCATTCCGCACTACGTTCTCGACGGCGCGCCGGAGGAGTTCGCCGTCGCCCTCCACGAAGACGGCGTGCGGGGAGGAAACCTTCACCGCGCCCTCGAGTTCGACCCCCGCGGCCACATCGTCCAGCAGTTCGCGCAGATTGAGGCGTTCGCGCTTGAGGGAACCCGGATGCGCCTCTGCTCGCGCCACTTGCAGCAGGTTTCCCACGAGTTCATTCAAGCGGCCGGCCTGCTTTTGGATGAGGTCCAATTCCTTTGCAGGGTCCTTGCCGGTGCGGGCCAGTTCCACCGCCACGCCGAGGCGCGCCAGGGGAGAGCGAAGCTCGTGCGAGACATCGAGCAGAAGCCGCTGCCGCGCTTCCACGAGTTGCTGCAACCGCTCCGCCATCTGGTTGAAGGTTACGGCCAGATGGCCCACTTCATCGCTTCGAACCACGGGCGCGCGCGCGGTGAGATCGCCTTTGCCAAGCCGCACGGCGGCCGCTTCGACGCGCCGTAGCGGGTTCGTCAAGTAGCGCGCCAGCCAGTAGCTGAGAAAGAGGACCGAGCCGATGACCCAGATATGCTCGGGGATGAAGAGCGGGAAGGCACGGAACCGCGGCGGCGGATAGAGCAGCAGGAAGGCCTGGCCGTCGGATGTAGGGCGTCCCAGCAGCAGCCTTCCGCGGTCGCGCATCAGAAGGAAGCGGCTGTGCCGGAGACGGCCCACCAGGCGCGAGCGATCCTCGCCACCGGCCAGGTCACGGCCTTGCCGGTTCACGAGATGAGCTTCCATTTGCGTGGTTGCTTCGAGCCGGTTCATCCAGGAAGCGAATTGCGAGGGGCCCTCGACGCGGTAGATACGCCACGCCTCATCGGCCGTGAACTGCATCACGCGGCCGGGCCAGGGGCCCGCGTGGGCCGGGTCCGGCAGGGCAAGATTCATCAGGACGACGGACCCCAGGCTGGTGATGAGCGCCGTTACCACAAGCCAGAGCAGAATCTTGGCAAACAGCGAGTTCATTCGACCGCTTCCCGGGCGCTGCGGCAGAACTGGTAGCCCACGCCGCGCACCGTGCGGATCAGGGTGCGCCCGGTTTCAAGCTTTTTCCGCAGATGGCTGATGTGAACATCGATGGCGCGGTCAAATGGGGACGTCTTGCGCTGGTAGAGGGCCTCCATGATCGCATCCCGCGAGAGAACGCGTCCGGCAGCCTGCATCATTGTCTGGAGAATGTCGAACTCCACGGTGGTCAGTTCCACCTTCTGCCCGTCGAGAGTCACTTCCCGCGAGGATGGATCGAGCCGCACGCCGTTTACCTCGATCCGCTCGGAGCGCGACTCCTCGCGCGGCTCCAATCTTCGCAGAATGGCGCGGAGCCGGGCGCTCAGTTCGCGGGGATTGAAAGGTTTCGGCAGGTAGTCGTCGGCGCCGAGTTCGAGGCCGACAATGCGGTCGATATCCTCACCCCTGGCGGTGAGCATCAGGACGGGAATGCGGCTGGTCTCGCGCAGCTTTCGCAGCACTCCGAAGCCGTCCAGTTTGGGCAGCCCGATGTCGAGCACCACGATGTCCGCGGTCCCGGCGCGCGCCGCCTCGAGACCGCTCGGGCCGTCGTGCGCGGCGGTGACTTCGAAGCCCTCGCGGCGCAGGAACCGGTCGAGCAGGCCGCATAACTCGGTGTCGTCATCAATGAGGAGCACGCGCACGGCCATACTGTAACATGCCCTGCCCGGCCGGGCCGCAAAGATTTGTAAAAGCGAATTTACAAACCCTTACGTCCATCACACTAGCCGTTAAGAGTGCGCCGTTAGCCTCGTAATCAGGAGGTTATCCAAACACCATGTCCAACCGGAAAAAAGTATTGACCGCGGCGATAGCCGTGCTTGCATTGACTGCCGCCTCGGCTGCGATCTGGGCCCAGATGGGTCCGAGGTTCGGCCCCTTCGGGATGCACCGCGGGCAGCGGATGCTTCAATTCGCCACGGACTATCTCGATCTGACCGCGGCGCAGCAGGCGGAGGCGAAAGCGCTGTGGCAGACCACGCATCAATCAAACCAGAACGCCATCATCCAACTCAAGCAGGCGGCCGAGCAGGCGCGCGAGGCCGTGAAGGCCGGCAATTCCGACGCTCGGTTGCAGCAGATTGCCGACGGCATTGGCCCGCTGGTCTCTCAGATTGCCGCCAATGACCTGAAGTCGATGACGAAGTTCTATTCCACGCTGACGCCCGATCAGAAGGCAAAGCTCGACCGGCTGCATGAGAACATGAGGGCGCGGTTCATGGAGCGCCACCACTCGCAGGCGCCTCAGAGCGCCAGGTGACGCCGGCATAAGCCACGGCATGAGCGTGGCTCCGGATGACATTGGCGCCGCACGCGGCGGATAGCCGGGAGGGAGTTCCCTGACCCCATGCTCCCACGCCGGCCCGCTATCCGAAGCGTGCGGCTTCGATGTCTATTGAAGGCATCTCCACACATAGACCGAAACATATCGCCAGCGGTGGTGTTCGAATGATTGTGTAACGGAGGAGGCATGAAAACAATCTTCGCTGTGATGATGTTCTCAGTTCTGGGATTCAGTCAAACCGGCGCGCGAGTCATGACGGACCGGGCGGCGGCGCGCTTTCTGGACCAGGCGACATGGGGGCCTACGCCGGAATCGATATCGGAACTGGCGCGGGTGGGAATCCCGGACTGGCTGGGGGCGCAGTTCGCCGCTGAACCGTCGGACCTGCCCGACCAGCCCATATTAGACTCAGCCGGCAAGTCGAATGGCAACCTTGGACCGGTGCAGGCGGCGTTTTTCGCGAATACCGTGAACGGGCGGGATCAGTTACGCCAGCGCGTAGCGTTCATTCTGTCCCAGATGTGGGTGGTGTCGCAGGTGTCGGTCCGTCCGGCATACGCGTTTCCGCCATACTGGAGAATCTTCCGGGATAACGCTTTCGGCAATTACCGCGACATTATTAAAGCCGTGACGCTCAGCCCCGCCATGGGGACCTATTTGAACGTGGCAAACAACCGCAAAGGGAATGCCGCGAAAGGCACTGCCGCCAATGAAAATTACGCGCGCGAACTGATGCAGCTTTTTACCTTGGGGCTGATCGAACTGAATCCCGACGGCAGCCCGGTGCTGGACGCAAGCCATATACCTGTCCCCACTTACAATCAGGCCGTGGTGACCAATATGGCGAAGGCCTTCACCGGGTGGACGTATCCGGTTGCTCCGGGCGCGGCATCCAGGGTTAACAATCCGCCGTATTACATCGGGCAGATGATCGCGGTTGAGGCGCAGCACGATGTCACGTCAAAGGCGATCTTTCACAACATCACCATTCCCGCCGGGCAAACCGCGGAGCAGGATCTCGAGAGCGTGCTCAATGCCATAATGGCGCACCCGACCACGGCTCCTTTCGTCTCCAAGCAACTGATTCAGCACATGGTCACGAGTAATCCGAGCCCGGCGTACGTGCAGCGCGTATCCCAGGTGTTTACGAGCACCGAGGGGGATATGAAATCGGTGATTCTCGCAATTCTCACGGATCAGGACGCGCGGTCCGGCGACAGTCCTGAAACTGTCCGGGACGCAACTTACGGCCATCTTCGGGAACCGGTTCTTTTTCTGTCGAACCTGCTGCGCGGGCTGAACGCAACCATCACCCCGGCAAACACCCTCAACCGGTATGCCGCCACATTGGGGCAAAACCTGTTCAACGCGCCCAGCGTATTCAGCTATTTCTCGCCGATGAACCGCATTGCGGGCGGCCTGCTCGGTCCGGAATTTCAGATCCATTCAACACAGACCGCCGCCAACCGCGCCGATTTGGTCAATACGGCGATCTATGGGAAGCTGGACGGTTCCACGATGCTGGACCTGTCGCCGTTCGTCGCGAAGGCGGCAAACGCGGATGAGTTGCTCGACTACATCAGCTATGTTTTCGTGCATGGCGCAATGTCGCGGGAACTCAGACAGGCGGCGAAGGACGCGGCTGACGCGGCAACCACGTCCAAGGCGAAGGCGCAGGCGGCTTTGTATATTGTCCTGACATCAAGCGAATACCAGGTGGTTCAGTAGGAGGAGAACAGCAATGATTACACGACGGGGATTTGTACGGGTTGCGGCGGCTTCCGTGGGAACATTGGCGTTGCGGCCGTTTGGGCTGCTGCCCGCGATGGCGCAGAACGACTCGGGTTATCGGGCGCTGGTATGTGTCTTTCTGTACGGAGGAAACGATTCCAACAACACTATCATTCCGATGGATGACACAAATTTCAAGGCATACACATCCATTCGAGGCGCTTTGGCGCTCACGGCATCACAGTTAGGTCCGGCGGTTTACAGCACGGCAAATGCGCCGTACGCATTCCACGGAAAGCTGGCGGAATTATCGAATTTATTTTCATCGAAGGAACTGGCGGTGGTGGCGAACGCCGGGCCGCTGGTGCAACCGGTGACGCGCGCCCAGTATCAGGCGCAGCAGACGCCGCTTCCGATGAACCTGTTTTCGCATTCCGACCAGCAGTTGCAGTGGCAAACTTCGGTGGCGCAAGGCAACAGCCCGACGGGATGGGCGGGACGCGTGGCTGATTATGTCGATTCGCGGAAGATGAATTCGTCGGGCTTTCCGGTATTCTTTTCGGTTTCGGGAAACGCCTTGTTCGGCGCGGGCGCGACGACGCAACCGGTGGCCGTGGCTCCCGGCCAGAGCCTGCAACTTGCGGGGTTCAACAATAGCGCCGTCTCGCAGGCGCGATGGCGGGCGCTCAACAACCTGCTGAAGCTCGATTCGGGCGTGGCGCTGGCGCAGGCGGCGAACGCCACGCTGTCCAACAGTATCGGCGACGCCGCAGCACTCAGCCAGGCGCTCGAGAAAGGAACGCCGCTCAAGACGCAGTTCCCAGGTACTGCTCTCGGGGCGCAATTGAAACAAGTGGCGCAGGTGATCCAGGTGGCAGGCTACCTCGGGATGAGCCGGCAAATCTTCTTCTGTTCGCTCGGGGGATTCGACACGCACACCGGGGAGATTGCGGCGCACAACACGCTCTATCCGCAACTAAGCCAGGCAATCCAGGCCTTCTATGCGGCGACCCAGGAACTGGGCGTGGCGCAGGATGTCACAACCTTCACGGAGTCCGATTTCAGCCGCACGTTCCAGCCCACCGGCGGCGACGGCAGCGACCATGCGTGGGGGAGTCATCACCTGGTAGTGGGTGGCGCGGTGAAGGGCGGACAGATCTACGGCACGTTCCCCGCTTTTGCGCTGGGCGGGCCGGACGACACAGACACACGCGGGCGGTGGATTCCCGGTATTTCGGTGGAGCAGTACGGCGCCACACTGGCCTCCTGGTTCGGAATTCCCGCGGGGGAACTCCCCACGGTGTTTCCGAACATAGGCAATTTCCCGGCGGCGAACCTCGGTTTCCTCGGGTAGGAAGCCGCCGGCCATCGCCCAGGCAGCCTCGGAGCGCGCAGTGGTGTTAGCATAAACCACGCCATGAGCGTGACTCTCGAAGACATTGTCGCCGCGCGCGAGCGGATAGCCGGGGCGGTGTCCCTGACTGCGTGCTCCCATTCCATTCCGCTGTCGGAAGTGTGCGGGTTCGAGGTCTATTGCAAGCGCGAATATCTGCAGGTGACGGGCAGTTTCAAGGAGCGGGGCGCGCGAAACGCCCTGCTCAGCCTTTCCGCTGAACAGCGCTCGCGCGGTGTGATCGCCGCCTCGGCAGGGAACCATGCCCTTGGGTTGGCCTACCACGGCAAGATGCTGGGAATCCCGGTCACGGTGGTGATGCCCAAACAAAGCCCGCTGATCAAGAGCGAAACCTGCCGGCGCTACGGCGCGAAGGTGCTGCTTCATGGCGAATCGCTGGTGGACGGGAAGGAACTGGCCGATGAGATTGCCGCGAAGGAAGCGCTTCGCTACATCAACGGGTACGACGACGCGGAGATTATCGCGGGGCAGGGAACCATCGGTCTCGAAGTGCTGGAGCAGACGGCGGATGCCGATGCGGTGGTGGTCCCCATCGGGGGCGGCGGGTTGATTGCCGGGATCGCGGTTGCGGTGAAGGCTCTCCGGCCCTCGATCGAACTGGTGGGCGTCGAGCCCGAAAATGCCGACAGTTTCTCTCGCGCCCTGGCTGCCGGGCGGGTCATTACCGCCGAACTTGGTCCGACGCTCGCCGACGGCCTGGCCGTGGCGCGCGTAGGCGAACGCGCGCTCCGCATTGCCCGCGCGCACATCGACCGCATCGTCAAGGTGACCGAAGACGAAATCGCGCTCGCCATTCTGCGCCTTGTCGAGTTGGAAAAAGGCGTGGTGGAGGGCGCCGGGGCCGCCTCGCTCGCCGCCTGCCTCAGCCGGAAGCTGGTTCACTTGCGAAGGAAGAAAGTGGTCCTCATTCTTTGCGGCGGCAACATCGATCCGATGATCCTCAGCCGAGTGGTGGAACGCGGCCTGGTCACCGACGGCCGCCTGTGCCGGTTCACCGCCGTCATCAGCGACCGGCCGGGAGGGCTCGCGCAGTTTGCCTCCCTGGTGGCTTCCACGGGCGCCAGCATCAAGGAGGTTCTTCACGATCGCGCCTTCTCCGGGCCCAATGTGATGGCGGTGAACGTGCACTGCACCATCGAGACGCGAGACAGGCAGCATAGGGCCGATTTCTTCGTGCGCATGAAGGAAGCAGGCGTGCGCGTCCTCAACCGCGACGTTTACGAATAGGCGGTCAACGCATTCTCCGCATCATCACGATCTGTCCGGCGTGATAGGCGTTGTGCCGCGCCACGCCGGCCAGCACGTCGAAGTACGGCAACCCCGGGCCTTTCTCGGTTACCGTGCGCTCCATGAGCCGCTCCTCGGGGAACTGCTCGGGCGCCGCCAGCAGTCCCTTCAGCGCGGTCTCGAGATCCTGTTGCGCCTCCCCCCAGCTCTCCTCGTTGATTTCCCCAGTGTCCGGAAAGTCGCCACGCAGCGGCTCGTTGTGATGGCGCCCATGCATGCGTTCTGTCACCTCTTCCATCCATGGCGTCAGGTGGAGCATCAACTTCCACGCGCCATGGAGGTTTGGCTCCGGTGACCACGCCGCCTGCTCCGCGTTTAATCCGGCGATGCTCTCCTTCACCGATGGACCGTGCCAGGCATGTCCTTCCACGCTGCGCCGGATCACCTTCTCCAACCGTTGTTTCACGTTCATCCCCTCACTTTGCCACAATGGAAGAACTCCGCCTTGACCACCCACCCGAAACGCAACTGGATAGGGCCTCTTTACGCGCTGATTGCCGCCATCGGATTTTCCGCCAAGGCGATCTTCATCAAGATCGTCTACGCCCAATCGCGCGTGGACCCGGTGACGCTGCTTGCCCTGCGGATGCTCTTCGCCCTCCCGTTCTTTCTATGGATGGCCTGGTTCAGCGGACGCAGGACTCCCGCGGCCATCACCCGCCGCGACTGGATGGCTCTCGGGTGGCTTGGGTTTCTCGGGTATTACTTTGCCAGCCTGCTCGATTTCCTCGGCCTGCAATACATATCAGCCGCCCTGGAACGCCTGATTCTGTTCCTCTATCCCACCATCGTCATGGCGCTGGCGGTTGTGCTGTACGGCAAGCCGGTGCACGGCCGCGAGGTGCTGGCGCTTCTGCTTTCGTTCTCCGGCATTGCCGCCGTATTCGTCAGCGACCTGCGGCTGAGCGAAACGCCTCGCGCCTTGTGGACCGGTGGAGCTTTGGTGTTCGCGAGTTCCGTTGCCTATGCCTTCTACCTGGTAGGCAACAATGAACTGATTCGCAAACTTGGGGCCATGCGGTTCACGGGGATTGCCGCGTCCATCTCCGCCGTGTTTATCCTGGGGCACTTCTTTGTGACACGCCCTGTCGCGGCGCTGCGGATTCCACCCGCCATGTACAGCCAGGTGCTGGCCCTGGCCGTGGTCTCGACCGCGCTCCCGATATGGATGACGTCGGAAGCCATCCGCAGAGCCGGTCCCAGCCGCGTCGCCATTGTCGGGTCGGTAGGCCCGATCTTCACCATCTGGATGGGCGGACTGTTTCTCGGCGAGCCCGTGACCGCCATCACCATGCTCGGCGCGCTTCTCGTCCTCGGCGGAGTGATGCTGGTCACCAACCTGGGTTGAACTCACTGTGTACGTTTCGCCGTTATCTCGAAGGCGTTGTCGCCGAACTCCACTTTGAGCTTCATCTCGTTTCCGCTCACCTTGCCGCTGTAGGTGAACTTGCCGAAGGGACGCTCGGCGGTGAACGAAATGCTG
Organism: Bryobacterales bacterium; assembly: GCA_026954325.1. Taxonomy (GTDB): domain Bacteria; phylum Acidobacteriota; class Terriglobia; order Bryobacterales; family Bryobacteraceae; genus CADEFT01. The sequence continues at coordinate 28,148 of JAIXKK010000222.1, read as the reverse complement.
TCACCGCTGATCTTGCCGTTCTCGATGGGAGTCTCGTCCTGCGAGCCCGCCACCGTGCCGGTGAGTTTGTCCCCATCCACTTTGAAGTGGAACGTATTGGTGCGCTGCTGGCCGTCGGGACTGGTGAACTCCGCTTTCCAAGTGCCGTTGACATCCGCCGCTGCCAGCAGGAAGGACCCGAGGAGGGCGAAACAAAGGAACACGCGATTCAGCATGGTGTGTGATCTCCTTTCTGGTACGATACACCCGCGCGTGGCCCCCGAGTGCATTCACGTGGCCGGCGCGGGAAGTTGTCTGCGTAGCGAAAGGAAGGTAACTGCCGCGAGCGGCCAGAATCCTTCAATCGGCAGCGCGCCCGCGGCAGCGGAGGCGCTTCAGTAGACCAAGCCCGGATATCCTTAATAAGGGCACGCCACGAATCTCCAAGAAGCATGCGGACCATTGAGAGCCCTCTCTCCTAGAGCCCTGGTTTCACGCAGTTGAAGGATCGCCATCCGGGAAATCGGTTCTAATGCGTGTCCTTCGACGCGAATGCCTTGGCCATCAATTCCTGCTCGGCGCTTGGGATATGAAGCCGCACCGCTTCGGATCGCCAGGAAGCGACCACTCCTCGTGTTTTCGAGATGATCGTTTTTGCTTCGGTGGCGTTCAATCCATAAGCTCCGTGAGCTTCCATGGCAATCGCCACATCGCACGTGTATTCCACCTCGTTGATCGCCAGAGCGAGTTCGTTTCGATCGACTGCCGGATTGATGTCGAAGACAGGTGAGATGACGATGCCACCAGGGCCAAGAAGGAAGCCGTGATTGCGCAGGTGGTCGTCTGTGTTGTGAATTAAGATGCTGAAGACCACGCGACGAAACAGTTCGCGGCAGTCCGCCTGAGCGTGAGCCCCTTGCGATTGCAGCAGATCAACCAGCTCGAGATAACTCGACCCCTGTTCGCCGTCGGTCCTTTGGGTGAGGGTCATCGCGGAGACGAAAGCCAGGCGCCGGCCGCCCGCGGCGCGGTCAAATCGTTTTGCCACAAAGGTCGTGTACGCGCTGCCCGGCACGCGGATGCCGCGCACCGGCGGCGCGCTGATGTCCGCCCTCGCGGCCAACCGGTGAGCCACCAGTTCCCACGCGCCAATATCGCGACGGTCTTGCCTGCTGGGAAACTTCGCGATGCACAACTCTCCGTGCTCGTCTCGAATGGAAGCCTTTGGCCGCGCGCCACCCAGCGATGATCCGGGCGCGAACAGTTGGGCAAGCCATCTTTCCTGATCACCGGCATCGTTATCATCGGCGCTTTGCTCGAAGCGCAAACTGGCCGCCTGGAGTTCGCGCAATGAAGTGATCGGGGGCGCAGCCAGCGCATTCCCGGTATCTAGCCACCCTCCGGTCGCCAGATCCTGGAAGCGAAGAGCCCCAAGCCTCGTTTCGTCGTGAACTCCCAACAGGAAGTCCCAATCCGAGAGGGACCGAGCGGCGCGCCCCTCGCGCCTTGCCCGAAGGTTCTCCCGCCGCTGCATGAGGACGCGGCCCCATCGATCGGGAGCAGAGTCGAGGAAACGCCGAAGTTGGCACGATTCGACGCCGGATACTGGGGGCCCTGAACCAGCCCCAAATCAGGGTCGAAGCTGAAGGCATCAGAAGTCCTGAGCCAATCGCGGTCGTACTCAAAGGAAAATACCTCGCCACCACGGCCAACGTGCCTGCGCAGTAGTCCGATTCGACGCGGTTCCGGGAACCGGTCGAGGTCCGCAAACACAGCGATCATGTCAGGCGGACCAGGCATTACAGTTTCTCGCGCTTGACCGGCGGGTTGGAGTCTGCCTGTGCAGCATCGGCTACGGCCGATACCTTGCGCCTGGGGGCTCGTGACCTTGGCTCCAGGTTCAGATCCTGAAGTTTGCGGCCTAATACGTCATCGGCTGCAACCAGGGCAATGTCGTTTTCCAGTCGGAGTGCCTGCAACACGCGCGCATAGATCCCCAATGCCACGGCCGGATCGCCGCGCTCAACCCGGTACAGAGTCTTACGCGTGATGCCCGCCCGTTCGGCAATCGTCTCCAAGGAATGCGCACGCCGCAAGCGGGCCTTGCGGATGTTGTCCCCGAGGCCGGATAGCAGGCGGGCCAGCCGGGGAAGGATCGATGGCGTGCTCCGAGGCATACTGAGTCATATTATATACGCATTAGGCATATATGTATACAATATAACCCATAACAGCTCATAGAAGAACTGGTTGGCGGGGGCGTTGGGGCGTTGGTACCCCGCGGGGGTGCGTCCGCCACGGCGCGCTTGGATGTTTCGTTTTGGCTGGACTCGCGAGCGCTCTATCGAGCGTCGCAGCAGTCCCTTCACTGTTGAAGCGCGCCTCAACCCCGCACCCCCAAGCTGTTGGAAAAATAGTACTTGCCAGCCGTTTGAAAAATCGGTATTGTGGGAAATCAGACAACTCAAAGAAGAACCGCACTGGAAACGGTGAGAGAGAAACGCTAGGAAGCCATTTCCAGTGCGGTCTGCCCAAGACGGGCATAGGGTCCGGCGCCGGCTCGTCTAGTGAATGGCAGTACCCGCACCACCAACACCCTCGGACAGGCCCGCGTCCTAAACTTCCTGAACCAAGAATGCCAGACGTGGGCCGAAACCTGGGCCCAAGGAAAGAACGTGACAGTCCCCTTCGGTTCGGGGCTTCCAACTCCTTGAAAAAAATTACCCTCTGTTGCAACCAGCAAATGAACGATGTGAGCGAATTGCATAATCCGAATACTGACTCCCGCAAGCACTCTATTTGCCTCAGCTCACTCTTCCATCCGCTTGTCGCAGCAGAGGGCAGGTTTAAAGAGTTGTTCCATCAATTCACCGCTTCTCATGCACGTGTTCTGCCAGCTTTCAGCGTGTTGGCGTTTACTGAAAACAAAGAGTTTGTTGGCGGAATGAGTGTCTTTACGAAGCCCTGTCACAGTGTCCGGTGTGTCACTATGACACAATGAGGAAGGATGTTCCGGGCTGCCTGTCTCACCTTCCTGCTGGCGCTCCCCTTGCCGGCCCAAGATCCCGCCTCCGCCGCGCCCCTCGTGGAAAACAAAGGAGAAACTCCGGCGGCGCGGCCCGATGATTTCAAGATTTATACGGAACACCCCCGCCTGCTCGCCAATGCCCGCCATCTGCGTCTTCTGCGGCGGGAGCGCGAGCGCAAATCCATGCGCTGGGAGGCGTTTCAGGCGGTGGTGACCGCGAACGCGGACCTGCCCGAAAAAGGCTTCGCTTTCGCGCTCTACTACCTGGTTTCGCAGGAACCGGCGTACGGCAGGAAAGCCATTGAGTGGGCTCTCGGCCCGGGCAGGGACCTGCATCAGTTGGCCCTGGTATTCGATTGGTGTCAACCCGTGCTCACCGAGTCCCAATCGAGGGCCCTGGCGGAGAAGATGGCGCAAGCCATGGAGCAGGAATCCGCGAAGGATACCGTGCCTGCCGTCCGTGATCGCGTACTGGCGGCTATCACCCTGTTTGACCACGTGCCCGGCCTGCCCGAGAAAACGCTCCGGTCCTTCTTTGATCAATGGTGGATGGGCAAGATGGCGCCCGCGCTCCAGAAGAATCGCAATGCGCTGCCCCGGAACGATGCCTACGCATTGCTGGAGATCATGCACGTGGTGCGAGACAATCTCCTCTTCGACATGCGCGACAATGCCTTGCTCTACTTCCGTGATTTCGCCGTTGATCGCGTGCTGAGTTACTACCCCGCCGTGTACCCGGCGCCGGAGAACATGTACCGGATTCCCATGTACTCCGGCCTGGGAGAACCCGATCTCCGGGAAGCCGCCCTCTCCCGGGCCGCGGATCTCAGTCTTGTCGCCTTTGACGCCAACGCGCTGCAAAACCAGTTTCTCCAGGGCTGGCTTATCCAGGACCGTTTCCTCATGCGCGGCTCCTATGGAGTGCCCTACGAGTTTTTCTGGGCAAATCCCTATCAGCCGGGGCTCAGCTATCACCACCTGCCGGATTTCTTCCATGATCCGAATTCCGGCATTCTGCTGCTGCGGTCCAGTTGGGACGATGATGCGGCGTGGCTCAGCTACAACAACGGAGAGATGGAATTGTTCCTCGACGGCAAGCGGAGCGGGCTACAACCCCGGGCAATCAAGGAACCGCTGCAGATTGGGGACCACATCGTCATGGTAGGCGAGAGCCCGCTGCGATTCACGCTGAACCTCGGCGCCAGGACGCAGTATTTCCTCATCGGGCTGAAGCCGAAAACGGCTTACGGCATCGAGGTGGATGACGAAGAACTGAGGGAAGTGAAGACGGACGCGGGCGGCATTCTGGCTCTTTCCTTTCCACAAAGCCTCAACGTAGGCGTCCGCCTCGAGGAATACCACGCACAATAGCCCCGCGCGATAGGCGATTGCGTATATACTGCTCCGTACCGAAAGGTGCAACAACGAATCTTGGTACAGGAACAGTAATCATGAACCATCTTTCCGGCTGTCTTTTCAACTCCGCCGCCGTTGCGGAAACCGCGCGCGCGCGGCGCGGCGCAAAGCGGCTCGCGGCTGTATTGTCGGTGCTGGCTCTCTCCGCCCAGGTGCCCACGGCGGAACTCACCGGCACCGTTACCGACGTTTCCGGCGCCGCCGTGGCCGGCGCCGAGATAACCATCACCGCCAACGCCACCAACATCCGGCGCGCGGTCACCAGCAACGCCGCGGGTGTGTACATCGCGCCCGCGCTACAGCCGGGGGCGTATTCGGTGAAGGTCACGATGAAAGGATTCCGGACCGGCATCAACAACTCGGTTCAGTTGGAGGTGGATCAGACAGTGCGCCTGAATTTCGAACTCCAGGTGGGCGACGTCACCGAGGCTGTCGAGGTGTCGGCGGCGGCGGAGAGCCTGGACACGGAAACCACCACGGTTGGCACGGTAATCGACAACCGGCGCATCGAAAACCTGCCGCTCAATGGGCGGAACTATCTCCAACTGGCGAACCTTGTGCCGTCCGGAACCATCTATGGCCCGGGGAACTTCATCGCCGGCGCGCGCGGCGGCGGCGCGCGGGCGCAGTTCACGTTGAATCTCTCCGGCCAGCGATTTCAGTTCAACCGGTTCACGCTGGACGGAGTGGAGAACACCGATCCGAATTTCGGCACGTACCTCTATCTTCCCTCGGTGGACGCCCTGCAGGAGTTCAAGGTCGAGACGGGCACCTACAGCGCCGAATCCGGCCGGAACGTGACGCAGGTGAACGTCATCACCAAGAGCGGAACCAACCAGTTACACGGCAGCGTTTTCGAATTCGTGCGCAATACGGCGCTGGACGCCCGGAACTTCTTCCAGCTTCCCAACGCGCCTATTCAGCCGCTGAAACGCAACCAGTTCGGATTCACCCTGGGCGGACCGGTAGTCATTCCCAAGATCCTCAACGGGCGCAACAAACTGTTCTTCTTCGCGAATTACGAAGGCCAAAGGCAGCGCGTGGGGTCTCTCATTTTCGCAAACGTGCCGCTGCCCGAGTACTTCACCGGAAACTTCGCCGGTCTGCCGCAGACCATCTACGACCCGAATACGCGCGTGCTCAATGCGGCCGGGACTGCCGTCGCGTCCCAGCAGCCATTTCCCGGCAACGTGATTCCGCAGAACCGGATTCATCCGGCTTCGATGGTGGCGCGGCCGCTGTGGCCCGTTCCCAACAGTCCGGCGACCTCGGCGCGCGATCTGCTCTATGCGCAAAACTATCAGAACAACCTGGAGGCGATGCGGGCCGATGCCGATGGCGGGATGATCCGCGGAGACTGGCAGCAGAACGACAAGTCGAGCGTGCAGATGAGGTACAGCCACTCCTATGAGCCTTATTACACGCCGCAGGCGATTGCCGATCAGGGCATCGCCAACACGAGCATTACCGACCAGGCCATGCTCGGGCACACGTTCGTGCTGAACCCGGTCATGGTGAACCAGTTCAAACTCGGATTCAGCCGGCTCGACGCCGACAACGGCAATCTGCACGCCGGCGATGCGAGCAATGACTGGGTGAAGAAGCTGAAGATTCCCTATGTTCTCACCAGCCCGAGGACCTGGGGCAGCCCGCGCCTGGGGATCGGGCCGTTCACTGTCGTGGGCGATCCCGAGAACTCGCCGTATTCGAACTGGGACACGATGATTCAGATGACTGACAATTTCTCGTGGAGCAGGGGGAAGCACTCGCTCAAGTTCGGAGGCGACTATGTGCGCACGCGGTACAACATTGCCGGGAACGACCGCCCGCGCGGCCAGTTCACCTTCAGCGGCACCTATTCGCAGCTCAGCGGTCAGACGCCTCTGGCGCTGCACGGCATGTCGGACTATCTGCTTGGGCTGATCAGCGCGCAGCAGGCGCAACTGGGCGAGATCGCCGCCCAACTGCGCAGCTACTCGCTGGGCCTCTATTTCCAGGACAACTGGAAGGTCTCGTCAAAACTGACGCTGAACCTGGGGTTGCGCTACGAACTGGCGCCGGGCTGGGTGGAAAAGTACGATCACATGACCATCGTGAACTGGTCCTGGGATAACTCGTTCCATCCCATCTGGGTGCGCGTGGGAAACGGCGACTTCTACGAAGGGAACCCACCGGTGCCGCTTCCGCAGGGTTGGGCGATTGCGCGAGACGGACGATTCGGACGGCGATCCTGGAAGACGGATGCCCGGCAGTTCGGCCCGCGCATCGGCTTCGCTTACAGCGTGACCCCGAAGACCGTATTGCGCGGAGGCTTCGCGATTTTCTTTCCTCACGACATCGGCAATGCGGCGTTCGATGTTCTGCGCAATCAGCCGTTCACGATGCGTATTGCGTCGAATTCCAACCAGTTCATTCCGAACGCCACCTGGGACAATCCCTATCCGCCGGATTCGCTGCGGGTCTCGACGCTTTCGCCCTCCTGGCTTTGGGGAGAGCCGCAACCTTACACGCCTAACTGGTCATTCAATATTCAGCGCAGCCTCACGGGTTCACTCACGCTCGAAACCGGTTATGTCGGCTCGGCCAGCGTTCATTTGCAGCGGACCGTCTACGCCAACGACTCGGCCCCTGGCGGACCCATCGCGAACCGCAACCTGCGGCGCCCATGGCCGGACCTGGGATTCATTCAAGCCGTCGAGGCGCCAAGCCACGCCTCGTATCATTCGTTCCAAACCCGCTTGCAGCAGCGCTTCTCGCGCGGCTTTACGCTGCTGGCATCCTACAGTTGGGAGAAGTCGATCGACGATGGAAGCGGAATCCGCCAGGCCTTGGGCGACACATACGTGCCGTCGAACGGCGCCGATTTAAGAACCGAGCGCGGCTTGTCAGCGTTTAATTTCGGCCAGAAGCTGACTGTTTCGAGCCTCTGGGAACTGCCCATCGGGCGCGGCAGGGCCATTGGGGGCGATATGGGCAGGTTCGCGAATCTGCTGGCCGGCGGGTGGCAACTGGGGGGCATCCTGACAATCTCCGGAGGATTTCCCTTCTCGGTGTTTTGCCAGGCGGGCGGCGTCTACCAGAATACGGACAGCACCTGCCGCGCGGACGCCACCGGGATCGGCCCGGGCATCGACAATCCCGGCCCGGCGCGGTGGTTCAATCCGGCGGCTTTTACGAACCGCGTGGATTTCGTCACAAACGTAGGCCCTTACCGTTTCGGCAACAGCGCGCGCAACAACATTGTGGGCCCCGGCATGGTCCAACTGGACGGGTCGTTATTCAAGTCGTTCCGGTTCGGGGAGCGCGCGGAGGCCGACTTTCGCGCGGAATTTTTCAATCTCCCCAACCACCCGAACTTCGGGCAGCCGGCCTCCACGGCCGGAGTTGCGGACTTTGCGCGCATCAGCGGCACGCGAACCGATCAACGGCAGATCCAACTCGGATTGCGGGTGACGTTCTGAGGAAGGAAGGGGAGGCAAAGCGCTCTGTTCATCTGGTATACTGATTGACGAACTGATCCTGGAGGGAAGTTGTCATGGCCAAAGTATGCGCAGTCACCGGAAAGAAGCCGATGTCCGGCAACACGGTGTCTCACGCCAACAACCGGTCCAAGCGCCGCTTCGAGCCGAACCTGCACACGAAGCGTATTTGGGCGCCGGGCGAGAACCGTTTTGTCACGCTCAAGGTTTCGAGCCGCGGCCTGCGGACGATTAACAAAGTCGGCATCGACAAAGTTCTCGCCGGCCTTCGCAAGAAGGGGAGGAATCAATAAGTGCCCCGCATATTGATCAAACTCGTCAGCACCGCCGGGACCGGCCACTTCTACACGACGTCGAAGAACCCGAAGAAGACGACGGAGAAACTGCTGATCAAGAAATACGATCCCGTGGTGCGCAAACGAGTGGATTACAAAGAAGCCAAGATTTGAGGGCTTCAACTATTGAACGATTCGCAAACCCTCCGTATCAAAGGAGGGTTTCGTTTTTCCGGGCGGAAGAAACTGAAAGTATTCTGTTCATACCTGCTGAACAGAGCGCGGCCGGGCGGCGGCGTTTCAGCAATGCACTTCCGGGGAAGTGAAAAACTTTCCCACATAGGCGGATCGAATGGCGCTGGCGAGCGAGGAGGGCGCGGACCTCTTGAGTACATATCCAAGCGCGCCGAGAGCCTTAGCCTCCTCAAAGAAAGCCTCCTCCTCGTGGACGGTGAAGAAAACGATGCGAGACTCGCCGCGGCGGCGCAATTCGGCCGCCGCCTCGAAGCCATCAAGCAGAGGCATCGAGATATCGGTTACCACCACATCAGGCTTGAGTTGATCCACGGCATCGACCAGCGCCTGTCCATCGGCAACGGCGGCTAGCACGTCGAATTCCATTCCCAGACTGCGTTGAATCTCCTTGCGTAAGCCATCGTTGTCATCCGCCACGATAATCCGGATCCGAGGCGGTTTCACAGGTCTTCCGCCACCACCGCCCGAAAACGTTTCTCGTGAACCATGTTTCATAACCAGCCCCTGTATCCAGTGGAACACGAATCCCGGCCAGAGTACACTGGGAGAACTCCGAAGCAGTCATACGGTGATAATGCCATGGCGTACGGCGTATTGCACCAGGTCGGCGTTTGTCTTCAAGCCCAGAGCCTCGAGGAGAGCGTACTTGTGGTATTCAGCCGTCTTCACGGAAATGTTGAGGATGGCCGCAACTTCTTTATGGGACCTCCCCTCAGCCAGCAATTGCAATACCTCGCGCTGGCGGGGGGTCAGTCTGGCCCACGCATTATGGTGGGCCTCGGCCGGCTTACTCATGATATCGAGCAACTCTTTTGTCACGGCGGGCGAAAGGTATGTCCTTCCCAGGAATATCTCCGCAATCGCGTTGGTCAACTCGGCCGCGGGCGAACTCTTGAGGATGTATCCCGAGGCGCCGGCATCGATGGCTTCGCGGGCAAGGGTGGCATCGGGATGCATGGTCAGAATGAGGACTTTACAGGCGCACCCGGCCTCGCGCAACTGCCGCGTGACATCGATGCCGTTCAGTGACGGCAGGGAAATGTCAAGCAGCACCAGTTCCGGATTCAGGCGCTGTACCTCGGGGAGGACCTGGCGTCCATCGGAAACAGCCCCGAGGACTTCGTAGCCGGGTTCGAGGAGCTTGCGCAACCCGTCAATCACTATCCCATGGTCATCCGCGATCAGGATTGTGTGCGGCATCGTCTTCCGCTCGCCAGCGTAGCATTTCTCACGCCTGTCCAGTAGAGGCTGCTCTAACCCCGGAAGACGCCAAGGGAACCCTAGCCACAACTTCCGCTCCTTTCCCCGGTTCCGAGGAGATGGACAGGGAACCGCCGGCGATGCGAAGCCGCTCGCGCATGCTGATCATTCCGAGGCCGGCGGAATTCGCCGGGGAAGCGGCGTCAAACCCCCTGCCGGAATCCCGCACATGCAACACAACCTCGCCTGCCTCGGCCTCGAGCAACACGTCCAGCCGGTCCGTCTGGGAATGTTTCAACGCGTTTTGAGCGGCCTCTTGAAATACACGGTACATGGCCAGCGCGATATTCTGCTGTAATCGCCGGGGGACGCCGGCGGCGCGGAAAGTGACGGCCAGGCCGCGACGGTTGAGCGCATCGCATTCGGAACGGATGGCCGCTTCTAACCCGATCTTGTCGAGTACGGCGGAATGGAGTCCGCGCGACATGGTTTGAATGTCCTTGGCAAGGGTGCGCAAACGTTCCTCCATTGCCTCCATTTCACTACGCAATTCCCGAGGGATGTCATGCCTGCCCGCCGTGTTGTTCATCTCGAACATGAGGCCGGCAATCCGCTGGCCGACATCGTCATGCAGGTCGGCGGCGATCTTGCGCCGTTCTTCCTCCTGGACGTGAAACAGCCTTTCCGAAAGCCGCTCCAACTCCGCCGAGGAACGGACGGCATTGTCGTACAGACGGTCAGAGGACTCCTGCAGTTTTGTGAATTGGACGTAGGTTATCATGGCGACGCCGAAGGAAAGGATGCCGGCGCAGAAGATGACAACCCAGACGGCGTCTCTCTCTTCCCGAAGTTGCGCCGCCCTGCCTTCGGCCTGCCGCAGCATTTCCGCTCTGTTCCACGAGATGATATCGTCGAACGATTCCAGAATACGTTCCCGCAGCGGGACGAGTCTATAGTGAAAAAGCTCCAGTCGGGCGCCCTGATTCTCATTCCTGGCGTGGTGGAGGATCTCCGCCACCTGAGTCCAATAGCCAGCCACCAACTGGTCAAGGAGTCTGGCGGGCGCGGGTTTTTCCGTTTCCTGCCAGCAGCGATTCAACTTCTGGCCGGCCCCCCGCCAAACCTCCCGCGCGTGGTTTTCTCCGGCCGACCAGCCGGAATTCGACTTCTCCAGAAGCGCATCGCGAAGATATGCACTCGATTCGAAGAGAAGATGCCGGACGTTTACGAGGCAGTTGGCCCTTTCCGCGAACTGGCGGGTGGTGGCAACTTCCAGGCGGCCTATGCGATCCATTGCCCGTCCCGCATACCATCCAAGACCCGCAAGAAGGAAGATAAGAGAGCCAAGACCAGTCAACAGGACCAGCCTGCTCTTACGGACGGCCTCTGGGCGCGCGCGGAATGAAGACATCACTATATTATTTTCGTCCGGCGCGAGATTCGCAATCGGGCATGCGTTGGGGCTTCGCCGCCGGGCCTGGGAAATCCGTGGTGAACGACTAGGACTTCTTCCAGTGGGAATGGCAGCCCAATGAGGATACTCTGCAAACAGGTAGGTTGTGCAGCAGGGAATTTTCGGAAATCCAAAGAGGAAGGAGCAGAACAAAGTGACCCACGGATTGGATCTGGCGCGTGTAGAGGCAGAGTTGCGCGGCGAGCGACGGCGGCTTTCCTCGTTGCTCGGGTTGCGCGAGGAGACGAAAGTCGAGCGGACGGCCGACGAAATGGATCAGATACAGGCAGCCGAATCGCGCGAACTTGCCGCGAGGAATCTGGACCAGCAGGCGCGGCAACTGCGGCTGATCAACGACGCTTTGGACCGAATCGCGGAGGGCGACTACGGCATTTGCGTGGATTGCGATGAGGAGATCAGTCCGAAGCGCCTGAGCGCGGCGCCGTGGGCCAAACGGTGTGTGCGCTGCCAGGAAGCGCAAGAGCGCGCCGAGGCGGGGAATTCGCGGTTTGACGCCAGCTTGTTGCGGGACGCCGCATGAGGGGTCACCACCGGGTTCCCGCCGCGAGGCGAGATCTCGATTGATGGGCCGGACTACAAGAGGAAATGATGTCAATTTCAGGACGGGGAGCAGTTGGGTTGATGACGGCCGCTTTGATGGTGGCGCTTCCGGCGGCGGGCGCGGAATCGAAACTGAAGCCGCGCCTGGAGCATGCGAAAGCAGCTCTGCTGGGGAAAGACTTGAAGCGCGCGGGAAGTGACTTGCGGGCGGCGGGAGCTTATCTGGGAAAGGCGGCGGCCAACGCTCCCGCCGCGTCGAAGGAGGGATTGGAAGCATCAGCCCGGGAAATGCAATCGCTGGCCGGGGATGTCGAGAAGGGCGCGGTGACGGATACCAGGAAGATCGACCAAGCTTCGGCCAGGGCCTATCACGCCTTGGCGAACGAACGCTACGTGGCTGCATCGGCGGCATGGTCACGGCATGACGCCAAGTCGGCGGGCCGCGCTCTGCGCGCCGCCGCTGATCACCTCGAGGATGGTTCGGAGGCGCTGGGGAAAGGGACTGGAGACAGTGCCAGGGATGTGGCAAATGGGACCCGCGAGATTGCGCGGAAGCTCATTCAGGGCAGCGGGTGGACAACCGAAGAGGTTGGCCACGGGATGGATGCTTTTGGCAGGGAACTTGCCGACTTCGGCAAGCGGGCCAGATCCGGGACATAGGATGCAATGGTTCCGGAACGCACCGGAACCCGTTCCGGCAATGAGGCCGCGCGCGAGGAGAGGATGTGAAGTCCGGTCCGGCGCGGCGGCTAATGAATATGACAGGAGAATGAAATGAATAAATATTTGTTGATGGCGTTTACGTTCGCTGGATTGGCGGTGCTGCCCTCCAGCGTCAAGGCGGACGAGTGGAATCAGAAGACGATTGTCACTTTTAGCGGCCCGGTGGAAATTCCCGGCAGGGTGCTGCCGGCGGGCACCTATGTCTTCAAATTGGTGGATTCCCAGGGAGACCGTAACATCGTCCAGGTGTTCAACAAGGAAGAAAACCACGTGTACGGCACCTTCCTCGCGATCCCGGATTACCACCTTAAGGTAAGAGGGAAGACGATTATTTCCTTCGAGGAGCGCGCCGCGGGCGCCCCCGAAGCCGTAAAAGCGTGGTTCTACCCTGGCGACAATTACGGCCACGAATTCGTTTACCCCAAGATGAAGGCGCTGGAACTGGCGAAAGCGAACAACCAGCCGGTGCCCTCGATGCCGAACGAACTCGCGGCTAATACTACAAAACCGGCGGCGACATTGAATGAACCTCACGTCCAGGCTCTCAAGCAAACTCCCTTGAAGGCGCGAAAGCCCACGCAGGAGGAAGTTGAAATCGCTGAAGTCTTCGCCCCGCCGCCGCAGGCTTCCGCCGCGCTGCCCAAGCACCTGCCCAAAACCGACAGTCCGCTGCCTCTGATCGGCTTGCTCGGCTTGCTTTCAGTGAGCGGCGCGCTTGGCATGCGGCTTGTTTTCGCGAGGAACCAATAAGGCTTCCATAGCCTGGGCATCCCCCCCTGCCCAGGTGAATACGGAAAGCAAACATCCGGCTCATACAAGAGCCGGATGTTTGCTTGTTTCGAGCGGAATATGAAGATAAGAATTTCACCGCCGGTTGCCGCGAAAATTCGTTGGATCGAGGCCGGATTGCTTACGGCGGGTTTGGGCATGCTTACATATTTCGGGTATGCCGTCATCAGCGCCCGCTTTTTTCAAGCCAAGGAGGAGCATGCTCTTGAGCGCGCGCTTACCAGCGCCAATACCGCCCGGGAGCGCACTCTGCCCGGGGAGGAAGAACTTCCCGCGCGAGTTCCGCCACCGATGGCGGCAGGCATCGCCGTGGGCCGAATCCGCATAGCCCGCATCGGTCTCTCGGTTATTGCGGTCAGCAGTGACAGCACCCACGATCTCGAACACGCGGCGGGCCACATCCCCGGAACGGCTTTTCCCGGCCAACCCGGCAATTCCGGCTTCGCCGCGCACCGCGATACGTTTTTCCGGCCGCTGCGCAATGTCCGCGCGGGGGATTCGATTGAAGTGACGACAGCGGGTGGAACCTTCCGTTACAAAGTGAGTTGGACCACCATCGTCCCGCCGGATGCAGTCTGGGTGCTGAAACCCGGCAAGGAACAGGAGTTGACCCTGGTCACCTGTTATCCCTTCAACTACATCGGCGCGGCTCCGGAACGGTTCATTGTCCGGGCAAGGCGTGTTACGGCCTGACCGCCCATCCTCCGCGGGCCGCGGATCTCCCCGGTTTCTTCTTGATCCACGGCGCTTCATCAACGGCGCCTTGCGCCGCACTCATCCTACACGCTACATTGGCCCCGTAACAGGAGCACTTCATTCATGCCTCTTTCCCCAAGCCGCCGCCAGGCCATCCGCGGCGTCGCATCCACTCTTGGACTCACCATGTCCGCCGAAGCCGCCGCCCAGCAGGGAGCCCGGAAGGACTCGCCCATCGCGGCCAAAGACAAACTGAAGGTCACTAAACTCGAGACGTTCCTCGTGAAGCCCAGGTGGCTGTTCTTGAAGATCCACACGAACGCCGGCATCACGGGACTCGGCGAGCCCATTACGGAAGGCCGCGCCCTCACCTGCGCCGAAGCGGTGAAGGAGATCGAGCCGTATCTCGTGGGCAAAGATCCCCGCGCCGTGGCCCACCACTGGCAGGCCATCTACCGTCATGCGTTCTATCGCGGCGGCCCCATTCTCACCAGCGCCCTCAGCGGCATTGATCAGGCGCTGTGGGATATCAAGGGGAAGGCGCTGGGCGTCCCCGTCTACGAACTGCTGGGAGGCCCCACGCGCAACAAGGTGCGGGTCTATTCGCACGCGGGCAGCCCCGAGGCCATACTGGCGGACAAGAAGAAAGGCTTTACCGCTTTCAAGACCGGACCAGCCAAGCGCCGGCCGGCGCGATATGTGGAGAACCCCGCCGCGATCGCCTATGCGGCCGAGAAATTCGCCGAGTTGCGCAAGGTTGCCGGCCCGGATTGCGACATCGGCATCGACTTCCATGGCGCGATCAGCCCGGCCCACGCGAAGATGCTCATCAAAGCCTATGAGCCGCTGAACCCGATGTTCATCGAGGAACCCTGCCAGGCGCAGAACCATGACATCATGGCCGAGATTGCGCGCTCCACTTTCCTCCCCATCGCCACGGGCGAGCGCGTCTTCACCAAGTGGGGCTTCCGCGAGGTGCTCGAAAAGAAAGCCGCCACCATCCTTCAACCGGATCTTTGCCACGCGGGTGGAATTACGGAAGTGCGGCTCATCGCAGGCATGGCGGAGGCCTACTATGCCTCGGTCGCTCCGCACAACCCGCTGGGTCCCATCTCGCTCGCGGCGGGCGTCCAGATTGCGGCTTCCATTCCGAATTTCCTCATTCAGGAACAGGTGAGTCTGGGCGACGGCTATCTCAAGAAGCCGTTCACGGTGAAGGAAGGATACCTCGAATTGCCCACCGGGCCGGGACTCGGCATCGAACTGGATGAAAACGCCATGGCCGATAAGATCGGACACGACTGGCGCAATCCGCAATCCTACGACGCTGATGATGGAAGCGTGGTGGACTGGTAGAAGACAATGAACAAGCAAACCATTCTCAAGAACATCCTCGACATCGGCATTGTACCGATTGTCCGCGCCTCCTCCTATGACGACGCGCTCGCGGCTGTCGATGCCATTTACGAGGGCGGCATTCGCGCCGTCGAGATCACGATGACTGTTCCCGGAGCCATCCAGGCGCTTGAAAAGGTGGCCGACAAACTCGGCGACAAGATGACTCTCGGGGCGGGCACGGTCCTCGATCCGGAAACCTGCCGAGCCTGTTTCCTTGCCGGGGCGCAGTTCATTGTGACGCCCGCGCTTCGTCTGGCGACCATCGAGATGGCGCGCAGATATTCGAAGCCCATCATGCCCGGCGCGCTCACGCCCACCGAAATCCTCACCGCCTGGGAGGCCGGCGCGGACTTTGTCAAGATCTTCCCGTGCGGCAATATGGGCGGGCCAAAGTACATCAAGGCGCTCAAGGGTCCGCTGCCGCAGGTGGAAATGATCCCCACGGGCGGAGTGAACCTCGAAACGGCCGGCGAATTCCTGAAGGCGGGCGCCGCCGCGGTGGCCGTCGGAGGGGAACTGGTGGACGCCAAATCGCTCAAGGAAAAAACATTCGGCGTGATCACCGGGCGCGCGCGGCAGTACCTGGACGTGATCGCCAAGGCGCGGGCGTGAAAAGAAGGAACATCTATCAGCTCAGGATTCTGCTCTCCAGGATCGATCCGCCCGTCTGGCGGAGGGTTCAGGTATGGGAGGATATATCTCTTCTGGCGCTCCACAAGGTCTTCCAGCGCCTGTTCAATTGGAAGGATTACCATCTGCACAGCTTCACGTTCGGAAAGCTGGTCTACGAGCTTCCGGACCCTGAAGATCATCATTTTGGCCGCACGCCCCGAGATGAAACGGGCGTCGTGTTAAACAAGGTGGTGGGCGGAGTCGGCACGGAGTTCCTCTATACTTACGATTTCGGCGACTGTTGGGATCACATCGTGCTCGTCGAGGGCCTGCTCATGCCCGAGGAAGGGGCGGAATACCCCCGCTGCGTGGCTGGCGCGCGCAACGGTCCTCCCGAGGATGCGGGAGGACCATTTGGCTATGCCAACTATCTCCAGGCTTTGGCAAACCGCAGGCACCCGGAACACAAGGAAAAGCTCGAATGGCGCGGACCGTTTGACCCCGAAGAGTTTTCACTCCATGCGATCAATCGGGCGCTTGCGCAGCTTCAGCGCAAGCGGCGCCGCTCGCCGAAGGACGCGAATCCTTCATAAGAAGGGTTGCGGCGGGAATCCCCGCCGCAGCAACATAGGAAAATGCTGGATCGGGTCCTCGAGACGGCCTTGCGCCACGGGATGTTCTCGCCCGGCGACCGCGTCGGGGTCGCCGTGAGCGGCGGGGCGGACTCGGTCTGCCTGCTCCACGCTCTGCTCGACCTGCGCGGGCAATGGAACCTCCGGCTGAGTGTCGTCCACATCGATCATCAACTACGGGGCCAGGCCTCGGCCGAAGATGCGGCATTTGTCGAGGCGCTTGCGCGCAACCATGATCTCCCGTTCCACCTCGAGCGCGTGGATGTCGCTTTGCTGGCTGCAAGCTCCCGCGAAAACCTCGAACAGGCCGCGAGGGAGGCGCGCTTGCGCCTGTTCCGCCGCTTGCGCGGGCAAGGACTTGTGGATAAGATCGCCACCGGGCATACGCAATCCGATCAGGCGGAAACCGTACTCTTCCGGTTCCTCCGCGGCAGTGGAACTTCAGGACTGGCGGGAATTCTTCCCGTCACCGGGGACGGCATTGTCCGCCCGCTGCTGGGGATAACTCGCGCCGGGGTGGTCCAATTCCTCGAGGCTAGCGGGATCCAATGGCGGACCGACGAGACGAACAGCCAGACGGCGTTCGCCCGCAATCGAATTCGCCTGGAGTTGCTGCCGCGACTCGAGAGTGAGTATAACCCGGCGATCCTTGCCCAGTTGGCGCAGGCGGCTGAGATTGCCCGTGAAGAGGAGTCCTACTGGGCTCTCCAAATCCCGGAGATGGCAAGGGATATGTCCGCGGCCGAAGATGGCGCGGTGGTTTTTGTCTGCTCCCGGCTGGCCGGAGCGCCTCGCGCGGTACAGCGCCGCCTTCTACGCTTCGCCTTTTCCCGAGTCAAGGGCGATCTGCGCCAGATCGAGTTTCAGCATGTCGAATCGGCGCTGGGCTTGGCTTTGGGGGTGGAAGGCCATGGACGGGTACAGATTCCGGGGCTGGACATTATCCGGTCCTACGAGTGGCTTCGGATCGGCCCCATCGAGTCCGGCAGCCGGGCGCATTGCCCGGACCGGGCGCCGCTGAATGTCCCCGGCGAGACGCGCCTTCCGCGCGGCGGCGTTCGCATTCGAACCACCCTGATACCCGGCCCGGCCCCGGAAAGCGGCTATAATGAGGAGCAGGCGAGTGAGGTGAGTAGCCAACTGCTTGATTGGGATAAAGTGGAACCGCCGTTGACTTTGCGTTACTGGTCGCCTGGCGATGCCTACCGGCAGGCGGGCGCGGGAGAGGAAAAGCTCAAACAAATGTTCCAGGTGGCGCGTATCCCCTTATGGCAGCGGCGTTTTTGGCCGATCATAGAGTCGGACCAGGGTATTGTCTGGGCGCGCAGGTTTGGCCCGAGTTCGATGGCGGCGCCTACCGCGGATAGCCGGTGTTTGCTCCGGATTGAAGAATTGATGGAAAGCAGGGAATCTGTTTGAAGGGAATTTGCGTCAGTATAAATAGACATGTTCCCGCGCGGGCTTATGGATGGTTCGCACGCTTGTCCGGAGAATGATTTCTAGGGAGACTCATGAATTCCAACGTCAAGACTGCAATCTTCTGGGTGGTGCTGATCTGCGTGGCGGTGCTGCTGTGGACTGTGGTGCGCCACGGGAAGGGCAGGCCGGAAACTCCGCTCACCTTCTCCCAATTCCTCTACCAGGTGGATTCCGGTAAAGTGAAGAGCGTCACCATCTCCGGCACGGAGGTTCACGGCGCATTCAACAGCCCGGAAGATAGCGGCTTTCACACCACCATTCCGGTCAACTACCCGGATCTGTACAAGCAGCTTCAGGAAAAGAACGTCGGCATGGACATCAAGGAGGCAGGCACCAGCAATTGGGTCTCTATCCTCATCAATGCCATCCCGTTTGTCCTCCTGCTGGCCTTCTGGATTTTCATGATGCGCCAGATGCAGAGCGGCGGCAACAAGGCCCTCAGCTTCGGCAAGAGCCGCGCGCGGCTCCATTCCTCCCAACAAAAGAAAGTCACCTTCAAGGATGTGGCGGGCGTGGATGAAGCCAAGGAAGAACTCCAGGAGATCATTGAATTTCTACGCGAGCCGCAAAAGTTCCAGAAACTCGGCGGCCGCATTCCCAAGGGCGTCCTGCTCATCGGTTCTCCGGGAACCGGCAAGACGCTGCTGGCCCGCGCCATTGCCGGCGAGGCGAACGTTCCCTTCTTCTCGATCTCGGGTTCGGACTTCGTCGAAATGTTTGTGGGCGTCGGGGCCAGCCGCGTCCGCGATCTCTTCGAGCAGGGAAAGAAGAACGCTCCCTGCATTATCTTCATTGACGAAATTGACGCCGTGGGACGCCATCGCGGCGCCGGCCTGGGCGGCGGCCACGACGAGCGCGAACAGACGCTGAATCAGTTGCTGGTGGAAATGGATGGTTTCGAATCGAATGAAGGCGTCATCCTTGTCGCGGCCACGAACCGTCCCGACGTGCTCGACCCGGCCCTGCTCCGTCCGGGGCGTTTTGACCGGCGTGTGGTGGTGGACCTCCCCGATGTGCGGGGCCGCGAGAACATCCTCAAGGTTCACACCAAGAAGATCCCGCTCGGCGATGACGTGGAACTGGCCATCATTGCCCGCGGCACTCCTCGTTTCGCCGGCGCGGACCTTGCCAATCTTGTGAACGAAGCGGCCTTGATCGCCGCCCGCCAGAATCGCAAGGTGGTCACCATGAGTGACTTCGAACTGGCAAAAGACAAAGTGCTGATGGGCGTGGAGCGCAAGAGCCGCATTATCAGCGACGACGAAAAGAAGCACACGGCCTACCACGAAGCCGGCCATGCCGTAGTGGCCGCGAAGATTCCCGAGGCGATGCCCCTTCACAAGGTCACCATCATCCCGAGGGGAATGGCGCTCGGCGTCACGATGTTCCTTCCCGAAGGCGATCAGGTAGACTACACCAAGGAACAGGCCGAGGCTCAGATCGCCGTTTCGATGGCGGGCCGCATCGCCGACGAGGTGTTCTGCAACATGCAGAGCGCCGGCGCAAGCAATGACATCGAAAAAGCCACCGAACTTGCGCGCAAGATGGTCTGCGAATGGGGCATGAGCAACCTTGGGCCCCTGAGTTTCGGGAAGCGGGAAGAACAGATCTTCCTCGGCCGCGAGATCAATACCCATCGCGATTACAGCGAATCCACGGCGATGAAGATCGATGACCAGGTGCATCGTCTCATCTCCGGTGGTTACGACCGGGCCAAGGGGATCATTGAAGATAACCGCGAGGCCATGGTGCGCGTCGCCGAAGCGCTTCTCGAACGCGAGGTGCTCGATGCTCGGGAGGTGCGCATGTTGCTTGACGGTGAGCCCCTGCCGGCTTTCCGCTCCTCGAAGGGAGACGGCAAACCGCAGCAGGTGGTGCGGCCGGAAGGTGGAGTGCGTGTTCCTCCTCCGATCATGGAAGGCGGGGAGCGTCCCCAACCGGCTTGATCCCGCCGTACCTCGTATACCTCTTCGACGTCGACGGAACGTTAGTTGACTCCGCGGTGGACATCGTCGGATCGGTCCGCGAAGTTCTGGATGGAACCTCCGCGCGGCGGGTGGACGACGCCTATCTTCGCACGTATATCGGACGCCACCTGTTCGATCTCTGGGATGACTTGCTGCCCGGCATCGGTGAGCAGGAAAAAGAGGATCTGCTCGCCAGATACCGGACCATCTACGCGGCCCGCAAGCATGGCGGCACCCGGCTTTATCCGGGCGTCGCGGAGGCGCTGGCGCGGCTCGGCGGGCGCAAAGCCACCGCTACCACCAAGGGAACGCCCACTGCGCGCGTAGTTCTCGAGATGTTCGGCCTGCTCGGCTTCTTCCACCACGTGCAGGGCACGGACGGCTTTCCCGCCAAACCAGCCCCCGATGTCATTCATCGTTCGATGGAGGTCTTCGGCGTCAGGCCCGAGGATGTCCTCATGGTGGGGGACGCCACCTCGGACATGGCGGCAGGCCGCGCGGCCGGCGTCAAGATCTGCGCGGTTCGCTACGGCTATGGAAACCACGAAGAGATGGCAGCCTACCAGCCAGACTACTGGGTCGATGATCTGGCTGAGTTAGCGGGCTGAACCACCACCCGGCTCCCTGTCTTCAATTCGTTGGGAGGATGCACGATCACCTCCGCGTTCTCGCGAACGCCGCCCAGCACTTCGGCTTCCAGGTTGTTGCGATGCCCCACTTCCACCGTGCTCAGCAGCGCGCGCCCGCTTTCCACCCGGAGGACCGCCCACCGGCCGCCTTGACGAAACAGAGCGCTGAGCGGCAATTTCACGACGTCCGGCTTTTCCCAGATGACGATGCGCGCCTCCACCCGGTAGCCATCCCCGAGGGGGCCTGGCGAGTCAAGGAAATCTCCGATCACATTCACACGTTGCTCCTCGATTCCGAGCACGGATACTTTCGTGAAGGCATAGGGCTCCACGCGCCGCACCCGCGCGCGCAAGGGTTTGGAGCCGCCCCACCCGTCCAACCACATCATCGCCCCCGGACTGATCTTCACCGCGTCCGTGGAGAGAACATCCACCACCACTTCCAAATGCTTCGATTCTTCTCCCAGCAGCACCAGCGGGGCGCCAGCCGGGACCACACGCTCACTGGGCTCGAGCACGCGCAGGACGTGGCCTTTCACCGGCGCCCGCACCAGCACCTTGCTCGCAGCCGCCGCGGGCCGGGTCACCGCGAGCAGAGCCGCCTTGGCCGACTCCACGTCAAAAGCCGCCGACTGGGCCCGGAACCGCGCGGCGTCCAACTCCTTCGCCGCGACCGATTCGGCACTACGGCGCTGATCGAGCGTCTGCCGCGGGATGTCGCCGGTGCGAGCCAGTTGTTCGGCCCGTTCGCGGTCCCGGCGGTGCAGTTCCAGGTCCGCCCGCGATTGTTCCACGCGCGCGACAGCCTCGTGCCGCAACGCCTCGACGCTGCGCAGCCTCGCCTCAGCCTCTTCGCGGCCTTTGGGATCGAGGGGAAGAGGACTCAGCGATGCCACCACCTGGCCCAGCGCCACGGCGTCGCCGTCGTGCAATTCGATGCGCGCCAGCCTTCCGGCCACCGGAGCGGCTACTACGAACCGGTCGTGAGACCGCACCTCTCCGTCTTCGTCCACGGTGACCTGAAGCGGACCGCGCGTAACCCGGGCCGCTTCCACCTCCGCCGGTTCCGGCCGCATCGCGAAGAAAAATGCTCCCGCCACCCCGGCAAGCACGAGAAACCATAGTAAGCGACGCAAAAATCGTTTCATTATTCTCTTGTTTTCAGCACCGCCATCAGATCCAGGCGCCGCAAACGCCGCGCCACCAGCACTCCGGACAGGACAGCCGATCCTATCACAACGAGCGCGGAAAGAAGATATACCTGCCGTGTTACCACAAGCGGGATGCGATACAGTTCCGTGCTCAGCCGCAACGAGAGGAACGCGCAGATCCCGTAGCCCAACAGCCACCCCAGGGGGATGGCCGCCGCCGTCAACAGCGCCTGCTCACCCAGCAGGATTCGCGCCACCTCCCCCTGTGTGAACCCTAAGACCCGGAGCGACGCCATTTCATTCCCCCGTTCCGATAATGCAATCCGAGCGCCATTGTAGACCATTCCGAAGGAAATAATGCAGGCAAAGACGATCAGGATGTTCGTGGTAATGGTGAAACTCTGGGCGATAATGTCACGGAACGTCCGCAGCATGGCATCCCGGATCGCCACGGCGCTCACAGCCGGGGTTCGCTTCAACAGGGAATACAGCCGCGGCAAGGCCGCCGAATCCACCGCCAGCCATGCTCCCGAAACCGACCCTTCCTCCTGCATCATGCGATGGATTGCCTCGAGGCTCATATAAGCAGAGGTGCCCAGCAGTTCGTCCGTGACCCCAGCCACCACAATCCGCCGCACGGGCCGCTTCCCTTCGAGCACTTCCACCGTCAGCGCCTCCCCGGCCGATACCCCCAAGTCCCTGGCCAGTCTCTCCGTAAGCAGAATCCCCTCCTCCGGTAATCGCACCGGCCGCATCTCCTCATTGATGATCCTGCGCAACTGCGAACCGGGCTTCATGGCGAGAATTGCGCTGCGCTTCGAACGGCGCCCGAATCGCAGCCTTACGGGAACAGCCCGGAACGGCTCGGCATAGAGCACACCGGGAAGCCGCGCCACTTCGAACCGGGCGCCGCCGGATTTGGCTTCGTGGAAGTAGATGGTCACGTCCGCCCGCTCCGCCACCTCGAATTCCACCCGTATCCCGTATTCGAAGGCATCGTAAAAATAGAAGCCCACCACCATCAGCCCGGCGGCTGTTGCGATGCCGAGCACGGAAAGTGCCGCTTTGCCCCGGCGCCGGTTCAGATTCCGGATAATCATGCGCCCCGAGAAAGAAAAGAGCCGCATGATGCCTGTATGCTCTAACACTCCCGCGTTGAACAGCGCCGGTGATTCGGGCCGCATTGCCTCGGCTGGAGGCAGCGCCATCGCGCTGCGCACTGCCATCAAGGCCCCCAGGGCCGCCGCGGCGAAGGTGATGGCGACTGTCGTCAGAACCAGCCCTAACCCTGCCTCATAGCGCAGCACGGGAAAGCGGTAAAACTGCTGATAAAGTTGAGTAAGCGACGACCCAAAGTACAGTCCACCCGCGACACCCAGCACGATCCCACCGGAAACCGCCAGCAGCGACAGCTTTAGATAGTGCGCGCCGATCGCCACGCGGGAATAGCCGAACGCCTTCAGCAGCGCGATCTCCTTACGCTGAATCTGTATCAGGCGCGTAAGAACGATGTGAAGCAGAAATGCCGCGACTCCCAGGAAAATGGCTGGAATCACGTTGCTGCTCACCCGGTTCTGGGCGATTTCATCCGAGATGAACCGGTTCGAGATCTGCTCGTCGCGCCCATACGCGCCCAGAGATCCGTACGGCGCCAGCAACTGGTCCAATTTCGAAATGACATCCGCCGGATTGGTTCCCCGCGGCAGAGTCAGCGCCACATCGTTGAAGGCCCCCCGCATGTCGAACGCCGCTTCGAGCGTTGGAAGCGGCATCCACAGCACCCCGAAGCGCTTGTTATCCGGCAGAATGCTTCCCCCCCGCACTTCGTAGATATACTCCGGCGAAAGCGCGATTCCCGAGATGCGCAACTGTTTCCAGCGGCCATTGATCACCGCGCCGATGCGGCTCCCTACATCCAGCGAGTTGGCAGCGGCGAACGCCTCGCTCGCCAGCACCTCGTCGGAGCGGCCGGGTTGCGGATACTCGCCGCGGCGGATGTGGAGATCGTTCAGAATGGGGCGCCGGTGCTCGGGTATGGAGACCAGCAGACCGGTGGCAGGTTCGGCGAGTCCCGGCACGTCAAGCGTCACCTCCATCGTGATGCGCGTCTCGAGCCCGGCTACGCCGGGTATCTGACGTATGGTAGCGGCAAGCGCATCCGGGGCGCGTTTCACGTGCGCGAAGATATCGGCAAACCGGTAGGCCTCGTAGTAGTCCGATTGCGTCAGCAACAGCGAGCGGTAAGTGCTCCGCATCGAAACATAGGACGCTACGCCGCAAGCCACCACCATGCTGACGGCGATCACCTGTCCCTTCATATGGGCCAGATCGCGGAACAGCATCTTCTGTAGGGCGGTCATAGGCGCTACCAGGACAACTCCGACGGAGCGGCGCGCGTTTCATTGCGCTCGATTCCCGCAATGCTTCCGCTGCTGATGCGGATCACGCGATCCGCCATCGCGGCAATCGCCGCGTTGTGGGTGATCACCACGGTGATGGTTTTCAACTCGCGGTTCACACGCTCCAGCGCTTCCAATACAATCTTTCCCGTCGCGTAATCGAGCGCTCCTGTCGGCTCGTCGCACAGCAGCACGTCGGGCCGCTTGGCAATGGCGCGGGCAATGGCGACGCGCTGCTGCTCGCCGCCGGAAAGCTGCGCCGGAAAGTGATGCATCCTCTCCCCCAGGCCCACTAACCGCAGAGCCTCCTCGGGCTTCATCGGGTTTCGGGCAATCTCTGTCACCAGGGCAACGTTTTCGAGCGCCGTCAGGCTTGGAATCAGGTTGTAGAACTGAAACACAAAGCCCACGTGCTCGCGCCGGTACCTGGTCAACTCCCGTTCCTGTGCCGCTGTGAGGTTGTGGTCGCGATAGATCACCTCCCCTCTCGTGGGCACATCGAGCCCGCCGAGAATATTCAGCAGCGTCGACTTCCCACTGCCGGAGGGACCCAGCAGAACAATGAACTCCCCGGGGTACAGATCGAAATCCACGCCCCGCAGCGCATGGATCTCCACCTCCCCCGTGCGGTATACCTTCGAAATACCGTGTACGTGGAAAACCGCTTCGTCCAGAACCTTCCTCCGCTTTGATCCTATCGCGTCGCTGGCCGGCGATTCATTACCCTGGTAGCAGGATCATGGAAGGCCGCCGCACATTTATCACAACACGTTTGCCCGCCGGGTTTGCGCTTGCCGTGCAACCGGCGGCAGCCGCCATCACCACGGACACCCGCGGACTTATCGCGGAGGAGGTGTCCATTCCAGCTCATGACGGCAAGGGCATTCCCGCCTATGCCGCCCGCCCGGCGCGCCTGAACGGATATCCAATCGTGCTTGTCGTGGAAGAGATCTTCGGCGTGCGGGAATATCTCAAGGATGTCTGCCGCCGCCTGGCGAAACTCGGCTATTTCGCCGTCGCGCCCGATCTTCTCCACCGCCGGGGCGACCCCTCGCAAATCGGCGATGCGCGGCAGATCATCACGAGGATCGTGTCGAAAATACCGGACAGCCAGGCGTTGGACGATCTCGACGCCGCGCTCGAATGGGCGGCCGCCGCCGGAAAGCGGAACGAGACCAAGATCGCCGTAACGGGTTTCAGTTGGGGAGGCCGCATCACCTGGCTCTACGCGGCGCGCCAGCCAAAGGTGAATGCCGCGGCGGCCTGGTACGGCGTGCTCGCGCGCCCCTCGAACCCCTTGCATCCGGTTCAACCCGTCGCCCTCG
Organism: Bryobacterales bacterium; assembly: GCA_026954325.1. Lineage (GTDB taxonomy): Bacteria > Acidobacteriota > Terriglobia > Bryobacterales > Bryobacteraceae > CADEFT01. The sequence continues at coordinate 2,702 of JAIXKK010000222.1, read as the reverse complement.
CCGCCTCGCTGAAGACCCCCGTTCTCGGACTCTACGGCGGACAGGACCGCGGCATCCCTCTCGATACCGTGGAGAAGATGCGCGCGGAACTCGCAAGAGGGACAAGCAGGTCGGAAATTGCCGTCTATCCCGAGGCTCCCCACGGCTTTCATGACGACTACCGCGATAGCTATCGCCCGGCGGCGGCCGCCGATGCCTGGAACCGCATGCTCGCCTGGTTTAAGAAGTACGATGTCGCGTAATGAAGGCGGCGGCCCCTATTCGAGCGGAACGTCAAAATATTCGAGCGCCCACTCCCGCATGAACCGGACGCGGCAAGGCCGCACAACGTACAGCACGAATTCCGGATTGTCCACCGATTTCAGATAGGCTCGCAGCAGCGGGTTGGCGTCCCATATCTCCCGCCGCACGCGATCTTCCGTTACCGTTTCCGCGGTCCCCGTGATGCGCACCTGATCGTGATCCTTCGTCAGGTAACATAACTCCACCTTCGCGCACCGCTCGATTTCCGCCGTCTTGTTCGAGGAACGCATCGAGGCGATGTACACCGTAAACCCGTCCGTCTTCACCGGAGAAACCGGCCGCACACGAGGTTGCGAACCATCCGCGGTGGCCAGCATGGGAAAACGGTCCTGGGCAACCACGGCGAGAGCCAGCGAGCGGGCTTCTTCGGGAGCAGGCGGAGGCGGAGGTTTCATCTCGTGCCCTTCAATGCCCCTGTCCCAGGGCCTCGAGCGCAGCCTTCTCCATGGCGGCGCGGGGAGCGGATACTCCCGTCCAGGTCTCGAATTGCAGCGCGGCCTGCTCGAGAAACATCTGAAGCCCGTTGATGATCACCTTTTTCTCCGCGCCGGCGCGTCTGAGCAGCAGCGTCTCGAGCGGGTTGTACACCATATCGAACACGATCTCTCCCGGAATGCGGTCCGCGAAGAAACACTCCTCGGTGTGCGGAAACATTCCGAGCGGCGTCGCATGTACCAGCGCGTCGAAATAACGCGAATCCAATTGTTCCTTCAGCAGCGGTTCCGCGTTGCATGCTTTCGCCAGCGCGCGAACGCGGTCAGGGTTTCTCCCGGCAATGGCCACCTTCGAACCCGCCTCCGCGAGCGCAAACGCCGCCCCGCGCGCTGCTCCGCCATTGCCCACCACCAGCACGCTCGCTTTCGCCAGCCGGATCTTTTTTCCGAGCGGCCCCAGCACTCCCTGCACGTCCGTATTCAATCCGCGCCACTTGCCGGCCTTGCGGTACACGGTATTGACGGCCCCAATCCGTCGCGCCAGCGGGTCCACGATATCCAGGTAACGCAGGATTTTTTGCTTGTGGGGAATCGTCACGCTGAACCCCGAAACCGGCATCTTATCCGCCAGCAGGAAGAAATCCTTCAATTGCGGCGGATGCACCAGGAACGGAAGATAAACACTGTCGATGCGCCGCGATTGAAACGCGCGGTTGTGAACGGCGGGAGAAATGGAGTGCCGCACCGGATCGGCAATCACCCCATAAATTTTCGCGGACTTCGAGAATTTCTCCACACGGTACAGATTGCGGAGCATCTTCGCCGAAACCTGACCGGCCGCTGTTCCTTCCGCGGACCACGGCGCCGCATACGTGTAGAGACCGCCCATCGCCGTCGAAAGGACGCGCGTGGGAAAGCCCGTCTCTCCCATCGCCAACAGCACCAGCGGACTCCGGGGATGCGCTTTTGCCAGGGACAGAACGCGGTAATTGTCACTTGGCTTTCGCGCCGTGCTCACCAGTTTGTAGGCGTCGGCGGGAATTCGCAGCATGCGGCGCAACACCGCGTCGAGCGAAGGCGTCCCGCCGTAGTTGTGATAGGAGAGGATCAGCCAGGCCCGTCCCCGCAGCCCGTCCAGTTTATGCTGGATATTCTCGGCGCTTTCGATCTCGATGTCCACGGCGCGAGCGCCCGCGTCGACGGCTGACTCGAGAATCTTCACCTGCTCCTCGATGCTGCCGTTGAAATGCCCGTGATTCTGGCGCCGGCGGCAGGTGGCGAGCAGCGTGCATTGGGGATATTGCGACAAAAACTCTCTGATTGCCCTGGCTCCGTGCTCGGGCCGGGGCAGGTAGTCGAGCCGGAACTCGAGAAAAGTCTCTCCGGATTCAGCCTCGTGCCGGGCATGGGCCAACAGTGTGTCAATATCGGATAACCCAAGAGCAATACAGATCTTGGGAAGTGCTGTTCGATGAGGCATTTCCCTAATGTCGAATCAGCATAACACACCGTCCCGGTTGCCCGTCGCGTGTTTATCCGCGCGAATAACCCATGTCTTCGGACCGCGAGCAGATCTCGCGGAGCCATTCGAAGAACTCCTCTTCCCGCTCCATTTCGAGGCGCATCCGCAGCCAGTAAATCCGCAAGGGCTTCACGTGCGCCGCCGCGTCCGGCGGCAGATTCATCAAATCCTTCTCGGTTGTCAGCAGAATGCGCGCTCCCGCCGCTTGCGCCTGGTGTGCCAGCCGCCGCATCTCGCGGGCCCGGTAATGATGATGATCTCCGAATGCCCAGGAGAACACCGGCTCTATGCGCAGGTCATGCAATGTGCCGTGGAACGCGGCCGGATTCCCCAAGCCGCAAAATACCGCGGCTGGACTCAGAGGCGGGCGGCCGGCCGGAGACCGTTCCGTACCCTCCATGGCCACCCACCCCACCGGCGCCACGCCGCCGTAGAAAACCGGC
>JAIXKK010000184.1 GCA_026954325.1 Bryobacterales bacterium | reverse complement strand
CACCTACGACGGCGCCGTGGGTGTGCGCACCCGCTCGAACGGCACTTCCATCGGGACCGCCGACGTCGACGCCGTCCAGGAAGTGCAGGTGCTCACGTCGAACTACGGCGCCGAATACGGCCGCTCCTCCGCCGGACAGATCCGCATCGTAACCAAGACCGGCGGCCGCGAATTTCACGGCGGAGCCTACGAGTTCTTCCGCAACTCCGCGATGAATGCGAATGAATGGCAGCGCAACCGCGTGGTGGGCCAACCGAGCATCAGCGGCCAGGCCGCTCCGTTCCGTTTCAACCAGTTCGGCTGGAACCTCGAAGGCCCTCTCTTTATTCCGAAGAAATTCAACAGCGACCGCAACAAGCTGTTCTTCCTCTTCAGCCAGGAGTTCACGCGATTCCGCCGCGAGGAGTTGCAGCAGATCACCGTGCCGAGCGACCTGATGCGCCAGGGCAATTTCAGCGAACTGCTCGCCCCGAGCCCCTTCTTCTCGAGCGCCCAGACTATCCGCGATCCCGCGCAGTGCACGGACCCCTCCAAGACCTCCACCTGCGCCCCATTCGGTGGAAACATCATCCCGGCCAGCCGCCTCAGCAACCAGGGGCTGGCATTGCTGCGTTCCTACCCCAATGCGATTCCCGGACTGTTCGCCGGCAGATCGAACTTCGTATTTTCGCCTCTGCGCCGCGACGATCAGCGCAAGGACACGGGCGCGCTGGACTATCTTCCCGCGGCCAACCACTACATCCGCTTCCGCATCGAGTATTTCTCACTGGCGCACGACGATTCCAGCCGCGGAGGCACCGACCGCGCCCCCGCTCACCTCGACCGGCCCAACCAGACGAGCTCGCTCAACTACATCTGGACCGTCTCGCCCACCAAGGTCAATGAACTCCTGGTTACGGCGAGCGCGGACCACGTGAAGATTTCGGTCATTCCCGGCAAGTACCAGCGCAGCATGTACGGGATCAACTATCCCTACATCTTCCAGGCCAAGGAGATCTACGACAAGATCCCCACCACGGACATTGCCAGCTTCGCCACCGTGGACGGCGGTCCCTATCCCTCGAAATCGGCGGGCCCCATCTATTCTCTGGCGGATAACTTCACCTGGACGCGCGGCAGCCACACCATCAAGTTCGGCGGCGTTTGGGAATATCAGGGCCAGAACGACTTCGACCAGATCAACGTCTCCGGCGTGCCTGGTGGAACCAACAACCAGAACGGCCGCTTTGTGTTCACCGACGGCCGCCCCGGCGGATCCGGCCTTGCCATCGGCAACGCGGCTCTGGGCCTGTTTGACACCTACGCCGAGTTGGGAACCCGCTCCTACACTCCATACCGCGGCAACATGTTCGAGTTCTTCGGCCAGGATTCCTGGAAGGTCACCTCGAAGCTCCACATCGACTACGGGCTCCGCTACACAGTCATCCAGCCCTACTACAGTCTGTGGCGCAACATGTCCGTGTTTGACGTCGCCAGCTACAATCCGGCAAATGCCGTGCGGCAGGATCCGAAGACGGGCTACATCTTGCCCGGCTCCGGCGACGTCTACAACGGGCTGATCATCCCTGGTGACGGCTTCACGGCAGCCGCCAGGGGGCGCTTCCCGGCATCCACCGACCCGCAATATACACGCCTGTTCAAGGGCGATAAGTCCTATTCACAGACACACTACAACCAGTTCCAGCCGCGTATCGGCATCGCCTACGCCCTGGATCCGAAGACCGTGATCCGCGGCGGCGCGGGCCGCTATTTCACTCGCCTCGGCGTCAGCGATTCCGTCTTCCTCGGAGGCAATCCTCCGTTTCAGCCGACCGTCGCCGTGGCGAACGGCCTTGTGGACAACCCCGGCGGATCCGCCACGGGCAGCATCAACTTCCCCCTCATCGTCACCTCCCAGGATCCGATCTTCAAGAATCCGGAGTCCTGGCAATGGAACGCCACCGTGGAACGCGAAACCAGGTTCGGCATGCTGGAAGTGGCCTACGTCGGACGCCGCGCCCTGCACCAGCAGCGCGAGCGGAACATCAATGCCCTTCAGCCGGGCACGGTGCAGGCCAACCCCGGCATCAATCCCGATTATCTGCGCCCGTTCAAGGGGTACGGCACCATCCGCGTCACCAACAACGACGCCACCGGACGCTACAACGGCATCCAGATCGGCTTCAACAAGCGCTTCGCCAAGGGGCTCTCCTACGGCTTGGCCTACACGTTCTCAAAGAGCATGGATGACGGCTCGATGCAGCGCGACATTCTGCCGAATCCCTTCGACGGCCATAACCTTTGGGCCCCGTCGGATTTCGACCGCCGCCACGTGTTTGTCGGCAACGTGATCTACGAACTGCCTTTCTTCCTGAAGTCGCAGGGCTGGAAACGGTCCGTGCTCGGCGGCTGGCAGACCACGCTGGTCATGCAGGCTCAGACGGGAACCCCGTTCACGGTCGGCACGGGCGATGACGTTGCCGGCATCGGCCCCGGGAATGGCAATAACAGCATGCCCGCCACCATCTACAACGTGGTCTCCGATCCGCACATCTCGAATCCGGCGTTCGCCGCCTCGAACAGCGAAGCGAACTTCTACTTCGACCCTAAGGCGTTCGCGGCGCCGGGAGCCACCACGTTTACCACTCAGCGCAACCGGAACATGCTCTACAACCCCGGCTTCCAGAATTGGACCGGCGCCCTGTTCAAGCGCTTCTCCATTACCGAGCGCCAGGCGGTGACCTTCCGCGGCGAGGTGTTCAACATTCCCAACCATGCCAACTGGAATGGCGCGGATACCAATCCCAAGAGCGGAACCTTCGGCAAGGTGAATAACAAGAACTTCGAGCGCACGTTCCAATTGAGCCTGCGCTACTCCTTCTGATCCGTCTTAGACACTTTTTGACGGTCTTTGACGGCTCATTCGCCGGGAAAAACCCCGCCCGAAACGAACCGGGCGGGGTTTTCCTTTTGTGGAAAGGGCACGGAAACCGCGCCATACGATATGATGAAGAACACTACGCTTTGGAGGGTGTAACATCATGTGGCGTCTTATTCTTTCTGGGCTTGCGCTCACCGCTGCCCTTTCTGCTCAAATCGGCACCGCCGAACTTTCCGGCTCCGTCACGGATTCATCCGGCGCATCCGTGCCCGGAGCAAAGGTTGTTATTGTGAACGCCGATACGGCTCAGACACGGGAAACAGTTTCCGACCAGGCAGGCAACTACCTGATCGCCTTGATTCCTCCCGGCAAGTACAACCTGTCGGCGGAGGCCGCCGGGTTTCGGAAAACCGTCCGCAATGACGTCGTGCTGGAAGTTAATCAGCGGGCCAAGGTCGATTTCTCCATGCAAGTCGGCGAGGTGTCGGAAACGGTGGAAGTCACCGCCGCGCCGCCGCTGCTCGAGAGCCAGTCCTCTTCGATCGGCACGGTCATCTCGCAGCGATTCGTCAACGAACTGCCGCTCAACGGGCGGAACTTTGTCCAACTCGCGATTATCACTCCCGGGGTGAACGGCGTGGGATTCTCCACCTCGGGGACCATCATGAGCGGCACCCGCCCCGATGACCGCCGGCCTGGAAGCGAGATCTTTTCCAATGGCAACCGCGAGGGCGCAAACAACTTCATGTACGACGGCATCGACAACAACGAGCGGCTGACGATCTCCATCGTGCTGCGGCCCGCTGTCGAAGCCGTGCGGGAATTCAAGGTGCAGACCAACCTGTTCTCCGCGGACCAGGGCCGCAACTCCGGCGCCCAGGTGGACGTGATCACCAAGTCCGGCACGAACGAATTCCACGGCAGCGCCTTCGAGTTCCTGCGCAACTCCGCCATGGACGCGCGTAATTTCTTCAATCCCAAGGGAACCACCTTCCCTCCGTTCCGCTTCAACCAGTTCGGGTTTTCCCTGGGCGGGCCGGTGCTGATTCCAAAAGTCTACAACGGCAAGAACAGGACGTTCTTCTTCGTGGACTACGAGGGCTACCGCCGCAGTTCGGTTTCGAGCCTCGTGCTGACCGTTCCCACGGTGGCGATGCGAGGCGGCGATTTCTCACAATCCGGCCTGTTCCCCATTTATGACCCGATGACGCTCGCCGGCGGCGCCCGCCAGCAGTTTGCCGGCAACAAGATCCCGTCATCCCGGTTCGACCCCATCACCAACAAGCTGATCAACGCGTATCCGCAGCCCATCAACGGCAACATCGTCAACAACTATCTGGCCAACCTGCTGCAGACGCAAAGCTGGGATCAGGGCGACATCCGGATTGACCACCAGATTTCCTCCAACGACACGTTCTTCTCGCGCTATGCGCTGCAAAACACCACCACCCTGGCACCGCCCACGTTCCCCAATGTGAAGCTGCCGGGGTTATCTAAGCCCGTCGGGCTCGGGAATGAGGATTCCTTCGCGGGCCCTTCGTTTGCTCCCACCCAACATGCGGTGGCAAGCTGGGTGCACACCTTCTCTCCACGGCTGATCAATGAAGTCCGTCTCGGGTTCAACCGATTCCGGCTCGACTATACCCTCGGAGACACCTCTCCCGGCGATGCGCTCGGCAACCAGTTCGGCATTCCAAACTCGAACACGCATCCCCTGCAATTGGGCATGCCCATCATCTCGCCTTCCGGCTATGCCGGCATCGGGCAAAGCCGCTCGCTACCTATTTACCGCCGCGAGAACATGTTCCAGTACATCGACAACATCACCTACATTTCCGGCGCCCATACGCTGAAGGCGGGCATCGATGTCCGCCGGCGCCAGATTACCGAGTATCAGACCAACCGCGGCAACGGGCGCTTCAACTTCAATCCCAACTTCACCAACCAGCCGGGCGCCGGCCGGACGGGTGATTCCATGGCCAGCTTCCTGCTGGGACTGCCGAGCCTCATCGAGCAGGACTTCACGCTCGCCTGGGTCGGCTTCCGCGGCATCGAGACGGCATGGTATGTGGGGGATGACTGGAGGGTGAACCGCAAGCTGACTCTCAACCTCGGGCTGCGCTGGGAATACTACAGCCCCTATACCGAGGTGGCGAACCGGATGGGGAATTTCGACCCGGGCACCGCCACTATCCTCATCCCCGGGTTGGATAACGTCAGCCCCACCGCGAATGTCTCGAAGTACTACGGAGGCTGGTCGCCGCGCTTCGGTTTCGCCTATGAGGTGGATTCGAAGACAGTAGTGCGCGGCGGTTTCGGCCTGTTCTCGAACAGCAATGGCAACGGCGGCGCGCTTCTGCGTCTTCAGCGGACCTTCCCGTTCGGACCCATCAACAGCACCACCCCGGCGGATACCGCACCCGGTCCCTATCCCACCGTCAGCCAGGGCTTCCTGCCGCCTCCCGTGCTGAACGTGGATCTGCGCAAAACGCCGGTGGGCAGCGTCGTCGGAATCGCCAACGAATTCCGCAACGCCTATGCGGAACAGTTCAATCTCAGCGTGCAACGGGAACTGCCGATGGCCATGGTGTTGAAAGTCGCTTATACGGGTAACCTCGGCCGGCGGCTGGGCACGACCTTCAACCTTAATCAGGCCGTGCCCGGAACCGGCGCCGTGAACCCGCGGCGTCCGTTCTATGGCGTTCGCCCCGCCCTGGCGGATGTCACCTATGCGGTGTCGGACGGTCTTTCGAACTACAACGCGCTGCAAATGTCGGTTGAAAAACGTATGTCGAAGGGACTCGGACTGCTGTTCGGGTACACCTACGGGCACTCGATCGACGATACGGGGACAGAGTTCGGCGGCGGTTCGGGCACTCCGCAGGACGCGAGAAACCGCCGAGCCGACCGCGGCAATTCGAGTTTCGACATGCGCCACCGGGCTACCATCAGCTACCTTTATCAACTCCCGTTCCACCCCAAGGCGCGCGCCCTCGACATGGTGGCCGGCGGCTGGCAGACCAACGGCATCATGACTCTTCAGACGGGCTTACCGTTCACGCCGACTCTTGCAACCAACAGCCTGAATACGGGGTCTTCCAGCCGGCCGAACCGCATCGGCGCGGGAACCCTTCCCAATCCGACCATCAGCAAGTGGTTTGACCCGGCGGCTTTCACGCAGAACTCTCCCGGGTTTTACGGAAACGCCGGCCGGAACATTCTGTTTGGACCCGGCCGCTTCAACTGGGACGTATCTCTGTTCAAGGACTTCCCGATCCGCGAGGAGATGAAGGTCCAGTTCCGCGCGGAGATGTTCAACGTGACGAACACGCCGCAGTTCGGACAGCCGAACGCGACGATCGGCAGCACGGCGGCGGGTTTGATCTCGGGCGCCGTGGGTAACCCGCGGCAGGTTCAGTTGGCGCTCCGCTTCCAGTTCTGATCCCCCCCTCCAGTCCCCATCCTTTGAGCCGCGCTCAAAGGATGGGGCGGTCCATTTCCCCATCGCTAACATCCGGCGTCCCTCTACCGATGAGCATCTTGGGTGGCAGATCGAATTCACCAGCTCACGGAAGTGACGGCCGCGCTAATAAATCATGTTTGCGATCATCGGAATTCTCGTTGTGATTGGCGCCATCATCGGCGGCTATCTCATGGAGCACGGAAACCTGCAGGTTCTGGTTCAGCCCGCGGAACTTGTCATCATCGGAGGGGCGGCGGCGGGCACTCTTCTCATCGCCAACCCGCTTCCCACGGTCATCGGTATTTTCAAAGGCATCACCGGCGTGATGAAGGGCAGCCGCTGCAACAAAGCCTTCTACCTGGAAACGCTGAAGATGCTGAATGAAGTATTCTCTTATGCGCGCAAGAACAGCCTGGCGAAACTCGAGCCGGACGTGGAAGAGCCGGACAAGAGCCAGTTGTTCGGCAAATTTCCGAAGTTCGTCAAAGACCATCATGCGCTGTATTTTTTTTGCGATACGCTGCGGGTGCTGATCACGGGAGGCGTGGCCACGCATGACCTCAACGAAATGATGGAACTCGACATGGAAGTGCATCATCATGAGGCCGGCGCGCCGGTAGGGGCGCTGAGTTCCATGGCGGATTCGCTTCCGGGCCTCGGCATCGTGGCCGCGGTATTGGGCGTTGTCATCACCATGGGGGCTATTGGCGGCCCGCCCGAGGAGATCGGCCACAAAGTGGCCGCGGCGCTGGTGGGAACGTTCCTGGGCATTCTCCTGTGCTATGGATTCTTCGGTCCGCTGGCTTCGAATATGTCCAAGATCAATGAGGACGAGGGAAGCTACTATCACACTCTTCGCGTCGGGCTCATTTCGTTCGCCAAGGGATGCCCTCCGCTCATCGCCACCGAATTCGCCCGGCGCGCCATTCCCCATCACGTTCGTCCCTCGTTCAAGGAGATGGAGAAGGCTTGCAAGGGTGGGGGGAGCTAGACAGCGATGCCGGACCATGATCAGCCGATCCTTGTTGTCAAGAAGAAGGTCTCGCATGGCGGGCATCACGGCGGGGCATGGAAGGTGGCCTATGCCGATTTCGTTACGGCGATGATGGCGCTGTTTATCGTGCTGTGGCTGCTTTCGAGTGACGAGAAGGTGAAGAAGGCGGTGGGTGGTTACTTTCAGGATCCCACGGGCGTGGGGAAACAGATGGGATCCAACCTGAGCGGCGTCGATGAGGGCCTTCAGTTGAACAAGGATGATATGGACAATCTGAAAGAGAAGTTGGAGGCCGCCCTCAAGCAAACGCCGGATTTCCAGAAGTTCAGCAAGAACATTCAGATCACCGTAACCGGCGAGGGACTGCGGATTGAACTGCTCGAGACGGAGAAGGGCGTGTTCTTCCAGAGCGGCAACGCCAAGCCCAGCGCAATCGGAGAGGAACTGATCGCCAAACTCGCTTCGGAGTTGCGCAAGTTGCCGAACCACCTGTATATCGAAGGCCACACGGACTCCAAGCCGTTCTCCGGCGGGGATAGCGGTTATTCGAATTGGGAACTGTCGGCGGACCGGGCCAACGCCGCGCGGCGCATCATGATGACCACCGGGCTACGCCAGGACCAGGTTGGCCAGGTGCGCGGCTTCGCGGATCAAAAGCTGCGCTCGAAGAATGACCCGACCAACGCCTCCAACCGCCGCATCTCAGTCATCGTGCAGTATCTGACCCCACCGTCAGGAAGCGCGCGCGAGGAGGACGCGCATGGCGAGGCGGCGAAGGGGAAATACGTGGAGACGGCTCAAGCGGCCAAGCCTGAAGAAGCCGCGAAGAGCCAGGCGAAGAAGGGGCACTGAGGAGTTGGAGAAACTAATAGGAGACGATGTCCACCGGGTAGTGCCGATGCCCGTGACGTACGCGATACGTCTCGAAGTCCTTGCTATCGATGGTGAAGACTCTTCGCGTGCCCAGCGCTTCGGCGGCGGCAACGAGCGATGCATCCGCCAAGTCCATCGGATGATCAGCGTATATCTCCATGAGTTCGAAGGCTCGAGTTAACCACGCTCGATCAAGGAACCACACGGACAACCCGCCTCCTTCGATAAACTCCCGTAGACGATCGGATCCGATGCTAGCCGGTCCGAGCATGTGAAACGCCTCGGTGAGTACGGGGGTTGTGGTGAGAATGGCGTCACGGATTTTCTTCAGCACCCGGCGGCATCGGTTGTGCTGTTCGTCCTGGGGGTCGAAGAGGGCAACCAATGTCCCTGTATCGACGAGAATCATCTTCCCAGCTTTTTACGAAGGGCCGTAGCCACGCCGCGCCGTGTCTCGGTAGAGGGTGCGCTCGCATACCCGCCAGGGCCGAGATCGAGCCGCTCGTAGAAGTCATAGGGGCGATGCGCCGAGGCGTCTCGAACCTGCTTTTTCAAGGATCGGAGCCCCGCTTTCAGCACTTCGGAAATCGGCAACCCCGTAGCTCCGCGGATCTCCCGCAGTATGGCTTCGGCTTCGTGGTCGAGTCTCACGGTTCGTATCGCCACCGCACCCTCCATATTACGAAATGTATTACAGCAGCAGCGACCAGTCAACCCGACGGAGAACACTCGACAGCCGGTGAAAGACGCTGCGCTGCTCGAAGTCCTTGCGATCGATGGCGAAGACTCTTCGCGTGCCCAGCGCTTCGGCGGCGGCAACGAGCGATGCATCCGCCAAGTCCATCGGATGATCAGCGTATATCTCCATGAGTTCGAAGGCTCGAGTTAACCACGCTCGATCAAGGAACCACACGGACAACCCGCCTCCTTCGATAAACTCCCGTAGACGATCGGATCCGATGCTAGCCGGTCCGAGCATGTGAAACGCCTCGGTGAGTACGGGGGTTGTGGTGAGAATGGCGTCACGGATTTTCTTCAGCACCCGGCGGCATCGGTTGTGCTGTTCGTCCTGGGGGTCGAAGAGGGCAACCAATGTCCCTGTATCGACGAGAATCATCTTCCCAGCTTTTTACGAAGGGCCGTAGCCACGCCGCGCCGTGTCTCGGTAGAGGGTGCGCTCGCATACCCGCCAGGGCCGAGATCGAGCCGCTCGTAGAAGTCATAGGGGCGATGCGCCGAGGCGTCTCGAACCTGCTTTTTCAAGGATCGGAGCCCCGCTTTCAGCACTTCGGAAATCGGCAACCCCGTAGCTCCGCGGATCTCCCGCAGTATGGCTTCGGCTTCGTGGTCGAGTCTCACGGTTCGTATCGCCACCGCACCCTCCATATTACGAAATGTATTACAGCAGCAGCGACCAGTCAACCCGACGGAGAACACTCGACAGCCGGTGAAAGACGCTGCGCTGTTAGCGAATGACCCTGTTCCGCAATACGCCAATCTTCTCGATTTCGAGTTCCATCACATCGCCCGGCTTCACCCAGCGGTCCAACTCCAATCCGCAACCCGTGCCTACCGTTCCCGAGCCGATCACATCACCCGGAAGAATCCGGTCGTCACGGGTGAGATTGGCGGGACCAAGGCGGACTTTCATCTCCTTTTTCTGAATGTCGCGGGCGCTGAAGTCGTTCATCACCAGGAAGCCCGCAATGTGCGCCTGCGCGGCCTCGGCCGGCACATCACGTCCCCCGACCCCGATCACCGCCGCAAGTTCCAACTCGTAATCGAAGCGCTCGGTAAATGACGGCTACCGCACGTCCTCACCGGGCCCGAGGATGTTTTGATGGCCGCTCTTGTAATACACGGGTATTTCATACCATTCCGGAGGCATCGGCTCTCCGCGTTGCCGGTCTTTGTGCGGTGGCGGCGCGAGAGGACCTCCCGCAGTTCGAGGCCGCCGCTGGGATAGAGATGGAGGTTGCCGAGGGAACGGTGGATAGCCTCAACGGCCAGCGGTGACGGGCCGAGAGGGTTCTCATTGGAGGCGAGTTTGATGACCTCGGAGACGCCGTAGGCGCGGCTGACTTCAGCGGCGGAGAGTCCGGGGAGGTAAGGGTGGAGAGCGGCGATAGCAGGTGGGACGAGAGGCGGCATGCCGAAAGCCCCACGTTTTAGTGGTGTCTTCTTTCAGCATACCTTAATTCCCAGCTTGTTGACTCTCCCCTGCCAGTTCCGCCTCCTCGGCTGCCGAGGGACCGGCTGCCTGCGCCTCCTTCATTCTCTGCATGGCGGTCTCTACATGCTCTCGCGGAACCTTCACCGAAAATGGAAGATTCGGCAGAGTGGATGACCCCTCGATCACGGCCGGGATCCCGTTTGCTTCGAGAACGCTCTGGATGGCCAGCGCCTCCATCTCCGCTTCCACGCCGATGGAGGAATAGACCGTCTCCAGATCCAGGTCATGCGAAGGATCCACTGCCACTTCATTTTCCAACTGTTCGTTGTCCATGGGGACTTCCGGTGTATCTGCCATGCATTCAACATAGCGCACCTGGATGGCAACCGATAGAATAATCGTAGGAGGAGAAACAGAATACGATGTCCGAAGATAATACCGGAAAACTGGCATGGTTTTTTGCGGGCGCCGCCATCGGGGCTGCGATCGCTTTGCTATATGCGCCGGCATCGGGGGAGGAGACGCGCCGCAGGATTGGGGAGTCAGCCAATCGCGGAAAGGATCGTCTGGCCGACTCCAGCCGGGATCTGGTGGAGAAAGGCAAGGAGATCTATGAACGCGGGCGCAAGATGGCCGACGACGCCTCGGAGTTGTTTGAAAGCGGCCGGAAACTGGTGCAGGGCTAGAGGCCTGACGCCATGGCTACCGCGGGGTTGACCGGGCTCGCTCCTTTCCGGAACGAGCCGTACCGGGATTTCCATCAGGGCGAGAATCGCCGCGCCATGGAAGAGGCGCTTGCCAGGGCGCGCGCGGAACTGGGGCGTGAGTACGATCTGCTCATCGCCGGGCGCGCCTTGAAGGGCGACGGGACATTCGCGTCGTTCAATCCGTCGAAGCCATCTGAAATCGTGGGGGTTCATCAGAGGGGCTCCGTCGAGCAGGCGCGGGAGGCGGTGGAGAGCGCGCATGCGTATTTTGGGGAGTGGAGCCGCACACCGGCATCCATACGCATCGACATGCTGCGCAATGCCGCGGCCTTATTGCGGAGCCGCAAATCCGAATTCAATGCGTGGATGATTCTGGAGGCTGGCAAGAACTGGGTGGAGGCGGAGGCCGACACCTCCGAAGCGATCGACTTCTGCGAATACTACGCCCGGCAGATGACGCGGTTCGCGCATCCCGAACCGTTGTTGCAGCTACCCGGCGAGACGGACGAACTGGTGTACCTGCCGCTGGGCGTGGGCGTGATTATTCCCCCGTGGAATTTTCCGCTGGCTATTCTGGCGGGCATGACCACGGCGGCGCTGGCAGCCGGCAACACGGTGATCATCAAACCATCGAGCGATACGCCGACGATCGGCGCGAAGTTCGCGCAACTGCTGGTGGAGGCGGGGTTTCCGGCGCATTCCATCGCCTTCTTTACGGGCAGCGGGGCCACCGTGGGCGATGCGCTGGTAAGCCATCCCAAGACTCGCTTTGTCTCCTTTACCGGTTCGCGCGACGTGGGGCTGCATATCAACGAACTGGCGGCGCGCCCGCAAAAAGGGCAGATCTGGATCAAGCGCGTGATTGCGGAGATGGGCGGCAAGGACGCCATCATCGTGGATAGCGAGGCGAGCCTGGACGAAGCCGTGTCAGGGGTTGTAGCCTCCGCCTATGGATATCAGGGACAGAAATGTTCCGCCTGTTCGCGCGCCATTGTCGATGAATCACTCTACGACGCCTTTCTCGAGAAGCTGAAGGCTCGCGTTGCGCAACTGAAGGTGGGCCCCGCCGAAGAGTTCGGCTACGATATGGGGCCGGTGATCAACGAACGGGCGCGCACGACGATTCTCGGCTACATCGAGACCGGCAAGAAGGAAGGCCGGCTGATTGCCGGGGGCGGCGCAGCGCCGGGAGAAGGACATTTCCTCCAACCCACCGTCATCGCCGATGCCGGTCCGGACGCGCGTATTTTCCAGGAAGAGATTTTCGGCCCGGTGCTGACGGTAACGAAGGCGCACGGCTTCGAGCACGCGCTCGAACTGGCCAACGCCACCGAATACGGCCTGACGGGCGCGGTTTACACGGCGAACGCGGAAAAAATCCGGCTTGCCAAAGAGCGCTTCTTCGTGGGCAATCTCTACATCAACCGCAAGTGCACGGGCGCCATGGTGGGAGCGCATCCTTTCGGCGGCTTCAACATGTCCGGCACGGATTCGAAGGCGGGCGGCCCGGATTATCTGCTGCAATATCTTCAGGCACAAAGCATTGCAGAGAAGAAAAGCTGATCACCGTACATACTTGTCCACCCACTCGAGGTGGCGCCGCATGATGTCGAGAAGAAACTTCGGCTCGCGCGGTCCGTGCGGCTGGCGGGGATAGACCACCATCTTCGTGGTGACGCCGCGGCGCTTCAGCGCGCTGTAGTATTCGTAACCCTGCGAGGTGGGCACGCGAACGTCGGCTGCGCCGTGTAAAACGAGGGTGGGCGTCGTGACGTTCCCGACATAAGTGATGGGCGAATGCTTGTGATAGTTGTCAAACACCTTCCAGGGCTCGCCTTCGAAGTAATCGGGCAGGAAGCTGGGGATGTCCGCGGTGCCGGTGAAACTCAACAGGTCCGTGACGCCCGCGCCCACGGCGGCGGCTTTGAAGCGGCGGGTCTGGGTGATGGTCCAACTGGTCATGAAGCCGCCATAGCTCCAGCCCATCACTGCGAGGCGGTCCGGGTCGGCGACTCCCATGCTGATGACGTGGTCGACGCCTGTCTGGTCGTCCTGGTAATCCATGCCGCCCCAATCGTTCACGTTGGCGTAACGGAATTTCTTTCCATAGCCGGAGGAGCCGCGCGGGTTCGGACGAAGGACGGCGTAACCTTTGGCGGAGAACACCGCAAGCGGATAGAGGCCATGGCGTCCGATGAAGCTCTCGACGAAGACGCCCGCCGGACCTCCGTGAATGTTGAGGATCAGTGGCGCCTTCTTCCCCGGTTGATAGCCTGCGGGGTAGGTGAGCAGCCCTTCCACCTCGAGGCCGTCTTTCGATTTCCAGCGCACGACTTCCGTTTTGCCGAGCGGGAGTTTGGGCAGATCGAGATTGGCGCGGCTGACGCGGGTACCGGCGCCGGGCGATGACAGGGTCATGATGAATGCCTCGGGGGCTTCGTCCGGTGATTCGTAGGCGAAGCCGATGGCGGCTCCCTTGGTGTTCAGGCGGCTCAGCCCGAGGGTGCCGCGTTTCGGTTCGTAGACGATCTTCGGGGGACCCTCGAGCGGCATTTCGTAGAGGGTCTGCCGCGTGTGCCTGGTCTCGGCGAAATAGAGAGCGGAAGAGTCGCCGCGCCACCCGGCGACCTGCGGCTTCTCGTCGTAGGTAGCGGGCAGCACGCGGGGATCGCCTCCCTGTCGGGGTAAGAGAACAATGCGGGAATCGCCCGGCCAGCGTGGCGGGTCGCTGGTTCGCGTGAAGGCGAGGTAGCGGCCGTCGGGCGAGTAATGCGGCTCCATTTCCGCGGCTCCGGTGGCGGCGAGTTCCTTCACCGCGCCCGTTTCGATGGTCACCTCGGCGATGTCGGACTTCGTCCAATCGTCGGCGATGGGCGCAGGCTGGTGGGTGAAGGCGATGGCGCGCGAATCGGGAGACCAGTCGAAGTCCGTGATGTGGTAGCTGTTCTCGAAGAGCTTCTTCTGGGTCCGCTTGCGTTCCGCGTCCGGCTCGGCAGGCACGATGTAGAGGGCGGCATTGGCCGGGTTTTCATCCACCACTTCCCAATCGCGCTTTTCATTTTTCGCTTTTTCGATAGCAGGGTCCGGCTCGTGCCCCGTGAAGGCGACCCACTTGCCGTTCGGAGAAACATAGAAGGCGGAGACGGAGCCTTTGAATCCGGTGACCTGCTCGGCTTCGCCGCCATCCGTCCGAATGCGGAACACGTTCGTTTTTTCCGTTCGCTCCGAGAGGAAGTAGACGTAGCGGCCATCGGGTGAAAATTGCGGATGATCGGCTCCTTTTTCCCCTCGGGTCAACTGCAGCCGGCGCGACCCGCCGGCGGCGCCCAGATAAATTTGCGAAATCATCTCGCTGCGCTCCGTTTCCATCACCGGACGGGTCTGCACCCAGGCGACGAGCTTGGCATCCGGCGAAGGCACGACATCGCCGATGGATTGGAACTGCATGGAAAACTCCGGCGTCCAGGATATGGGCGCCTGTGCCGGCAGGGACGTCAGGCAAAGAAGCAGCAAACCCGCGCGCGCTGTCATATCGCGCAGTATGCCACAACAGGCGGTCCGCCCGGCTATCTAATCTCCGCTCTCTCCGCGAAAGGCGATGTTCAGCAAGGGCGGAGCAACCATGGTGGTGAGGAGCGACATGCTGACTACAATCGCGTAGACCGTGTCCGGCACCACCCCCAAACTCATGCCCAATTGCGCCACCACCATGCCCACCTCACCGCGCGGGACCATTCCGGCTCCGACGCGAAACATGTTCCGCCTTCCCAATTGCCAGGCTCCCAACCCGCATCCCACCAGCTTCGAAATCACGGCAGCCACCAGGACAACGCCGGCCATGAGGAGCACGTCCGGTTCGGCGAACGCTTTCAGGTTGAAGTTCAGGCCGATGCCTACCAGGAAGAAGGGCACGAGAAACTCGCTGAGTCCGCTGGTGAGGTCGTGAACCCGGTGCGACACGCTGTTGGAAAGCGCCATGCCGGCCAGGAACGCGCCGATAATGGCGGCCACGCCCGCCTCGATGGCGAGCAATCCCATTCCCAACAGAAGCACCATGGCGATCTTGAATTCGGCATTGTCGCCTTTGAGCGTTTCCTGAACCCGCGGCACAACGCGGGCCATGGTTTTGGAGCCCCACCGCACGACGGCCACCGTGAATCCGATGGCCATCCCCGCGGTCAACAGGAGGTCCATCAGCCGCACTTCGCCTTTCGCCATGCTGCTCACCACGGCCAGGAGGATCAGCCCGAGCACATCGTCAATCACGGCCGCGGCGAGAATGATTTTACTCGATACGTGATTCAGGAGGCCCTTCGAGGAGAGGACCTGCGCGGTGATTCCCACGCTGGTGGCCACCATGGCGGCTCCGAGGAACAGCGCTTCGACGGGCGACCCATGCCAGAGGTCGGAGATGGCAAACCCCATTGTGAACGGGATGACCACTCCGAGCACAGCCACCAGGAGGGCGGTTTTTCCGGTCTCGAGGAGATCGGAAGACCGCACCTCGAGGCCGACGCGGAACAGGAGGAACATGGCTCCGAGTTCAGCCAGCGCATTGAGAAAATCCGTAGGCTGGAGGAGGTTCAGAACACCGGGACCGAGAAGGACGCCGGCGAGGATTTCGCCGACGATTCCCGGCTGGCGCAGGGCTTCGAAAACCTCATAGAGCACCTTTGCCGCCCCGAAGACAAGCAGCATGGTGAACAGAAGTTTCCCCGTCTCGCCGGAAGCGGCAAGCAGCAGCCCGATTGGTGGAGTCTCAAGGATCACGCCGGCGGTAAGCGAGCCAGCAGAACCCGCCGAGCAAGGTGAAGACGGGAAGCAGCATGACCAGGATGCCGGTATTCACGGCCTGCATGCTTGCGGTCTGCTGCGCGGCGGCTGTTCGGAAGCACTGCGAGCATTGCCCGTATATAGAAGTAGCCCAGAGAAGCGGCGCCGCGTATCGCATAATTCAGAATCGCATCTCCCGCAGGCGTTCCGCATCCGGCAGCAAGGCGAGCAGCACGAGGACGAACACGATGAGCAGGGGAAACAGAGTCAGGGCCAGGGCGCGCCGCTCGAATTTGAGGTGCATGAAAAAACCGATAATCAGCGCCGATTTTCCGATGGAGAGGACCAGGAGCACGATGAGGAACAGGACTGCCGAAAAGTGGGGAAAGGCGAGGCCCACCTCGACCAGAGTGAAGCCGAGAAGCGCGGCCCACACCATGGCAAGCTGCTTTACAGTCGGCTGCATTTCGCGTTCTCCTTTCACCGCGCCACCGACATGAGGTACACCATGGGAAAAATGAACATCCACACCAGGTCGACAAAGTGCCAGTAGAGTCCGCTGGCTTCGACATCCTCGGCGCGGAACTTCCCGCGGGCGACTCCGGCGGCGATGATGGCGAGGTAGATGACTCCGGCGGAGACGTGGGCCATGTGGAGTCCGGTCAAACCGAAGAACGTTGCGCCGAACAGAGGCTGATGCCAGGGATTGCCGGTCAGCGTGATATTTTCCACGCGCATGAGGTGGAACCATTCATTGAGGTGAAGCGCGACGAAGCCGAGCCCCATGGCAATGGTGGCGGCGATCATGCGCACGGTTTGACCGCGGCGGCCGTTCTTCATGGCTCGCACGCCGAGCGCCATGGTGAAACTGGAGCTCAGCAGCAGAAACGTCATCGCGGTGGAGAAGAGAATGCTCGGTGAGAAATGAAACGGAGTGGGCCAATCCGGATTCGACAGTCTGCAATAGGTGTAGGTGACCAGCAGCGCGGAAAACGTCAGAGCATCGGAGACCACGAACAGCCACATGCCGAGCGGCTTTACGCCAATGGCGAACGGCGAACCGCCGCCTTCCCAGGTTGCTTCCCGTTGCATGTCTCAATTCCCCCAAAACCGGAACAGCCACAAAAGGTACAGCCAGAGGACACCTAGAAAATGCCAGTAGATGGTGGCTACATCGACGGCAGTGCGCCGCCCGGGTCCCAGTTCCAGGCGATAGGCGCGAAAATTAAGGTATAGCATGGCGAGCCAACCGCCGCCCAGGTGGACGGCGTGCGCGATGGTGCCGACGAAGAAGAACGCGCTGCCCGGATTGCTGTTCAGATAGACGCCGTGGCGGTGGAGGTAACGCCAGACAATGATTTGTCCCACGACAAACAACGCGCCGAGCAGCGTCGCTCCCGTCCACCAGAGGTTGAAATGCTTGCGCCGGTCTCCGGCGCGCAGCACGCGCCGCGCTTTTTCCGCCAATACGCTGCTCACCGCCAGCACTCCGGTATTCACCCAAAGGAGGGATGGCGCCGGGACACCTTTCCAATCGTCGGATGCGCCGCGGCGGACCACCATGGCGCTGGTGAATGCGCCGAAGAACATGATGACCGAAATCAGAAACGCGTAAAGCCCAGTAAACGAGGCGCGGCGTTGCGAACCCGCCATCGCCAGGTTCATTCTTCATCCCCCTCGTGCTGCATGAGGAAATCCTTGCTCTCTCCAGGGAGACTGTAGTCGTAGGGTCCGCGTTTCACGAGCGGCGGGTTGATTCCGAAATTGTGAGCGGGCGGGGGGGAAGGCAGCGCCCATTCGAGTGTGGTTGCGTTCCAGGGATTCGCCGGAGCTTTGGCTCCCTTGCGCCAGTTGTAGAACAGATTCCACAGAAAGAGCACTTGAATGACGGCGGTGAAGAGGGCGGCGTGGGTGATGAACTTGTGAACGCCGGTCAGATCCTTCAGAAAATCGAATTGGGTGAAATCGGCATAGCGCCTCGGATTGCCCGCGATGCCGGCGAAGTGCATAGGTATGAAG
>JAIXKK010000202.1 GCA_026954325.1 Bryobacterales bacterium | reverse complement strand
TCTTCCATTCCGCCTTCTACACCTTCGAATTCCCCGAATTCTTCATCTGGCTCACTTCGTTCATCCCCACGCCCGCCCGCCCCAAGCATGAGGCCCCGCCCCAAGGCGAGTAAGCGCCCCATTCCATGATCCAGGGAACAGCCCGTCGTCCCACGGGTCTACCCGCAATCTGTCGCGCCGGGCGCCGAAGCCCATCCGACTTTGATAGGCTGAGGTTTCCTCATGAACCGACGTGCATTTCTTGCCGCTTCCACCGCCATCAGCATGGCTGCCCCTGCCGGTCCTCCCAAACGGATCGCCGCCATCATCACCGAATACCGCCCCAACTCCCATGCCGACGTCGTCGTGGGCAAATACCTCGATGGCTACAATCAGGACGGCCGTCCTCCCTACCCGCGCTCGAAGATCGTCTCCATGTTCACTGAGCAGATCCCGAAAAACGATATGAGCCGCGCCAAGGCGAAGGAACACAATGTCCCCATCTTCCGCACCGTCATGGAAGCCCTGACGCTCGGCGGCGATAAACTCGCCGTCGATGGCGTGCTCCTCATCGGCGAACACGGCAACTATCCCTCGAACGACAAGGAGCAGAAGCTCTACCCGCGCTTTGAGATGTTCCTCAAAATCACCGACGTCTTCCGCCAGAGCGGCCGCTCCGTCCCCGTCTTCAATGACAAGCATCTCTCCTTCAGTTGGCGTCAGGCCCGGCGCATGGTGGAAATCTCCAGGGAACTCAAATTCCCCATGCTCGCCGGTTCCTCCGCCCCCGTAGCCTACCGCGTGCCCGCCATCGACACCCCGTTCTCTGCCGCGCAGAAATACGCCGTCGCCATTTCCTTCAGCGGACTCGACATCTACGGCTTCCACCTCCTCGAAGCCCTTCAGGCCATGGTGGACCGCCGCAAGGGCGGCGAAACCGGCGTCAAATCCGTGCAATGCCTCGAGCGCCAGGATTGCTGGAATTTCATCGACCGGAACGCCTGGGTCCGGCGTCTCTTCGATCAGGCCCTCGCACGCAGTAACACCCGCAAATCCGGCGACCCCAAGGCCCTCGTCAAAGCCCCCGCCGTCTTCATCCTCGAATACAACGACGGTCTCAAGGCGGCCGCGTTTCTTCTCACCGGGCTCGTCGAGGATTTCACCGTGGCTGTCGATGTCGAGGGCCGCCCGGAACCCGTCTCCACGCTCATGTGCCTCCAGCCCGGCCCGCCCCACCATCACTTCGGGTGCCTCGTGAAGAACATCGAAATCATGTTCAATACCGGTATCGCACCCTATCCGGTGGAGCGCACCATGCTCACCAGCGGCATCCTCGATTTCGCCCTCGAATCCCGCTTCCAGGGCTACAAAAAGCTCGATACGCCGGAACTCGCTAAAGTCCGTTACCAGACGCCGAACGCCTCCCACTTCTGCGCCAAGGGTTGGTCGCCGGACGGCAAACGGCTCGACATGTAAGGAAAGGAACTATGCCCACTCGCAGACAATTTCTCGCCGCTGCCGCCGCGCCTCTCGCCGCCCAGCCCCAATCCTCGCCCCCCAAACACATCGCCGCCATCGTCACCGAATACCGCTACAACTCCCATGCCGATGTCATCATCGGCAAATACCTCGAAGGCTTCCACCAGAACAATCAACCGCCTTACCCTCCCTCCAAAATCGTCTCCCTCTACACCGCCCAGGTCCCCAAAAACGACATGAGCCGGGACATGGCGAAGAAACACAACGTCCCCATCTACCCCACCATCTGGGAAGCCCTTACCCTCGGCGGCGGCCGCCTCGCCGTGGATGGCGTCCTCCTCATCGGCGAGCACGGCAACTATCCCTGGAACGAAAAAGGCCAGCATCTCTACCCCCGCTTCGAACTCTTCCTCGAAATCACCGACGCCTTCCGCGCCGCCGGCAAGAGCGTCCCTATGTTCAGCGATAAGCACCTCTCCTACAGTTGGCACAAGGCCAAACGCATGGTCGAGATCTCGCGCGAATTGAAGTTCCCCCTCATGGCCGGTTCTTCCATCCCCGTCGCCTACCGCCCCAGCGGCGTCGATCTCGAATGGGGCGCGAAGGCGAAGCATGCCGTTTCCATCTTCTATGGCGATCCCGACGCCTACGGCTTCCACCTCCTCGAAGGCTTGCAGTGCATGGTCGAGCGCCGCCAAGGCGGCGAGACCGGCGTAAAAGCCGTCCAGTATATGGAAAAGCAGGCCATGTGGGATTGGGTGTCACGCACCCCTTGGGCCTCGAAACTTCTCGACGCCGCCCTCGCCCAGGGCGTCACCCGCAAGCAGGGCGATATCCGCCAGTTGGGAGCCGAGGACTACTGCTACCGCGTCGAATATCGCGACGGTCTCGAAGCCGCCGCCTTCATGACCAACGGCATCGCCAAGGATGCCTGCACCGCCGTCGAAGTGGAAGGGCGCGCCGAACCAGTCGCCACTCTCATGTTTCTCGCCGATGAGCGCCCCTTCCAGCACTTCGCCTGTCTCATACAGGCCATCGAGAAAATGTTTGAAACAGGAAAACCCACCTACCCCGTCGAGCGCACTCTGCTCACCAGCGGCATCCTCGAAGCCATCCTTAACTCCAAGTTCGAAAACGGACGCCGTGTCGAGACGCCCTACCTCAACGTCGTCTACACCGCGCCGCGCAAGAGCTTCTTCTGTACATCGAAATGGTAACTCGTCGCCAACTCCTCCTCTCCCCCGCGCTGCTCCACGCGCAGCCTGATTCCCGTCCGCATGTCGCCTGCGTCCTCAACGCCTACTTCCCCAACTCCCACGCCGATGTCTTCATGGGCCGCCTCCTCGAGTGCTACCGCCTCAACGGCCGCACCAACCGCCCCCGCGTCAAGGTCGTCTCCATGTACGTGGACCAGTTCCCCGTCAACGACATGGCGCGCGAGCAGGCCGAAGAATACGGCGTCCGCATCTATCCCACCATCGCCGAAGCGCTCCGCTGCGGCGGCGGTAAGATCGCGGTGGATGGCGTCGCCGTCATCGGCGAGCACGGAAACTATCCGCGCACCCCGCGCGGCAACTTCATGTATCCCCGTTACCGCCACTTCCAGCAGATCACCCGCGTGATGGAAGAAGACGGCCGCGTCGTGCCGCTCTTCAACGACAAGTACCTCGCCTATGAATGGGCGGACGCTCAGGCCATGGCCGGCCGCATCCGCGCCTTGAATATCCCCTTCATGGCCGGCTCTACCCTCCCTTTGACATGGCGCCGCCCGCCCCTCGAGTTCCCTCACGGCATCGTCCTCGACGAGGCCCTCGCCGTGAGCTTCAGCGACCTCGAAGAGCACGCCTACCACGGCATCGAGTTGCTTCAAGCCATGGTCGAGCGCCGCCGCGGCGGCGAAACCGGTGTCGCAAAGATCCGCTGCGTCGAAGGCGGCCAGGTCTGGCAGTTGGGTAAAGCCGGCGAGTGGTCCCAGGATCTCCTCGATGCCGCCCTCTCGCGCCGCGTCAATCCCCCGCCCAAAGAGTCCAAAGACAAACCGCGGTTGATTCAGATCGTGTACCGCGACGGCCTCAAAGCCTCCATCCTCAACCTCAACAACCGCACTCGCGACTACCTCTTCGCCGCCCGCGAGCGGGGACGCCGCGAGCCATACTCCTCCTGTTTCTACATCCAGTTGTACAACCACAACCACTGGAGCTTCATGGTGCGCAACTTCGAGGACCTCGTCCTCACCCGCAAGCCGCCTAACCCCATGGAACGCACTCTCCTCGCCAACGGCATCCTCTTGTTCGGCCTCGAATCCCGCCTCCAAGGACAAAAATGGCTCGATACTCCTCAGCTCTCGGTTCGCTACTGATCGTCTCCGCGCTCTCCGCGCGGCAGTTCACCGTCGTCGACGTGGAAGCCGTGCGCGCCACGGGCGATCCCTCCACGGCGCTCCGCACCTTCACTCTCCCCGCCAATCCCGCCGAAATATCGTGCGACATTCTCGTTGCCGGCGCGGGCATGGGAGGCGTCGCCGCCGCGCTCACCGCTTCCAAACGCGGGCATTCCGTCTGCCTCACCGAAGAAGCCACCTGGATCGGAGGCCAGATGACCGCCGGCGGCGTCTCCGCGCTCGACGAGCACAAGTTCATCGAGATCACCGGAGCCACCCGCGCCTACAGCGAGATGCGCAACCGCCTTCGCGATTACTACCGTCATCGCTTCCAATTGAGGCCCGCCGCCGGCCTCGAAAACCTCAACCCCGGAGCCTGCTACGTCTCCTCGCTCTGCTTCGAGCCTCGCGCCGGCGTCTCCGTCCTCGAAGATATGCTGCGCCCCCATCCCTCCATTCGTGTCATGACCCGAACCATAGTCTTCCGCTTGGACCAGAACGCCGGCCGCATCCAGTCCGCCCTCGCCTACCGCTTCGATTCCAAAGACGTCGTCCGCATCCGCCCGCGCTTCGTCCTCGACGCCACCGAACTCGGCGATCTCCTCCCCCTCGCCAAGGTGCCCTATGCCGTGGGCTCCGAGCCGAAAAGCGACACCAACGAACCGCACGCCGCCATCGCCCCCAATCCCGAATGCGTGCAGAGCTTCACCTACCCCTTCATCCTCGAACACTCGAGCGGAGAGTCCCACTCCATCCCCAAGCCCCCCGAATACGAAAAGTTCCGCGACCACCAGCCCTTCAGCATGCGCTTCAACTACCCCAGGGAATTCGGCTGGAGAGGCGAATTCCAGTACACCGTCTTCGGAGAAGATCCCCCCATCCCGAACAACATGTCGCCCCGCCCCTTCTTCCCCTGGCGCCGCGTTCTCGCCGCGAAAAACTTCCGCAATGTTCCCAATGACCTCGCCCTCATCAACTGGCCCCGCCAGGATTACCACTCCGAGTCCGTCATTGACCGTACTCCGCAAGACACCTCCCGCGTCCTCCAGCAGGCCAAGCGCGTCTCCCTCGCCTTCCTCTACTGGCTCCAGCACGACGTGCCCCGCGACGATGGAAAAGGATCCGGCTATCCGGAATTGAAGCTGCGCCTCGATGCCATGGGCTCCGAAGACGGCCTCTCCCAATACCCCTACATCCGCGAATCCCGTCGCATCCGTTCCAAAATCCGCGTCATCGAGCAGGACATCGTGTCCGATTATCAGCCCGGCCCTCGCGCCCGCTGGTTCGCCGATTCCGTCGGCACCGGCTTCTATATGGTCGACATCCACCCCTGCGGCGCAAACGAACGCGGACGCATGATGATGCCCCGCCCGTTCCAGATTCCCATGGGAGCCTTGCAGCCGGCCTCCGGCCCCTCGAACTTCCTGCCCGCCGCCAAGAGCCTCGGCGTCACCCACCTCACCAACGGAGCCTTCCGCCTCCATCCCGTCGAATGGAACATCGGTGAAGCCGCCGCCACCATGGCGAGCCTCTCGCTCTCTTCCACTCTCACCACCACGGCCCTCCAGCGCGAACTCGCCCAGGCAGGCGTGCCCCTCGTCTGGTTCGACGATCTCCCCTCCTGGGACCCGAACTTCACTCCCGTGCAACTCGCCGCCATCCGCGGCCTCTATCCGCTCGATAGCTCCGGTCTCCACGCCTCACCCAACGCCCCCATCACGCGCCGCGAAGCCGCCCGCGCCCTCGCCGCCTTCTTCGAAAAAACTACGGGTGACCCCGTCAAACTCGCCGTCTCCCAAGGCTGGATGGCCGTCGATCACCGCAACTGGTTCCACGAGGATCTGCCGCTCTATTGGACCGACATTCGCGCCTCGCTGCCGCCCTTCGAGATGAAGCACACCGGCCCCGTCACGCGCGCCGAATGGGCGCGGCGCTTCACCTCTCGCTAGCCCTCCTGTTCCGGGTCATCCATTTCTCCAGTTCCACGGCCGCGAAGATCACGGAACTCAGCGCAAACGTCAGGGCAAGGTCCCCCGCGGGCAGTCGCTCCGTCTTGAAAAACGATTGCAGAAACGGCAGGTAGATCAGCGCCAGTTGCAGCAGCAGCGTCAGCGACACCGCGCCCAATAATGCCTTGTTCGACATCAGCCCGATCCGAAACAGAGATTGGCTCTCCGAGCGTATGGCCATCACGTGCGCCATCTGCGAAAGCGTCAGCGTGGTGAACAGAATCGTCTGCCAGTGCGAATCGCCCGCCCGCCAATACCAGTAGCCCGCCCCCAGCGACAGAATCCCCATCAGCAGCCCCACCCAAAGCACATGCCGCCCCATTCCGCGGCTGAAAATGTTTTCGTCCGGCCTCCGCGGCGGCCGGCTCATCGTGTCGCTCTCCGGAGCCTCCACCCCCAGCGCCAGCGCCGGCAAGCCGTCCGTCACTAGATTCATCCACAGAATCTGCAGCGGCAGCAGCGGAAGCGGCATGCCGAAAAACGGAGCCGCAAGCATCAGCCAGATCTCGCCCGAGTTGGTCGCCAAAATGTACTTGATGAATTTCCGGACGTTGTCATAAATGACCCGGCCCTCCTCCACCGCGGCGACGATCGTGGCGAAATTATCGTCCAGCAACACCATGTCCGCCGCTTCCTTCGCCACGTCGGTCCCCGTGATCCCCATCGCCACTCCGATGTCCGCCTTCTTCAACGCCGGCGCGTCGTTCACCCCATCACCCGTCATCGCCACGATGTTGCCCCGCCGCTGTAGCCCCTCGATAATCTTCAGCTTGTGTTCCGGCGAAACCCTCGCGTAAACCTGCGCCGTCTCCGTCGCCTCATCGAGGGCGGAGCCAGAGAGCCGGTCCAGTTCCCGTCCCGTGACTACCCTGCCATCGTGGTTGATCCCAAGTTTCGCCGCTATGTTTTGCGCCGTCAGCGGATGGTCGCCCGTGATCATCACCGGCCGGATGCCCGCCGCTTTGCACCGCGCCACCGCCGGGCCCGCCTCGGCTCTCGGCGGATCAATGATCCCCACCATGCCGGCAAATGTGAGGTTCCGCTCCATCGCCTCAGCCCCATGCTGCACATGGTCCACGAACCGGAAGCCCACGCCCAGCACCCGCATCCCCTTCTTTGCCAACTCATCATTTGCTTCTCTCAGTTGCGCCCGCCTCGCCTCCGTCAACGGCTCGCTCCGCCCGCCGGTCCGGATAGAATCCGAAATTTCCAGCAGGCCATCGACTGCCCCTTTCGTGAAAGCCACAAACGGCTTGGCCTCCCCGCCGGCCGCAAGAAGCCAGTCCGGCGTTGCCCGTCCGCCGGCAGGCAGTCTGTGAATTGTGGTCATCCGCTTCCGCTCCGAAGTGAATGGAGCCTCGCCCACACGCGGCAATGCCCGCTCCAATTCCTCCTTCCATAATCCGGATCGACACGCCGCCGCCACAAGCGCCGTCTCCGTCGGATCCCCGATCGGTTGCGGCGAGTTGCCCTTGCCGTGCCCCTGCTGGATCGCGTCATTGCACAGCGCGCAGCCCGCCAGCAGCAGTCCGAATCCCGGCCCGGGCGCGCCCGCCGCCTGCTCTCCGCCTGACAGGTTCCACTCGCCGCCGTCCACCATCAGCACAGCCGCCGTCATCCGGTTCTCCGTCAGCGTCCCCGTCTTGTCCGAGCAGATCACGGTCACCGACCCCAGCGTCTCCACCGCCGGCAACTTCCGGATCAGCACCTTGCGCAGCAGCATCCGCTGCGCTCCCAGCGTCAGCGCGATGGTCACCACCGCCGGCAATCCCTCCGGCACCGCCGCCACGCCAATGCTCACCGCCGTGAGAAACAGCAGCTTCAAATCGTCGCCGCGCAGCAACCCGAGGACGAAGATGACCGCCACCAGCAGCAAGGCGGCCACCGCCAGCACCTTGCCCAGATGGCCCAGGCGCCGCTGCAGCGGCGTCGCCTCCCGCTTCACCGTTTGGATCATCTTCGCAATCAAGCCCAACTGGGTCTTCATGCCCGTTTCCGTCACCACCCCCAGTCCGCGCCCGGCGGTGATGAACGTTCCCATGTACGCCATGTTGCGCCGGTCGCCCAAAGGCACATCCGCCGCCTCCAGCGCGTCCGTTGTCTTCTCGATGGGCTCAGACTCGCCCGTCAGTGCGGCTTCGTGCGTTTGCAGGTCAGCGCTCTCCACAATCCGGCAATCGGCCGCAACCAGGTTTCCGGCTTCGAGCAGAATGACATCTCCCGGCGCCAGCGCCTCCGCCGAGATCTCCTCCACCTCTCCCCCGCGCCGCACCCGCACGGTGGGAACGGACAACTTCCGCAGCGCCGCCATCGCCTTCTCGGCGCGGTACTCCTGGCTGAACCCTAGAAGCGCGTTCAACACCACAATCGCCCCGATGGCGATGGCGTCCTTATAATCGCCGAGCAGGGCCGAAACCACCCCGGCAATGATCAGGATCACCATCATCAGCGCCGTCAGTTGTTCCCACAGAATCAGCCACGGGCTCTTGATCCCGCTCCCCACCAACTCATTGCGGCCGTACTCCTCCAGCCGCCGCGATGCTTCCTCGTTGCTCAACCCGCCGGACTGGTCGGTCCGGAGTTCTCTCAGCACGGAAGCCGGATCCAACTGGTGCCAGTTCGTCATCGGATGCATCTTCTTACTATTGTCCTAAGCAATGCCGCGGCGCTTCAGCCGCTGAAGGCTGAACAACAGGCACCGCGGCACATGAAAGAACCCCTTGTACGGACCGCCCTTCATCTGGTTCGCGGGCCGGCCCCGGCGGTCACAGTACCCGAACCACTCTCCATACTCCCAATCGACGAAGGTCCGGAACGTATACTCATCCACGCGCCGCAGCCAGTCGAGCCACTTGCCCTCGCGTGTCTTTGCATAGGCCAGCACCAGCGCGTAGAGCGCCTCTGTGTGCGGCCACCACAGTTTCATCCCTGCCTCCAGTTGCAGCGGCGGCAGCCCTTCGGCATCGATGAAATACGGTAGCCCGCCGAACTCCATGTCCCATGCGTATTCGAGAGTCCCTTCGATGACATCGAGCAGGAACCGGCAATAGGCGGCGTCTTCCTCCCCCAGCGCCTCCATGGCGTGCCAGAGCAACCATGCAACCTCGAGCGCGCTGCCCGGGCACAACAGACGCGTATCCGGCGAATCGCGATAATCCGCGCCGTCCAGCGGCAGGTTCTCGAGCAGCGTTCGCTTCTCCGGAAGCCAGTGCTCGCGAGCTTCGCGCAGACTCTCGCGAAGCACATCCGCATACTCCGCCTTCGGATCCGCGGCCATCAACTCCATCGCCATCGATGCCGACACCATCACGTCCGCCAATTGCCTTACCGGCCTCTGCCCGCTCAACGAAGGCCGTCCCAGCAGCGTCCCATCCCGGATCCAATCCCGCACCTTCCGGTACAACTCCTTCGCGGGTCCGAGGTCCGCGCCCGTTTTCGAAAACTCCGCCAGCGCCAGCACGGCAAAGAACGCCGCGTAAGGCTTGCGCTGAAAGAACACCGGGCGTCCGTCGCGGGCCAGGCTGAAGTAGCAGCGTCCTCCGGCATCCATGCCATGACGCAGGAGAAATTCGAGGATGCCACGCGCCGCCGCCAGCCATTCCTCCCTCGGCTCCACCTCGTTATACAACCGGCTGAACATCCACGCGGCGCGGCCCTGCATCCATACATACTTGCGGGTGTCATAGACGCGCCCCTCCCGCGTCAGGCAATTCATCTGGCCGCCAAACTCCGCGTCCAGCGAATATTGCAACCAGAACGGGATCACTGATTCAAACAAATTCCGCCGGTAACGTTCGCACAGTTCCTCGATCATCTCAACCACCATACTCCGTTTCGATAGAATCCCGGTCAAATGCGTATACTCTTGCTCTGGCGTCAATCGCCCAGGCGCGGAGAACGGATCCCGTGGGATTCTTCGAAACCGAGATTCGGAGTTCGCCGCCGCTACACGGTCCTGAAGAGAGTCCTGGACGAGAAATCAAGGCGTCTCGTGGCGGCTGCCGAAAGCAAAGTGGCCGGAGTGGGTGGCGTATCCGCCGTCTCCAGCGCGGCCGGTCTTTCCCGTCAAGTGATCCGACAAGGGCTGTGGTCGAGTCGACAGCGCGGGGCGATCCGGAATCCTGTTTGCGCCGCGGAGCGCCAAGGGAGGAAGGGGGCAAGGGGGAAACCGTAGGTTTCGTCCCCCTTGGGCTTGGCGGCAGCGACTCTATGCCGCCACGGGATCGGCGCGCTTCTGAATGGCGGCATCAGCCTTGTGACAGGCCGTTTCGATCTTGGCGGGCGGCTTGACGCGCTGGTGAAAGGGGACGAACATGGCTGCTACGCGCTTGCCTTTTTCCGTGAGCCGATTGCAGTATCGCCGCCCATCGCGCTCCAGCAAGCCATGACCCTTCATCCCGCGCACCTCATAACGGAGTTGGGTCAGGGTATAAGCCTCCGCAGAGAGGCCAAAGGCTGCCCGGACGGCCTCGTGGATGTGTGCCGTCCGCCAGCCGGCAAGTTGGGCGTCGCCGTGCAGCAACACCTCCATCAGGCGCACCATCCGGGTGTCGTGGAGTTTGATGCCTGGAGTGCTTGGGGATCGTCCGTCCACAGGAAGCCGTTATCGTCTTTGCGGAAGCGAACACCTTGCCGCTGGAGTTGCCGGCGATGAAGTGATGGCCATTGAGGCGGCAGGTGGTCCGCAAGGGGAGGAAGGAACCGGCGCACATCACCATGGGGCCGAGCACTTTGTCACGGACGCAAGAGTGGTAGTGCGTATAGCGGGACCACTGTCTTTTGAGGATGCGGTAGTCAGGGTCACCGGTGGGATACTTGGGCGGCGCGGAACGTAAGATGGGCCTTGTTCCATGCTCTTGAAGATGAAATACGTGACGAAACGCTTGCGCCTCTCCCTGTTGAGACTGTAAGGACGGAGTCCTCCTTCCGGATGCGCTTCTTCTTCATCTGTTCGGAGGGCCATTGGATCGGGATGTGGTGGTTGCGCGCGAAAGCTTCCACCCACCGCCGGCACTCATCGGTTCGCTTGGCCAAGACCTGCTTGGTGATGGGAGAGATCCCATGCACGTCGCCGTTCGCGCCGGCAGCGGGAGGTAGCCCTGGGTGACGATGCGGTCGGAACAGTGGTATACAATCCGAAGGTTTCCATCGGCCCCTCCTTCCGGCGCCGGAATCGGCGCCATGATCATCGGACAGGGGCCGATGGCCGGAATGCCGATGCCGAGTTCGCCCGGTTTTACTCCATCGCGATGGGATCGGCGAGCGAGTTGGAGTACCACCTGCTGCCGGCCAAAGATCTGAAGCCAATCCAGCCCAAGGATCACGCCGAACTATCACAGCGTGCGGCCGAGTTGAAACGTATGCTGACCGCGCTGCTTCAAACGCGGAACGGCTGAAAGCTCCCGTCCTCAAGACCGTGCTATCGCGTCACGCGATCATGAAATTCATGGCGCGCGCAGGAGTTGTTAACGCTGGAGCCCTACCCGAAACAAGCGGCGGAAATTCTCCGTCGTAACACGCGCAATGGTTTCGTAATCCGTATTGCGCAGCGCGGCGAGTTTGCGGGCGGTGTGCGCCACGTGCGCCGGCTCGTTACGCTTGCCACGGTGCGGTACGGGCGCGAGGTACGGTGAGTCGGTTTCCACCAGCAGGCGGCCGTCCGGCGTCAGTCGTGCCGCCGCCTGGACATCCAGCGCCTTCGGGAACGTCACGATGCCGGCAAAGGAGATGTGAAAGTTCAACTTCAGTGAGCGTTCCGCTTCAGCCGGACCGCCGCTGAAGCAGTGCATGATGCCGCCTGGATTGGGCGGCGCCCAGTGCTCCTCGATCAAGGCGAACGTGTCGTCCCAGGCTTCGCGGGTATGGATGATCACCGGCTTCCCCGCACTGCGCGCCAGACGAAGCTGACCGGCGAAAACCGCACGCTGCGTCTCGCGGGGGGAAAAATCGTAGTGGTAATCGAGGCCGATTTCGCCGATGGCCACCACTTTCGGGTGCGCGAGCAGCGCCTCCAGGGCGGGAAGCGTCGCGGCCGTCGCCTTGACGGCATCGTGCGGGTGGATGCCTACGGTCGAGTAGATGAACTCGTAGCGATCCGCCAAGCGAATAGCCGCCTCGAGGTCAGGCGGTCCGTCGCCGGTGCCGATAGCCAGCAGAGTACCGACTCCCGCCGCCCGCGCGCGCTCGATGGCCGCTTCCCGATCCTCGTCGAATTGCTCGCTGTCGAGGTGGCAATGCGAGTCCACCAGGCTCATTTCAAACGGGCTCCCACGGGCACATCCTCGAGGAAGGCGGCGAGCACGGGTGGCCCGCTTTCGAGGGACGCGGCGACAATCATGCCCTGCGAGGCGAGCCCGCGCAGTTTCCGCGGTTCGAGGTTGGCGGCAATCACCACTTTGCGGCCGATCAACTGGTCCGGCTGATAGGCGAGGGCGATGCCGGCGACGATGCTGCGCGGTTGCGCTTCGCCGATGTCGACGGAGAGGTGCAGCAACCTGTCGGCGCCCTTCACCTTCTCCGCCGTGAGCACCTTGCCCACGCGAAGGTCCACCTTCACGAAGTCGTCAATTGTAATGGGCGGCGCGATAGGAGCGATGTTGCTCGCCCCGGCGGGTTGCGGCGCCTCCTCCTTCTTCGTTTTGCCCACGAGCGCCGCCTGCCGTTCCTTCTCCGCCGCCTCCAGTTCGATCATCTTCGGGATGGCCGTCCTGGCGTCGATGCGCGGGAAAACGGGACTCGGCGTTCCGATCGGCTGGCCCGCCGGAAGCCGGCCCCACGCCAACTCGTCGATGCGCACCGATTCGAGCGGCTCCGTCATGCCGAGTTGCTCCCAGATCTTGCGCGCCGCATCCGGGATCACCGGCGCAAGCAGCGCGGTGGCGATGCGGACCACTTCCGCGGCGGCGTAGAGAGTGCCGTCGAGGATGCGCCGCGCCTCGCTGTCCTGCTTCTTGTAGAGCGTCCACGGCGCCTGCGTGACGATGAACTTGTCCACCATGCTCAGCAACTGCCACACGGCTTCGAGGCCCTTTGAAAACTCGAAGCCGTCGAAGGACGCGCGAAACACGCGCAGCGTATCCCACGCCTTGCCGGCGATTTCGGCGTCGATACCGGCGTGCCCTTGCGGCACTTTCCCCAACCGGTACTGATGGATCATGCTCAACGTGCGCGATACCAGGTTGCCGAGCCCGTTGGCCAGATCGGCGTTGGCGCGCGCGATGAGAGCGTCGTAGCTGAAACTCGAATCCGCGCCGAAGGGCACGTCGCGCAGCAGGAAGTAGCGCAGCGCGTCGATGCCGATCACTTCCTGAATCGGCGTGGCGCGCACGATGGTTCCCCGCGACTTGCTCATCTTGGCGTCTTCCACCAACAGGAAGCCATGAGAAAAGATCTTCTTCGGCAGGGGAAGACCGGCGGCCATGAGGAACGCCGGCCAGTAAATGGCGTGGAAACGGAGGATGTCCTTGGCGATCAAATGCAGGTCGGCGGGCCACAAATCGAGGCCGTCCACCGCGCTCATGTAGGTGATGAGCGCGTCGAACCAGACATAGAAGACGTGCTTGCCTTCCACTGGAACGGGAATGCCCCAGGTGATATTCGTGCGGGTGATGGAAAGATCGTTCAGCCCCTGCCGGACGAAAGAGATTACCTCGTTGCGGCGAATGTCCGGCTGGATGAAGCCCGGGTCCTTTTCGTAGAGTTCGAGCAACCGGTCCTGGAAGGCTGACAGCTTGAAGAAATAATTCTCCTCGGTGACGGTTTCCGTGGGACGCCCGCAATCCGGGCACGGGTCGCCCGGCTTGGCGTCATTGACGTAAAGATTATCGTGAAAGCAGTACTGTCCGGTGTAGGCGCCCTTGTAGACGTAGCCGTTATCGAGGCAACGCTGGAACAGCCAGCGGACCACCTTGTGATGGCGCGGGTCGGACGTGCGCATGAAGTGGTCAACGGACAATCCTGTCTTTTTCCAGGTCTCCTCGAATTCCCCGGCGATGATGGCGGCATATTCGGAGGGCGTCTTGCCCTGGGCCAGCGCGGCGCGCTCGACGTTGAGGCCATGCTCATCGCTCCCCGTGGTGAGGACGGCGTCGAAGCCCTGCATGTGCTTAAAGCGCTTGATGGTGTCGGCCACCATGGTGGAATAGAAGTGGCCCAGATGCGGGGCGGCGTTGACGTAGTAGATGGGGACTGTCAGGTAGTATTTCATCGCGTGTTCTTGAGGTACGCCGAGTTGGCGTCGGTAATGACCTGCCGCAGCGGCACGCCCGCGGCGAGCGCGAGGGCGCGGCAATCATCGTATTCGGGAGCGAACGAACCACCGGCGGAAATCTTTATCCGCACTTTTCCGTGAGGCGTCGGGACTTCCACGAACTCGCGCGCCTGGACACGCCGCTCGGCGCGGTAGAAGCGCAACCCGAGGGTGCTCGTTTCGGCGAAAATCACCGCGGCAAGCGATTCCTGTGTTTCCGGCGTCGCGATGACGCGAAGCAGCGTGCCCTGCCGGTTTTTCTTCATCAGCAGCGGTTCGAGCGAGACGTCGAGCGCCCCGGCGGCAAACAGGCGCTCCATCGCGTAACCCAGCACTTGCGGTGACGTATCGTCGATATTCGCTTCCATCACCGTGATGGTTGTGGATTCGACGGCGCCGGCGCGCTCTCCAACGGTGAGCCGCAGCACATTCGCCTGAATGGGAAAATCCTTGTCGCCCGCGCCATACCCGGTGGCGGTGATCGTCATGGGGGGCATGGCTCCGAAATGGCGCGCCAGCGTCACGGCGAGCGCGGCGCCGGTGGGCGTCGTCAGTTCAAATACCGGGCCGCTCGAATAAACCGGTTTGCCGGTCAGCAGCAAAGACGTGGCAGGAGTGGGCACGGGCAGAACACCGTGCTCGGTCCGCGCCGTTCCGCTACCCACGTTGACGGGAGAACAGTACACTTCCTCGACGCCGAGCAGGTGAAGTCCGAGGCACGCCCCTACAATGTCGCAGATGGAATCGACGGCTCCCACTTCGTGAAAGTGGACCTTTTCGACGGCCGTGCCGTGCACCTTCGCTTCCGCCTCCGCCAGGGTTTGAAACACCCGGGTGGCGTTCTGTTTTACTTCCAGGGGCAGACGGGCCGCGCCGATCATCTCGAGGATGTGATGGAGATGGCGGTGCTTGTGCCGCGGTTCGTGGTCCACGGAAAACTTCGTGGCGGCAATTCCTTTTCGTTTGGCGCGCTCACAGCGGAACGTGGCGCCCGTGGAAAGTTCGTCCAACCCGGCAACCAATTGGTCCACCGGAGCCCCGGCGTCCACCAGAGACCCGATGCTCATGTCGCCGCTGATTCCCGAGAAGGCGTCCCAGTATCCGATTTTCATCCTGGCGGTTTCCTCAAATCCGTGAGCGTGTGCGGGCGGAGTGCGGCGCGGCGAATCCGCTCCGAGTGCCCGTAGTTACAGGATAGCAATGGTCACCGCGGATCGCCCACCCAGATGCCGCCTCGAGCCTCTTCCACCGTGAGATAAGCCGCATCGGGACGGATCACCAGGGACTGTTCGTCCGGGGACACCCCGTAGGGAGACCGCTGCGCCTGATGGAAATGATGGACGGCCCAGCTTGGCCCCATGCCTCCGCCGGTTGTGGGGTTGATGCGCACCGCGTAGAGGCATCGGAACATATCCTCGTCAGAGAAGAAATAGAGCAGCTTCCCATCGGGAGACCACCGCGGGTTGTCGGAAAAGGAGAACCCGTCGGTGATGGGAACCGGCCCCCCGGTGCGTCCGGTGGGCATCACCATGATGCGATGCACCCCGCGGTCGAGCGAGGTGAGCGCAATGAAACGCCCGTCCGGTGACCAATCAGCGTTCGCGATGCCTTCCGCCTCGCCGGCAAGGGCGCGGTTCTCCCCCGTGGCGAGATTCAACGTGCGCGAATACATACGGTCCGCCTCCGCTCCCCGGGCGCCATACAGGATGGTATTCCCATCGGGTGAAAAACTGAACAGGCGCATGCAACCGCCGCAGGGGACATCACGGCGCGCGCCACCGGAGGCGGCGATCTCAACGGCGATGCCCTTACCGCCGCCGGCCTCCCGCAAATACGCGAGCGTCGAGCCGTCACGGGAAAAAATGGGAGACCATGTCATGGCCTCGGCTAGCGGGGCATCGGAGTTGCGGGCGCCATCGCGAAGAAAGACGCGGACGGAGCCGTTCCTGGGGGACACATACGCGATCCTGCCGCCGCTTCCGGAGGCGGGGAAGTATTCGGCCACGCCTTGCACGAAGGTCACCACCTTCGGTCCGCCGGCCGTTCTACCTTCGTTCGCATCAAGAGGCAGGCTCCAGATGCGCTCGGCGCCGGTGAGCCCCGTGAAGACGATACGGCCATTGTCCGAAGTGGCGGGCTGCGATTCCTTTCCCACCCCTTTGGTGACGCGGCGGGGCATCCCACTCACCTTGAAACCCGAGCTTAGCCCGACGGTCCATAGATTGCGTGTCTCGCCGAGAATCGCCTCAAACAGCACCACGTTGCCGGCGCGTTGCCAGTGCCAGGGCGGGCCATACTCCAACCCCATCACCCGCGGCCCTTCCGTGAGAACTCCGGTATTCACCGGCGCGGAGTCATCAATGGGCGTCACCCACCAGTCGGGAACCGCCGGAGGCTCGCCGGGCCCGCGGCGTG
The DNA here is from genome assembly GCA_026954325.1 of Bryobacterales bacterium. GTDB lineage: Bacteria > Acidobacteriota > Terriglobia > Bryobacterales > Bryobacteraceae > CADEFT01. The sequence goes on along the minus strand of JAIXKK010000202.1, from coordinate 1,358 downwards.
GCCGGCCGATGAACAACAGATGTTTACTATCCGGAGCCCAAACCGGCAACTGCGTGGTAAGGAAATCGCCTCGAAGCCGCCGGATGGAGTGGGTTTCCAGGCCGGCGACAAAAAGCTTCGAATCACCGCCGCCATCCGTACGCCCCGGAATCCAGTAGGCAACCCATTTCCCGTCGGGAGAAATGCGCGGGCCTCGTCCCTCGGGCGCGATCTTCCTGGGCCGTCCCCCGCTCACGGAGATCACAAACACTCCGCCGCCGTCCTGTTCGGAACGGTAGGCCACCAGATTTCCTTCCGCGGAAAACGAGGGTTGGCGGTCGTCGGACTCGCCGTGCGTCAATTGGACCGGCATTGTGCCGGCGGCGGGCTGCATCCATAGATGCATGAATCCGGTGGAACCACGGTCGGACGAATAGACGACAAGCCTTCCATCCCCGGAGATGGCGGGATCGATGCTCATCGTCTCGGGAGGAGTCAGCCGGCGGAAGTTGGCCAGCGTGATGAGCGGGTCTGCGGCTCCAGTGGCCAGGCCGAGCGGGTTCCAGTAGCCGAGACCCATGCCCATAATCAGACAGGCCGCCGCGGCCATCCAGTGCCGAAAGGTCCGGCGAGGACGTTGCGGGGATGACTCACGCGCCGGCGGCGGGGCTGCCTGCAAAGGCGCAACCTCCCCATCCGCGGTATCGGCCCAACTCCTTCCGGTGAGACGGTCACGGATGATGGGAATATAGATCCCCGGCGTGAGGCCGATGAAGATCGGGTCGCCGGCGCCGTCAGTGCGGTAATAGCGCCGCAGCCTGTGGTCGGCTCGTCGCGAAACAGATCGCAGCAGCGCCAGTTTCTTACGGTCCTCATCGAACGATTTATTCGCCAGCCATATGTCCATCAAACGATGTTCCACCAAGGCGGAAATCTTCCCCGCAAGGACCGCCTCGACGCAGTACTCCAGCAGCTTTGCGCTGCGCGTCGCACCCTTGAAGGCGTCGCTGTCGAGAATTCGCCGCAGTTGTTCCCGGATACTGTCCGGGGTGAGTTCGCTAACGCTGTCTGTCATCACGAAGGCTTAGGTGTCATCTTAATTCACGGCCATCGGCCATGTCCGCAACGGCCGCGCGGCGGGGAACAACCTTTTTTTCACGCCCGTGTTCTTATTTCCGAGGAGGACGAAACACAATGAAAAAATTCACATCCATCGTACTTCTGCTCGCCTCCCTATCCGCGGCGCGGGCGGCGGTCCGGGTCAATATTCAATTGGGGGTGGGCCATCCCCTGGTCCGGCCAGGCCGAATGGTGGTGGTTCGCGCCGCTCCGCCGGTAGTGATCCGCGAGCGCGTGGTATATGCGGCGCCCATGATCTG
>JAIXKK010000119.1 GCA_026954325.1 Bryobacterales bacterium | reverse complement strand
GATCTGGGCTCCGCGTGTGGTGGCGGTTCCTGTTCGGGAACGGCTGGTATGGGAGGACAGCGAGCGTTTCGCCCGTTCGGAGGATTGGGTGGATACGACGCTGCGAGCCGGCCGGAGCGGCAACCGCCTCTTCCTCCGCGTCAACGGAAGGGCGCAGGTGGATTTCGCCGAGGTGCGCTTCCGTAACGGAAATGTGCAGGTGGTGGACTTCCGCGACTATCCACGGACTCGCGGAACATCTGATAATGCCGTTGGAGACGCGCGCCATGCTCCGGTGACTGAATCAGGAAGCGAAAGAGATTCAGAAGCGCGGGGGAATAACTGGTCCGCGGATTGAGCGGGCCGAGATAAGGGCCTTTGCTTTCGGCGGGGTCGTTGCCCGCCCCGCTCCATTGGCGGTAATAATCCGGACTCTCCCAGCCGTAGCTGATGGCCGCCCAAACCTGGCTCCATCCAGTCTCGGGCCGCAATACATTGATCATCACCCGCCGGCAGACGCAAACCGGTTCGCCGCAATATAGTTCCACGAACCCATAGTCTCCGTCCGGAAGGTCCTGGCGCCCTGGAACCGAAACGAACCGGGTTTTTCGCGCTCCCACTTCTGGGGTCATCCGCGGGTTCCCCTGCACTGCCTGGAGGAGGATAGCGGATTTCGCTGAGTGTGCACAGCGGCATTGGGGGGAGGGGGGCGCCGACTTCCACACAGAGTGAAACCGCGCAACATTATCCTGATGCGGGAGGACGGATAATATAACCATCAATGCACATTGTTCACGTTCACGTCCGCGTCAAGCCGGAGTTCGCCGGCCCATTCCGCGCCGCCACCCTCGAAAATGCGTCCCACAGTGTCCGGGAACCTGGCATCGCCCGCTTCGACGTGCTCCAGCAGGCCGATGACCCCGCGCGATTCCTGCTCGTCGAGATCTACCGCTCGGCGGAAGCGCCCGCTCAACACAAGGAGACCGCCCACTACGCCGCCTGGCGCGACGCCGTTGCCGGCATGATGGCCGAGCCGCGTTCGAGCGTCAGGTACGCGAGCGTCTTCCCTGGCGAAGAGAGTTGGTAGGGCCGTGACCTTTGAATTCGCCACCAGCGGACGCATTCTGTTCGGCGCGGGAGTCCTCACCGAGGCAGTGAAGGCGATACAGCCGCTCGGGCGCCGCGCGCTGCTCGTGACCGGCCGCTCCGCGGACCGTGCGGAACGCCTCACCGCTCTGCTGACAACAGCCGGCATGGTGGTTGTTCCTTTCCCCATCTCCGGCGAACCTGAGATCTCGCGCATTCGTGAAGGCGTCCGCCTGGCGCGCGAGGAGCAGTGCGGCACAGTCATTTCCTTCGGCGGCGGCAGCGCTATCGACGGCGGCAAGGCGATCGCCGTGCTGCTGCCCAACAGCGGCGAGCCGCTCGACTATCTGGAAGTCATCGGCAAAGGGAATCCTTTCGTCTGTCCGCCGCTTCCCTTTGTAGCGATTCCCACCACCGCCGGGACAGGCTCGGAAGCGACGCGCAACGCCGTCCTCGCCTCCCCGGAACACAAGGTGAAGGCGAGCCTGCGCGGCGCCGCCATGCTTCCGAAACTCGCCATCGTTGATCCGGAACTTACACTCGGCCTGCCGCCCGCCATCACGGCCGCGACGGGGCTGGACGCGCTCACCCAGCTCATCGAGCCGTACACTTCCATCCGCGCCAACCCGCTCATCGACGCAATCTGTATCGAGGGGATACGACGCGCCGTCCGGTCGCTGCCACGCGCGTTCTCCCACCCCCATGACCTCGAAGCCCGGACGGACATGTCGCTCGCCGGTCTCCTTGGCGGCATCGCTCTGGCAAACGCCGCCCTCGGGGCCGTGCATGGATTCGCCGCCCCCATCGGAGGCATGTTCCCCGCGCCGCACGGAGCGGTTTGCGCATCCCTGCTGCCTCACGTGACGGAAGCTAACATCGCCGCCCTCGAGCAGCGGGCGCCGGACAGCGAAAAGCTGGCGCGGTATCAAACCGTGGCGGGCATCCTCACGCGGGACTCTCACGCCCGGCCTCGCGACGCCGCCGCGGGTTTGCACAGCCTGTGCCGGAGCCTTCTCATCCCCCCGCTGCGCGATTACGGAATCATGGAATCCGATATCCCCGCCATCGTCAGCAAGGCGTTACAAGCCAGCAGCATGAAGGGCAATGCCCTGCCTCTCACGGCCGCCGAACTCTCGCGGATTCTGAAACGAGCCATCTGATATGACCCTGCATAACAAAGTCGCCATTATTACCGGAGGAGCCACCGGCATCGGACTCGGCATCGCCCGCATTCTCGGCATGAAAGGAGCAAGACTCGCTCTCGTGCAGCCCACGCCGGAGCACTTCGCGCAAGCCGCCGAGTCGCTGGCCGGGGCGGAGGCCGTGGCCCACATCGCCGACATCTCGAACCGCGAGGCGGTTTTCCAGATGGTGGCCCAGGTGGAACAGCGCTTCGGCCAGATCGACATCCTGGTCAACAACGCGGGTCTTACCGGCAAACCCGCCGTTCATTCGTTCCTCGACTGCGCTCCCGAACAACTCGACGCGATTGTCGATGTGAACCTCAAGGGCACGTTTCACTGCTCGCAGGCCGTGGCCCGTTCCATGGCGGCCAAGGGGGTGCGCGGCTCCATCATTCACATCAGTTCCGTCGGCGCCTATGCCGCCCAGGAGTTCGCCTCTGTCTATTGCGCCACGAAAGCCGCGCAGGTTTCGCTTGCGCGGGCCATGGCGCTGGAACTCGCGCCCTACGGCATTCGGGTGAATGCCATCGCTCCCGGTGACATCCTCACCCAGGCCAATGCCGATATCGCCGGCGATATGAGGCAAAGCGGCGCCAGCGGACGCTACATGCGCGTCACACCGCTGGGGCGCCGCGGCGCGCCGGAAGATATCGGCAATGCCGTGGCGTTCCTCGCCTCCGACGAAGCCGCCTTCATCACGGGCGCCACCCTCCTCGTCGATGGAGGCTGGCTTGCCTATTGAGCCGGCCGCGCAGGGGTGGATGAAAGGCTTCGCCACGCTCGACTACGTCGCCGTTACGCTTTATCTGCTCGCTATTGCAGTCATCGGAGGTTCCTTCTATCGCCGCGGCGCCACGGCCAAGGAATATTTCCTCGGCGGCCGTTCCATGCCCTGGATCGCGGCCGGAATCTCGATCGTCGCCGCCGATCTGAGCGCCATCTCCGTCATGGGTTCACCCGCCTGGGGCTACAAGAACAACCTGCAACTCATCTGGATGCCGGTCGCCTATCCCCTCTGCGCGCCCATCGTCATCCTTGTATTCGTGCCGTTCTATTCCAGGCTCAATTTGTACACTGCTTACGAATACCTCGAGCGCCGCTTCAGTTTGCCCGTGCGCCTGCTGGTGAGCATGCAGTTCCAGGTTCTGCGCGGCTGGCACGTTGCCGTGGCCATCTACGGTCCCGCGCTCGTAATCAACCTCGTTACCGGCTTCCCCGTGTGGCAGTGTGTGCTGGTGATGGGTTTGTTCACCACGCTCTACACGGCGCTGGGCGGCATCCGCGCGGTTATCTGGACCGATGTCATTCAGTTCTTCACGGTCACCGTGGGCATCGCCCTCATCTTCACCGTCGCGCTGCGGCGTGTCCCTGGAGGCATCCCCGCCGCCTACCACGCCGCGCTCGAGGCGGGTAAATTGAGTTTCATCAATCCGTCGCTCGATCCGGCGCAGCTCACCAGCGTCTGGGCCTGTCTCATCGGCGGCTTCGTCTTGTGCATGGCGCCGCTCACCACCGACCAGGCCATCCTGCAGCGGCTGTTTACCACAAAATCCGCTAAGGACTGCCGCCGGAGCGTGATGCTTCAGGCCTTTCTCATCGTGCCCATCATTTCCACTCTCTATCTCACCGGCACGGCCCTGTTCGCCTTTTACCACTTCCACCCCGAACGGCTTGCCGGACTCACGAACACTGACGCCATCGTGCCCTTTTTCGCGGTGCGCGAACTGCCGAGCGGCATGTCCGGACTGGTGGTGGCCGCCATCTTCGCGGCTTCCATGGCCGTCATGTCGGCGGGCATCAATTCCCTCACCACGGCGAGTACGGTCGATTTCTATCAGCGCGTCTTCCGGCCGGACCGCTCACCGGAGCACTACGCCATAGCCGGCCGCGCCGGTACGGTCTTTTGGGGCGTGGCCGTCACTTTCACGGGACTGCTCGCTTCAAAAGCCGGAGACCTCGTCCTCGCCTACAACCGCGTGAGCGCCGTCGTTTCCGGGCCCATGCTGGGTATCTTCCTGCTTGGCATCCTCACCCGCCGCGCCTCCGCGATGGGCTGCCTTCTGGGCGCCGCGGCGGGGATGACCGCCGTCGGCCTCACGATTGCATTGACGCGCTGGAGCTTTTTCTACCAGGGACCCATCGGCGTCATCACCACCTTCGCCGCCGGCTATCTGACAAGCCTCTTCACCCCGCCGCCGGCCCCGGACCGGGTGAAGGGCCTGGTGATGGGAGCCTGAGCATGAGCCAGTTGTCCCCCAACCGGAAACCTGCGAGAATAAAGGAGCTCGAAATTCCTCTACGGGTCTCATGTAAAAGGGGGTGAATAGGATTTGGCCGAAGTATTAGTCCAGGACGGAGAAACCCTGGAAAGCGCCCTGCGCCGGTTTAAACGCAAAGTGCAACAGGAAGACATCATCAAGGAGATCAAGCGTCACTCCTTCTACCTGAAGCCCGGCGAAAAGCGGCGCGTGAAGGAAGCGCTGGCCCGCAAGCGCAATCGCAAGCGCAAGAGCCGCGATATCGAATAGTCACCCTCCAAAAACAATACGGGCGCGCCAGGATCTCCGGCGCGCCCTTTCTTTTGCGGCCCTCGCTTCTGCTATTGGAGCGACCGCATCATGGGATGCTCCACCTGCTTGAAGCCGGCCGGCACGCTGAACTTCGAGCCGTCCGCGGGCGCGGTGGAGAAGTTGTTCATCTCCATCACCATCTCCATCAGCACTCCCGAATTGGCCGCTGCCGCCTGCTGGTTTTCCTGCGCCGGGGGTGGAGGAGGCGGCGGTTCTTCCTGCTTTTTCTTGCGCCTGCCAAACCCGCCGAATCCACCGAGCCCACCGGGAATACCGATGCTCCGCCCGATACGGCTGGCCGCGGAATCAGTCGCGGCCTGCCCCGCGGCCTCCTTCACGGATGGCCCTTCCGCCTGCTGCATCGTCGCGGGATCGGTAACCTCGGAGGCCTTTGCCGGATCCAGATTCGTTCCCATTTTCGTGATCTGCTTGATATGGATGCCCTTCAGTTTCTCCGCTTCCTTCGCCATCTTTTGCATGGAACTCATGAACTGCGGATTCGCGGCCATCATCATCGCCTGACCCGCCAGCGCCGGGCTTGCCAGCGCATTGGCCATCTTTAGCGCCAGCCGCTTCTGGAAGTCCAGCAGTTCCTGGTAGCCGGGCACCGAATCCGTGACCCAGATGGAACTCATCGTCTCCAGTTGTCCCGACTGGCCTGATTGCTTATCCTTGGCTTCGAGCGTCATGGTCATCAGCACTTCATGCGCGTTCACGCCGTTGATGTTCTGGACCTTGCCGGTTTCCTTCACGTCCATCCTGTAGTTCAGTTCCGCCTTCTGTTCCGCGTTCTGTTCCGTCTCCTTGCGCTTGCCCTCGGTCTCTTTCATGCGCTGCTGCGCGCGCTGCATCGCCTTCTCCATGGCCTCTCGCATCTGGGCGAAGGTGATGGTGGACCAGGTCCGCTTCTCGAAATCGATCTCCGTGATGCTTTCCTTGTCCAGGTCCCAGATCTGCGCCGTCCGGTCATTGATGTGCGCCATCCGGTTCCCCTGTACGATCACCGTGGACGTAACGGGTTCACCCACCCTCCGCAAGTCCTTGGAAAACACTCCCAGCGTGCGGCTCATCTGCATTAGCGCGCCGCCGGTCATCCGCGTGGTTTCGGTGTACGTAAAATCGGCCAGAAGCAGGGCCGGAGCCAGAAGCGCCCCCGCAATCAACTTCTTCATGCGAACCTCCATCTTGTTCGAGCGTACCTTCTCTCCAGTGTACGCGGAAAACAGGATGGCGAAACCATCACGTGCCGGGACATGTTGCCTTGGGAACGGCTGCGCGAGCACGCCAAATTCAGGAACGCTCAGAACCGGCTTGGATACCTCGTTCATCCGCGGGGAACCTATTGACCTCGATGCCACACCGGCCCGATGCGGTTAGCGTCTTGTCTAAGTTCAAGAGGGATCGCCAGCACTCTGGTCACCACATCGACACTGGCCGGATCCTGCAATGCGGCCAAGCGGAAAACGACCGGATCGCGGCCAGACGCACGTTGCGCGACTGGATCTGGTATTTGCGCTGCTGTTCGACGTGGCCTAGAAAGTTCAAAATCGCCGGTGCGTCGAGATCAGCAATACGCAGGACGGCCGGTTCCTTTCCCGTGGTCTCCTTGAGGAGCCGAGCAGAAGCCGGAAGGTGTCGCGGTAGCTGTCGATGGTCTGTTGGCTGGCACGGCGGTGGGACAGCATGCGCTCGGTAAAGAAGGACCGCAAGAGAGAACCCACCAATGCGGGTTGCGGCTCGATGTTGTTCCTGTGTAGTCTCCCGCGCGAATAGTCTTGCGACTGCAGTTGGACGGCGAGGGCGTCGAGATACGGCGTTGCCGGACCGGAGGGAAAAGGTCCCAGGATAGTGCCGAGTGGCGCAAGCGCCGAACCTGCGCCGCCATTGGTTCGAAATCGCGTTGGCTACGCCTACTCAGGGTTATCAGGCACTCGGCATTACGTTTCGAACTTTGGCGGTTGTGCCACCGGACAGGATGAACGCCCTGCTCCAGCAGGTCCGTGAGTTCAGGCTGCTGGAGGCGACTCCACCAGCAACTGTCTGGCGGGGTTCTCAAGGACAGGCAGGTCCCGCTGGATAATCGTCCAGATTGTTTCCATGTCGACCTCGAAGTAGCTGTGCACCAAGACGTTCCTCGGACCCGAAATCCCTCGCCAATCCACTTCTGGATGACGCATCTTGCTCGACTCCGCAACGCGCTGCGTCGATTCGCACATGATCTGGAGTTGCGCACGATCGCGTCCTGGAGGGTCGGCGAAGCAAGGACTACTTCCTTCCCGCTGCAAGTATCTTCGTGGATCCGGCCAATGCAGTGAACGATGTGCTCCAAGTAAGGGCCTGCTCCTTGGTATTGAGGTCCGCCTCAACATAGATATGGGTCGTCTCCGGGCTCTCATGGCCGGGCCAGAGAGCGATCCCTGTGATGTCGGTTCCCGAGTGCGGCATGTGCATGGTGGTCGTGTGTCGCCGCTTGTGCGGTGAGACGCGTTTCGTTGCCAAGCTGGGACAAATCTTCGTCACCTTGCGCACCGCGCTCTGCAAAATGTAGTTCACGCCGTGATAACGGGGCGCCTTTTGCACTGGGAAACACGGGATGGCCGGTCGGCGCCGGCGAGGCTTCCAGCCAAAGCTTCAAGCTCCGGGCGGTCGTCTGCCATATCGGGATGGCTCTCTCTTTGCGGCCTTTCCCATGCAGTTGGAGAAACGGTGTGGGGCCGAGTTGGACCTGGCCTCGTTTCAAGGAGGTGATCTCGGAAACGCGGGCGCCGCTGTTGTAATCACAATGGAGCGACCAACCCCACCCGCGCGGCTTTGATCTAAGCCGCGAAGTGGAAAAGAAAACGCGGCGATCACCGCCGCGCCGCGATTCCTCCGCGCCCACTGAACTCTCGAAAGCGCCCAGGATCAGATACTTGGGGCATAGTCCAGCGGGAGCGCCGGAACGCAATTCCTCTCCGCACTGAGAGCAATTCGCCATCTGAACCCAGAGTCGCTATCATTCACTTACTTCCTTCACATGGAACAAGGGCTCTTCGGCGTGTGCGTGAAGATCGGCCGCGTATCGAAAGATTACACCTTTTCCAACTCCGTCGCCCGCGTCTCGGGCAACGCGGTCACCAGCACCGCCGCCAGCAGGAAGAACCCCGCATTGAACGCCAACGCCATCCCCAAGCCGATCCGCTCGGCCGCGGCCCCAATGAAATACGGCGCCAGAGCGCTTACGCCCCGTCCGAAGTTGTACACGAACCCCTGTCCCGTCCCTCGCACCGTTGTGGGGAACAACTCCGCCAGCATCGCTCCGAACAAAGAAAAATATCCCGTCCCAAAGAACCCCACTACCGGGCCCAGCAGCAGAAGAAGCCGGTCTGCCCGCGCCGGCCACAGGCTTGGGATCAGGCCGTAGACGGGCGTCAGCGCCGCTACCGCCAGCACATACACGAGGAATGGCGGCTTTCGCCCGAACCGGTCGGCCAGCAGCCCGAAACACAGATATCCGCCATACGCCCCGGCCTGCATGGCAAATACCCACACTCCGCTCTGAAAGATGGTCATCCCGGCTCCGCCGCTCTCCTTTGAGCCCGCAAGAAAGCCGGGGAGCCAGCTAAACAGACCCCAATATCCCAGTAGCGTCGATGTGGCCAGCGCCGTCGCAATGAGCGTATTCCTGCCGAGCGGCGGCCGGAAAATTGCGGCTATCCCCACTCTCGCGCCCCCCTGCAGCCACATCCGCGGCTCACTCACCTTTCGCCGGATCAGGAATGCCAGCACGGCCGGAAAAACGCCGATCAGGAACAATACCCGCCATCCAAAGGCCGGCAGCACCAGGGCCGAAATCAGCGCCGCCGCCATGTAGCCGATCGCCCAACCCGATTGCATGAAGCTAGCCGCCTTGGCGCGGTGCTCGGCGGGCCAGCATTCCGCCACCAACACGGCGCCCGCTGACCATTCCGCCCCAAGGCCCAATCCCACCAGCCCGCGCCAGAACAGAAGGGACGGCAACCCGGTGGCGGTGGCGCTGCCCCCGCTCGCCAGGGAATAAACGAGAATCGTGTACATCAGCGTGTTCCGGCGGCCCACCCGGTCCGCCAGCATGCCGCCGACGATCCCGCCAATGCTCGAAAATACCATTGTTGCGGCGGTCACCAGGCCGGCCTCCGCCAAGCCGAATCCGAATTCCGTCCTAATCGATTGCAGGGCAAAGAGATAGAACAGCACGTCCATGGCGTCGAGGAGAAATCCAAGCATTGCCGCCCACAGCGCCAGCCACCGTGGCTCGCCGAACCCCTCCAGAAACCGGACCTGCCTCTCCATGAGAAACGCCCAGTATACCCAACAACAGTAACCTGTTGAATTTGTTCTGCGCCTATACGCATGACCGTACTATCATTACCCTAGGGCACAATTTTAGGATGTCGGCGCTAACCAATCCCTCCCCGGTCCCTGTGCAAAAGCAGCCAGGCCACCTTACTCCGGCCGCTCCACCGGAGAAGCCACCGCAATCTCCGCTGCGCAAGGGGCTCGTCCTTCTCGTCGTTCTCGCCGCCGCGGGCGCCATCTATCAGGTTTGGGTCAGACCGCAGCCTGCCGCCAAGAATGTTCCCGTGGTGGCCGCCCGTACGGCCAAAGTCATCGCCGGCCCTTTCGAACGCGCCATTCGCGTCTCCGGCGTCACCTCCGCCCGTCAGTTCTCCAACGTCACCGCTCCCCGCATGCGTGGGTTCGAGAGTGGGAGTCACATGGAACTCCTCTATGTCGTGAATAACGGCACATTGGTGAAGAACGGGCAACGGTTAGCCCAGATTGACGCAACCGCCGTGGAAGACCATGTGGATGACATCAAAGCGACCATCGTTCAGGCGGAGGCGGATGTCGTGAAGCGGCGTTCCGAGCAAGCCGTGGAATGGGATACCCTCCAGCAAACGCTTCGCGTTGCCAAGTCAAACGTCGACAAGGCGCGTTGGGACAATCAGGCCTCCGAAGTCCGCACCGACATCGAGCGCGAACTTCTCAAACTCTCCCAGGAGGAAGCCGAGGCCCAATACAAACAAGCCCAGTTGGAGATACCCGAGCGGAAACTCATTCAGGATGCCGAATTGAAGATTCTCGGCGTTACCCGGGAGCGCCATGTTCGTCACCGGATGCGGCATGAAAACGATATCAAGGCCTACACTGTCAGCGCCCAGATGGATGGTATGGTCGTTCTCTCAACTGTTTTCCGCGGAGGTGGAGAGGGACAGCAGGTCCAGCAGGGCGACCAACTCCATTCCGGTCAACCTCTATTGAAGATAGTCAACCCCAAGAGCATGCAGGTGGAGGGCAATGTCAACCAGTCTGAAGCAACCGATTTCCGCATCGGCCAGAAGGCATTCATCGGCCTCGATGCGTTTCCGGGCGTGAAGCTGGAGGGTAAAGTCTTCAGCATCGGAGCCCTTGCGGTCGGCGGCTGGCGCCAGAATTACTACATCCGCAACGTTCCCGTTCGTATCTCCATCGACGGCGTGGATGAACGCCTCATTCCTGACCTTTCCGCCTATGCCGATGTCGTTGTCGGCTCCAAAGATCGCGCCACCATGGTTCCGCTCGGCGCCCTAAACGCGGAGAAGAACAAGCACTTCGTCTTCGTCAAGCAACCCGATGGAAGCTTCCGGAAGCGCGAAGTCTCCCTGGGAGACATGAACAATCTTTACGCCGTCTGTCTCTCAGGCCTTTCCGAGGGCGAAGAGGTCAGGCTGCAATAGCCGCGCCTTCTCACTTTTTCAGGCTCGCTTACTTCTTCAGGCTCGAGAGATAAGCCATGATCTTCAGAATGTCGTCCCGCGGGATCCGGTTCCCAAAGGATTGCATCGCGCCCGCGGCCCCCGCGTAAACCACCTCGAACACCCCCACATCCGCCGCCACGCGCGGATAGGTGTATTGGTTATCCACCAGGTTCGATCCCATTCGTCCCGTGGCGTTCTCCAGATGGCAGCTTGCGCACCACTGCATGTACACTTTCCTGCCTGCCTGGATCGCCGCCGCATCGCCCTTATAGGGATTGTTCCCCGTTGCCTGGAACGTCCGCACCTGGGGAGTAATCGTCTCGTTCGGGTGCATGTTCAGTTGCAATGGCTTGTTGTCCAGCGGATGGCGGAACACGGGCGCCCCGCCCGTGGTTGTCGAAACCTCGGAGACTTCCCGCACCGTGCGTGCCGTGGACGCTCCGGGGGGCACTTCGCCGGCGGGCACAATCTTCCACAGGGCGCCCGGCGGATTCGCCATCGGCCCGCGGTCCGACGTGTAGAAGCAGTAGCAGTTTACGGCGTACACGTACCCGTCCTCCCCGTTGCCTCCCGCCGTGAATTGCAGGTTCGTGTGCGCCAGTTCCTCGAGTTGCCACATCCTTCCATCCCAGCCCAATCCGAACACCCGTCCGGAACACCAGTCGCCCACCAGATATACCCCGTTCATCTTTCCGTAGTTGGCCACGCCGAGCCCTTCCACGGAGCAGCCATGGCCTTCCTTCAGCGGCTTGGCGCCGGGATACGGAACTTCGTGCGGATATTCACCCGCCGGGAGCACTCCCACCTGCGGGCACTTGTCATTGGGCCCCGTCATCGGATGGCACCAGCTTCCTTCCATCCGGTTCCAGCCGTAGTTCTCCCCGCCCTTGCTCTCCGCCGGCTGGTAGTGGATCTCTTCCCAGTGGTTCTGGCCAACATCGGCGATATACAGGTCGCCGGTCTTGGGGTCAAACGAAAACTCGTAAGGATTCCGCGATCCGTACGCCCAGATCTCCGGCCGTACCTTAGTCCGGATCTTCGCGAAATCCACTTCGCTCACCCCGAAGAGCTGCATCAGGCGCTCATCCCGCGCCCGCGCCCAGGGGTTCGATGGCGGTATCTTGTACGGGATCGCGTCATTGTCCTCCGTATTCACGTCGATGCGCAGGATCTTCCCGAGTACGGAACTCAGATCCTGGCCCGAATCGAGCGGATCGCCTTCCCACCCTCCATCGCCGCTCCCGATATACAGGTAGCCGTCCGGCCCGAACTCAATCTGTCCGCCGTTGTGGTTGTAGTATGGCTGGGGGATCCGCATCACCACCTTCGCCGTCTGATTCGTGCGCTCCGGCGTCAGCGAGTTGGGGCTCCTGGGGTCCACCTGGAACCGCACGATCACTCCATCCCCATTGAACGGCAGCGAGGCGTAATGCACGTAGAAATACCCGTTCTCCTTGAACTTCGGGTGGAAGGCGATGGAGTACAGCCCCTGCTCGACAAACCCGGTCTGCACGTCGCTTCCGAGCGGGTTGATCTTCGTCAAATCAAGGAACGGCTCGCTCCGCACCGACCCATCCCTGTTCACAATCCGCACCCTCCCTACCCGTTCGGCGACGAACAACCGGCCCGTCCCGTCATGGGCCGAGGCGACGTTGGTGGGGTCGTAAAACCCGTCGGCAATCTTCACCAGGGCAATCCTGGGGCCACCGGGCAGTTTTCCACCCGGACGGGCCACCTCCTCCCGCGTCCGGGGAAGCCTGGGCCGCGAACTCTGAGCGGTCAGCAGCAGCGCCGTGGCCGCCAATAAGGAAAGGAGTAAGGATTTTTTCGAAACGTGGAGATAACGCATAGCCCGGTTCAGAACAAGTTATCACAAACGGCGCCGCGCGGCGTGAGATACGATCGAAGCATGTCCGAAGACCTGTTCGCCGCCGTCGACGGGATGGCGCAAGGCGGTGATCCCGCCCGCACTCTCGATCTGCTGGCGGCGAAATTCCTCGATGCCCGCAACTATCCACTCCTGTTTGAAGCCCGCCTCATGAAAAAGCGGCTCGAGTTGGGCCTGCCGCTCATCCAGACCGAAACCGCCGCCGCATTCCCCGAACCCGCGCGGCGCGCCTATGAGCAAGCCATGGTGGAGGCCGCCCGCGAAACCGGTTCGCTCTTTCTCTCCTCCGGAAACATCGCTCGCGCCTGGCCTTACTTTCGCGCCATTGGGGAACCGGATCCGGTGCGCAAGGCCATTGATGACCTTCCCGCATCCGCCGCCGAGGAAGTCATCGACCCGGTGATCCCCATCGCCTTTCAGGAAGGCGTCCACCCGGTGAAAGGACTCGCGCTTATTCTCAGCCGCTACGGAATGTGCCGCGCCATCACCTCTTTCGGAATGTACGCCGTCGCCGAAGGACGCGAGGAATGCATCCATCTTCTGGTGTCCAGCCTCTATGCCGAACTCGCCGCCAACCTCTCCCGCGCCATTGAAGCCCACGAAGGCCGCACTCCCCTTGCCGCCACCGTTGCCGGATTGATCGCCGGCAGAGACTGGCTCTTCGGTGAATACGATTACTACGTGGATACTTCGCACCTCTCCTCCGTTATCCAATATTGCCCCGACCTCACCCGCCGCGACACCCTCCTCCTCGCCCGCGAGCTGTGCGATTACGGCTGCCGCCTTTCCAGGCAATTTCAATTCGCCGGCCAACCTCCATTTGAAGATCCGTTTCTCGATTACGGAATGTACGTCCAGGCGCTCCTCGGCGAGGATGTCGAAACCGCCCTGGCCCACTTCCGCGACAAGGCCCTCTCCGCCGATCTCGACGAAGTGGGTCCCTCTCCCGCCGAAACACTAGTGAAACTCCTGGTGCGCCTGAGCCGCTTCGAGGAGGCGGTGGACATTTCGATCCGCTGTTTGCGCGGTTATCCGGAATCGAACTGCCCCTCCGCTTTGCAGCTCTGCCACATGGCCGGCGATCACGCGCGGCTGCGCGAACTGGCTCGGGAACGCGGCGATATTCTCAGTTACTTCGCTGGCTCCGCGGCGCAGCCCAAGTCGGGGTGAGGGAGGCCGTGCTCGCTCCGGCGTCACCGGATGGGAGAAAACGGCAGGCCCCGCAGCAGAACGTTCGAAATGTTCGACACAATCTCCGGGTCCGTCAACCCCGGCTTCACCCGCAGTTTCCGCCATTCCGCGTCGGCTCCGAAGGCCGCCCAGGATTTCTCCCTTGCCGCAAGGCTGTCATACACCAGCATGTAGGTGAGGTTCGGCATGTTACGTCCCACAATCGTCTCCCCGAAAAACACCGGAGTCAGGTTCAGCCGCCGGAAGATCGCGATCTCGCCGTCTTTTTCAAACATCGCAATCTTGCGCCGCAGGGTGTCCGCATTATTCGACGCGTAGGTCCGCAATTCGAAAACATGCGATTCCTTGCCCAAAGGCGCCGGCGGCGCCTCTACTTCTGGTATCGAGTCAAATGCCCGTAGCAGCGTCGTCTCCATCCGCGCGTAGTTCAACCCCGGCTTATGGTCAAACGCGTCCTGCTCTTTGCGGAAGACCTTGTCCGCTTCCAGTTTGCCCATTGCCGTTTCCATTGCCGCCAGGCTCGGGAAACTGGAGAGCATCAGCAGAAACGGGCCGTTTGGGGCAATCAGATTGCCGAACACCCCCCGCACGTTGCCGCCTGCCCGCGCAAGCGCCGGCATGTAAGCCTGATGCAGAAAATCGCCGGTGCGCTGAGCCTGGGCATCCGCGCCGTTCCGCAACTGGAAGTACCGCAACTCGAGAATGGAGGGGGAACGGCCTCCGGCGGCGCGCAAAGAGGAAACGGCGGCAGCGGGAAGAGCGAGGAGAGAATTGCGACGGGTCACGTTTTGAATGTACAGAAAGAGGAGTGGCGGGAGGAATAATCCTCTTGACGAATTCCGTTAAAACGGATATTATGAGCCGTGGCCGGAAAACTCTCCGCCGATATCAAACAGTCCAAACCCTTCCCGCTGCTCGAGGAAGAGGCCTTCCTCAACCTCCTCCGCACCGCTGACGCCTTGCAACGCGCCCATGCCGCCGTCCTCGACTCGCAACAACTCTCCGACGCCCAGTACAACGTCCTCCGCATCCTTCGCGGGGCCGGTCCCGATGGGCTTCCCTGCGGCGAGATCGCCGGCCGTATGATCACCCGCGACCCCGATATTACCCGCCTCCTTGACCGCCTGGAAAAGCGCGGTCTCACCCAGCGTTCCCGCGACTCGAAGGACCGCCGGGTGGTTACCGCCCGCATCACTGCCGCCGGCCTCGAGGTGCTCTCCGCCCTCGATGGCCCTGTCCTCGAGACAAGCAAACGCACGCTCGGCCACCTGGGCGCGCGTGACTTGAAACTGCTGATTGATCTGCTCGAGCACGCCCGTGAGCGCGCCGATTGACTTATTGCTCCGCGAACACCGGTTTCACCACCAGCCCATCGCGCAGCGCGACATCCGTGGGGAGCGCAATCTGATCCTGCTCCTTCAGCCCTTCCGTCACCTGAACTTTCGTGATGTTCGAAGCCCCGATCCGCACCGGCCGCCAAACGACGCGATTCCCTCCCTCGAGCAGATACACTCCGGGTTGGGTATTCCGCCTCCGCAGCGCCTCCTTCGGAATGGTGATCGTCTCGTTTACGACGTTCGTCCGGATCTGTACATTCACGTTCGTGTTGGGAAGCAACAGCCGCTCCGGATTTTCGATAATGCAGGCCACCAATCCGACCTGCCTCGATCCCAGGGCCACGATCTCGGTTGGAAGCTTCTCCACCGTGCCCGTCCATTTCCTTCCGGGAAGCGCCTCCCATGTGATCGTCACCGGGAGCCCTATCCGGATCTGTCCCAAATCGGGCTCGTCGACATAGACTACCACCCGGACGCGATCGAGGCGGCCGATCTGCGCCACCAGGTCTCCCGGCCGTACATAGGCCCCTGCGCGGATCTCCAACTGATAGACCGTTCCCGCAAGCGCAGCCCGGATGTAGGACAGATCGATGCGCCGTTTCGCCGCCTCGACGGCTGTCGCCGCCTCATCCAATCTTGCCTTGGCAGCGGCCTTATCCTGCTTCGAAACCAGCGCCTCCCGCCGTTCCGTCAACGACTGCATATCCGTTTGGATCAGTTCAATCTTCTGCTTGGCCTGATCCAGTTCGTGCCGTGTGGCTGCATTTTTCGTGACCAGCCGCTGCAGCGTCTCGTGGTTCCGCTTCGCCTCCGCCAGGTCGATCCTGTCCTTCTCGATCGAGGAGTTCAGTTCGACGATATCCCGTGCCCGCCCCCCTTTGTCGAGCAGGTCCAGTTCCGCCCTCGCCGAAGCAACCCGAGCTTGCGCAGCCGTGAGACTTACCCTTGCCTCTTCCGCGTCCAGTTCCGCCAGCACCGCCCTGTTGGCTACCGTTTGCCCCCTCTCGACGCCAACGCGCACCACCGTGCCTTCTCGCTCCGCGCGCAGCGCGGTCCACTCGAGCGGCTCCACTTTCCCGTTGGTCAGAACGGAGCTGATCAGCGTCTCCCGCCGTACTTTGGTAAACGGCACTTCCGGTGGAGCGGTCCGCAGAAGGTATACGTACCACGCCAGAGCGCCTAACCCGAGCAGCGGCAGAAGCCAGAAAAGACGCTTCATGCGGGGCTCGCACAGTAATCGAACAGGATCTGCCACTCCGCCCGCTGAATGTGCAGCGCCAGCGTTTCCGCTTCCGATCCCGGCCTGCGCCGCGCCTCTTCGCAGAAGTCAATGAATGCCAGCGGATCCCACTTCTCGGCGGTAACGAAGCCGGTGTTCGGAATCTCCGCCGCCAGCCGCGCCGCTTCCTCCGCCAGCCTGGGGAAGACTGGGTGCGCGCCCACGCGCCGGAACCAGTAGCCGGAGTTGCCTGGATCGGGCTCCTGCCGGTGCATGATGCCGTGCCAGAAACTGCCGTCCGCCGTGTGGATCGCCTGCGACATCGAATGCGATTCGTCGAGGCAGGAAAAATACAACCATAGTCCGCTCAACGCCGCTCCAGGAGCCCTGCTGCCTTCAAACAACTCCCGGGCGCTCCACCGCGGCAGCCGGGCGCGCGCCGCCGGAGAACCGCAGCGTCCACCCGCCAGCGGCATCAGGCGCTCCCCGTTCCCATCGAGCGCGAGAATAGCCGCAACCTCCTCGCCGTAATTTGCGGAGTCAAATGACATGGGCAAGCTACTATTTTGCCAGATGAGTCAGGCCGCGAAGCGCTTTCCACCAAACCAGAGCTTGTGCGCCGTTTCGCCGAGAATCGCCGTCCGCGCCGCCGGCTTCAACGGCAGGTCCCGCTGAAAGATCCGCAGGTGCTCGGCGTAGCTGACGCGCGGAGTCCACAATTCATTCGGGAAGTCGCTCCCCCAAATGCATCGCTCCGCCCCATAGGCATCCACAATCTGCAGGCAGGGCGCGTGCATGTCCGCGCAGGGATAACCTGTCGCGCTCCCCGTGGGCAGGAACGTCAGCTTTGCGTGCAGATTGTTGTACCGTGATAACCGCAGTACGGCATTCAGGACAGGCGCCATCTCCGGACCCGCCTTCAGGTTCAGGCAATGGTCCAACACGACGCGCAGGGCAGGGAAGTCCGCCAGCATTCTCTCCGCCTCGGGGGCTTTTTCGTGGTTGATGAGCACGTTGATCACGATTCCCAGATCCGCCGCTGCTTTCCACAGCGCCCGTACGCCGGGGTGATCCAGCTTTCCGTTTTTCGCCGGAATGCTCCGCATCCCCTTGATTCCGTACTTCGCCGCGAACTGCTTGAGCAGCGCCGGGCTCTTCGCATCGTCCGGATCGAGCGTGCATACTCCCGCCACCCATCCCGGATTCGCCACCGCCGAATCGCAGATGTAGCGGTTGTCAAACCGGTAGAACGTGCTCACCTGGATCGCGCACGCCGCCCGCACTCCGTTCGCCTTGGCGATCTCCTTCAGATGCTCCAGCGATCCCTTCCTCGCCGGCGGGCGCAGCGGTTTGGCGATCGGCGGATACTTCTTCTCGTCCGGCGAGTAGATATGCGCGTGCGTGTCGATCACCAGCATGGGCCGCCGTTAGTCTCCTTGCGCCCCGGCCAGATGCACCAGCGACTCCTGTTTCGACTCCTCGCCGAGCACGGCTTCCGCTTCTTCCATCGTGAAACTCTCCACCTTCGAGGAGATGTTCATCGAGCAGAACTTCGGCCCGCACATCGAGCAGAAGTGCGCGTCCTTGAAGCCCTCCTGCGGAAGCGTCTCATCGTGCATCGCCTGCGCCGTCTCCGGATCGAGGGCCAGTTCGAACTGCCGCCGCCAGTCGAA
>JAIXKK010000127.1 GCA_026954325.1 Bryobacterales bacterium | reverse complement strand
TCTTGCATTGGAAACAGGACCAGCTTTCAGGATCATTCTTGGATTAGAAAATGCTCTTCTCCGTCCCGGAACGGAGGTTATCGAATCACGGTGCGTGTAATATGGTAGGCAATGGGCCGCTTCGGGGGATCGAAACCCATCGTCTGGACGGGACTCGCATTGGCTACCGCCGCGCCTGGGTGGCTGCTGTGGCGAACCCGGGAAACGCTTGACCAGACGCGGGCGGAAGTGGCGCGCGAGCAGGAGGTTCCGGCCACGATTCGCGCCCTCGGCCGCGCTTCCGCGCCGGGCGTGGAACCCATTGCCGCGGCCTCCGGTTTTCGTGATGCCGCGGTGTTTGCCGGGCGGTTGTATGCGGCGTCGTCGAACGCGCTTTGGGAGTACGACTCGGAAGGAGCGGTGACGAATCGCTATGTTTGCGGCGTGGACCTTCCTTCAGCCCCCTTGAGGAAACTGGCGGTGGGGCATGTCTCGGAGGCGCGTGATGAGGAGTTGTTCGTGGCGACACGCGGCGGCGGCCTGGTTGTGTTTGACGGCCGCGGCTTCCGCCAGATCCTGCCGGCGGGGCAGGAATACCGCAATATTACCGCGCTGCTTCCACTCGAATCGGGACAGTTGCTGGTGGGCACGGAGAAGGGCGGAGTGCTCGCCTGGAATGGCGGCAAGTTTACACATTTTCACGATGCGCTGCGCACGGCGCACGTGACAGCCCTCGCCGGAACGCTCGACAATCTGTGGACCGGCACGATGGATGAGGGCGTGATTCACCTGCGGGCGGGGCAGGTGGAACGATTTTCCGACCAGGAGGGGTTGCCGGACCGGCATGTGCTTTCGCTCGCGGCGCGCGGCGGTGCGGCCTGGGCGGGGACGGCGATGGGGATCGCGGAGTACCAGGGAGGCAAGCTCCAGCGAGTGCTGGCGGAGGGGACCTTCGCGAATGCGCTGCTTGCCGCGGAAGGGAAGTTGTTTGCGGGAACCCTGGATGAAGGCGTTGCTGAGATTCCGCTCGCGGCGCGCCAACCGCGTCCGCGTGTTTCCTCGCGGAGGGGTGAAGGCGAGGTGGAGGGGTTGCTGGAAGCGAACGGCGTCATCTATGCCGTGCTTCGCGACGGCCTTGCGGCGCGCGCGGAGAACGGCGATTGGACGAGGATTGCGGCTATCGGAGACGCGCCGCTCGCAGACAACAACATCGCGGCGCTGGCGGTGGAACCGGGCGGACGGCTGTGGGCGGGCTACTTTGACCGCGGCCTCGATGTCCTGAACCCGGGCGCCTCCCGCGCCATTCACCGGGAAGACGATCACCTGTTCTGCGTCAACCGCATCGTTCCGCGGCAGGATGGCGCCATCATCGCCACGGCCAACGGGCTTGTGTTCACCGACGCGGCGGGCGGGACGCGCCAGGTGATGACGCGAAGAGAAGGCCTGATTGCCTCGCACGTCACCGACGTTCTGGTGGACGATACGGGCATGGCGCTGGCGACTCCCGCGGGGATCACGTTTCTTGCATCAGGCGGTCCGCAAAGCATCTACGGGTTTCACGGGCTGGTCAATAATCACGTGTATTCCCTGGCGCGCAGCGGGAACCGCATTCTGGCCGGAACATTAGGCGGTATTTCTGTCTTAGATAATGGAGTGGTGAAAGCGAGCTTTACCACGGCGAATTCCGGGCTCCGCCACAACTGGGTGAGCGCGCTCGCCTCCGTGGGCAGCGAGTGGTTCGCGGGGACCTACGGCGCCGGGGTCTTCCGTTTCGACGGCGCCCTCTGGCGCGGCTTCTCCGATCTGCGGGAGGGGTTCGTGGTGAATCCGAACGCCATGGCGGTGACGGACGGCGCGGTTCACGCCGGAACTCTGGGCAGGGGGCTGGCTGTTTACAACCGCTCAAACGGACGATGGGGATTCTCCACCGCGGGTTTGCCGTCGGAGAACGTCACGGCGCTAGCGGCGGCAAACGGATTTCTCTATATCGGAACGGACAACGGGCTGGTGCGAATATCGGAGAGGAGTATCGCTCTGCCATGAGGCTGCTGCTGTTCACGTTCCTGGCCGCGGCGGCGGCCTACGGGGACGCCGGGGTGATCGTCCCCGCGAACAAACCGGAACCGGATGCGAGAATCCTCTCGCTTGGGGAGATGGACGTTGATGTCCTGATCGACAACCAGGCGGCGCGGGTGCGCGTGCGGCAGATCTTTCAGAGCCACGTACCCGGAATTCTGGAAGGCAAGTACATCTTCGCGCTGCCGTCGCGGGCGGTGGTTTCCGATTTCGCCGTCTGGGACGACGTGGTGCGAATTCCCGGAGTGATTCTGGAACGGCGCCGGGCGGAAGAGATCTATGAGAACCTGCGGTGGCAGGCTATCGACCCCGGACTCCTGCGGATGGGGGAGCGCGACGCCGATGAAGCCCGCCGCGGCGCGGTATTCAGCGCGCGCATTGTGCCCATCCCCGGGTTCGGCTCGAAACGCGTGGAAATGGAGTATCAGGAAACCATTCCGGTGGAGGAACTCGACTCCTTCTTCGCCGTGCCGCTGCGTCCGGAAGCTTACCGTGTGCAGAGGGCG
>JAIXKK010000192.1 GCA_026954325.1 Bryobacterales bacterium | reverse complement strand
CATCTAGTGCATTTTGCAATTTCCGCGACCGCGTGGTCGCGGCCTCATTGAAGCCTTCTTTGTAATCGTGAGCACTTCGCCGGCGGCGGATTTCCGCGACCGCGTGGTCGCGGCCTCATTGAAGCGCCATGTAGGACATGAGCCAGGCGCGGGCGTAGGTATTTCCGCGACCGCGTGGTCGCGGCCTCATTGAAGCGCCTCTATCGACGGCTTCATCTAGTGCATTTTGCAATTTCCGCGACCGCGTGGTCGCGGCCTCATTGAAGCCGGATCTCACGGCGCAGGGTTGGCTGGTTCCCGCGCATTTCCGCGACCGCGTGGTCGCGGCCTCATTGAAGCGCGGGCCGCGAGGGCCTCCTCACAGGCGCTGTGCGCCATTTCCGCGACCGCGTGGTCGCGGCCTCATTGAAGCTTCAAGCCGCTCCTCAATTGTCATCTCTGCTCCTTTCATTTCCGCGACCGCGTGGTCGCGGCCTCATTGAAGCCTCCCAATGAGCTTAACGAGCGCGTCGCGGGGAATCTGATTTCCGCGACCGCGTGGTCGCGGCCTCATTGAAGCCCGAGCCTCATTGCGGAAGAAATCCGCCTTCGGCCAATTTCCGCGACCGCGTGGTCGCGGCCTCATTGAAGCAGATCTACAGGCGGGTTGGGCAAGAGGAAAAATACACATTTCCGCGACCGCGTGGTCGCGGCCTCATTGAAGCGCTGCGCGCGAGTACGTAGCGGAAAATGTTGGTGTAATTTCCGCGACCGCGTGGTCGCGGCCTCAGTGAAGCAGAATGGGAGGGCGTCGAGAAACAGCTTAGAGAGATCGAGGCGCAACAGCGCGATTACATTTCGCGGAAGGATTCGATCTACTCCCGGACGATGGCGAAGAAGGGTGGACAGGATTGGGACGCCGACAGTCTGTTCCGATCGCTAGGCAAGTAGCCAGCAGTATCCACGCCATCAGGTTCCCCCAGAGCGCAAGCAGATCGTACCCCCCGTTGAGGGCTGCGGGTATGGCCTGAATTAGCCAGTAGATGAGCGCTCCCGGAAAATTCGGCAGATCATCCCAACCTGCCCATGACGCGCAAGCGTGCAGATGAGCAACGACCACTCCAATGCTGTTGACGGTCCAGAATACGCGAAGGTTCAACTTGACGCTCCAACCTTCCGGGTGCATACGCCGAGGGTCGCGAACGCGAAGAATATTCGAGCCGGAAGCGCAAGAAGAGAGAACGGAAACGCCAGCGATAATTGGCCGAGTACGAAGCTACATGGGAGCATCCATGCAAGATGGAAGCTTGGGCAGTCGGACAGCGATACGTAAAGCAGCGAAATGGTGAACAGCATCCCGGTTATCACGGACTGCCGAGTCACTCCCGCCGACCGCCGGGTTAACATCCTGATGCCATGAATCCAAGAGAGAGCGAAGTACGCTCCTACGAACCACATCAAGAGACTCAACGCGCCTGCGAAGCTAAGGACTATTTGCTCTTTCACGGACGGGTAGTGGGATAGCCGGGAGATTCCTCTCACACTTTTTCGGGCAATTTCCAGGACGTGAGCGAACTGGCTAAATTTGTCTCCGATCCCCGGTATGCGGAACTGACCCCGGAACAGCGGTAGGACGCCATCGGGAAGCTGGAACCGCGCTTCAATTCCCTATTTCCGCGACCGCGTGGTCGCGGTCCCGAAGAGACGGGAAAGCGGGCAGCGGGAAGCCAGAAGCCGACATAATCCGTCGTTTGAAACCCCACTGTTCCGCCGCCTGCTCGAAGTCGAATCCGGCAACTTCGACGATTCGGCCATCGCCCCGTGCGTCTCGTTCAGGTTGCGGTCGAAGCCGCGCTTGTCCTCGACGTGCCGCGGCAGGGTGGCGAGACCGTGCCTCTCAAAGCTTCTCCGAAACTGCTTGCGGTCACTGGCGGCGCCCCCATTGAGGCGCACTCACGATCCATGCCGTAAAAGCCGCTACGTGTCATTTTCCCTAGGCGGCAGTAGCCCCGGTCACTCGAATGACAAAAAAATTGACGCTGCTCCCAACTGAATGAATCAAAACCACATCCCCCACTCACCACCCTTCCCCCTACCCCAACTTCCCCGTCCTCCACCAGCCCGCCAAGTACACTGAAGCCGTAAGGCGGCCCGCCTTCAGGAAGGATCACAAAACATGTCCGATTTAGAGAAAAAACAACAAATCGCCCGCGAAAACGGCAAAAAGTCCAAAGGCCCCATCACCCCCGAGGGCAAGAAACGCTCCTCCCTCAACGGCATCACCCACGGCCTCGCCTCCAAGTGCGTCGTCCTCGCCAACGAATCCCAGGACGCCTATGATCAGCTCGCCGCCCAGTACCAGCGGGAATGGAACCCCGCCTCCCTCACCGAATCTCACCTCCTCACCGCCATGGTCAACTCCTGCTGGCGCCTCCGCCGCATCTGGTCCATGGAAACCGCCCTCATCGACTCGGAAATGTTCACCCAGAAGGAGGATTTCGAAGCCGCCTGGTCCCACCACCACCCTGCCATGCGCGCCATGGACGCCATGACCGTCGTCCAGGCCGAAAGCCCCATGATGC
>JAIXKK010000038.1 GCA_026954325.1 Bryobacterales bacterium | reverse complement strand
GTCTTGAGCAGCCCTCCGATTGGGACGCCGGGGCCGCTGACGGCAGGTCGAGGCGCCCGGTCCCGATAGCGCATCACCCAGGGAACGATCCACAAAATCCCCAGGGCGCTCGGAACCACAAACGCCATCCGCCATCCCAGGCTCTGCGAGATCTTCACAACCAGGTACGGAGCAAAAAATGCCCCCAGCACGGTTCCGCTGTTGAAGATGCCGCCCGCAAGTGCACGTTCTTCCACCGGGAACCACTGCGAAATCACCTTCACGCCCCCGGAATAGTTGCCGCACTCCCCCACCCCAAGCAGGAACCGGAAAACCGACAGGTGCGTGATGGTCCGCGCGATGGAGTGCAGCCCGTTCGCCACCGACCAGACAAACATCAGAACCGGCAGCCCGAAGCGCGCTCCGATGCGGTCCAGCAGCATTCCGGAAGGAACTTGGGCGATCGTCATCCCGAACAGGAATGCGGTCAGCACATACGAGTATTCCGTGTTGCTCAGTCTCAGTTCATCCCGGATCACCGGAGCCAGCACGGCCAGCACCTGCCGGTCGAGCAGGTTGACGGCGATCGAAAAAAACAGCAGCGCCAGAATGCCCCAACGGCGGGGGTCGTGCGAAGAAGCCATTTTGACTAGCATAAGACGATGGACCCCTACGCTGAACTCATGAGGCTTCCGGTAGAGGACCTCCACCGCGGGGCGCGTCTGCGATTCCGCCTGGTGGAGGACAACCCGGCGCTGCTCGCCGACTTCGCCTTCTCGATTGCCTCTGAGGTCAAGACCGCCAACGCCGAGGGCCGTCCGGCTCGCCTGATCCTGCCCGTGGGCCCCGTCAGGCAGTATCCCATCCTCGCCCGGATCACCAATCGCGAGCGGATCAGTTGGCGCAATGCGTGGGTGTTCCAGATGGATGAATTCCTCGATTGGCAAGGCCGGCCTTTACCGGTGGAGCACCCTTTGAGCTTCACCGGATTCCTGCGGCGGGAACTGTTCCACCACATCGAGCCCGATCTTGCAATGCCGCCCGATCACCACGTGGCGCCCCATCCCTTTCGCATTGATGAGTTCAGCGAGCGGTTGGCGGAAGTGGGAGGCGCGGATTGCTGTTACGGCGGTATCGGCTACCACGGCCACGTGGCGTTCAATGAGCCCGTCATCTCCCGCTGGCACAAAGTGACGGAAGAAGAAATGCGCGCCTCGCTCACCCGCGTCCTGACTCTCGGGGACGATTCCATCGTCGTGCAGAGCATCGGGTGCGCGGGCGGAAATTCGCACGCTATCCCTCACATGGCGGTCACTTGCGGGATGCGCGACATCCTCGCTTCGCGCAAAATTCGCCTCTACTGCGCCGCCGGCGAACGCCACCGGGCCATATTTCGTATCGCCGTCGCAGGCGAAGTGACTGCGGACTATCCGGTCACTCTGGTCCAAGGCCATCCGGACGCCGAAGCCGTCACCGAGGCCTCAACCGCGGCCCCCCTGGAAGTGGGGTTGCGATGATTGCGATTACTTCCGCCCGGAATACTTGTTCAGCAGGGAAACCAGCTTCAAAGCGGGTTGGGGAGGCTGAACGTTTCCGAAGACTATCTCCCGGTTGCCCATTTCCTTGCCGTACATGCCCTTGATGGCGTCGCTGTCCCGCCGGAGCGTGGCCCCTTTCAGCGAGATTCCGGCGAACACCCCCCTTGCCCGGGACCATGTCAGAATCTCCGCCCGCATTGTTGCGTCCGTCTCGGCGGATGTCGTCCGGCCTACCGGCCCCGCCGCGGCCGACGCTTCGCCCCCCAGTGTGAACTTGCTCCCCAGCAGCCGCTCCGCCCCGCGGTCGTTCATCACCAGCATCACCACGTCCGTCTCCGAACCGCCGATCTGCAGACCGAAGCTTCCGCCTTCCACCCGCACCGCGCCCGGAGCCGACCAGCCCGGTCCGTTCTTCTTCCGGCACAGCACAAAGCCGCGCCCATACTTGGCGCCGAAGATGAATGCCCCTTTCTTCAATCCTGGGACCAGCACTACGCATGAGGCCTTGTCCAGCAGGTCCTGCGGAATCGACTTGTCAGGCGTATCCATGATCTCTCCGAACATGGCGGTGGCATTTTCCAGACGCTTGTCTTCGTCCGCTCCCGCAAACAGGAGAGTGGCCGCGAGCGGCAGGGTCAGAAGGGTTGTCATCCTCATAACTCGATCATAGAACATCCGCGCCCCGTGGCCCATGCGGAGATGATTTAATGGGAAAGGTCTATGATTCCCCGCTATACTCGTCCGGAGATGGGCGCCATCTGGAGCGACGAGAACAAATACCGGCAATGGCTGGAGGTGGAGCTGGCTTCAAGCGAAGCGCTTGCCGAGCAAGGCGTAGTCCCCCGGGATGCCGCCCGCCAGTTGCGCGAACACGCCGGGTTCACCGTCCCGCGAATCCTCGAAATCGAGCGCGAGGTCAAGCACGACGTCATTGCTTTCACTACGGCAGTCGCCGAAACCATGAAGGCCAGAGGAGCCGCCGGCGCCTCGCGCTGGTTTCATTACGGAATGACCTCCAATGACGTCGTCGATACCGCCCAGGCCCGGCAGATCATCCAATCCGCCGGGTTGATCCGCCAATCATTGGAAACTCTGGCTGGATCCCTCGAGAAACGCGCCTTCGAATTCCGCCACACCGTACAAATTGGCCGCACCCATGGTATTCAGGCAGAGCCGGTTACCTTCGGTTGGAAACTCGCCCTCTACTACGACGAGATCCGCCGCAACCTCGAACGGCTCGACCTCGCCACCGAACAGATCCGGTACGGCAAGATCTCCGGCGCGGTCGGTGTGTTCGCCCACATCGGACCTCAGGCCGAAGAGCGTATCTGCGCCAAACTCGGCTTGAAACCCGCTCCCATCGCCTCCCAGGTCATCTCCCGCGATCGCCACGCCGCTTTTGTTTCGACGCTCGCCCTCATCTGCGCGGCTCTCGAAAAAATCGCCCTCGAAATCCGGCACCTCCAGCGGACGGAAGTGCGTGAAGCCGAGGAGCCCTTTGCAGCCGGGCAGAAGGGAAGTTCCGCCATGCCGCATAAGCGGAATCCCATCGTTTGCGAACAGATTTGCGGTCTTGCCCGCGTCGTCCGCTCCAATGCCCAGGCGGCCTTCGAGAATATCGCCCTCTGGCACGAACGTGACATCTCTCACTCGTCGGTGGAGCGCGTGATCCTCGCCGACTCCTGCATCCTCACCGACTACCTCCTCGACCGGACCATCTGGCTCATCGGCGGCATGCGTGTCTACCCCGATCGCATGCGCCGCAATCTCGATCTCACAAAAGGTCTTGTCTTTTCAGGCCAGTTGCTGCTCGATCTCACTGCCGCGGGCATGCTTCGCGAGGAGGCTTACAAAATAGTGCAAGGTCACGCCATGCGCTGTTGGGAAGAGGATGGCGACTTCCGTGCCGCCGTGGAGCAGGATACCGGGATCGCGAAGTATCTGAGCAAAGAACAGCTTGCAGAGGCGTTTTCACTCGATCGTCAACTCTCAAATATCGATACAATATTTCATAGAGTCTTCGCCTTAGCTTCCTAAAATTTACCCAGTACTGGTATTTTTTCCTTCCTTATCAACGGCTTACATCATCCAACCAGCCATAGACCCCAAAACTAATGGGTTCAAATCCACCTTTTTCAGGTTAAACTGGTGGAGCAAAGACTGTGGAGACTAAGACACGAAAATTCGTCAAACGCGCTCGGGTTTCCCGGCCCACGGCTACGTCGCTGGCGCGTGTACTGCTTGTCGACGATAATCCGGCCACGCGGCTGACCTTGCAGACCGTACTCGAAGCCGGCGGGTACTACGTCGACTCCGCCGCCTCTGCCGCCGAAGCTGTCGGCAAAATGGACCGCCGTGAATACGAACTGGTCCTCAGCGACCTGCAAATGGAATCCCCGCAAGCCGGTCTCCAGGTCCTCGCCCACGCCCGCATGATGGATTATCAGCCGGCTACCGCCATCATCACGGCTTCCCATCAGGGCCGCGCACCTCAGCGGGATAGCACCGTCCTCATCGAGCCCCAGGACGTGCCGGACCTGCTCACCAAAGTGGCCGATATGATCTGCGGACGCGCCACGAAACGGCTGGAGCGGGAACTGAAGCAAGCCGGCGTCGGCTGCTAACTCCTTGTCCCCACTACATGTGGGAGATGAAGTCTGTTCGCCCTCCATCCACTGTCAACACCTGTGCCGTGATGAACCCCGCGTCCTCACTCACCAGAAAGGAAACGGCGGCCGCGATATCCTCCGGCTTTCCTACCCTCCGCATCATGGCCTTGGCCGCCACTGACTCGAAGGCCTTCTGCAATTCCTCCCCGGTCCGCCCCCCGCTGGCCATGTCCGTCAGGATAAACCCCGGCGCAACCGCATTTACCGTAATCCCAAACGAACCCAGTTCCAGGGCGAATCGCCGCGTCAGAGTGATCACCGCCGCTTTCGTCGCCGCGTAGAATGTCGTGCCTGCCATGCTCGTGCCAAGCGCCGCCACCGACGTGAGGTTGACAATCCTCCCCCACCCCCCCTGCCGCATGCCTTCCGCCGCCGCCCGTGTCACCCGAACCAACCCATCCACGTTGACGCTCCGCATCGCCTCCATTTCATCGAGGTCGAAATCCAGCAAATCGCCCCGCCGCAGCACTCCCGCATTGTTTACAAGGATGTCCGCGGGACCCAACTCTGCCGCACAGCGCTCCACCAGCGCCGCGCAATCGCCCGCCTTCGCCAGGTCGGCTCCGATCGCCACGGCGCGCCCGCCCTGCCCCACAATCCGGCGCGCCACCTCCTCGGCTTCCTCCTTGCGCTCCTTGTAGTTCACGCAAACGGCAATGCCCCGCGAGCCGAGACGCAGCGCGATCGCCTTGCCGATCCCCCGCGACGATCCGGTGACCAACGCTACCCTTGTTCCCAAGTTTTCCTCCCCGCTTTAGAATCCGTCCCAAACGTGCGCCGCAAACTCCCGCATCCGCCGGAATCCCAGGCTTTCGTACAACCGTATGGCGCCTTCATTCACCGAGGTCACCGTCAGGCTGACCTTCCGGCAGCCGTACTCCTGCATCCGTTCAAGCGCATTCCGGAGCAGTTCATGGCCGACCCCCTGCCGCCTCATCTGTGCGGACACGCAGACTTGCGTAATGTGTCCCACGGTATCCGCCACCAGGCTCCCGAGTATCAATCCGCAGGGCTGCCCCGTCTCCTTGTCGAACGCCAGAAACGAAGCCGGCTGGAAAAACCGGCCGCAGCCCGGATACTGCACGATGTTCAGCAGAAACCGCCGCGCCCCGGCGATGGATTGGTACTGGTCATTGATGTAGCTGTCGATATGCCCGTGGTAGGCGATACCGATCAATTGCGCAGCCTCCTCGTGCCGTTCGTCTCTCCAGGGCTCCAGCAGAATCCGATCGCTTGCCGGCCCCTTCTCAATCTGCTTCACGCCCGCGTCCCACATCATGAAGGTGCGCCGGAACACCCGCAGCTTACCCGGATAGGGCATGGGCCGGTCGAGCGGTCCCTCCAGCATCATCAACTGCGATTCCACGCGGCGGACCATCCCTTCTTCCACCAGCGCATCCAGCACGGCCTCGATCAACCGGTTCTCCCGCTCCACCGTGCGGTAAGCCTGCAGGATATATACATCGCCGATCAGCCCTTTGCGTTCCTCGGAGATATAGTACGAATAACCCGCCACTTTCCCGTTCACGAGAAACGCAAAGCCGCTCAACGCCTGCATGTTCACGAACCGGATCACCAGTTCGGCGGAAGGCGAAAAATCCCACTCGAGCGCCTCCCGCCAGGTCGCCGTCTCCTCATCGAGAACCGGCAGTAAATCCTCGCCGCGGACGTTCCGCAATTCGATTACTTCGATTCCCGGGGCCGCGGCGAAAGACGAGACGCTCATGCGCGCTGTCTATCTCTTCGAATTCGACGCGTCTTCCGATCGCGGCAGCGGCGCCACGGGCTTGTCATCTCCGTAGTTCGCCAACAGGTACTCGAGCAGCGCCTCCCGATCCCTGATCGGAGCCCCCCATCCCGCCATCTTCGTCAATTCCCGCTCCCACTGCGCGCGCGACAGACGCTGCACGTGGACAATCCGCGTCCCGTGACAAGCCACGCACGCCCGCTTCTCTTCCGCCTTGCCCTTTTCGAGCACCGCCGGGTCCGCCGCGGCCAAAGACAACGCAAATCCTAAACCGAGTAGCCATTTCATGTCAGGCCTCCACCGTCACACCGATGCGTTCAATGGAATTAAACATGTACCCTGACGGATTCCACGGGCATTCCACCGGCTGCACGCGCCCCGCTGAATCCGTGGCCCTCGAACAGAGGATGTGATACCCTGTACCCGCGGCGTCCAACGAACGTGAACAGCCGCCAGGCGAACGGGTAGTTCTGCGGCGAGAGTTTGGCATCGATCCATTTCGATCCGCCATCGGTTGAAACCTCCACCCGCGAAACCCGGTTCTCGCCGGCATAGGCCACGCCCTGAAGCCGCAGCGGACTCCCCTTCTTCGCCGCCGACCCATGGACCGGACGGGCGAAATACGACACCACGGCCATCCCCTCGAGCACCTCCATGTCCTCAGGCTTCACCGCGCTTCCCGGCACCGGACTATACTTCGGATAACGGTACGCCGTGGCAAAGAAAAAGCCCTTGCTCGGCTCATCGCTCAAGTCCATCTCCGTCACCCACTTCACCCAGCTTGCCCCGTCCCATCCCGGAACAACCAGCCGCGCCGGAAACCCGTGAATCTCGGGAAGCGGAGCCCCATTCATCTCCAGCGCGACGATGGTTGCTTCGTGCATCAACTTCCGCATCGGAATCGAGCGGATGAAATCGGGAGTTTTCGCCACGCCGTTGTCAGCCCCGTTGAAATTCCCGTACTTCGCCCCCGCCCCCGCTCCGGCTCTTTTCAACAGGTCCGCCATGCGCACGCCGCGCCACTCCGCGTTTCCGATGGCGCCTTTCGACCATTGCAGCCCGGGCACCTTTGGCCGGTAGTTCGCTCTGCCATTGCCCGCGCATTCAAGCGTCGCCGGCACTTTCACCGGCGGCATCTTTTTCAGATCATCCAGCGTCAAGGTCAGCGGATTGGAAACCATGCCGCCCACCTTCAGCCGCCACGACCCGGCGTCCACCTTCGGCCGCGGCAGGTGCTGGCGCACAAAGAAGGCGTCGTTCGGAGTAATCCATGTGTCGAAGTACTCCACCGGCGTTTCCAGATCCTCGGGGAAATC
Organism: Bryobacterales bacterium; assembly: GCA_026954325.1. Classification (GTDB taxonomy): domain Bacteria; phylum Acidobacteriota; class Terriglobia; order Bryobacterales; family Bryobacteraceae; genus CADEFT01. Next base: position 10,880 of record JAIXKK010000038.1, on the reverse strand, counting down.
ATTCTGCACCAGCATCGGGCGCTTGCCGGGAAACCTCAACGGACCCTGTCCCCATCCATCGAGGGCGCTCATCCCGGCGCCCAGCACTTTCATCCACTTGCGGCGCGAAAACATAGTTCTTCGATAGCGTAACACTTTGCGCGAGCCCGTCCCGGTCAACGGCCTGCTCTGTGCCATAATGACGCCTTCATGAAGTTTCGTCTCCGCGTTCTCCTCCTGCTTTTCCTGCTGTCGATCATCACCTACATTGATCGCGTTTGCATCTCCGTCGCCGGTCCGCGCATGCAGCAGGACCTTGACATCACTCCCGAGAAATGGGGGTGGGTTGTCGGCGCATTTACCCTCTCCTACGCGCTGTTCGAAATTCCCAGCGGCGCCCTCGCGGATAAACTCGGCGCCCGCGGCGTGCTGACCCGCATCGTCCTGTGGTGGTCCATCTTCACTTCGCTCACCGGAGCAGTCTCGAACTTCTTCCTGCTCCTCTTCGTGCGGTTCTGTTTCGGAGCCGGCGAGGCGGGGGCGTACCCCGGAAGCACCTCCGCGGTCGCCCGCTGGTTCCCTCCCCAGGAACGCGCCCGCGCCACCAGCGTGTTTTGGATGGCCAGCCGCCTGGGCGGAGCGCTCTCTCCCATCCTCGTCGTCGCCATTCAGCAGCGGCACGGCTGGCGCGCGTCGTTCTACGTCTTCGGAATCCTCGGCATCATCTGGTGCGGCATCTGGTATTGGTGGTACCGGGACCATCCTTCTCTGAAACCCGGCATTTCCGAAAGGGAGTTGCGTGAGATCGGCGCCGGGTCGCCCGGGGAGCACACCTCCCTCCCCTGGGGCATCGCCCTCCGGCAGTGGAACTACTGGAAGATTCTGCTCATGTATCACACCTATTGCTGGGGAGGCTATTTCTATCTCTCCTGGCTGCACACGTACCTCCAACAGGGCCGCGGCTTCACCGAGAATGAAATGGCCCTTTGGTCCACCCTGCCGTTTCTCTGCGGAGCTTGCGGCAACCTGGTGGGCGGTTACGTGAGCGATCTGCTCATTAAGCACCGGGGTCTCTCCTTCGGCAGACGCGCCGTGGGGGCCGCCGGACTCGCCTTCTCCGGCATCTTCATGCTCCTCGCTTCCCAGACCGGCAACAAGCAATTCGCCGTCGCCTTCCTCGCTCTCGGCTATGGCAGCATGGATTGCATGCTGCCGGTTAGCTGGGCGGTGTGCATGGATGTCGGCGGAAAATTCGCCGGCGCTATTTCGGGCTCGATGAACATGGCCGGACAACTCGGCTCGTTCTTCACCTCCATCGTCTTCGGCTACGTCGTTGCCGCGACTCATAGCTACAACACCCCGCTCATCTACATGGGTGCGATGCTCCTGGTGAGCGCTTTTCTATTTACCCGCATCGACCCCACCCAGCCGCTGATCCGCGATGAAGGCGGTCAGCAGAACGCGCCTCGCGCCGCATGAATTTCCACGCTCTCGAACATACCGCCGATATCGGCTTCCGCGCCTGGGGCTCCACGTTCGAGGAAATGTTGTCCAACGCCGCCATGGCCCTGGTGGCCATCGCCATGGAACTTGAAGACATTGACCCGCGCGAACCCTACCCCATCGCCGCCCAGGGCGAAGACCGCGAAAGCCTCCTGGTGAACTGGCTCAATGAAGTGCTCTATCTCTTGGACGGCCGCCGCATCGCCCCGCGGCGCGTGGATATACAGGAATGCAGCGAGACTGCCGCCGGCGGCATCGCCTGGGGCGAACCCCACACGGAGAAGCATCGCGCGAAACTGATAGTGAAGGGCGTCACGTACCACCAGTTGAAAGTCGAACCAACCGCGAACGGCTGGTGTTGCGAAGTATACCTGGATATCTGAAATGGAACTGCAGCGCATCGATGAATGGCGGGTGCGCATCCCGCGGGATTCCGCGCGCGGCATGCGGACCGATGTCATCGTTTACGCCAGCGCGGGGCTGCTCGAACAAATTCGCAAAGACCTTTCCCTCGAACAGGCGATGAACGTGGCTACCCTGCCCGGCATCGCCGGCCCGAGCCTCGCCATGCCCGACATCCATCAGGGTTACGGCTTCCCCATCGGCGGTGTCGCCGCCACCGATATCCAATACGGCGTCGTCTCCCCCGGCGGCGTCGGCTTCGATATCAACTGTGGCGTGCGGCTGATGAACACCAACCTCACCCAGGAGGATGTCCGTCCGCGCATGAAGGAAATTGTCGGCCAGGTCTTCCGCGACATTCCCTGCGGCACCGGCGGCAAAGGTCCCTTCGACATCACCCATCAGGAACTGGAGCAGGTACTGATGCATGGAGCCCAGTTCGCCATCGGGAAAGGTTACGGTGAACAACGGGATTGCGAATTCACCGAGGCCAACGGCTGCCTGCCGGGCGCCGATCCGCAATTCGTCTCCGCGCGCGCCAAGGAGAGAGGCCGCCCACAACTCGGCACGGTCGGCAGCGGGAACCATTTCCTCGAGATCCAGCACGTGGAAAGTATCCATGACCCGGAAGCCGCCCGCGCCATGGGTCTCGAAGTGGGACGCGTCGTCGTCCTGCTCCACTGCGGCTCTCGCGGCCTCGGCCATCAGGTCTGCACTGATTTCCTCGCCGAAATGGGCCCCGCCATGAAGCGCCACGGAATCACCGTGCCCGACCGCCAACTGGCTTGCGTCCCCATCCAATCGAAGGAAGGCCAGGCGTACCTGAGCGCCATGCGCTGCGCCGCGAACTTCGCCTGGGCCAACCGCCAGGCGATTCTTCATCTGTTGCGGGGCAGCCTCACCCGGCTCTTCGGTAAAGACACCCGGATTCATCTGGTCTACGATGTCTGCCACAACATTGCCAAACGCGAGGAGCATATCGTCGACGGCGTGAAACGCGACGTGCTCGTCCACCGTAAGGGAGCGACGCGCGCCTTTCCACCCGGCCATCATGAGATCCCCTCCGCCTATTCGCGGATAGGGCAACCCGTCTTCGTTCCGGGGAGCATGGGAACCGCCTCCTGGGTTCTCGCCGGAGCCGAAGGAGCCATGCGGGAAACCTTCGGCAGCGTCTGCCACGGCGCCGGCAGGCTCATGAGCCGCACCGCCGCCAGACGCGGCCGCAACGCCCGCGAAGTCCAGGATGACCTTGCCCGCCAGGGCATCATCGCCCGCAGCGAAACCCGCGACGGCATCCTCGAAGAGATCCCGGAGGCTTACAAGGATGTAGACGAAGTGATCCGCGTCGTCACCGGCGCCGGCTTGGCGAAGCCCGTGGCGCGCCTGCGGCCCATGGGCGTCATCAAAGGGTGATGCTGGCGATGCACCGCCGGGCCCGATATGCTGCCGGGACCTGGCTGTAAACCGGAGCCGGGCGCCTGCAACATGGCGTGGCGCGGCCATTCGCGGCCTGTTGATCCTTTGATACTATCGACCCAGATGAACCGCAGACAATTTGCCGGCATCGGCGCGGCGGCGGCATTGCCCATCCGGGCCGTGGAAAACCGCCGCCCTAACATCCTGCTGCTTTTTCCGGATCAGCACCGTCACGATTGGACAGGCCTCGGCCTGCCGCTCGATATCCGCATGCCCAACCTCCGCGCGCTCGCCGCCCGCGGCGCCCGGTTCACCAATGCCATCGCCGGCTCTCCGCTCTGCGCCCCATCGCGCGCCTGCATCGCCGCCGGCAAGGAATACGCCCGCTGCGGCGTCGCAAGCAACGCGCACGACTATCCTCTCCCTCAAACGACGTTCTACTCCATCCTTCGCCACGCCGGCTACCACGTCGCCGCCTGCGGCAAAATCGACCTGCACAAGAAGACCATGGATTGGGGCCTTGACGGCAAGCGTCTTCTCCCGGAATGGGGCTTCTCCGCCGGCATCGACAACGCCGGAAAAATCGACGCCATCCTCAGCGGCGCCGTCACTCCGAAAGACCCCTACATGGCCTATCTCCACAGGGAAGGTCTCGCCGCCGTGCACGTCGCCGACTTCAAGCGCCGGCAGCGCGAGGGTCACAAAGACACCGAACCAACGCCTCTTCCCGACCCGGCTTACTGCGATAACTGGATCGCTTCCAACGCACTCTCGCTGCTCCGCGCGGCTCCGGAAGGCAAACCCTGGTTCCTCGCGGTCAACTTCACGGGCCCTCACAGTCCCATGGACATCACGCGATCCATGGAAGCAGGCTGCCGGGACCGCCACTACCCGCAACCCAACCGCTGCGATCAGTACGACGCCGCCACTCACACCGCTATCCGCCAGAACTACACCGCGATGGTCGAAAATATCGACCGCCGCGCGGGTGAAATTCTCGACGCCGTGCGTGAGCGCGGCGACCTCGAAAACACCATCGTGATCTACTCGAGCGACCACGGCGAGATGCTCGGAGATCACAACCGCTGGGGCAAGACACAGCCCTACCAGGCGTCCGCGGGAGTCCCGTTCGTCGCGGCCGGTCCGGGCATTCCACGCGGCCGCACCGTCACCGCCCCGGTCACCTTGGTGGATCTCGCCGCCACCTTCCTCGACTACGCCGGAGCCCCTACGCCCCACGACATGGACAGCCGCTCCATGCGCCCGCTCCTCGAAGGGCGCGCAAAGCAACACCGCGAAGTGGTCCTCTCCGGCCTCGGTAGTTGGCGGATGGCCTTCGACGGCCGCTACAAGCTGATCCATGGCTACCACCCCGGCCTGAAGAATCAGGCGCAAGTTTCCGAAACCGCGGCGCCGCCTCTCCTGTTCGACCTCACCGCGGACCCGCTCGAGAACAACAATCTCGCCGCGAAACTACCGCGCCATGTCCGGCGCCTGGAACAATTTCTTAGCGACTCATAGAATCGATGCAAGTTGGAAAGGAATCCCCGATGAGTGAAATGCGTATCCCGCCCTTCAGCCGGCGCCGCCTCGTGCAAGCCGCCGGCTCCACCGCCGCGGCCGGTTTTCTCCCTGCCGCCGCCGCCCCTTCGTCCACCCTTTCGGCGAACGTGTACACGCGCCTCGGTGTTCGGCCCTTCATTAACACCACCGCCACCCTCACCATCAACGGCGGCGCCCCGATGCACCCGGAAGTCCGCAAGGCCATGGACGAGGCAGCGCTTTGGGCCGTCAATCTCGATGAACTAATGGAAAAGGTGGGCGCCCGTATCGCTGAACTCCTGGGCGCGGAAGCGGCCATCGTTACCGCCGGCTGCGCGTCCGCCCTTTGCCACGCCACCGCCGCCGCCATCGCGGGATGCGATCCCGAACGCATGAAGCGTCTTCCGGACTCCACCGGCATGCGCAACGAGGTCCTCATCGCCAAACAGTCCCGCAACGATTACGACCATGCCTACCGCACCGGCGGCGGCAAACTCATCGAATTCGATTCACGTGAGGAGTTCCTCGCCTCGTTCAGCCGCCGCACCGGCCTTGTCGTCGTGCTCGGCACCGGAGAAGCGAAGGGTAAGGTGCGCCTCGAGGAGATCGCGGAAACCGCCCACAAACGCAATGTTCCCGTCATCGTCGATGCGGCCGCGGAACTGCCCTTCCGCCCCAACCCCTACCTCTCCCGCGGCGCGGATCTTGCCGGCTACAGCGGCGGCAAAATCCTTCGAGGCCCGCAAAGCGCCGGCCTGCTCATCGGCCGGAAAGACCTCGTCCGGGCAGCCTTCCTCAACAGTGCGCCCCACCACGGATATGGCCGCGCCATGAAGGTCAGCAAGGAAGAAATCGCCGGCATGTGCACCGCCATCGAACTGTTCTCGCGCGAGCGGATCGAAGCCGACTACCGCACGTGGGAGTCCTGGCTCCACACCATCGCCGAATCTCTCCACTCCGTTCCGGGCGTCACCACAAAGATGAGCCCGCCGGCCGGCGCGAGCCCTTTCCCCGTGCTCCACGTCTCCTGGGACCCGTCCCGCATCTTCCTCACCGGCGACGAGGTCCATGCGCAACTCCTCGATGGCGAACCACGCATCATGTCCCACGCCGCCGGTGACGCCGCCAGTTTCATCATCCGCCCCGTGGCCATGCGTCCGGAGCATCCACCCATCGTCGCCCGCCGCATGGCGGAAGTGTTCCGTAACGCTCCCACTTCATCCAAAGCCCCGCCCGCGCCTCCCGCCACGGACCTCACCGGAGCCTGGGATGTGGCCATCGAATTCATCTCGGGAAAGACCCATCACACTCTCGTCTTTGATCCCCCCAAGGGCAATGCCGCCAAACTTTACGGCCTCCATTTCGGCAAAGCCGTCCAGAGCCGCTTCAACGGCGCCATTTCCGGTGACCATATCAGGCTGCAAAGCACGCTGCCCCTCGAAGGCATGCACATCCACTACGATTTCCAAGGAACCGTCAGCGGCGATACCCTCTCCGGGGATCTCTCGCTTGGCGAGTTCGGCATGGCGCGCTTCACCGCCCGCCGCATCTGAACATAAAGGCAATCTACTCATGAACAACAAGAACTCCCGGCGCAAAATGATGAATGCCGCCGCTCTCCTGCTTGCCGGCGCGGGCGGCGCGCAAGCGCAATCCTCCTGGTCCCCCAAGAAACAACTGGTTGGGGGTGTTATCCGCTCGGGCAACCTCCTGTTCCTCAGCGGAATTGGAGGCTGGTACCCCGAACGCCGCCCCAAACCCGGCGATGTCCAGGAGCAGACCTCCGATGCGCTCACCATCATGAAACAATCGCTCGAAAAAGCGGGCTCCTCGATGGACAACGTCCTCAAAGTGCAGGTGGCGCTGGTAGACCCCGAGAAAAATTGGGATGGAATGAACGAGGCCTACAACAAATTCTTCACGAAAAACCGTCCGGCGCGTTCGTATTTCGGAGCTACCGGTTTCCGCCGGCCCGGGCAGTTGCTGCAGATCGATTGCATCGCCTACGCCGGCTAGCGGGAGTTTATTAAAACTTCAGGATCGCATTGAGTCAAACCCTTGCATCTGAACGATTTCGGATGCCGTGATCCGTATATACGTAATCGGATAGCCTTTGGATCTCTGTACGGCACGTCAGAATGAGCTTGACAGGCGTGCGTTAATTTATGTATATACGTAATTGATGGCCTCCCTTCAAGCCTACCAGTCTCATGGCCGCCGCTATTACCGCATCGTCGAATCCTTCCGGCGGGACGGGAAGCCGCATCTCCGCGTGGTCGCCCACCTTGGCCGCGTCGAGGACATCCTGCGCTTGACCCAGCAGCAGCACGCCGACATCAAGGTTTCTTCGGTGACGGCGGGTGCGGTGACCGCGCTACATCATCTGGCGCAAGAGTTGGACATCGCCGGCAAGATCAACCGAGCGCTGGAGAAACAGGGCCGTCGGGTGCAGAAGCGCGACGGCCTCACCGTAGGAGAGAGCATGTTGGCGGGCATCATCGGCCGAGCCTGTGCGCCGCGCAGCAAGCGCGCTTTCGCCGCATGGGCTGAGACTACCGCCTTACCTGCGTTGATGGACTTTGCGCCCCAGGATCTGGATAGTCAACATTTTTGGGACCAGATGCACGCTCTGCCGGTGGCCTTGCTGGGCGGCATCGAACAAGCCATCGTGCGCGAGGTCATCGGCATTGAGCAACTACAACCGCAGGCACTGGCCTACGACACCACCAACTTCTACACCCACATCGCCAGTACCAACCAGAGACCAGAGTTGCCGCAACGGGGACACAACAAACAGGGCCGCCACGATCTCCGACAGTTAGGACTGGCTCTGGTGGTGGACCAGAATACGCAGTTGCCTTTGGCGCATGCGTTGTACGAAGGGGCGCGTTCGGACATGCGCACCTTTGCCGCCTTTCTCAAGCCAGTGCGGGAACGGCTACAGGCGCTCACCCCGCAGCCTCAACAGTTGACATTGGTGTTCGATGCAGGCGCCTCTTCGAAAGCCAATCTGGAAAAACTGGAGGCGGGCGCCGACCACTATGTCACTGCCGTCCGCCCGTCTTACCAACAGGCCCTGCTGGCCGAAGCGGGTGATCATCTGGAAGAGATCACCTTGTCTACCGGAGCGGTGGTGCGTGCCTGGCGAACGAGGCGGACGATCGCCGGCAAGGAACGCGACGCCGTGGTGGTCTTCAGTCCGCAATTGTACGCGGGGCAAGTTCGCGGACTCCATCAACACTTGGCACGCTGCGGGGAGCAATTACAAGAAGTAGGGCTCCAACCGCGCGGCACACCGGAAGCGGTGCGGCGAAGGCTGGCGCAAATCTGCGGCCGCCAGTACCTGCGCGCCTTAGTCCGCTGCGAGGTGCACAGCAGCGAGCAAGGGGAAACGCAGGTGCGGACCTGGAGTGACCTGGAAGAGTATCGGCGGCTCACTCAGCGGTATTTCGGTTTGCGCGTGTTGATCACCGACCGCAGTCAGTGGACGACCGCACAAATCGTGGAAGCCTATCGTGGACAGTCCCGCGTGGAGACGGCCTTTCGTGACCTCAAAGACCCTGGCATGCTGGCCACACGCCCGCAATTTCACTGGACCGATCAGAAACTGCACGTGCATGTGTTCCTGTGCGTCACCGGCTATTTGTTGGTGCGCTTGTTGTGGCGGCGAGCGCGGAGGGACGCCGGGTTCGCAGGCAGTGCTCGCAACCTGCTCTCGCAACTGGCGCGGATTCGGAGTTGCCGAATTGTGGAGCATACCGGACGGGCGGGACGCCCACGAGTTCGTCAACAGATCGAAGAAATCGACTCGGCCCTGGAAACCCTCGGCCGTTCATTGCGGGCTCTTCCGGTTCTGACCTGAACCCCGTCGTATATACGGACGAAGTCTCCTATTCGACTGATCCAAAACAACCTGCGGCTCGTCCGCTTCTCGTTTTAATAAACTCCCGCTAGAGCGGGTCGAGAGCGGCTTGCACTGAGGGATTTGAAGTGGAAAGGGGCGTGCATGTACTTTCGTCCTACGCCCCATCCATTTCCCTATCCCTCGCCCGTAACCTCCGTCTATTGTGCGTCTTGCCTTCTCGCTCTCCCTTCCCGTCTTCCTCCTTTGGCCCTCCTCCCAGTCCTATGAGTCCCTTATTACTAAAAACGAAATCTAGGTTCGGCTAAGGCGTCTCGCGGATGGGACCCTCCCCACGGAACTGGTCATATTGAATTGTGACCCCCTCTTCGAAGACGCAACCGGGGCGTATGCGCCCGGCGGGTTTCCGCTCGCTGTCGACGAAATTCTTTGTCTTCACCGCCTCGCTCCTCTTCTGGGTCGTCTTCACTTTCCTGGCCTTCGACTTGCGGCAAGGCAATGTTGATTGGGTGAAATGGGCATTAGGCAGCGTCCTCGTCATCGCCGCCGCCGCCGGACTCTCCCGGTTCACCATCAAACTGCTCGCCCGTCCTCTCATGCTCCTCGAAGAAGGCATCCAATCCGTCGGCGAAGGCCGCCTCGAACCCATCCAGGTCAGCAATACGGGGGATGAGATCGAATTCCTCGGCAACAGCTTCAATCACATGATTGACTGCCTGAATACCACGCGAAACGAGGTCCGCCAGCACCAGGAACTGCTTGAGGAGCGCATCCGGATGCGCACCGAGGAACTCGAACAGGCCATGCAGCGCGCCCAGGCCGCCAGCCAGGCCAAGAGCGAATTCCTCGCCAACATGTCCCATGAACTGCGCACGCCCATGAACGGCGTCCTGGGCATGATCGACATCGTGCTCGACAGCCCGCTCACCGCCGAGCAGCGGGAACAGCTCGAAACCGCCCAGCGTTGCGCCAACTCTCTCTTATCCCTCCTCAACGATGTACTCGATCTTTCCAAAATCGAGGCCGGCAAGATGGTCCTCGAGCGCATTCCCTTTGACATCCGCGTCCTCATTGATGACGCCGTACGCGCCCACCGTCCCCGGGCCACGCACAAGGGAATCACCGTCAGCGTCGATGTCGCCCGCGACGTTCCCCGGCGCATCACCGCCGACCCGCTCCGTATCCGGCAGATTCTCTCGAACCTGCTCAGCAACGCCATGAAGTTCACCGAACGCGGCTCGGTGAAAGTGCGTGTTCTGCGGACGCCGAAAACAAAAGGGCATGAGCTTGTTTTTGAAGTGATCGACACCGGAGTCGGCATCCCGGGCGACAAGCTCTCTTATATCTTTGAGAAATTCACGCAGGCGGACGGCAGCATCACCCGCAAGTATGGTGGCACGGGCCTCGGCCTCGCCATCACGAAGAAACTCGTCGATATGCACGAGGGCCGCATTACTCTCGAAAGCGAACTCGGCAAAGGCAGCACTTTCCGCGTGTGCTTTCCGTCCAGTGTCTGCCATGAACAGCCCTCCGCCGGCGTCGAGACGCCCATTGCCGAATTTCCCAGTCCGCCGCCGGACGGCGGCGACAACGGCCCGTCCATCCTTGTCGTGGAAGACAACCACGTCAACCAGAAGGTGGTCACCGCCATCCTCCGCAAGCGAGGCTACCATGTCGATGTCGCCAATCACGGGCGCGAAGCCCTGGAATACCTCGACCTCCTCGCCTATTCCATAGTCCTCATGGACGTGCAGATGCCCATCCTTGATGGCCTTGAGACCACACGCGTCATTCGCCGGGACAAGCGCTTTGCCAATCTCCCCATCGTCGCCATGACCGCCCACGCCATGAGCGGCGACCGGGAACGTTGCCTCGCCGCCGGAATGAACGGCTATCTCGCCAAGCCTCTCAACCCCACCACGCTCGTGCGCGTCGTCGAGGAGTTCGTCACGCAGTCTCATCTCCCCGCATCCCACGTGCAGGATAGCGGCCGGAAAGAGATCGACGCGGCCCCCGAGGTCCTTCTTGGACGTCAGCGAACCTTCCTCCAAGCCACTCCCCCGCTTGTCGAACGGCTCCACGCCTGCCTTCATGAACCCGATCTGCCGGGCCTCATCGAGGAAGCGAATCAACTCTCCCTTTCCGCCGAAAAAATCGGAGCCGCGCGCGTTGCCGC
>JAIXKK010000105.1 GCA_026954325.1 Bryobacterales bacterium | reverse complement strand
GCCGCAGACAGCGCCGGATTCGCTGATCTCCGACCCGGGCGGCACGCCGCAGGTGGGGGCGGATTCGCCACCGGCCGTAGCAAGCATCTATCCCAACAACCGCTGGAACGGCGGCGGAGTGCACTATGATGCGGCGGGCAACCAGGATCAACTGCCTGGGAGCCGGACCAGGAGCTACGACGCGGAGAACCGGATCACGGCGGCGGTGACGCCGGGGGCGGGGATCACCTACACGGCGAGCTATGCCTACGACGGCGAGGGGCGGCGGGTGAAGAAGGTGGTGAATGGAGCAACCACCATCTATGTCTACGACGCCTTCGGACAACTGGCGGCGGAATACTCCACGTTGGCGCCGTCGGAGTTGGGGGTGCGGTATTACACGCTGGACGCGGTGCTGGGGAGCACGCGGTTGATCACGGACGCGAGCGGGAACGTGCGGCGGCGGATCGACTATGCGCCGTTTGGGGAGGAGTTGCCAGTGGGGATCCGGCAACTATCGTGCGGGAGCGGCTGCGACGTGAATGCGCAGTATGGGGGCACGCTGTATCCTGGCCCGGCGGACTTCGTGAACGCGAAGTTTACCGGCAAGGAGAGGGATGCGGAGACGGGCCTCGACTACTTCGGGGCGAGGTACTTCGCGGGGGCGCAGGGGAGGTGGGCTTCTCCAGACGTCATCAACCTAACTAATGCCCGCCTGCTGAACCCGTCGAACACGCTCAACAAGTACGTTTATGCGGCTAATAATCCTCTGAAATACGTTGATCCAGACGGGCTGGACATAACCCTGTACTACCGGGCGCCGTCCGGGGCCGCAATGGACTTCGGCCACGTGTTCGTGGGCGCACTCAATCAGCAGACGGGCGAGGTATCATTCCTGGACTACTACCCGAAGAACGGTACAGACAGCTTCGGATTCGGTGCCGGAGAATTCAATCGCGGAAATTTCCAGGACCGTGCGGGGCAGAATTACGCAAGTCTCACGATCCAGACCACGCCCGAACAGGCCCAGAAGGTCATCGATTTCATCAAACCGCTGGTCAGCCGGCAGGCACCCGACTACAGCGCACTCTCCAGAAACTGCACAACAGTCTGTCAGGACGCACTAGCCGACCTCGGCCTCAATCTGGGCGACCTCACTCCGACCGGCCTCTGGAACGATTTGTTCGGGAGATTCTCAGCGAAAGCACTTGGCCGGAATCGCCTGGGTGTTGTCGGCGCCGTTCAGAACCTCTTCCAGCCAATTCGTCCGGAGTATCGTCCGGGAACGGAATTTGGGGTGCCACGCAACTTCGGACCGGGCAATTTCGACCTCTTCCGCTTATACCTGAACCAGTTGTCGGGGCCTCAGCCGAAGGCGTGTGTGGAAGTTGTGGATTCGGCCACAGGGGCACGGAGCAAGCAGTGCGAATAGCGCGAGGACGCCATGAGCAAAGGAAGAATCGCGCTGATTCTAGGCAGTGTTGCGGCAATTATCACTTCGGGACTGACCTTCGCCATGTGGATGGCTAACGGAATCGTTTATGGAAGTCTGGTCGGCCTGAAAGGCCGGGAGCAAGACCTCGTCGTCGCGCGCGAGAGGGCAGCGGTCGCCCTGACTGCGGCCATATTCTTCCAGGCGGTTGCTATATTTACGACGGCATCTTGGCTACCTCGCATGCAACTGACCGGAATTCTCGGAACGACCCTGCGCCTTGCCTTGGGGCTGGCCATCTCGTTGGTCGGCGCCGGCTTGACGCTGGCTTTAGTACTACAGGTCATCAGAGTCACGCACTGAGGTGTCCCATGATGAGAGCCTACTTGATTGGAATCTTCGTGTGCTTAACGGGATCGCTACAAGTGGCTACCGCTCAGTCTCCGGAAGTCGTGGAGGCCGCCGCACCGGGGTATCCACGGCTGCCATCCGGCGGTCGGGAAAGCGGTGAGGTGCGAGTGGAGGTGAGTATTGACGCCGCCGGAACCGTTCGGACCGCAATTGCTAACGCCAACTCAGGGCCTGACCGGTTGAAGTCGAGTGCAGAAGCCGCCGCTCGGAAATGGCGCTTCTCGACTAGCGAGCGACAGGCGCGCAAGGCGGAATTGGCATTCATTTTCACGCCCCGACTCGGCATCGGTGACCCTCCATCAGTCGTGGCCGTTTTCACACCACCATACCGCGTGGAGGTGTTTGCCGAAGGGCGGGAAGTCGTTACGATTGGCGACCCGGCGATGGTTGACGTGGAAAAGGAGCGCCGGAAGAAGCAGAAGCGGTGAAATATGATCACAACCTGTGGCTATGACGGCTCCGCGTACCCGTTCATCGGCCTTGACCCTTCATCGAGTTTCATCGCCCAGCACGGCTGGTTCTACACGAACGCCGGCAGTACAGCCAACAATGGGAATGTGACCTCCTACAGCCACATGCTGGCGCCGTGGGGCGTGTCGAATTCCATGCCGCGCACCACCTACACCTACGACTCGGCAAACCGCTTGAAGACGGCGCTGGAGACGGACTATTGGACGGGGGCGCAGCATTGGCGGCAGACGTTCGTCTACGATGCCTACGGGAACCGCGCGCTGCTGCCGCAGACAGCGCCGGATTCGCTGATCTCCGACCCGGGCGGCACGCCGCAGGTG
>JAIXKK010000215.1 GCA_026954325.1 Bryobacterales bacterium | reverse complement strand
CGGCGCTTCAGCCTGCCGTCTTCAGGCGGCTGTGCGCCGAGACATGCTGCGCCATACGCACAAGTTGGCTACGTATTAACATTACACTCAAGCGCGTCTAAAATGAACAGTAAATTTATTTGTATGTGTTTTCACGTCCAGTAGTGATGTCCAGGAGTGCTTTTGATGGGTGCAGGGCCTTGGAGTCAGGAGCAGATCGACGCGGCGCGTGCCGTGCGGTTTTCGGCTGTCCTCGCTCACCTTGGCGCCTACCATAAGCTCGACGCCGAGTACGAGCCACTTGACCACGGCCGGCACAGCAAGCGCGTCCAGGTCTCTTATCAGGGGCGCGACTTCCGCTTTGTCTTCACCGGTGAGAAGTTCGTCAATGAGCTTCTGCCGGAGGGCGCCCCGCATCGTGGCGGCGGTGGCGCTATTGACTTCGTCCGCCACGTAACAGGTAGCAACTTCGTTCAAGCCGTCAAGATGTGCTTGGATGCATTGGAGGCACAGCATAATGCGTAGATCATGGAGTCGATCATCAAATACCCCCCTCACTCCGCATCTGGAAGGCTCGCACTGTCGGCATGGCTTGCTTGGGCGTGAAGGAACCTGTAGTGGCGACGCCAAAGAAAATTCTGCTTCCACATTTCACGCTGACTGAAGTTGTCGGCAGCGGGGATGATGAAGCGGTTCCTGTGGCGATTGCAGCATCCCCGCACCGCCCCGAGGAAACGTACTTTGTCCGACCTTTGACTATCGGCGTGGACGGGAAACGCCGAGATGGAAAACCTCGATGGGTAAAGAGCCAATTCAACCTCTTTCCGGTAGTTCTTGATAGCCATGGCGTTCCTTGGGCCGAAGCCACGGTATACCTGCTTTCGCGCCTTGAGAGTGTTACCGCGCCAGCAATGGCCACCTATGCGAGCATCGCGGAGGACCTAGCCGCGTATCGGCGGTTTTTGGATGAGACGGGAATTGACTGGTCGGAATTCCCAAGCCAGAGGCTGAGCCGCCCCACGTACCGATACAACGCGCATCTGAAGTTCGCAGTCGGAGCAGGAGAGGTCGCGGCCACCACCGCTAAGCGTCGCATGAGCGCGGTGATCGCATTCTATTCATGGCTCAAGGAGGAAGGCACGCTCGACCCCGAGAATGCACCATGGAGGGAGTCAGACCGATACGTGCAGTTCAAGGATCACCAGGGATTCAAGGTATCGAAGACCGTTACCACCACGGACGTGTCCATTCGCGTTGCCAAGCAACATGACCCATACGACGGCACCATCGATGATGGCGGGAAACTTCGGCCGCTGCCGCTCCAAGAGCAAGAGTGGTTGCTTGATGCGCTTGTGTCGCTCGGCAATACCGAGATGACGTTGGTTCACCTATTCGCCTTGCTAACCGGTGCGCGTATCCAAACGATACTAACCTTCAGGGTCCGGCATGCATGCCTGGAATTGGATGGTGCCAGAAGCGGTGAAATCCGCTTCCCGGTTGGTTCTGGCACTGGGATAGACACAAAGCACGACAAGCAGATGGTGCTGCATATCCCTGTCTGGTTCTACCGCATGTTGCATACCTATGCGGGAAGCGAAAGAGCGCGCCGTCGCCGCGTGCTTGCGTCTGGCGGCGACACCGAAGACCAATACCTATTTCTCAGCGTGCGCGGCGCACCTCTTTACCAAGGCAAGGCGGAAGCCCTCGCCTTCGACGAGTCGAATACCTTGCGGCATAGGAAGGCGGGCCAGGGAGTGCGCCAATTCATCATCGAACGAGTGATCCCGTTCATCCGGGACAAGTACGGAGTTGACGATTTTCACTACCAGTTTCACGACACACGGGCAACCGCCGGGATGAACTGGACTGACCATCAGCTGAAGCTTGTTGAGCAGGGCAAGGCAACCCTGAAGGAAGCCCGCGAATTCGTGAAGACGCGGATGGGGCATGAGTCTTCGGCGACAACCGATCTCTACCTCCAATACCGGCGCAACCTCGCCCATGTTCGGTGGGTCGGCGAGTCCTACGAAGGTCATCTCAAACAACTTGCCGCACGTGCCATGGAGGGATGTGTGTGACGCAGTTTTCTGACCGTTCGGTTGCCGTGTTTGATCTTCCGCTTCCGGATGGCGCTACGATTCTCCATCCGGAGCAAGTCGTCCTACGGTTTGGCAACGCCGGCACAGCCGATATTGGGGCGCTCTGCTACTTGCGGCGCGGCAAGGAACAGCGATTACGAGGACGGTTTGCTCGCGAAGTCGATCTTTCCTCATATAGCGCAGAGCGGGCGGAAAACGTCAGGGCGGTGATCGAGCACATATCCCAAGAGTCACGCCATGGCGGTAGGCGAATTTTGACCCTGAAGTACATGACCGACCGGCTGTCCAACTCGTTCATGGACTGGGCCGACTCAAACGGACATCCGGACGCTTTAAGTAGCAAAGAAGCAGCACGCACGGCGTTTCGCGGCTACTGCGCCTATGTGGGTGATCGTGTCGGACAGAACCTCATCTCCATCACCACTGGTGCGCAATACCAGACAAAAGTCTTGGCTTTGCTGTCGGGACTCCATGAGTCTGATGACCTTCACCATGGGATACGGCTGCTCCAACAAGATAACTCCTCGGAGGCGGCCACTTCGCCTCCATCGTGCGACGATCAATCGCGGGTTCTCGCCATGTGCGAAGCCCTGTTCGATGGGCTTACGGAACTCGTTCTGGATGGGAAGTCTTATCCCTTTAAGCTGGCCATGCCGAGGTATCTGAACTGGAGCACCGACTTCCTTTGGGTGTTTCCGACGCGGTACTGGTGCATGCCACCGCACGCGCTTGCTGTGCGGCATTCAATGAAGTATCCGTATTGGAAGTATGACTACGCCAATGGGCGTGTGACGCCCCGAGATGAATTGACCAAGCTTCTTGGTTATGACGGATACGGCGAAAACTACCGGGCCACTGCCCGCGTAGAAGAAGCCAACGCCAATCTCGATCACAGCAGCCGGCGCCAGGTCGGAATTGTGGCTCACAATGCGTTCGTGGTCCTGTTCGCCGCCAATACCGGGATGAATAGATCCCAACTCCTCAGCCTGCCATGGGCGGGGCCGCACGATATTGCGACAGAACGACAGGGCTTCCGCGTCATCAAATGGCGAGCCAACAACCGTGTGTGTCATTTCGAAATCGAAGCGTCCTTTCTGCCGCGTTTCAGGCGCTTCCTCGAACTCCGAAAATACCTACTCTCCTCCACACCCTACGGTAGCCTATTCTTCACGCTTGGGCGGCATATGGAGCCAACACCAGGCCCTATGTTGCCGTCGGTAGTTAGCTCATTCTTTGAACTCCTACGGACACTGGACCCGCAACTTCCTACAATTAGCTTTAGGGAATGGCGCGCAGCAAAGAGCGACTGGCTGGTGCGGAACACCGACCCGGCAACGGCCGCCATGATTCTCCAGAACTCAGAACAGACGGTGCTCAAGGCTTACGCGGCCGGCTCGGAATCGGTTCATCGAGATGAGATGAGCGCGTTTTTCGCAAGCGTCAGGAATACGGTTCTCAATCGCGGCGAAATGCTAGCGAATTCTGTGGACCGCGCGGTTGGTGTATGCACGTCCTTTGGGGCGCCAACGTCGCCCGGCGACGGGCCAATCACTCCAGACTGCCGGCAAGTGGAGGGGTGTCTGTTCTGTGGGCACTACAAGGTGCATGCCGATGAGTGCGATACCAAGAAGCTGCTCAGTTGTCGGTACTGTCTCCACCAGACCTCTCATCTGGCATCCAGCGAAGAACAGTTCCAGCAGATGTTTGGCCCCATTCTGGAGCGCATCCGGGTCCTGTTGGATGAAATCAACCACCGCGATCCTGGGCTGGTTGATCGGCTTCATGTTGAGGTGGAGGCCGGCGACCTCGACCCGTATTGGGCGAGCAAGATGGAAATGCTAATCAACCTGGAGATCGCCGCCTGATGGTTACGTTCGCACCACGCTTGGCGCTTCCCCATGGCGCAGCGGCGCCGGACAGCTTTCGTGGGGATGGCGCCACACCGCCTCATGATCGTTTTGTGATCAGTCGGATGCGCGATCAGCGCGAAGCCTCATACTATAGGGACGCCATATGGGACTTCACGGCCTATACGCCGGAGGGGATGCCAGCACGGCTCTACTTCGAATACTGGGGCACTGAGCAGGCTACCGGAAAGCGGCTGGAACTTGCACGAGAACTGCGGTGGATCGTTTTCCTGCTTGCTTGGAAGGCCCATGGGCGACCTCTGAGTTTTAGTACGCTGCTGCGTTACCTATGGGGCCTTCGGTTCGTCGCCCGTTATTGCGAAAACGCCGGATGCAGTATTGGGGATGTGTTTGCCGACCCGATTCGGCTGATCGAATTGGTCGGCGAACTGCCCGGTGGCGCCATTGGGATCATCAGTACGATCCTGAAAGTGTTGCGCAGTCTTGGCGCATCAGAAACTGGATGGTCGGTTGTCGATAAGAAGACGATCCAGACCCTGCGCGGATACCGCGAGAACTACCGCAAAGCGCTACTACAGCACCCTCCGCTGCCGACGCGGGTGTATTCATCGTTGATCTCAAACCTGGCGCGGGAGCTAGATGAATTCGAGGCCATCGCAGATCGCTACCTCGCATTGGTTCGCATAGTTGCCAGTGATCCAATGATGGGGCGCGGCGAAATTCACCAGTTCAAGATCGCACGGCGACTCGGAATCAAAAGAGGGGACCAGCGACCCACATTCGACCAACTGCTCTCGGAGTACAACCTGGAAGCATATTTTGCAGCCAAGGGGTTGCTCCGGAGTTGCGTGGGGCTTGTGTCGGGTCTGTCAGAGGTTCAAATGACAGCGAAGCTTCAGCTTCAGGTCTTTTCAGGCATGCGCGACGATGAGGCCATTTCGTTGCCGCATGATTGCCTGCGCGAAGTCACCAATGATGGTCGCCTCCACTTCATTCTCACTGGCCGCACCACAAAGCTCCATGGCGGCCGAGTCAAACAAACCGAATGGATTACCAGTCGCGATGGCGCCAGAGCAGTCCGCATATCGCAGCGAGTGGCTGATGCCATCTACGGCGTCATCGGGGCGACGCCGGGGCCAAGTGACTGGCGGACCAGATACTTTCCGCTCTTTATTTCGCCAACGTATCTACCTCTCACTGGCAATACCACTAAGACGCAGCCCCACGGCTATCGTCCAAGCCGGTTGATCTTCGCCAAGTTTCCTGAGCTTCGCGCAAGGCTGGAACCGTTGATCGGGGAAAAGGACATCCAGGAGCTTGAGCAAATTGACCCACATCGAGCATGGCGCAGTGAATCTTGGTGCAAAGCTGGCGCTGCATGGTTCCTTAAGAGCCACCAGCTAAGGCGATCACTCGCCCTCTATGCGCAACGTTCCGGGCTTGTATCGTTGCCTTCATTGCGGCGCCAGTTGCACCACATCACAGAAGAGATGTCCCGCTATTACGCAAGGGGCTCGGCCTTCGCGAAGAACTTCATCGGCGACGACAAGCAGCATTTCGGCAATGAATGGCAGGACACACAGCCCGTTTCTGCGGCCTTAAGCTATATTGCCAACGTTTTACTGTCGGACGATGTCCTGTTTGGTGGCCACGCGAACTGGATGGAACACAGGCTCCGTGGCAATGATGGCGTCGTCGCCGTGGATCGCGCAGCCACGATTCGGCGCTTCCGCAAGGGCGAGTTGTCCTATCGGGAAACGTTCCTTGGTGGATGCACGAATACCGAGGAATGCAACCAGATTGCCTTGAAGTGGCTCGATGTCGATTGCCTTGCTGGATGCCGCAACATGGTTGGCAATCTTACGAAGCTTAACCGGGTCATCGCGGCGCAAACGCGCCTGGTTGAATCGCTGGACTCCAATTCCGTGGAATTCAAAGCTGAGAAGGCGGACCTCGATGTGCTGGTCGCGACGAGGAATAAGGTCGTCGGGCAGACACAAACCGGATCGGAGGCGGCACTATGACGACAGGCACGCTACAAGATTATTTCGCCGCGTTGGAGCGCCTCAAACAAGGACGCCCGAATACGGTCCCCAAGGGAATGCGCATCACCAACGATGCGGTCGCCTTGGAAGCTGGGCGAGGGAAAGGAAGCATAAAGAAGTCCAGGCCGATCTTCTACGCTCTCATTCAAGCGATTGACGAGGCGGCCACCGCCCAGAGTCATCCAAAGTATGTCGAGAAGGAGCGCTTGCGCAAAGCAAAGGAAAGCGCCGAGCAGTGTCGGCGCGATCTGGAGGCGGCACTGGCCAGGGAAGTGTCGCTGCTGCGTGAGGTCTACGCGTTGAAGAAGCAGTTGAGCAAGCTTACCGGCGGGAAAGTCCTTCCGTTGCGCGGCACTGCCCCAGCTGCGGATACGCGCTGAACTAACCATTGAATCGTATCTGATCTAACCGACTCGAATCGACCCTGAAGAGACTGTCAGGCTTTCAGGCCTACGTTCGGCAGTGCAGCGGTTGCTGTCCTTGGCTGGCATGAAGTGGCCCGGCTCTGAAGGGCGGCTTACTGAGTCGAGCAGTCATACAACGCGATCACCCACCGACAGGACGTCGGCCGAAGCCGACGTCAGTATCGTTGCTCGTTTGGCGAATTAACGTCCGCTATAAATATTTCTGGAAATCAAATAGGCTGCTAATGTGCCAACATCAAGCTGAATCGCCCCGGGTTCAGTAGGCATGTCGAAAAAAGGGGGGGGCTTACACCTTCGAACTACAGTCACTTCGTCTACAGAGGCGTCATTATTTTCTGGTCTTCCGAGCTGACGCCACTGGTGCTTCGTTCGCCAAATAATGGCACGCACACGCCTCTCCGTGCGCCGCACCGACGAGTTCTTGCAGGATGCCGCACTCGGCGGCGACATGCCCTGTCTCGCAGCGCGCCCGCAACGCGATGAGCTGCTTCTCCAGCGCGCGCATGGACTTGAGCCGCGCCCGCGTCCGCGCCAGCTGATCGTCGATCAGCCGGTTGATGTCGCCGCAGTCGGCATCCGGATGAGCGACGAAATCGAGCAGCCGCTTGATCTCGGCCAGCGGCATATCGAGCGCCCGGCAGTGGCGGACAAAGGCCAGCCGCTCCAGGTGCGCGGCGCCATAAGCGCGGTAGCCGTTGGCTGAGCGGGCCGGCGCCGGCAGCAGGCCCAACTTCTCGTAGTAGCGGATGGTCTCGATATCCACCCCGGTTGCCCGTCCGAGTTCGCCGATACGCATGACGCCTCCTTTCTTGCCGGGATGATACCCCTTGACCCTGGGGCGGCTACAGGGTTTGCAATAGTGCCGCTGCCCAGACGGGCAGCACGGACACTTGAAAGGAGCGCGAACATGAAACGACTGCTGACGATGGGAATGATCGCGGCGCTGGCGATGCCGGCGCCGCTGCTCCTGGCCGCCGACGCACCGCCCGCCCCGGGCGGCAAGGCGAAGCCGGCCGCCCCTGACACCGCCGAGTTCGACCGGCAGATGGCGCAGGCGCAGGAGAACATGAAGAAGATGCAGGAACAGATGGACAGGCTGCGCCAGACGCAGGACCCGCAGGCGCGGCAGAAACTGCTGCAGGAGCACTGGGCCACGATGCAGAACAACATGCAGCTGATGCAGGGCATGTGGGGGCCGGGCATGATGGGCTGCTGCGCCGGCGGTCCCATGATGGGCATGGGCGGCGGCCCGATGATGGGCATGGGGGGCCACATGATGGGCGGCCCGATGTGGGGGGACTACCGGCGCATGACGCCCGAGCAGCTCCGTCAGCGCCAATACATGATGGAGCGGTACATGCCAATGCAGCAGATGATGATGGACCACATGATGCAGCATCAGCACTGGATGTGGCCGCAGCCGAAGTGAGCCGGCGGGGCGCGACCGCTTCCGCGCCGCGCCTCTCGATCCACCCGGTAACCGACTCAGGAACATCATGAAGCAATCGACATTCGTCATCGCCAACATGGACTGCCCGACGGAGGAGGCGCTGATCCGCAAGCGCCTCGGCGCCGTGCCGGGCATTGAGGAACTGGCCTTCAACCTGATGGAGCGCCGGCTCACCGTCGGCCACCGCCTGCCCGACGACGGGCCGATCCTCGGTGCGCTGGGCGAGATCGGCATGCGCGCCGGGCCGCAGCAGCCGGCCGCCTGCACGTCGTGCGCAAGCGACCGCGCGGCCGAGGCGCCCGCCGTGCCGGCGCGGACCCGGCTGCTGATGGCCGTCTCCGGCACGGCCGCGCTGGCCGCCGAGGCGCTCGCCTGGTCGGGCGCCGACGAGACCTCGCTGCCGGTGATCGGCCTCGCCCTGCTCTCCATCGCCACGGGCGGGCTCGGCACACTGAAGAAGGGCTGGATCGCGCTGAAGACCTTCACCCTCAACATGAACTTCCTGATGAGCGTCGCCATGATCGGCGCGGTGGCCATCGGCGAGTGGCCGGAAGCGGCGGTGGTGATCTTCCTCTTCGCCCTGGCCGAACTGATCGAGACGCTGTCGCTGGAGCGCGCCAGGAACGCGGTGCGCGGCCTGATGGCAATGGCGCCGGAGACGGCGACCGTGCGGCTGGAGAACGGCGCGTGGGTGGAGCGGCCGGCGGCGCAAATCCAGGTCGGCCAGACGCTGCGCGTCAAGCCGGGCGAGCGCATCCCCCTCGACGGCGTGGTGACGGCCGGCGCCAGCGCGGTGAACCAGGCGCCGATCACCGGCGAGAGCATGCCGGTGGAGAAGGCAGCCGGCGATGCCGTCTTCGCCGGCACGGTAAACGAGCGCGGCGCCTTCGAGTTCCGCGTCACGGCCAACAAGGGTGGCACCACGCTCGACCGCATCATCCACACCGTGCAGGAGGCGCAAGGGCAGCGCGCGCCTACGCAGCGTTTCGTCGACCAGTTCGCGCGCTACTACACGCCGGCGGTGGTGGCCTTCGCGGTGCTGGTGGCGCTGATGCCGCCGCTCTTCTTCGGCGCCGCCTTCCTCGACTGGTTCTACAAGGCGCTGGTGATGCTGGTCATCGCCTGCCCCTGCGCGCTGGTGATCTCGACGCCGGTCACGGTGGTGAGCGGCCTGGCGGCGGCGGCCCGCCACGGCATCCTCGTCAAGGGTGGCGTGCATCTGGAAAACGGCCGCCGCATCAAGGCCGTCGCCCTCGACAAGACCGGCACGCTCACCCACGGGCGGCCGGTGCTGACCGACGTGGTGCGGCTGAACGCCCGGCCGGCCGACGAGCTGCTGCAGCTCGCCGCCAGCGTCGATGCCCATTCCGAGCACCCGGTCGCCGCCGCAATCGTTGCCGCCTGGCAGGAACCCGGGCGGCCCCTGCTGGACGTTAACGCCTTCGAAGCGCTGGCCGGCCGGGGAGCGAAGGGCACAGTGGCGGGGCAGTTGTACTACGTCGGCAACCACCGCCTGGTGGAGGAACTCGCCGTCTGCGGTCCGCACGTCGAAGAAGTGCTCCAGCGCCTGGAGCGGGAAGGCAAGACGGCCGTAGTGCTCGTCACCGAGCGCGAGCCGCTGTGCGTGTTCGGCGTGGCCGACACCGTGCGCGGCCACAGCGCCGAGGCGATCCGCGACCTCCATGCGCTCGGCGTGGTCTCGGTGATGCTCACCGGCGACAACCGGACGACGGCGCGCGCCATCGCCGACCAGGTCGGCATCGACGACGCCCGCGGCGATCTGCTGCCCGAGGACAAGCTCGCCGCCATCGACGAGCTTATCGCCCGCCACGGCGAAGTCGGCATGGTGGGCGACGGCATCAACGATGCGCCGGCCCTGGCCCGCGCCTCCATCGGCTTCGCCATGGGCGCGGCGGGCACCGACACCGCCATCGAGACCGCCGACGTGGCGCTGATGGACGACGACCTGCGCAAGCTGCCGCGCTTCATCGAACTCAGCCGCCGCACGTCGCACGTGCTGTGGCAGAACATCTCGCTCGCCCTCGGCATCAAGGCGGTGTTCTTCGCTCTGGCGCTGGCCGGCCAGGCGACGCTGTGGATGGCGGTGTTCGCCGACATGGGGGCGAGCCTGCTGGTGGTCGGCAACGGTCTGCGGCTGTTGCGAGCGGGGCGGAAAAATGTCTGAGACAGAACGGCTGCTGCAGCCGACCGCCTTGCTCGATTACCGGCATTCGCGCATTGAAGCCCTGATCCGCGAACAGGGCTGGCGCGCACTGCCGGAATACGAGCGCATCGGCGCGATCTACGATTTCGTGCGCGACGCCATTCCCTTCGGCTACAACCGCTCCGACGACCTGTCGGCCTCGCAGGTGCTGGCGGACGGCATCGGCCAGTGCAACACCAAGGGCACGCTGCTGATGGCCTTGCTGCGCGGCAGCGGTATTCCCTGCCGCCTGCATGGCTTCACGATCGACAAGGCGCTGCAGAAAGGCGCGGTCACCGGCACGGCCTATTTGCTCGCGCCGCGCAGCATCCTGCACAGCTGGGTGGAGGTTCTCTACGCCGGACGCTGGGTGAACCTGGAAGGCTTCATCCTCGACAAGCCGTATCTGCAGCAGCTGCAGCAGCGCTTCGCCGGCCACCGGGGGGCATTCTGCGGCTTCGGCGCAGCCACGCCCGACTTGCAGAACCCGCCGGTCGACTGGCAGGGCGCCGACACCTATATCCAGAAGGACGGCATCAACCGCGATTTCGGCGTCTTCGACAGCCCGGACGACTTCTACGCCCGCCACGGTACGAATCTGGGCGGCTTCAAACGCTGGCTGTTCCAGCATGTCGTGCGCCAGCGGATGAACCGCAACGTCGGCCGCATCCGCGGCGAGGCACGATTGCCCGAATCCCCGGCCGCGGATACAATTCACCGGCCATGAAACGTCTTCTGCTCGTGCTGACGATGCTGATGCTGCCGCTCCAGTTCACCTGGGCGGCAGTGAATGCCTATTGCCAGCACGAGACCGGCGCGGCCGCGCAGCACTTTGGCCATCACGACCACAAGCATGTGCAGCCGGCCGGGAAGGACGACGGCGCGCCGGGCAAGGCGCATACCGACTGCGGCTACTGCCACCTGGCGCAAACCTGCGCCACCGTGCCGGCCGTCGCGATGCCGGCTTACGTCTGCGACAGCATGGCGGTCGAGCCGCAGCCTGAAATTCCCCTCTCGTACTTCCCGGACGGCCCCGAGCGGCCCAAGTGGTTGCGTTTCGCCTGATCCGGCGGAACGCCTGACGTTTTCCCTTTGATGTTGTCTCCCCGCGCCGCGGCGCGGCGGCGTTCCGTCGGATTTCTCCCCGATCCATCCACCGGAGATTTCGACGAATCATGTTTTCGATCACGCATGGAACCCGCGGGCGCCTGGCCCGCATGGCGGCGGCGCTGGCGCTCTCGCTGCCGGCCCTGGCCGCGTCGGCGGCCGAACCGCCGCTGACCCTGGAACGCGCCTGGCAGCTCGCCGAGCAGGCCAACCCCGTCCTCCAGGCGGCGCAGGCCAACCTCGCCGCCGCCGAGGGGCAGCTTGCCGATGCCCGCGGCCTGCTCTGGAACAACCCGCAACTCGCCGCCGAGCGCGCGCGGCGGCAGGTGCCCCAGCCTGGCCTCGGCCACGACACGCAGCGCGAATGGCGAGCGGAGCTCTCACAGGCCCTGGAGATCGCCGGCCAGCACGGACATCGGCGGGAAGCGGCCGAGCAGGAGCTGGCGGCGCTGAAGGAACTCGTCGAGGAGACGCGCCGCCAGGTGCGTGCCGAGGTCGAGCAGAAATTCGTCCGCGTGCTCGGCCTGCAGTCGCGCGCCGCCATGGAGGCGGAACTCGTCGCCCTGATCCGCGACAACACAGGCGTCGCCCGCAAGCGCTTCGAAGCGGGCGAGGACACGCGGCTCGACAGCAATCTTGCCGAAGTCGAGTTGGGCCGCACGAGCAACCAGCTCGAGGTGGTGCGCGAGCAGCTCCTCCAGGCCCGCGCCGATCTCGCCGCCGCCCTGCAACTGCCGGCGCCGATGCTGCCGGAAGCGCAGGGAACGCTTACGGCCGACGCCGTCTTCCCTTACACCCTGGATCAGTTGCTCGCCGCCGCAGCGGCGCGGCCCCGGCTGCGCGCCCTCGACCACCGCGAACAGGCGGCCCGCAGCCGCCTCGGGCTGGAACGTGCCGCCGCCTATCCGGACGTCACCATCGGGCTGTTCTCGGGCCGCGAAGGCCCGGGCGACGCGCGCGAGCGGATCAGCGGCATCTCCGTCTCGCTGCCCCTGCCGCTGTTTCGCCGCAACGCGACCGGCATCGGCAAGGCGACGGCCGAACTCACCCAGGCCCAGATCGAGCGGCAGGCCGCCGTCCGCGACACCCAGGCGACGGTCCTCGCCCTTTGGCAGAAGCTTGGCAGCGTGCGCGAACGGGTCAGGCGGCTGGAGCAGTTCGTCCTGCAGCGCCTGCAGGATAACCAGCGCCTGTCCGCCGCCGCCTACCGCGCCGGCGAGATCGGCCTGACGCAGCTCCTGTTCGCCACCCGCCAGGTGCTCGACACCCGGCGCGAGGTGCTGGAGGCCGCCACCGATTTCGCCCTGACGCGCATCGAGTTGGAGCAGGCGGCGGGCTGGCGAGGTGGGCAATGAGGCATGCCGCCGCACCGCCGCGCACTTTCGAAAACACGCACAACGGATCGAATGACATGAAGAACACATTCCATCGGGCCATCCTCATGACCCTCTGCCTCGCGGCCCTGGCGCTGGCCGGCTGCGACAAAAGTCAGTCGCCGCAGGACGGCGCCGCCAAGAGCGCCGCCGCCGGCAAGACGGCAGACAAGCACGGACACGAAGCCGAAAAATCCGGCGGGCATGAAGACGGGCACGGCGAGGAAGAGCAGCTCAAGCTCGGCGCCGAGGAGATCGCCGCCGCCGGCATCAAGACCGAGGAACTGCAGGAGCAGGAAGTCAGCGAGCAGCTCACGGTGACCGCCACCATCCGCCCCAACCAGGACCGCATCGCCCACGTGGCGCCGCGCGTGCCGGGGCGCGTCGTCAAGGTTCCCGCCAATCTCGGCGATGCCGTCAAGGCCGGCCAGACGCTCGCCGTGCTCGACAGCCTCGAAGTGGGCGAGGCGCATTCGGCCTGGCTCCAGGCGCGGACGGCGCAGGCCTTGGCCAAGGCGGATTTCGAGCGCGCCGAGGCGCTCCACGGCGAGCAGATCATCGCCCGCAAGGACCATCTGCGCGCCCACGCCGAGTACGAGAAGTCGAAGGCGGCGCTCGCCGCCGCCGGAGACCGGCTGCGCATGCTGGGCGTGAGCCCGGCGCCAGCCGCCGACGGCAAGGCGGTGTCCGCCTTCCCGCTCACGACGCCGTTCGCCGGCACGGTGATCGAGAAGCACGCCATCCTCGGCGAGCTGGCCCAGCCGGACAAACCGCTGTTTACCGTAGCCGACCTCTCCAGGCTGTGGATCGAGGCCAATCTGTTCGAAAAGGATCTTGGGCGCGTCAAGGTCGGGGCGGAGGCCGTGGTGACGGTCGCCGCCTATCCCGACGAAACCTTCGCGGGCAAGCTCACCTACATCGCCGCCGTGGTCGACAAGGAGACGCGCACCGTGTCGGCGCGGGTCGAGGTCGCCAACGCCGATGGGCGACTCAAGCCCGAGATGTTCGCCACCGCGGCCATTCGTACGAGTGGCACCGGCGGCAAGGGCAAGGGATTGCTCCTGCCGGAGGAGGCGGTGGTGCTGATGCAAGGCCAGCCGACGGTCTTCATCGAAGAGCACGGCGGCTTCGAGCCGCGCGCGGTGGAACTCGGCGAGAAGCTGCGCGGCCGCGTCGTGGTGAAGGCCGGGCTCGCCGCGGGCGACAAGGTGGTGACGGCGGGAACCTACGCCCTCAAGGCGAGGATCATGAAATCGCAGCTTGGCGAAGGCCACGCCCACTGAGGGGGACGACATGCTGAATAAAATCGTCGATCTTTCCCTGCGCTACAAGCTGCTGGTGCTGGTGGGCTTCGGCCTCGTCGTCTTTCTCGGCGTGCGCGCCTTCCTTGCCGTGCCGGTGGATGCCTTCCCCGACGTGACGCCGAACCAGGTGAACGTCTACACCGAGTCGCCCGGGCTCGCCGCCGAGGACGTGGAGAAGCTCCTCACCTCGCCCATCGAGACCGCCATGGCGGGGCTGCCCGGCGTCGAGCAGATCCGCTCGGTGTCGCTGTTCGGCCTGTCCTACGTCGGCATCTACTTCAAGGACGACGTGGACATCTACTTCGCCCGGCGCCTCGTCGGCGAGAAGCTGCTGGAAGCGAAGGAGCGCATCCCGGCCGGCTATGGCGAGCCGAGCCTGGGGCCGAACAGTTCCGGCCTCGGCCAGGTGTTCTGGTACACGGTGGAGTCGGCCGACAAGAAGCTCTCCGCCATGGACCTGCGCACCCTGCACGACTGGAACGTGCGGCTCATGCTGCGCACCGCGGCGGGCGTGGATGACGTCACCACCTGGGGCGGCTTCGAGAAGCAGTACCAGGTGCATATCCACCCGCAGAAACTCATCAAGTACGGCTTGAGCTTCAAGTCCGTCATGGAGGCGCTCGCCGCCAACAACCGGCAGGTGGGCGGCCAGTACGTGAACCTCGGCCAGGAGCAGTACCTGGTGCGCGGCCTGGGGCTGGTGGCCGACACCACAGACATCGGCAACATCGTCGTCGCCGAACGCGAGGGCGTGCCGATCCACGTGCACGAGGTGGCCGAGGTGAAGGAGGGTCCGGCGCTGCGCTTCGGCGCCGTCACCCGCGACGGCCGGGAGGTGGCCCTCGGCATCGCGCTGGCCCGCATCAACGAGAACGCCAAGAACGTGGTGGACGCGGTGAAGCGCAAGCTCGACCTTGCCCGGCAGGCGCTGCCCGCCGGCGTCACGCTCAATCCCGTCTACGACCGCACCGACATCGTCGAGAAGGCCATGAAGACGGCGGAAAGCGCGCTGGTCGAGGGCTCGATCCTGGTGGCCATCGTGCTCTTTCTGTTCCTCGGCGAGGTGCGCTCGGCGCTGGTGGTGATCGTCACCCTGCCGCTGGCCATGCTGATCGCCTTCCTGCTGATGCAGCACTTCAATCTTTCGGCCAACCTGATGTCGCTGGCGGGGCTGGCCATCGGCATCGGCATGATGGTGGACGGCGCCGTGGTGATGGTGGAGAACGGCTTCCGCCTGCTCTCCCACCAGGCGGGGAAGGCGGCGAACCGCACCCATGTCATCCTGGAGGCGGCGCGCGAGGTGATCAACCCCATCGCCTTCGCCATCCTCATCATCATCGTGGTGTTCCTGCCGCTCTTCTCGCTCACCGGCCTGGAGGGCAAACTGTTCAAGCCGATGGCGCTCACCATCACCTTCGCCATGGTCGGCTCGCTCGTCCTGACGCTGACCCTGGTGCCGGTGCTCTCGGCGCTGATCCTCAAGCCCAAGGAAGAGAAGGACACCTTCCTGGTGCGCTGGGTCAAGGGTGTCTACCTGCCGCTGCTCGACCGGGCGCTGGAGAACAAGAAGAAAGTCTTCGTCGCCGCGGGCGCGCTGCTGGCGGCGGCGCTCGCCGCCTTTCCCCTCCTCGGCAAGGAATTCATGCCGACGCTGCAGGAGGGCGCCATCATGTTCCGCGTCACCGGCATTCCTTCCACCTCGCTGGAGGAATCGGTGCGCGTCTCGCAGAGGATGAATGCGGTGCTGAAGGAGCAATTCCCGCAGACCCAATCGGTGCTGGCCACCATCGGCCGCGCCGAGAAGGGGGAAACCACCGACGCCAACTACATGGAAGTGCTGGTGGACGTGAAGCCGCGCGACGAGTGGCCGGAGAAGCTCACCATGCCGGAACTCTCCGACCGCATGAAGGAGGCGCTGGAGAAAGCCATCCCGACCGTCGTGCTGGGCAACACCCAACCGATCCAGATGCGGGTCGAGGAGCTGATCTCCGGCGTGCGCGCGACGCTGGCCCTCAAGCTCTACGGACCCGATCTGGCCGCGCTCGACCGCCTGGCGGCCGAGATCAAGCCGGTGCTGGGCAAGGTGGCGGGGGTGGCCGATCTCTCGCTGGAAGCCAACAAGGGCAAGCCGCAGATCGTGGTGAAAGTCAGGCGCGAGGAGGCGGCGCGCTTCGGCATCAATGCCGACGAGATCCTCGAAGTGGTCCAGGCCGGCATCGGCGGCAAGGCCGTCAGCACGCTGCTCGACGGCGTGCGCCGCTTCGACATCCAGGTGCGGCTCGATCCGGCCTTCCGCGACAGCCTGCAGGCGATCGGCGACATCCCGCTGCGCACCCAGACCGGGGCACTGGTGCCGCTCTCGCGCGTCGCCACGGTGGAAATGGACGAGGGCTATACCTTCGTCCGCCGCGAGCAGTTGAGCCGCTATGCGGTGCTGCAGATGGACGTGAAGGGCCGCGACGTGGACGGCTTCGTCAAGGAGGCCGATGCGAAAATCAGGAGCCAGGTGAAGCTGCCCGAGGGCTACTGGATCGAGTGGGGCGGCGCCTTCGAGAACCAGCAGCGCGCCATGGCGCGGCTGGCGCTGATTGTGCCGCTCACCATCGGCCTCATCTTTCTGCTGCTCTACACCGCTTTCAATTCCCTCACCCACGCCGGGCTCATCATCGCCAACGTGCCCTTCGCCGTCATCGGCGGCGTGTTCGGCCTGGCGATCACCGGGCAGTACGTGTCGGTGCCTTCGGCCATCGGCTTCATCGCCGTGTTTGGCGTGGCGATGCTCAACGGCATCGTGCTGGTGTCCTTCCTCAACGACCAGCGCCGCCAGGGCCTGTCGATCCGCGAGGCGGTGCGCCGGGGCGCGAGCCTGCGCCTGCGTCCGGTGCTGATGACCGCCTCGGTGGCCATCCTCGGCCTGATTCCGATGCTGCTCTCGCAGGGCGTGGGCGCGGAAACCCAGCGGCCGCTGGCCACCGTGGTGGTGGGCGGGCTGTTCACCTCCACGGCGCTGACCCTGCTGCTCCTGCCGCTCATGTACGAGTGGGTGGAAACGCGGGCGGAGCGCAGGAAACCATCGGTTTGATCGAACGGAAAGGAAACATCATGAAAACCTTGCTTGCAGTATCGGCCGGCCTGGCGGCGCTCGCGCTCGCCGGATGCGCCGGACACATCCACACCAGCCTGATCCCAGAAGACAGCGATCCGGCACTCACGCTCGGCGTGTTCAGGCACGAGGGACAGGAGGCGCCGCTCATGGCCCTGGAGTTCCGCGGCAAGCGTTACGAGGGCCGGGGCTTCGCCGTCCAGCGCCAGCCGAACCTGGCAGCGCTGCGTCGTCAATACGGCACCGACATCCGGCATTTCCGGAACATCGAGTCCGGCGCAGATACCAACCATTATGTGTATTCGGCCGAGCCTAAGTTGACTGCCGGAGACGGTGCCACGCTGCGATGTGTCGTCGCATGGCAGGCAATTGGCGCGCCGGCGGGCTATTGCGTCACCAACGAGGGAACGCGCATCCCTTTCCGTTTCGAGTAAGCGACCGAGGGAGAATCGGCATGAAAGAGATCAGGGCATTCATCCGCCAGCACCGTATCGCCGACGTACTCCAGGCGCTGCGGGAGTCGGGCCTGTGCGACTTGGGCACCGCCGGCGCCGGCTGCCACAACATCACCGTATCCCAGGTGCAGCGGCCGCTCGCCAGCGGCGACCCGACGCAGCAGCACTACTCCATGGAACTGGCCGAGGCCGTCGTCGCCGAATACCGGCTGGAACTGGCCTGCCCGGACGAGGCGGCCGACGCGCTGGTCGATGTCATCGCCCGTGCGGGGCACACCGGGCAGGCCGAGGCGGGGTGGATCTTCGTGAGCGACATTCAACGCGCAATTGAGATTCGCTGAGGCGGACGATGAGAAGGATGGCACCTCGCAGCCGGCCTCAATCAAGGAATCGATTCATGAGGATCGCTTCGATTGCTCTGGCCCTTGCCGCGGCGACGGGAGGACTGTCAGGCTGCACACAAACGTCGCTGCTCAAGCCCGTATCGGGCAATGCTGCTTCGGCGACTGTGGAGAGCCCCATCCTGGCGGGCGTTGCACGTATCGCTGTAACCCTTGATGGCAAAACCTACGCCGGCGTGGCCGGAGAAGCTCGCAAAGACACGACCGGCGAACAGGCGCTTCGGTTCGGCTGGGATCCCGCTCACAAACACCCGCACATCAAGCAGGAAATGGATTTCCTTTTCGGTTCCACCATCCTGACGGCACCCGACGGCACACAACTCGCATGCGACCACCTGAGGCACGGCGACGACTGGCGTCTGCGCTGCAAGAGGCCCGATAGTAAAGAAGTTGTGATGCGGCGTGTCAGAGAGTGACGCTAGGCCGATGGAGACTTTCGATATCGATGCCGTTTCTTTCCATAATCGGCTGAGGTTCTTCCAAGAAGAAAATTGCGGCTTTAAGTCGAATGTGCCAGTTAGATTTGGCAGGGGAACGGACATTCAATTTACCTACCACATGGCTGCCCTCATCATGCCGTGAATGGCCGCTTCGGCCGAGTTTGAGACGTTGCCTTAGCCTGACCGTAGTTCCGAACTTGGCCGTTGGTTGCCGGATGCTGGATGGTCACTTCAATGAGACTAGGTGGTCACATCAAACGCAACCAGGCGGTCAGTTCAGCAGATATTCCGCACCAGC
>JAIXKK010000187.1 GCA_026954325.1 Bryobacterales bacterium | reverse complement strand
ACCCGCTCGACTTCATCGGCATGCTGGAGCTGATGAAGCACGACCTCTTCAGGGAGAAATGAATGCTCGGCGCCTGCATCGGCGACATCATCGGATCGGTCTACGAGTTCAATGCATGGAAGAGCCGGGAGTTCCCGCTCTTCAGCGAGAAGTCCGAATACACCGATGACACCGTGTGCACCATTGCCGTGGCCGAGTGCCTGCTCGACTGCGGCGACCCGGCTGCTGCGCTGCGCAAGTGGGGTTATCGCTTTCCCGGCCGGGGCTATGGGGGCAGTTTTGCCGTCTGGCTGCGCGATGCCAGGATGGGCCCCTACAACAGCTACGGCAACGGCGCCGCCATGCGCGTCAGCCCCGCCGCCTGGCTGGCCAGAAGCCTCGACGAGGCGCTCGCCCTGGCCCGCCATGTCACGGCGGTTTCCCACAACCACCCTGAAGGCATCAAGGGCGCGGAGGCCACCGTCACGGCCATCTGGCTGGCCCGGCAGGGCGAAGCGCCAGAAGCCATCCATGGCCGGATCCAGGAAGCCTTCGGCTACGATCTTTCCCGCAGCGTCGACGAGATCTGGCCGGGCTACCGCTTCTAGGTGACCTGCCAGGGCATCGTGCCCCAGGCCATCGTTTGCGCGCTGGAGGCTATGAAGCGTTCGAAGAGGACGCTGGTATCAGTATCTTGCTCGAAGACCTCGTCCTCATGCTCGGCAGATACTACTCACTGGCCATTACATCCTCAGCCAGGGAACAGGCTGTCTTAATGGCGTGTTCCGCAGTCTGCAAGTACCGATCTCTGAGCTGTTGAGCCTTGACGCTTAATCCTTGCACAAGTATTGGAATCAGGTGCTTGATAAATCGAGTTTCCTTTTCCTCTGACAAAAACGTTAGCTCATCAGTTAATTCTTCGGGAAGTTCAAGGAGATCGTCGTCAAGATCCAGAACTATTCCTTGCCGCATTCCAAATTGCCGCCAATACGCCTCAGCAGCGCCATCGGGGTAGTCCCTAGAAAAATATGAATCGAAATGAATATCGCCAACCTCATAGAAGAGCGAGAACGCATTGCGCCCAGATCCAATGCTCAAAATTTCCTGATCAGACAAACAGATTATTTGTTTTCTTAACTCACGTGCAAATCTCTTTCGACGAGTAATGCTGATTTTCTTCATAGCTTCTCCTTTCTTGAAAAGAACAAAATAGCCGATTTAAAAAAGCAAATCTTGAGTAAACCCTGCCATCTATGGGGGGGGATGGCCCGGAAAAGGCTTTTTCGCTTGCATTAAGTAGGCTCACGCCCTGAGACTGCCCCCTGCAACAATGGGCCATCCGTATCCTGAAGAAGGCCCAAAATGACCGAACTGCGCCTGACCGAACATGCCCGCACCCGCATGCAGAAGCGGGCCATTTCGCCCTCCGTCATAGAAGCCCTGCTCGACTTCGGGCAGGAGGAGCATGACCACCATGGCGGCTGCATCCTCTACTTCGACAAGGCCGCCCGCCGGCGCCTGGAGCGCAAGTGCCTCGATCGCATGCTCAACCGTTACCTCGACGCCTATGCCGTCCTGGCGGAAACGGGTGAGATCATCACCGTCGGCCACCGCGACAGGCGGATCTTCCGGCATTGAGCGTGCGCGCAAATGCAATCGTCGAGCTGCCGTCGCCGGCTGATCGACAGGCTCAAGGAGTTGCCGTGAGCCTGTCTCCGACATGCGGGTGGAATGTCGTACACCCCCTCCGGCCCGCAATCGGCGACAATGTGTGTGAAATAAGGGGGAGGTTGACTTGACAGCGCGTCCGCAGGAACCGCGGCCATCAAAAGATGCCCGCCTCGTGGTGGCGATTTCTTCGCGCGCGCTCTTCGACCTCGACGAAAGCCACCGCGTCTTCGAGCTGGGCGGCGAGGATGCCTACTCGCGCCACCAGATCGAGAAGGAGGACGAGCCCCTCGCCCCCGGTGTCGCCTTCCCCCTCGCGAGGAAGCTGTTGGCCCTCAACGGCGCCGCCCCGCGTGTTGAAGTCATTCTCATCTCCCGCAACAGCGCCGACACCGGGCTGCGCGTCTTCAACTCCATCCGCCATCACGGTCTGGACATCAGCCGAGCCGCCTTTACGCGCGGCGAGAGCCCCTACCGCTACATCGGCGCCTTCGGCGCCCACTTGTTTCTCTCGACCGACGCCGGGGACGTGAGAAAGGCGCTGGAGGCTGGCATCGCGGCTGCGACCATCCTGCCTTCGGCTGCTGGGACAAATTCCGACGGCCAGTTGCGCATCGCCTTTGACGGCGATGCCGTGCTCTTCTCCGACGAGTCGGAGCGGATCTACGCGGCCGACGGCCTCGATGCCTTCAACCGCAACGAGGCCGAGGCGAAGGACCGGCCCCTTTCAGGTGGCCCCTTCCGTCCTTTCCTGGCGGCCTTGCACGAAATCCAGTCCGGCTACCCCGCCAATGCCTCGCCCATTCGCACCGCGCTGGTGACGGCGCGCGGCGCCCCCGCCCATGAGCGGGTGATCCGCACCCTGCGCAGCTGGGGCATCCGTATCGACGAAGCGCTTTTCCTCGGCGGCCGCGACAAGGGCGAGTTCCTCAAGGCTTTCGGCGCCGACATCTTCTTCGACGACCAGACGCGGCACTGCGAGTCGGCGGCGA
>JAIXKK010000191.1 GCA_026954325.1 Bryobacterales bacterium | reverse complement strand
GCGCCCTGGGGATTTTGTGGATCGTTCCCTGGGTGATGCGCTATCGGGACCGGGTGCCTCGACCTGCCGTCAGCGGCCCCGGCGTCCCAATCGGAGGGCTGCTCAAGACACGGCAGGTTTGGGGAGCCGTCATGATCCGCGCCTTCGCCGGGCCAGTGACCCATTTCTACTGGTACTGGCTGCCTGAATACCTTAAGCGGGAGCGGCACTTTTCGATGGAGATGATCGGCCTGTTCGCCGGAATTCCGTTCCTGTTTGCGGGGCTGGGCAATCTGGGCGGCGGCTGGTTTTCCGGGTATCTCATGAGGAGGGGCGCTTCGGTGGACGCCGCCCGCAAGGCGGCGTTCGCTCTGTGCGGAGCGCTGTGTCTGATCTCTTCGGCGGTGCCCTTCGCGCCGGGTGAAGCCAGCGCGGTGGCGTTGATCTGCCTGGCCACTTTCGCCCTGGGGGCGACATCGGCCAACCACATCGGGCTGCTGACGGATCTGTTCTCCGCGCCGGTGCTGGCGCGCCTCACCGGACTGACGGGGATGTGCGAAGGCGCGGTAACCATTGCCGTCACGCTGGCCACGGGAATTGTGGTGGACCGCTTTGGCTACCTACCGGTATTTCTTGCGGCGGGTCTGATGCCCGCGATCGCGATTTCGGCGCTGTTCACATTGGTTCGGAAGGTGCAGCCTCTGGATGATGTCCAGTCGCTCCGTATTCCTTCAGGCGGTATTGCAACGTCCGCAGGCTGATGCCGAGCTGCCGGGCGGCGCGCGTGCGGTTGCCCTGGTGGGCTTCGAGCGCGTCCATGATGGCTTTCCGCTCGATGTCTTTGAAGGCGGTGGGGTGCGCCATTCCCTGACCCGCGACGGGCAGGTCGTCGACGTGGACCATGCCCTCGCACAGGATGGCGGCGCGCTCCATCATGTTTTCCAACTCGCGCACGTTACCGGGCCAGGTGTATTCCATCAACACCGTTTCGGCATCGGCGCTCAAGGAGGGGGCGGTTTTGCCGAGGCCGCTGGCCGCGCGGCGCAGGAAGTGTCCGGCGAGCCGGGGGACGTCGGAGGCGCGCTCGCGCAGCGGGGGAATTTCGAGCGGGAACGCGGTGAGGCGGTAATAGAGATCTTCGCGAAATCGTCCGGCGGCGACCTGCTTCCTGAGGTCGCGGTTGGTGGCGGCAATCATGCGCACGTCGACGGAGATCTGCCGTGAGCCGCCGACGCGTTCGAATGCCTTTTCCTGCAACACGCGCAGGAGCTTGGCTTGCAGGTTTCCGTCGAGTTCTCCGATCTCGTCGAGAAACAGCGTGCCGCCGTGGGCTCTTTCAAATCGTCCCTGATGTTGCGCGGAGGCCCCGGTGAACGCTCCTTTTTCGTGGCCGAACAGTTCGCTCTCGATCAGCGTGGGCGCCAGCGCGGCGCAATTCACAGGGACGAAGACTTTGCCGGAGCGCTGGCTGTTCATATGAATGCAGCGGGCGATGATCTCCTTGCCCGTTCCGCTCTCGCCGCTGATGAGGACGGTGGCGTTGGTGGGCGCCACCTTCCGCACCAGTTCCATGAGGCGAAGCATTTTGGGGTGGCCGGCGATCATGTCGCCGCAGGAGAAACGCTTCTGTTCTTCCTCCTGAAGGAGGTGATAGTGCTGTTCGGTCTGTTGGGCGGAAAGGATCCGCTTCACGAGCAGGCGCAATTCATCGGGGCTGCTCAGCGGCTTGCCCAAATAGTCCACGGCGCCCAGCTTCATGGCCTCCACCGCGGTGTGAACCGTGCCGAATCCGGTGATCATGATGACGGGTGTTTCAGGGCAGTGTTCGCGGAACCAGCGGAGGATGCCAATGCCATCCCCGTCGGGGAGTTTCAAGTCGCTGATGACGAGGTGGTATTCGCGCCTGCCGCCTCTGTCGATGGCTTCACTCACGGTGCGGCATGCATCGACGCAATAGCCTTCGCCGCGCAGGATGGCCTCCAGCAGCTTTTGGAAACCGGGGTCGTCGTCAATGATTAGGATGCATTCCATGCCAGATCAACTCCGCTTCCACTCCCGAAGGACTTCGGGAGCGCAGTTGTAGCTTTCCTCCCAGAATCCCAGCGATCTTGCCGGTAATGGCCAGGCCGAGCCCCGTACCCATGGATTTCGTAGTGAAGAAGGGCTCCATCACTTTGTCGCGAAGCTTTTCGGGAATTCCGGGTCCGTTGTCGTTCACTGAGATGCAGAATCCGCGCACCGGGTGACGTTTGACCTCCACCCGCACTTCGCCATCCTCGCCGGCCGCCTCGACCGCGTTGCGCATAAGGTTGAGCAACGCCTCTACCAGGAGATCCGGATCCGTCCGCCAATAAATGGACTCGCCGGAGAAGGTAATCTTTGCCGGTCCCATCCGCGCAGCATGCGCCCGTAGCCGTTCTTCGATTTCGAACCACTCCACTAGGCGGAAGTGAGGCTCGGGGGGACGTCCGTAGCGCAACAGGTCGTTTACCAGGTTTTCGAGGCGAACGGCTTCGCTCACAATAGTGTCCGCGAATGGCTTCTCGCTCTGGTCCAGTTTTTCGCCGGCCAACTGGGCGAATCCCTTGATGGCGCCCAGGGGGTTGCGAATCTCGTGCGCCAAGACGGCGGACATCTTTCCCAACTCCGCCAGATGCTCCAATTTTGCCCGACGCCGGGTGGTCCAGACCCAGTACCAGGCAACCAAGATCATAGCCATGCTGGCAAGAGAAGCAAACACGAGGTTATGGCGGGCTTCCACTACCAGGAAGTCCGCGGAGGGCAGGGCCAGATCGATGCGCGCCACGCGCATTCCCTCATCCGCATGAAAAGGCACCCAGGTCCGGAAGGTTCCGTTGAGAACGGCCGTCCGGAAGAGTTCATCTCCGTTCCAGACCGGTTCGAGCCCCGGTACCCGATCGCCGGGCCGGATGAGTTGAAGGCCGAGGAGGCCCGGTTCGTCCTCCAGCACCGCGTCAATGATTGCCTTGTCGTTTTCCCCATTGCGGAACGTCTCCAGCCGGCTGGCGATGGAGGCGGCGCGGCTGCGCAGATAAACCTCTTTCTGCGCCCGCAGGGCCTCGAAGGTTCGCACCGAACTGGCCAGCAGGAAAAAGGAGAGGACCACGAACAGGGCCGGCAGCAGTTTTCCACCCCACTTCATGGCAATCCTCCCCGGCAACGCCTGCGTGGCGGAGGCGGGCCCGTGTGCAAAGGCTGCGCGCAGAGTGACGTGTTTTCAATAAGTTGATTCTTGGCAAGCGAATTGCACTTCCTGCATTGGGAGACACCCGATGGAACGTCACCCTGGCGATCACCACGGCCACGGGTAAGTGATTCGGGTCTCGGAAGGAGGAGCCAGTGATGACTGCCTTGATGTGGATTACTTTCCTTGCCGCGTTCTCGACGGGCCCTGCCACGGTTCAGTTCGAGGGCGCCATTGAACACATCCACACCATCCCCGGGGAAGGCCCCCCTTATCTCGAGGTGAGGCATGACGGGGAACTGACGAAGGTCATTCTGGGCTCGATGCGCTATCTGCTGGAGCAGAACTTCAAGCCGAAAACCGGAGATCGCGTCAAGGTGACCGGGTTCTGGATGGGCGCACGGTTCCATGCCGCGCGGATCTATCTGCCGCGGCAGGACAAGACCCTGGAACTTCGGGACAGCGACGGCCGCCCGGTCTGGCGAGGGCGTGGCTCGATGAGGCGCTGAACCCATCAAGCTTGTTGGACAATGGTCAACACGGGGCATGGCGCGTGCCTCACTACGCGGGCGGTTGTCGTACCGATCACTGTGGTATCCGCAAATGCTTTGTGCCGCGCCCCCAGCACCAGCAGGCCGGCGTTCTGTTCGCCCGCCAACCGGACAATCTCCTCGGCCGCATTTCCCTTCCGCACGATCTCCTCGATGCGGCACTTTCCGCGCACCACATCGGGAACGGCTTGGCACAACTCCTCGCCGCCCGGCGCCCCAGCCTCATCGACGTGCGCCACCACGAGCGTCGAGTCGAACGCCGCCGCCAATTCCGCGGCCAGATCCAGGGCTTTGCGCGCCGCTGAGGAATCGTTGACCGGGCAAAGCACCTTGCGTATTGAGAGGTCCTGACGCCCCGGGGTTTCGCGGACCGTCAACACCGGCACCGGGGATTCATGAAGAATCCGTTCGGCTACCGACCCCATGCGGTAGCGTTCAAAACCGCTGCGGCCGCGTGTGCCCATCGCGATCAGGTCCGCGCCGACCCTTTCCGCGGTCCACAGAATCGCGGCGACGGGCCGGGCATCCACCACCAGTGTATGAACATCATGGTTGCCGCCGGCGAACTTCTCCAAAGCCTGACGCGCCTCCTCCCGCGCTTCGTGGAACTGGCGCTCCAGTTCCCGTAGCCGGCTTTGTGAAAAATAGGCCGGGGCTTCAAAGGTAGTGGCATGGACGGCGGTTACCAACCCGCCTGAGCGCCCCGCCAGCAACACCGCGTACCGCAGCGCGAGAGCCGAGAGGTCGCTAAAATCCACCGGGCAGAGAATCTGTTTAAAGGGAAGCATGGTCAATCTCTTTCTCCTCACTCTTTTGCCGATGCGATCAATCCCGGGCAGGTGACGCGCCAATCCTGCGCGGTTTGCCGCAATCAGGTGAGGCGTTTCTCCCGTTTCATGCGGGCCCTCCGTTGCAAACAGAAAGGCTGCCTTTTCAGGCAGCCCCTCTGAACCGATCTGGAGCACGTTTAGTTCCAAGCCGGCGAGCCATCGTCGTTGCGGAGAATGACCGTCCGTCCGGCCTGGTCCGTGATCTGCAAAGCCA
Source organism: Bryobacterales bacterium (assembly GCA_026954325.1). Lineage (GTDB taxonomy): Bacteria > Acidobacteriota > Terriglobia > Bryobacterales > Bryobacteraceae > CADEFT01. The sequence goes on along the minus strand of JAIXKK010000191.1, from coordinate 14,092 downwards.
GGTATTCGCCCGTGCAGGTCTCGAATCCATATTTGACGGTGACCCTGGATCCCGGCGAGAGTTCGAGGTCCGCTGCCATCAGAATACGTTCGGGCGCCAGTTTCAGTGTGATGAGTCCTCTATCGGTTTGCAGCACCATGCTGGGGAATTGAATTCCAAGGCCCGCGCTTAGCTTATCAATGACACCCGCCACAAGAGTGAGCGACTGGGGATCCACGCATCCGGTACCGGCGCTCACCTGGGGTGGCGTGGAAGGTCCGCCGTACATGCGCATACTCCACAAGGGAACACCCGTCGCAGTGTCGCGCAGCAGCAGGGATGCATTGCCGGCTTCGATTTTGATGGCGTACAGATAAGGGTCCGTTGCGCGCGGCGAGGGAGCAACCGTCACCTTGACTGCTTGTCCAATCGACAATTCGAAGTCGTTCTCCAGGAAGAACCAGACCGGAGCGACTTTGATCTGCTGTTGGGCGACGACAATAGATGGGTACTGAACGCCATAGGCGATGTCGATGGTGGTGATCTTGCCTTCGATGGTCTGAAGCTTGGCCATGTCGAGCACATTGCCTCGGGAAACGGGTGGTCCGTGGGGCCCGCCCTGGGCGAACGCGGCAGCGGCGAGGACCGCCGGAGCGATGGATAGTAGAGAGGGTTTCATTCAGGATCTCCTTACGATCTGCAAGGAAAGCAAGGTGAATGCCATAATTGTAATTGATTGAAATTAAATGAGTTAACAGAGGGTTAAGAGCGGCAGCGAACGCAAACCATGCGCGCCGGCAGCCGCTCACCGCGCAACGTTTGCCCTCGGGTTGAGCTGGCTCCTATTTCCGCTTTCAGGTATTGCCGGCGAAATCGAAATCGTATGCGCCGCGTTCTGGCACGGGTGCCGCGCTACGGGTTGGAAAGTATTTCGCCAGACTGGCTTTCAGCGCCGCATGGCGCGGATCGGAGGCGAGGTTCTTCCATTCGTTCGGATCGGCGGCGCGGTCATAAAGCTCCTCCGAGCCGTCGCTGTAGCGGATGTAGCGCCAGCATCCGGCGCGCGCCATCTGATTACGAAGCAGGCTCTCACCTTCAAGTTCCCGCCGAGGGGGCAGGCCTCACATCTCGAGCACGGTCGGGTAGAGATCGAGCAGGCTTACGGACCGTGCGCGGGTTGTACCGTTTGCCTGTACGCCAGGCCTCGCCACAATCAGCGGCACGTGGTTCGGCCGCTCCCACAGCGCCGAGATTTGTGCACCATGTCGCGCCATTTTCCTTCGGCGACAATCCGCTTGTGCTCGTCGGGGCGGAAGGCGGCGAACTTCTGTCCGATGGGCGGCACGTCGTTAACGTCATTTTCCGGAACCTCGGGGATCCTCGGGCCGGCGGAAGCCGATGCCGAATTGGATGGCCTTCTGATCGCCGAAGGCGGATTCGGGGTGGTCGAGGATGCCCCAGTCGAAACTCGCCCTTGGAGGATTGGGAATCTTCTTCACCCACGGATACCACTCCGCGCGGCGGTACCAGGGGCCGTCGAATTCCTGAAGCGGGAACTCATCCCACTGATCGGGCGGATGGAAGCCCGCCGCGTGGTAGCCCTGCTTGCGGGAGATGCATGGGTAACGTGACGGCATCGGGCAGCGCGGGTCTCCACCATTGCTCGTTGTTGTAGACTCCGGTGGTGTCGGGCCGCATGCCTGTGGCCGCCCAGACATCCGACCCAATCATTCATGTCGCCGACGGAGAGAAAGAGGACGTTGGGAGGCTGTTTCGCGCCCGGCGCGACCGGCGGCGGCCGTTCGCGGAAAGGAGCGGCGCGAGGCCATGCTACACCCCGAAGCTCACCACGAGCATTATGACGGATGCCGCGGGGATGAGCAGCAGCGCCTTCTTCAGGCGCTTCGGGTCCGCGCCGGCGATTCCGCCGATGATGGGGGAACTGACCACCAATCCAAACCACCCCGCGGTGACGGCGATGCCGGTGGCGGTTGCCGCCATCGCCGGGAAGCGCGCGCTGACAATGGCGAGCGTGGTGGGGAATACCGGGGCCATGGCGATGCCGCCGAGAAATACGAGGACCCAGGCCAAGGTGGGGTTTCCGCTTTGCAGCATGAGATAGGTGGTGACGGCCATGAGCACGGCGGCGCCCGTGAGGACATGTTCGGGCGAAACGCCGGTGAGGATGGGCGAAACGGCCACGCGGCCCAGAAGCAATCCGAGGGCGAAGCCGAGCGAGAGCACCGTGAGGGCCTGCGCTTCCGGCACGCCCTGCGCGATGAGATGGCGCACGAGCCAGTTCCAGACGCCCACTTCACAGGCTACGTAGACGAACAGGATTAACGAAAGCAGAAGCAGCGCCGGAGTGGCGAGGAGGGCCCCGGCCTCGGAGAAATCGAAGCTCACCTTGCCGCTGGGGGCGGGCATCTCCGTGATTGCGCAGAAGGCCACCGTGGCGGCCGTGATGGCAGCCGCGAATACCAGCAGTTTCGAGGAGTTGTTCCGGAATAGCCGCGCCGCCACCAGCGGCGTCACCAATCCGCCGAGGCCGAAGAAGAGGTTGAGAATGTTGAATACGCCGGCGGTGGAGATGGAGCCCAGGTGGATAAACGGCGGAAGCCCGTTGGAGCCCACGACGACGATGCCGCCGCCCACGCCGAGCATCACCAGAAAGGCGGCGATGGAACCGAATCCCCCGGCTCCGCGTAGGCCGAGCAGCGCGGCGACTATTAAAGCGAGTCCGAGCAGCAAGCCGACCTTGACTCCCTCGACATCAATCAGCGGCCCCACGAAGAACGAGCCCGCCATGAGGCCGATGGCCTGGCCCATGGCGATGCTCCCGTTTTGTTTTGGGGTGAGGTTGAACTTCTTCGAGAGATCCGGGAGGATGGAGCCGAGCATGGCCGCGATGATGCCGTAGACAAAAATGGCGAGGATTGCTGCGGTGATGAGCATAGTCTGAGATGCTACCAGATCCGGGTGTGGGATGGGGGTGTGGAAGGAGTATGAGTAGATTGCCCACTTCAACGAATGCTGCCGCACAACGCTGTGCGAGAACAGTGGGCTTATGTAGGCAGCGTGTTACTTCTAGTTTCCAGCCGAGTCCGAAGCTCCTTGGTCATTGGCAGCCATTCCTCTGATACACCGTTCTGGATCAGAAATTGACGAATTTCAAGCATGCTGTCCTGCATTCGGTATTGAATTTCTCTGGAGGTAGCGGTAATCCAGAGCTGCCTTACAAGCTCCTCGTCCAACAACATATCAGCCACTTCTTCACGAGTGATCATGTCGAGGCCCTCACGCCGAATCCGGACGAGCAACGCAAGCAAAAGGCGAGCATTGCGATATATTACAGCATCCTGTTCGCCCTGGCGCAGTAGTTCAATCAATGCCTGCCTGAGGTTAGACTTCCTCACCGGAGAATCGGGGTGAAACAGGCAATACTTGAAGGCTTCAAGACGGCTCCGTTCGTTGAGTTGCCGGACGCTGCCGTCCTGGTGCAGGAAATCAATAGTCTGTTCGCTAACCGAAACGGACACAAGCCTTACAAGCTCTTTCCTCAGTTGCACCTGCATCTCGACAGCACGCTCATCGTTCAACGGCCCGCCATCGGCTGCCCAAGTTAATTAATGCCCAGGGGGCCAGAAGCCGAAGGAGTTCAGCATGCGTGTTTGTGTCAGCATTGGAAACCAACCTGAGAAGAAGTGCTTTCTCGAGTTTTCGTTGATCCTGATCCCCTGGGTTAGTCCGAAAGGGTATCCAGCGCAAGACTTGGTTATACAACATCTGAAATCTAGCCGGAGTGAACTTTCCCGGAATGGCTAAGAATTGGCCGATCATCTCCAACAGCTTTCCTGCTTGCCCAGTGGTGGAGTCGTGCTCGGGGATTGACCCCACATCACTCGCCTCTTCCAAGAGTTTTTGCCTCATTGCGAGAGCGGCACGGAACAACTCCACTTCAACGTCCTCCAGGCTCACGCCACGACTCCTGGTTTGAGACTTGGTCCAGTCGGACAAAGGTGAAGCCCGGCAAGTCCAACAATTCCCGCAAGGAGAGTAAAAGGCGGGGCAGCAAGTCCGGCGCACATCGATCTAAGTCGTCAATCAGTACGACAATTCGGCGGTCTCCGAGTTTGTCTCGAATTGCACGGATCTGGGGTCCATCGACCCGAAGCCAGCGGCCCACAACGCCAAAAGTTGTACTGTAAGCCTTGCCTTTCCCAAAGTAGTCTGCAACGTTCTCGGCAAATCGAGCCACACCTTTTGATTCAAGCCACTTTCCAGCATCCCGCACACTCTTCTTCCAAGAGCCGTCGTATGGAATGTCAGCGGAGGAGAGAGCCTCAAAGACGGCGCTCCCGAATTCCTACCACAGATCATTCCAGTCTCGAATGGCCCAAGGGTTGAACCGAATCGCAAGACATTGCTTTTCCTTGAGCAGATATTCGGCGAAGCGTAAAACTGTGCTCTTGCCTTCGCCCCATTTGCCGAACACGCCAATGCGGGCAGACCAATCCGGCGGAGTGCCTATGATGACCTCAACTATGTCACCAGCGAAGCGCCAGCGATCGAGGTCGTCGTGATCTCGCTCATTCTGCGCAGCATCGTACCCGGTTGTCTTCTGAGTACCCATCCTCAGGTGATTCTATTGTTTCAAACCCGGCTCAAGATGGGCTACCCCGCCACCCTCAAAGTAGTTCGCGAAATTGAGCAACAGATAATCCCGAGGCCCGGATCAAAGATCGCAGAGTCCCTGGTGCGAGTTCACGGTGTAGTGGCACTGACAAGCTCACATGAGCACCTGGCTTGAGAAGAATTACGTGACTACCATGTTGCCTGTCCTTGCGCCAGCCTGCCTTTTGAAATGCTCTGATTGCCAACTCCCCTGAAATGCGGGGAAGTGCGGCACTATGCAGGGACCTCGATTTCACGAACATCCACCGTCAGCGGCATGTTGTTCGCTTTTCTGGCCTCCAAACAGCCAGCAATGGCCTCACGGATGTTGACGAGCGCCTCCGTCTCGGTCCTGCCTTGCGATACGCATCCGGGAATGGACGGACATTCGGCAACGATCATGCCGGTTTCGTCCTTCTCCAACGTCACCAGGAGCTTCATGCTTGCAGTTTAGCCGACAGCGCACCGTGGCGCAAACCACACAACTGCAACCACAGAACTGCAAGCCGCTGGCAGTTTTCCCTCTTGCTGGAGATCTCACAGCACTCCCAACCCCTCCAGCACCTTGTCCCACGGCGCCCGATACGGCCGGCGCATCATGGCCGCGGCTTCGGCATCCCCGGCGATGGTTTCCTTTTCGGCGTCCCAGCGCAGGCTCCGGCCGCCGAGGCGCAGGGAGAGGTTCGCCAGGTGGCAGGCGGTGGTGATCTGGTGGCCGCCTTCGACGTCGGCGATGGGGCGCTGGCGGGTCTTGATGCAATCGAGGAAGTTGCGCACGTGGAGGTCGAATTGCTGATCGCTCGATCCAGGCTCCTTCATGGGCTGCGTCCACGGCACGGGCTTGACGGCGGTATGCCGCACGCCGCCGGTGGAGTGGCCTTTGAACTGCGGCACGGCATTATTCGGGTCGATCTTCATTTCCGGGGTGATATCGAAGCCGCCGCGGCCGATCACGAGACTGGCTTTGTGGCCCATGAATTCGAGTCCGGGAACGGGCCTGCCCACGGCGGCTTCGCGCAGCGAGATGGTGGCGGTGAATTCCGGGTATCGGAACACGGCGTCCTGCGTGTCCGGCACCTCGCCGTCGCCTTCGAGGTCCCAGCGTCCTCCCACGCAGGAGACCACGCGCGGACCTTTCACGCCCATGTACCACTGCACGATGTCGATGTGGTGCGCGCCGAGGTTGGTCATCTGGCCTCCGGAGTAATCCCAGAACCAGCGGAAATGGTAGAGCGAACGCAGTTTCTGGTAAGGGCGTTTGGGCGCGGGGCCGAGCCACATGTCGTAGTCGAGTTCGCTTGGCGGCGCCTCCGGGGGAAAGGCGCCGAAGCCGGGCATCACGTTTCGCGCGGCGTTCATGCTGACGTGGTGCACCTTGCCGAGGTAGCCTTCGCGCACCAGTTCGCGCGCTTTCTGATAGTGCAATCCGCTACGCTGCTGCGTGCCCACCTGCACCACGCGGTTGTAGCGGCGCGCGGCCTTCACCATCCACTTGCCTTCGTCGATGAATAGCGTCAGCGGCTTCTCGACATAGACGTCCTTTCCGGCGGCGCAGGCCATCATGGTCATGAGGGCGTGCCAGTGATCCGGGGTGGAAACGACCACGGCCTGGATGTCTTTGTTGTCGATGAGCTTGCGGAAGTCACGGTAGCCTTTGGCGCGCGGGCCGCAATCCTGTAAACCCTCCTCGAGGCGGGGCTGGTAGGTTTCCGCCATCGCCGCCATATCCACATCTTTCTGATTCTTGAAGTCGGAAACATGCTGGCGGCCGATCAGGCCATATCCAATAAAGCCCACCTGTACTCTGTCGTTGGCCCCCATCACTCGCTGATAAGAGGCCGCGGTCAGGGCGGCTACCGCGTTCCGGCGTGTCATCGGCATGGCCGGGATTCTATCATGAATAGCGAGCATGTCTAACTCTTCGATTCCCGCCGATCTTCTCGATTCCGCCGATGCTTCATTGTTTGATATCCGGACGCATGTCCCCGGGCCCAAGGGGATGCTGCCGCTGACCCCCGAGATGTTGCGCGAACGGCCATCGGGCGATCTTTTCGGCTGGACACAAAACGCGGGAATGGGCTGGGAGCCGTCGCAACTCGGCGGCAGGGAGATTCTACTGCTGAGCACGCATGGCGGTATCCGTGCCGAGGATGGCACGCCGATCGCGCTCGGCTACCACACGGGTCATTGGGAGGTAGGGCTGCTGGTGCAAGCGGCTGCCCGCGAGTTGAAGTCCAGTGGCGCCATCCCCTTTGCCGGCTATTGCACGGACCCGTGCGACGGGCGCAGCCAGGGCACGCCTGCCATGTTTGACAGCCTGCCGTACCGCAACGACGCGAGCACCATTTTCCGGCGCCTGATCCGGTCGCTGCCCACGCGGCGCGGGGTGATCGGGGTGGCTACCTGTGACAAGGGGCTCCCCTCGATGATGATGGCGCTGGCCGCGACGCATGACCTGCCGTGCATCCTGGTACCGGGCGGAGTGACGCTGGCAGCCGAGGATGGTGAGGACGCCGGCAAAGTGCAAACCATCGGCGCGCGTTTCGCCCATGGCGACATCAGCCTCGAGTACGCCGCGGAGATGGGCTGCCGCGCCTGCGGCTCTCCGGGCGGCGGATGCCAGTTTCTGGGCACGGCGGCGAGTTCGCAGGTTCTCGGCGAGGTGCTGGGGATGTCGCTGCCGCATTCGGCGCTCGCTCCGAGCGGGCATCCGATTTGGACCGATATGGCCCGCCGCTCGGCGCGCGCCATCCTTCATATGGAGCAGCGCGGCATCCGCATGAAGGACATTCTCACCGAGGCCGCGCTGCACAATGCGATGATCGTGCACGCGGCGTTCGGGGGATCGACGAACATCCTGCTGCATCTCACCGCCATTGCCCATGCGGCGGGATTGAGGCGGCCCACGGTGGATGACTGGTCGCGCGTCAATCGCCAGACACCGCGGTTGGTGGACGCACTGCCGAACGGCCCGCGGAATCATCCGACAGTGCAGGTGTTTCTGGCCGGCGCCGTACCGGAGGTGATGCTTCACCTGCGCAATGCCGGGTTGCTGGAACCCGGCGCGCTGACCGCTACCGGGGCCACGCTGGGCGAATCGCTCGATTGGTGGGTGCATTCCGAGCGGCGCGCGGAATTGCGGCGATTGCTGACGCAGCGGGATGGCGTGGATCCGGATCAGGTGATCTTCTCTCCGGAATCCGCCCGTCAGGCGGGGCTCACATCCACGGTATGCTTCCCCACGGGCAACCTCGCGCCGCAAGGCTCTGTCATCAAGAGCACCTCGATCGACCCTAGCGTGATTGATGCGGGCGGCGTTTACCGCAAACGCGGTCCGGCGCGTGTGTTCCTTACCGAGCCGGACGCCATCGCCGCCATCAAGGGCGGCCGGATACAGGCGGGCGATATTATTGTGCTCATCTGCCGCGGACCCATGGGCGCCGGCATGGAAGAGACCTATCAACTCACGTCGGCGCTGAAATTCCTCGAATTCGGCAAGCACGTCGCGCTGGTCACCGATGCGCGATTCAGCGGCGTGTCCACGGGAGCATGCATCGGGCACGTCTCGCCCGAGGCTCTCGCGGGCGGACCGGTCGGGAAACTGCTCGACGGGGACCAGATCGAGATCCTCATCGACCGCAACACGCTCGAAGGGTCTGTCAACCTGGTGGGGCCCGATGGAACAGTGGAAGAAGGCTCGCGAATTCTTGCCGCGCGCCCGCCGCGGCCCGATCTTGCTCCCGACGCCGCTCTTCCCGGCGAAACCCGTCTTTGGGCGGCATTGCAGGATGTGAGCGGGGGCACGTGGGGCGGATGCGTTTTCGATACGGAGGAGATACTCCGCGTGCTCGAGGCGGGCAAGCGCGCTTTGGGAAGATGAAGGCTGCCGTGGACGAAATTCTCCGCTATTACGAGGAGGCCTCGGAAGCCGGGCGGCTGTTCGCTGGATCGGGACTTCTCGAGCGTGCGCGGACCGAGGAGATTCTGGAACGGCGCCTGCCGAAGCCGCCGGCGGTGATTCTCGACATCGGCGGGGGACCGGGCGTCTATGCGGGTTGGCTCGCCGCTCTCGGCTATGAGGTGCATCTTCTCGATCCGGTTCCGAAGCACCTCGAGGAGGCGCGCAAGTATCCACTGGCGGGAGTGCGGCAGGGGGATGCACGGGCGCTGCCGTGCGAAGACAACCGGGCCGATGCCGTGCTGCTGCTCGGTCCGCTGTATCACCTGACGTCGCGGCCGGACCGGTTGCAGGCCTTGCGCGAGGCCTGGCGGGTGCTGCATCCCGGAGGCTTGCTGTTCGCCTCGGTCATCAGCCGTTATGCTTCTCTGCTGCACTCGATGGTGGATGGCTTTGTCGATGACGACGCGTTTTGGCCGATATTGCAGCGGGACCTCGTGGACGGGCAGCACCGCAATGACACGGGCCGGCTCAAATATTTCACGACGGCGGTGTTTCACCGCCCGGAGGAGATTCACGCGGAAGCCTCCGAATCCGGGTTTTGCGATATCGAAGTGCTCGGAGTGGAAGGTCCGGGATGGTTGGCCAAGGATTTTGAAGAGCGGTGGCGGGATGCGCGCCGGCGGGAGCGCCTGCTCGCGCTGGTGAGGCGCGTGGAACGAGATGCGCCGCTGCTCGGCTGCAGCATGCACCTGTTCGCCGTGGGAAGGAAGCCCTTATGAAATTTCTGTTTGTGTTGTTTGCCGCCTCGCTGTGCGCCGCTCAGCAGGCGCCGCGTCCGGAATATCCGCAGCCGCAGTTCGAGCGGGAACAATGGCAGTCGCTCAACGGGCCATGGGAATTCGAGTTTGACGACGCCAATGCCGGGCTTGACCAGGATTGGGCCTCGGGGGTGAAGAAGTTTTCGCGAACGATCACCGTGCCCTTCGCCTTCGAGACGAAACTGAGCGGGATCGGCGATACTTCGTTCCATCCCTGGGTGTGGTACCGGCGCGGCGTGACGCTTCCGGAGGGGTGGAAGGACAAGCGTGTCCTGCTGCACTTCGGAGCGGTGGATTACAGCGCCATGGTGTGGGTGAACGGCCGGTTGGCGGGCACGCACGTGGGTGGAAGCACACCCATCAATCTCGACATCACCCGCCATCTGAAGGCAGGCGAGAACGTCATCACGGTGCGCGCCGAAGACTCGCCCACCGACCGGTTTCAGCCGCGCGGCAAGCAGTATTGGGAGCCGAAATCGAGAGGCATCTTCTATACGCGCACGACGGGCATCTGGCAGAGTGTATGGCTGGAGGCAACCGGACCAAGCTACCTGGAGCGCGTCCGAATCACGCCGAACCTGAATGGGACTGTGCGCTTCGATGCCCGGATCGCGCATCCCAAGGACGGCCTGCGGCTGCATGCGAGGGTGACTTTCGGTGGAAAGGTGGTGGCGGCCGGTGAATCCACAAGCGAAGGTCCCCGCGCCGGACTGGCCCTTGCCGTTACCGGCCCGCTCCAGTGGTATGTCAACCAGCCGAACCTGTATGACGTGACTTTCGAACTTAGGGACGGCGCGAAGGTGCTGGATCGCGTCCGTTCATATTACGGGTATCGCGAGGTCACCACGGAAAACGGGCGGATCTTCATCAACGGGCGGCCAACGTACCTGAAGATGGTGCTCGACCAGGGCTACTGGCCGGAATCGACGCTCACTCCCCCGTCGGACGAAGCCATCCAGTACGACATCCGCATGACCAAGGAGATGGGCTTCAACGGAGCCCGGAAGCACCAGAAGGTGGAGGACCCGCGGTATCTCTACTGGGCCGACAGGATGGGCTTCCTTGTTTCCGGCGAGGCCGCCAATGCCTATCTTTTTGATGAAGACTACGCCGCGAGGTTCACGCGGGAGTGGATGGAGATTGTGGAGCGCGATTACAACCATCCGTCGATCATCATGTGGGTTCCAATCAACGAAAGCTGGGGAGTTCCAAATGTGCGCGATCCGCGGCAGCAGTATCACCTCATGGCGAACTACATGCTGATCAAGTCGCTAGACCCCACTCGGCTGGTGATCGACAATGACGGCTGGGAGCACACGGACACGACGGACGTATTCGGGTTCCATGATTATGCAAAGACCGGAGAGATGCTGTACGAAAAATATAAGGACGCGGGCAAGCCCGGCTGGCAGCCTCCGCCGAATGGCAGGGCGGCGCTCATTCCCGGCTACAGCTACAACGGTTCTCCGCTGTTTCTTTCCGAATTCGGCGGGATTGCCTATATCGCTCCCGGGTCGAACGTGCCTCGGGATGCCTGGGGGTACGCGGGTGTGGAAGCGGATCAGAACGCCGCCCTCACGCGGTTGCGGGGGTTATACGAGGCGCTGGCGAAACTACCCGCGATTGCCGGGATCTGTTATACGCAATTGACGGATGTAGAACAGGAGATTAACGGGCTGATGACCTACGACCGCAAGCCGAAGTTTGACTCGAAGTCTCTGCGGGAGTTGAATGATCTGTTGCGCTGACCGGCATCAGCGGTGGGAAATCACTTCGGGAACGGGCTGACCTCCAACTCGAGATGGGCCGGTTCCATGCCGGTCCCGTCCAAGATCCGCGCCACAGTGGGGGCGAACTCACGCTTACAAAGCCGGAGTGTGGAAATATTCACCCCTATACGGACCGCGGAATCCCGCATCCTGCCATCGCTTCCACCGTGAGCAAGCCTGGATGAGCACCCACTCCCCGATTGGTGGGGCCAGCCCGCGCTGCTCGGCGACAGGGATGAAACGGGGTGGAGGAAGATTGCCGGGCTCGCCGCTGTTCCAGCGCGGCAGGGCTTCCACGCCGGTTTCTGGCTCGCGGAACAGAACGGGCCGAGGGAACACTCGATTCCCAGCCGTCTTTAACCCCGCCGCCGCCCAAGATGCACTACTGCTCCCGGTACTCCCCGAATACCTTCCGCAGCCGGTCCGATATCTCCCCAACGGTCGCAAAAGCCTCCGCGCAGTGCACAATGTGGGGCATCAGGTTCTCTGTCCCGCGCGCCGCCTCCTCGAGCGCCTTCAGCCGGTCCGTTACCAGGCGTGCGTTGCGCAGCGCGCGCACTTCCTCGAGCCGCCTCACCTGGCGCCGCTCCGCCGCGGGGTCCAATTGGAATCTGGGAATCCGCTGCGTCTCCGCGCTCCGGAAGCGGTTCACGCCCACCACCACCCGGTCCCCCTTCTCAATCTCGCGCTGATACTCGTACGCCGCGCTCTGAATTTCGCTCTGGATGTAGCCGGCCTCGATCGCCTTCAGCGTTCCGCCCATCGCGTCGATCCGCTCGATGTACTCCCGCGCCTCGCGTTCAATCCGGTCCGTCAACTCTTCGATGAAATAGCTGCCTCCCAGCGGATCGGCGACGTTCGCCACGCCCGTCTCATATCCGATGATCTGCTGGGTCCGCAGCGCCAACCGCGCCGACTCTTCGGTGGGCAGAGCCAGCGCCTCATCCCTCGAGTTCGTGTGCAGCGACTGCGCCCCGCCCAGCACCGCCGCCATCGCCTGCATCGACACCCGCGCCAGGTTTACGTCCGGCTGCCGCGCCGTCAGCGTCGAGCCCGCCGTCTGCGCATGGAATCGCATCATCAGCGACTTCGGATGCCGCGCGTCGAACCGCTCCTTCATCATTCGCGCATACAACCGGCGCGCCGCCCGGAACTTCGCGATCTCCTCGAGAAAGTTGTTGTGCACGTTGAAGAAGAACGATAGCCGCGGCGCGAACGTGTCCACGCCCAGCCCCGCTGCGATCGCCGCCTCGATGTAGGCGATCGCGTTCGCCAGCGTGAACGCCACCTCCTGCGCGCACGTCGATCCCGCTTCGCGGATGTGGTATCCGCTGATCGAAATCGTATTCCACTCCGGCGCTTCGTCCGCGGCCCACGCAAACACGTCCGTGATGATCCGCATCGCCGGGCGCGGCGGATAAATGTAGGTCCCCCGCGCGATGTACTCCTTCAGAATGTCGTTCTGAATCGTCCCCGACAACCGCCGCGCTTCCGCCCCCTGCCGCCGCGCCGTCAACACGTACAACGCCAGCAGGATCGCCGCCGTCGAGTTAATGGTCATCGACGTCGTGATCTTCTCGAGCGGAATCCCGTCGAACAGCCGCTCCATGTCCGCCAGCGTGCAGATGGCCACCCCAACGCGCCCCACCTCCCCTTTCGCCAGCGGATGGTCCGAATCCATCCCCATCTGCGTCGGCAGGTCGAACGCCACGCTGAGTCCCGTGATCCCTTGCGATAACAGATACCGGTATCTCTTGTTGCTCTCCTCCGCCGTTCCGAACCCCGCATACTGCCGCATGGTCCATAAACGGCTCCGGTACATGTCCGGGTAGATGCCGCGCGTGTACGGGTACTCCCCCGGCTTTTCCTTGTCCACCGCCATGCGGAAGCCTCAGTTCCTTCCGATCCGCTTTGCTTTCACGAACGAACTCGCGCCAAAGTACAACATGACGGAGCAGAAGATCCCGGTCAGAACCAGGCGGAACACTCCTTGCTCCCCGCCGGCGTAATCCCGGTATGCGCGGATGGCTGACGGGATCGGAATCAACCCCAGGCAAAGGAAGATGAATCCCATCATCTCGTTCCACAGAATGCGTACCGGCTTGATGACTCCGGGAAGGACGAAACTCAGAAACTGCTTGGTTTTTCCTACCATGATTCGCGTCGTGTCTTCATCGTATCAGATGTGTCGTGGAAACCCTCTGGACTGCCCCGGCATCCAACAAAGTAGCATCCCTGCCGATAAGAATTACGATGGGTTTCACAAGTGGGAACCGTTAGGGAAAGGTGCTATCCTGGATACGTCCTGAAAGGGGCACATTTTGGACGAACGACTCAAAGACTTGATGCAGGAGCTTGGTAACGCGATAAACGAATCGTTGTCCGATTCCGATCGTATCGCCGAGGCAATCGGCGAAATCAAGCGTGCGGGCTACGACGTGTTCCTCGTGCTCGAAGCCACCATCGGGTTCAACAAGCGCGAAGAGGTCGAGGAAGACACTGTCGACGTCGAACCGCGCCCGAGGGAATACGACGCCGCCACTACCAGGATCAAGTGGACCTCCCAGGATCACAAGTTCCTGAAGGCCCTCAAGATCTCCACCGAAGAAGAATCCTGAGCCAGCAACTCCTGATAAACCTGCCAGGTTTTTCTAGCGGTTTCCAGCCATCCGTGCCGCTCCGCGATAGACAATCCCGTCGAAATCACTTCAGCCCGTAGCGCCGCGTCCGAGGCCATTCGTTTCATCGCCCCCGCGATCTCATCCACTCGTACCGGATCCACCAGGATGGCTGCGCCTTGCGCCACTTCGCCCAGCGCCGAAAGCGGCACGGCGAGCGAGGCGAAGCAACGCTTCGATGCCGGCGCCGTGGTGAACGACGTCGCCGAGCTTTATGAGCCGGTGGCGGAGGAAGCGGGGCTGTCCCTCAAGGCCGATGTGGCCGAGGGGCAG
>JAIXKK010000219.1 GCA_026954325.1 Bryobacterales bacterium | reverse complement strand
GTTCTATGAGGAGCGCGGACGGGGCTTTCTCGCGCTGCGGGGACAGGCCACTTACATTGGCGCCGGCGGGAAGCCGGGACTGATTGGTTCACTCGGTGACAACGCGGAACTGAAGGCGTTCATCAAGGGGGACGATTGGAATGACCTTCATCTCATCGCCCGCGGCAACACCCTCATCCAGATTCTCAACGGCCATGTGATGAGCATGGTGATTGACGATGACCCGGCCGGAAGGCGCATGGACGGGCTGGTCGGCATTCAGGTGCATCGCGGGCAGGCGATGAAGATTGAAGTGAAGAATATCCGGATCAAACAATTCTAGGAGCGAGGAACGGCGGTAGGGCGCGGCGGCCATCGCGGTAGGCAACCGCGCCCCGGCGCGGCACTACAAAGGTTCCGGCAAACGAAGCCCCGACTGGACGAGTGCTTCGTTCAGCACCTCTTCGGCGCCGATCTCGGTCACGCAACGGGCGATGGCCACCTCGGTGACCAGCATGTGCCGCGCGCGGTCCAGCATCTTCTTCTCGCGGAACGATAGCGGCTTGTTCTGTTGGATGATGAGGAGGCACTTCAACACTTCCGCGGTTTCCAGAAGACTGCCGAAGCGCATCTTTTCCGAGTTCTCCTTGAAGCGGTCCTTCCAATCCTGGCAGGACTTCGCCCTGCCGGTGGCGAGGAAGGCAAGCACTTTGGAGATTTCCGTGGTCTTGGTGACTTTGCGCAGGCCGACGTTATCGACGTGCGAGAAGGGCACCATGACGGTCAACTTGCTGGTCTTGATTCGAAGGAGATAGAAGCGCTCGAATTGCTGGCCAAAGGAACGGGCGCTGATGTTCTCCACCACCGCCACGCCGTGATTCGGATAGACAACACGTTCGCCAATCTGAAAGGTCATGCAGGGACCCCTTTAGTCTGGATTCTGGTAGGTGGAGGACTAACCACCTAAAGTACGTGGAAAATGAATAGTAATCCGCTGTGTTAAAAATGTCAAGAAAAAAGTCAAGCAATTGTATGCAATCCATAAGTTACTAATACAGAACGACTTAATTGAGTTATTACAGTGATCGCTGGAACGTGCGAACACAAATGCGGGAGGGGGTTCCGGATAAGGTATCGGGTACACCTGGGAGGGGAGAACAGCGTTCAGAAAAAGAGAGCTGTCTCTGGTAATCGATACGTGGCAAAGTGATCCACTGATATGTCAGTTAGGTCACGGTACCACGCCCGCCCTGCTGCCTATTGCGGCTTGAACATCCGGTCCAGCACCGCCCGCAACTCGCGCCTCGCTTCCATGCCCGCGGCGCCTCCTCCCCCGCCCCCAGCGGGCGCCGCTCCAGAATGTCCGCCCGCACGTCAAACAGCCGGCCGTCGTCGTATAACTTGTAGCGTTGCGTGCGCGCCCTTCCTCCCCAGCACTTGAGGGAGAAAACCGGGGCCGTCAAACGGAACTCCGGCAGGCAGCCTCGCTCCGGCGGCCTCAGACATGGTGGGCGGAAAATCGGTGGAGCCGACAAGGTCCTCAACAAGCGGGTTGTAACTGTAGAACTGCCACTTCTCCGCAATTGCCGTCCGGTAGCGCAAGTCGCGCATCCGGTGGCCGAAGGTCACTTCCTTCGGGTCCATGATGCCGAAGGCGCGCCAGTTGCGCTGCTTGTAAAAGCCCGTCATCAACTGAAGGCGAGTGGGCGTGCAAAGCGGCCGTGCCCAGGCGTGTGTAAAGCGCACGCCGATCGAGGCCATGCGGTCCAGATTCGGAGTCCGGCAGGAGGGGCCGCCATAGCAGCCAGGCACTCGTAGCCGAGATCGCCGGTCATGATAAGGACGATGTTCGGTCTGGCCTCTACCGCCGCCGCGGGAGCCGCCGGAGAAGCCAGAAAGGACCTCCGGGTCAGGCGCGCCACCTTGGCTGCCTCAAACCTTCAGCCGGAAGAGTTTGACGGAATTCTCCCAGAATATCTTGCGCTGGATTTTACGGTCCCCACCGCTCAATTCCTTCATCTGAGCAATTTGACCCGCGCCGCTGCACTTGGGGCCGGCCCCGTCCCAATCGTTACAGTCGCTGCCGTAGAGAAGCTTGTCCTGGTGGCGCTTAAGGAATTCACGGCCGTGGGCGGGATCACGATGGAAGGCGTTGAATCCGGAGCCCGCGGAAAGATCTCCGAACATGTTGGGGTAGTCGGAAAGCAGGCGGTCCGTGATTCCGCCCGGAATCACTTCGCCCTTCGGATAGAGCACCGTCTGATCATTCGTCTTGCTGATATTCGCCCAGAATGTCTGGGCATGCCCGATAAAGTTCACCTTGGGATACTTCTCGAGCATCTTGTGGAAGTTCTCGATGCCGAGATTATAGGTGTTGTGCTGGAAGTGCATGAGTACCGGGACGCGGTATTCCCGCGCGATCGAGGCGATGAGTTGCATGGCCGCGGAATCGCAGTTCACGGGAAACTTCTGCTCCCCGATGCCGATGGCGCCCATCTTGAGGTACTTCTCGATGACGGGACGGGCTTCGGGGATATCAGGCAGTTCGTTGGCGAAAAAGAGATATTCGCCGGGATGCTGCTTGACCACGTTCACGACAGTGTCATTGCCCCCGGCCTCCGCCGCAAGCCCATATTTCGAACCGGCCGGCAGAAGGATGGTCTTCGTAATGCCCATTTTACGCTGGTGCGCGATGAGCACATCGTCCGGGCGGCGCGAGTAGTTGGTGTGCTGGTGGATGTCGAGAATAGGGATGTCCTCCGCGGCGGGAGCCAGGGCGGAGGCGGTGGCAAGCAGCATGGTACGGCGATTCATCAGAGACATAGCATGTGACTGCATTATCCTCGGTAACAGCCATGGCGCGCAAACACTTCCTCCCGGCGGCAACCGGGGCTCTCGCCAGGACAGCCCGGAGGGCGGCCGAAGAAGGTGCTGTTTCGAGTCTCCGGCCGGCACGGGCCTTCACCGGTGCGCCGGCTCCGCGCCAATCCGGTCTGTACGCCCTCCTGGGACTCCAGTCTCACCGGACTGCGCTGGTGAGCCAGACCTCGCGGTTCGCCGCAATGCTCGAGATGTGCGGCATACCCGTTCCTGGCGGGGTGGAGGGCGAGCCGCCGGCGCGATTCGTGCGGGAGCCGCACGGGAAGAGGGAGGGGCCGGCCCGTCTTTTCCGGGTATGCCCTCCACGCCGGGAACGCCAGATACATGATCCGTCACGGGGGGTGGAAAACCAGCTACTACGTCAGCGATTCGGCCGGGCTGTACAGCTTGCGGGGCGATGCAAAGAGAGATGAATAACCTCGCTGGAGAAGCGAGCCGTCGAAAAGGAAGCGGAAATGAAGCAGCGGTTGCCCGCCTGGCGCCGTCCGGCGGAAATCGGGGCTGATATTGCGCCGGGCGACCGCGGCGGAGTTCCCGCTCTCCTGTGCTAGTATAGGCTCTTCCGATGGATTCGCGCCGCAATCTCCTGCCGCGGCTGCTGGCGGGACTCGAGGTGGGCATCCTGGGCGGGCTCGCGATTCTCGTCTGGTTCTTCGTCCTCTCCTATTGGAACTTCCGCGCGCCGTGGGCATTGGTAAACCTCTTCTCCGCTTCGCTTCGCAACAGCGGGACGTGGACCTACGGATTCACCTCCTCCACCTGGACCGGGATGGCGGCGCACCTGTTCGTGTGCGGCTTGCTCGGCATCTTCATCGGCTGGGTTCTGCCCAGACCCGCCTCCGGAACCACGGTCTCGCTCTCCGGGCTGGCCTTCGGAGTCATCGTGTCCCTGCTGGTGTACGAATTCGCGTGGCGAAGGTACGTTCCCTCGCTCGGTGAATACGTGGCGCCGGCGGCGGGCATTGTGGTCCATCTCATTTTCGGAATGTGCCTGGCGCAATTTCCGCGATTTTATCTGGAATTGGGAGAGCCCGAGGCGGAGCGGCCCGAACACCAACTCGTGGCGCTGCCGCCTGCTCCGGACGGCCCGGCGGCGAAACCTCCGGAGCCCGCGGAAGGCGAGTGAATGCGCCTGCGCGCCGCTTTTTTCGCGTTTCTCGCAACCTATCTGTTTTTTTACGAATACCTTCCTCCCTGGAAAACGGTGCACCTGTTTTCCGACATCGAAGGCTATCATTACCCGCTCTATAACTACGCCCAGAAGGCGTTTCACGAAGGCCGCTTTCCCGAATGGGATGTGGCCGAATATTCGGGCATCAGCTTCGTCGGCAACCCCCAGGCGGCGGTGTTTTACCCGCCCAACTGGCTCGTTTACCTCGCCAACCGCACGCGCGATGGCGTGCGGTTTCAGACACTCGAAGACCTGGAGTTTCTGCACTGCTGGGCGGCGTTCCTTCTTGCCTGGCTGTGGTTGCGCGGGTGGACGCGGGCGGAGACACCGGCGCTGGCGGGGGCCGCGGTCTTCGCCTTTGGCGGATACCGCATGGCCGAATCGCAGCACCTCGGCGTGATGTGCGCGTATAGCTGGTATCCGCTCGGACTCTGGGGCCTGGATGAAGCAGTGAAGCAGAAACGGTGGACGCCGCTGTGGAAGACCGCCGTCGCTTCCACGCTGTGCCTGACAGCCGGCTACCCTCCGGCATGGTTTGTCTTCTGCGTGTGTTGCGTCGTCTACTCCGCCGCAATCGCCTCATGGCGGAATGCGTGGCGTCCCGTGGCGGCCATCGCCTTTTCCCTGCTGCTCGCGATGGCTCAACTGGCGCCGGTCCTCGAAGCGGCCGGCATGAAGGCCAAGGAAAAAGTTTACGGCGGCGGCCTGGCGGGCGGCGCGTTCTTTTATCTTCAGTTCCTCCTGCCCAATTATTATGACCAGGCGCGAAGCATGGGGAGTCCGGGCCCTCCCCAGCAAAGCTATCTCTATCTGGGAGCGGCAGCGCTATTGGGATGCGGTTGGCTGCTATGGCGCGGACAATGGAAGCCCATGCTGCCGGCCGGCGCCCTCGTAATTACTGCCATGCTCTTCATCCTGAATCCCGGAAGGGTGATCGAGCGGACCATCGGCGCGCTCCCGCTGGTTTCCGAAGCCTGCCGGGAATGGAACTTTCTCGCCGTGTTCGGATTGGCCGCGTCGATGCTGGCGGCCCTGGGCCTGGATGATCTCGCGCGCGTCCGCCGCCGGATCGCATGGTGGCTCCCCCTTGCCGCCGCCGTGATCTGGAATGCGCGCCAGTGGTGGGTGTGGCGCGGTGGTGGACACTTCGCCACCGGGTGGTGGACCGCCATCGAGGCGGGTGTGACCGTCCTGGTCTTGTGCCTGTTGTTCCTGGCGCCGCAACGCGCCCTGGTGCGGGCGGCAATTCTCGCCACTATATGGATGGAGTTCAAGGTTTATGGAACCAGCAGGCGATTCAATGCGGCGCCCGGCGGCGTCGACAGCATGTTTGCACAAGACATGCGGACCGGAGGGCCCGAAATGATGGGCATGAATGCCGCTGTCTATGAGCAGATGCGCCGCGATGTGGACTACCGCGTGGCTGTCGACTCGGGACCACACGGAACAGAACTGCGGTTTTACCGCCTGGCTACTCCGGCCGGATTTGATCCCTTCCTCACCACCCAGTACCGCCAAGCCGTCGGGCGGTTTGTCTCTTTTCGCAGCGATCGGGAGTTCGTCTTCGATTGGTCCAACGCGGAAATGATGGATGCTTTCGCGGTGAAATACGTGATCACGACGCCGGATGCGAAAGGCTACGCAAAATTGGCGTCTGATTCACGCTTCCGCCTGATGCTGCCAGCCGAGGGGTACTACCGCGTTTTCGAGTATCTGGCGGCGCGGCCCGGTTTCCGCTTCGACGCCGGCAAGGCGCGGCGCATCCGCTGGTTTCCGGAAGAACGCCTTTACCGCGTGCATTCGGCCGGCGGCGGACAGTTTCACCTCCTGGAACAATTCTTCCCGGGTTGGAAGGCCTATGTGGACGGACGGCCCGCGCACGTGGCGCGCGTGCGGACCACGTTTCAAGGGATCGGCGTCCCCTCTGGAGACCATTGGGTCGAGTTCCGGTTCCGCTCGGCCGGGATGCGGATCGGAGTTGTGATATCGCTGGTGGCCTGGCTCGGCGGATTATTCACCGTATGGCGGTTCCGCCGAGTTGGCGCGATGGTTGAAAAAGCGCGCATCGGTTGAAATGCTGGTTTACCATAACCGTTCGAACTGAGATCCAGGCGTTGACCCGGAAACCTCGCCAGTAGCCGGCCAATCACCAACCGGGACAGCCACGACTTGCGAGGCTCCATCCCACGACGCTTCCGGCGCATCCCGCTCCTTCTGCAATAATGGATTCCACGATGATCCGCGGCTGGATTGGACAACCGTCTTGCTGCCCTGTTGGAGGAGGTTGTGTATGCCGGCAAAGGAAACGGTAACGCGGAGCGGCTCCGGGGACGACGGACGCTCACCCGAGCAGCGGCCGCAGCGGCCGTGGCGCACGGAAGGGCTCCCGGCCGGACAGCCGCAGCGGCGCCGGCCGCGCTGGCTCACGCTGGCGGCGTTTCTGCTGGGTTATACGGTTTTGTTTGGACTGCTGACCATACAGGACCGCATGAGTGGCCCGGTGACCATTCCCTACACCGAGTTCAAAGCTCAGGTGGCGAGTAAGAATGTCCGCGAAATATTCGCCCGCGGCAATACCATCGAGGGGGAGCTTCGCAAGCCCGCGCCTTTGCCCGCCGGCCAGGAAGGCGGCAGCCGCGGCGGCGGGCGCCCTCCCACGTACCATCAGTTCACAACCGAACGGCCCACCTTCGCCGTCGACGATCTCCTCAGCGAACTCACCGCCGGCCATGCGGCGGTTCGGGCGACGCCGCTCGTGCAGCAGCGCGGCCCGCTGACGAATTTGCTGATCTCGGTTGCGCCCTTCCTGCTGCTGATTCTTTTCTACGTCTGGATGTTCAAACGCCAGAGCGCCGCGCTCGGTGGCGGACTGTTTGGAGGCGGCGCCCGCAAGCCGGTCGATCCCGAGGCGGTGCGCGTCACTTTCGAAGATGTCGCGGGCATCGACGAGGTCGAGGCGGAAATTAATGAAGTTGTCGATTTCCTGCGCGACCCCGAAAAATATCGCCGGCTGGGGGCGCGCGCGCCCAAGGGCGTGCTGCTCGCCGGAGCGCCGGGCACCGGCAAGACACTTCTCGCCCGCGCGACGGCGGGGGAGGCCAGCGTTCCGTTCTTCAGCGCCAGCGCCTCCGAGTTTATCGAGATGATCGTGGGCGTGGGCGCAAGCCGCGTCCGCGAACTCTTTGCCGAAGCTCGCAAGGTAGCCCCCGCCATCGTTTTCATCGACGAGATCGACACTATCGGCCGCGCGCGTGGAGCCGTTGCAATCGGCGGCCATGATGAGCGCGAGCAAACCCTGAACCAGATCCTCACCGAGATGGATGGCTTTTCCGGGCACGAAGGCGTGGTCGTGCTTGCGGCCACGAACCGCCCCGATGTGCTCGATCCCGCCCTCCTGCGGCCCGGGCGCTTTGATCGCACCATCATGGTTCATCCGCCGGACCAAAAAGGGCGGGTTGCCATTCTTAAGGTCCACACGCGGAAAGTTCCCCTCGCGCCGAATGTGAACCTCGAGCATCTTGCTTCTTCGACGCCCGGCATGACCGGAGCCGATCTCGCAAACCTGGTGAATGAGGCGGCGTTGCTGGCCGCGCGTCATGGACGGGACGCGGTTTCTCAGACGGACTTTACCGAATCGCTCGAGAAAGTCCAGCTCGGAACAGCCCGGAACGTGGTCATACCGGAGCAGGAACGGAAACGGACCGCCTATCATGAATCCGGTCATGCATTGCTCGGCATGCTCCAGCCTGGAGCCGATCCGGTTCGAAAAGTCTCCATCATCCCCCGCGGCCGCGCACTCGGCGTCACCCTGTCCACCCCGGAAGAGGATCGCTACGGCTACGACGAAACCTATCTTCGGGGCCGCATTATTGGCGCGCTGGGCGGCATGGCCGCGGAGCAGGTGGTCTTCAACGTGGTCACCACGGGAGCCGAGCGCGACCTCGAATCCGTTACCCACATTGCCCGCTCCATGGTCGGCCGGTGGGGCATGTCGGAAAGGGTCGGTAAGCTCTCGGTTTTACCCCCCGAAGGCGATCCCCGCATGGCCGGCGTATCCGAAGATATGCTCAATGCGGTTGACGAGGAGGTTCGCCGCATTACCGACGACTGCTACGCCGAGGCCTGCCGGCTTCTCAGTGAGAACCGCGACAAGCTGGATCGAATCGTTGAACAACTGCTGGTCCGCGAAACCCTCGACGAAGAGGAGGTCTACGCCGCCGCGGGCATCGAACGCCCGGCAGCTCCGGCAAAACCCGTGGCGGCGGCTCTGCCGCCGGGGCAAACCAGCGTTGCGGCCAGCAAGGCTTGAGCAGCGGCGATGCCGCCTTCCAAAGCTAAGTGAACAACCGGAATAGCCGTAGCTTGCGAAGGCTCCATCCCGAGGCGCTCAGGACTTCCTCCATCTCCTGGGGGGGATTTTCAAAAAGCTCGATCACTTTGGCCACCTCCGGCGGCAGCGCGCGAGCGGTCACGCGGCGCTGGTTGCGAATGGCGTCGATTACCCCTCGCTTCGTGATCTGATCTTCACCAATCATTCCGCCGAACAGGCCAAGCATGGCGAGGCTTACCAATTGCATCAGTTCGGCGGCGGCGGATTCCGTGATGCCGCATTCCTCGGCAATGGCGTGGGCAACGGCCGCGGCCTGGTTGCCCATGAGACGGTCGATAGCCCGTTCGCCTACACTCAGCAGCGAGCGGGCCGAGCCGCGGTTGGTCAGCAGGCTCGGCAGTTCCCCCATCAGCAGGTTCACATGCCGGCCCTCCTGAAGCATGCACTGGAAGGAAAATGCGCCCTCGTCCGTCGAGACCAGGTTGATGCTGGCCGCCATAATGGTGGGGATGAGTTGGCCGATGGCGCGGCGGGTCCGGCTTTCGTCGGCGCCGATGAAATCACTCGCCCGGCGCACGGAATCGGCGGAAAGAGCGTTGCGGATTTGTGCTAACAGTTCCATGATGCCCCCCTAACGGGAGCACATACCAAACCGCCCGAGGCGAAAGTAGTAGTGCTTCCACAACCAAAGTACCGCTACCGAAGTTCTAAGTACATAAGGCAGACCCCTTGAGGACCCCTCCAGGATTCGTCAAGTACCATTGGGATTCCGCCTTACTACTTCCTCAGACGATGGTTGGCATCCGGCAGCAGGTACGCGCAGCGGGGGGTCGAGGAACTAGAATGGAAGTTGACTCCCATGAGCAAGATCAACTCTTTCCAGGCAGCTTCGGTTCTGAACGTCGGCGGCCGATCCTACAAGATCCACCGGCTTGACGCCATTGAGAAGGCCGGGCTGGGAAATCTTTCCCGAATTCCCTATTCCATCCGCATTCTGCTCGAAAACCTGTTGCGGAATGAAGACGGCCGCGCCGTGAAGCGCGGCGACATCGCGTATGTAGCGTCGTGGAACACCTCGGAGGCTCCGCGAGACATCAATTTCCGGCCCGCGCGGATTTTGATGCAGGATTTTACCGGCGTTCCGGCGGTGGTGGACCTGGCCACCATGCGCGATGCGCTGAAGAAGATGGGAGTGGACCCGACGCTCGCCAACCCGCTGATCCCGGCCGATCTGGTGATCGACCACTCGGTCCAGGTGGATCGGTTTGGCAGCAAGGACGCCTTCGACTTCAACGTATTGCTTGAGTACCAGCGCAACCATGAACGCTATTCGCTGCTGCGCTGGGCGCAGAAGGCGTTCCGAAACTTCCGGGTCGTTCCTCCCGGCACCGGGATCGTGCACCAGGTGAACCTGGAATATCTCGCATCCGTGGTGTTCCGCAACCAGGAAGGCGGCGAAACTTCAGCCTATCCGGACACGCTGCTCGGAACGGATTCGCACACCACGATGATCAACGGGCTGGGCGTCGTGGGTTGGGGCGTGGGCGGCATTGAAGCCGAGGCCTGCATGCTGGGCCAGCCGATCACAATGCTGCTGCCTCAGGTGGTGGGCTTCAAATTGCACGGCGCTCTGGCCGAAGGCATAACCGCCACGGACCTTGTCCTCACCATCACCCAGATGCTGCGCAAGAAG
The DNA here is from genome assembly GCA_026954325.1 of Bryobacterales bacterium. Lineage (GTDB taxonomy): Bacteria > Acidobacteriota > Terriglobia > Bryobacterales > Bryobacteraceae > CADEFT01. The sequence goes on along the minus strand of JAIXKK010000219.1, from coordinate 8,877 downwards.
GGCGTCGTCGGCAAGTTCGTCGAATTCCATGGAGCCGGCGTAAAAGAACTGAGCATTGCCGACCGGGCGACCATTGCCAACATGGCGCCGGAGTATGGAGCCACCATCGGATTCTTCCCCGTCGACGAACAGACCATGCACTATCTGCGGCTCACGAACCGTCCGGATGACTTGCTGGCCCTGGTGGAGGCTTACTCGAAAGAGCAGGGACTATTCCATGCCGCCGATTCCCCGGAACCGGAATACAACGATACAGTGTCGCTCGATCTCTCGACGGTTGCGCCATCGCTTGCCGGGCCGAAACGTCCGCAGGATCGCGTCACGCTGCCGGAGGTGAAGACGAACTTCGCGCAGGCGTTCGGGCCGGAACAGAAAACCGCCGATTATGCCGGCGGCGTGTTGCGCGACGGCGCGGTTGTGATCGCGGCCATCACCTCCTGCACGAACACCTCGAATCCCTCCGTGATGCTGGCGGCGGGTCTGCTGGCGCGCAAGGCGGTGGAAAAGGGGTTGAAGGTTCAGCCGTGGGTGAAGACGTCCCTTGCGCCGGGATCGAAGGTGGTGATGGACTATTTCCACGAGGCCGGCGTAATGCCCGCCCTCGAGGCCCTCGGCTTCCACCTGGTGGGCTTTGGCTGCACCACGTGCATCGGCAACAGTGGTCCGCTGCCCGAACCCGTGGCCGAAGCGGTGAATAAAGGGAAACTCGCGGTCGCCGCCGTGTTGAGCGGAAACCGGAATTTCGAGGGGCGCGTGAACCCCCTGGTCAAGGCGAACTACCTCGCTTCCCCGCCCCTGGTGGTGGCTTATGCCCTGGCTGGCCGCGTCGATATTGACCTGATGAGCGAACCGCTCGGCGCGGGTAAGGACGGCCGGCCGGTGTACCTGCGCGATATCTGGCCGGCAACCGCCGAGGTGCAAAGCGCCGTTGCCGCGTCCGTTGGCAAGGAAATGTTCGAAAAGGAATACTCGGTAGTGTTTCAAGGCGATGCGCAGTGGCGCGGCATCGAGACCGCCGAGGGAGATCTGTTCACTTGGGACGCGCAGTCCACCTACATCCGCCGGCCGCCCTATTTCGACAACATGGCGGACCCGGAAGCGCCGTTAACCGACCTGAGTGGACTGCGGGTGCTGGCGGTGCTCGGGGACTCCATCACCACCGACCACATTTCCCCGGCGGGAAACATCGCCAAGGACAGCCCGGCGGCGCGCTACCTGATGGAACATGGAGTGGCGCCCCAGGACTTTAATCAGTACGGTTCGCGGCGCGGAAACCATGAGGTGATGATGCGCGGCACGTTCGCCAACATCCGCCTGAAAAACCTGCTGGCGGGCGGTGTCGAGGGTGGCTGGACCACCCACCAGCCGAGCGGAGACAAGATGTCGATCTACGACGCGGCGATGCGCTACAAGGATGAAGGCGTGGGGTTGGTGGTGATCGCGGGCAAGGAGTACGGCTCGGGTTCGTCACGAGACTGGGCGGCCAAGGGAGCGCAATTGCAAGGGGTCCGGGCCGTCATTGCCGAAAGCTATGAGCGTATTCATCGCTCAAACCTCGTAGGCATGGGCGTCCTCCCGCTGCAGTTCCTTCCTGGAGAGACCCGGGAAACATTGGGACTGACGGGAATGGAGACCTACACGGTGGAAGGAATCGCCGCGGGGGTATCCGGGAGCAAGCGCGCGACCGTGACGGCCGCCGCGCCCGATGGATCGAAGAAGACCTTCCATGCGGTGGTGCGAATCGACACTCACACCGAGGCCGAATATTTCCGCCATGGGGGGATTCTCCCCTACGTGCTCCAACAGTTGGCTGCGCCGTCACTAACGAGGGCCTAACGGGGTTCTCACATGAAAAAAACGCCGAAGTCCCGAGGGAGGACTTCGGCGTAGGACGACACGGAGTGGTGATTCGGCTTGTCTCAAGCTGCTGTCATGGCAGTCTCCAGCATGAAATCCTGATGTGAGGGTGACTGCCCCAGAATCGTAATGAATTGTTCCACTTCCCCTAGCTGCGTGCGGCAATAGCCGCAATCGGAGAGGTGTTCCTCAACCTGGTCCCGGTAGTCTTCAGACAGTTCATTGCGGACGAATGCCCCGAGAGCGTGGTCGGTGATGTGCATGGTTCTGGTAAAAACGTACATCGGATGAACCCTTCTCTCTGCCTGCGATCCGGGCGGGAACTACTCCTGCCACACTTCAAGAATATTCGAGTTGATCCGGATGGAAAATCCATCGTTTGTACCGTTTCTTCCACGGACCGGTGGGACCATGTCTCTAAGGGTCTTACCCGAGGACGAAAGCCGGTGAGTACTGATTCCGCCCCTGTCTTCCGTCCGCCTTGCCCTGCCCGCTCAGAAGACCGTGATACCGGTGCAGGTCTTCTTCTCGCCGCACCGGGCACAGGTGGCCCGCAGGCGCTCCACATTGCCGGCGCCGGCGCCCGCCTCGCGCGCCGCCTTCGCAACCGGCGCTTTCGGCAGACGAAGCAACTCGGATAGACAGCCGTCGCAATACCGGGAAGAGGAATGCTCGCGGATATATTGCTCCACTTTCCGCTTCACATTCGCATCGGCGCTCCGCCGCGCGGCCGGCTTCTTCCTCGACACGCCGAGCGCCTGCTCCAGCAGTGTCTCGAGCAACTGCTTCTCGGCGGCGGTCATGACGCGCGTGAAGTTCGCGGGCCGGTCATCGATCACTTTCTGCAAACGCTGCAGCCACCGCAGGGAATCGGCGGCGGGATGATCCTTTAACTCCTGGATCAGCCGGAACGCGGCGCCGAGATCGGGCACTTCGCGGTAACAGGCAAGGGCCTCCTTGGGGTTCCCCGCCTGTAAGTAGCGCTCGGCGGCCTTCGCGTATTCACGCATGCCCTTGAGGCACAGCGCTTCGCGTCCGTAGTCGCGTTCCGCCATGCTCTCGAGCGCCTCGATGGCCGGCCGGAACTCCTTTGCCTGGATCAGCGACTCCACGGCCCTCGAGAGCAGCCCCTGCTTTCGCGAGGCAGCGTCCGGAAGACTGAGGGCTTCGTAAAACCGCGGCAGCAGTTTCGACAGCATGGCGACATTCGCCGGCACACGCATGCCGCTTTCCAACACCTCCAGCCAGTGATTCACCTTCGGTCCGATGCCCGTAAGGAACCATGGCGGCAGCTTGCCGGCCTTGTCGATGATCTCCTGCATCAGATAGCCCAGCGGGACTAATGCGTCACGGTCTGACGCGGCGTTTTGCACTTCGCGCAGCCGGTGGATGATGAGGACCATTGCCGGCTCGCCGGCCTGCGGCGCCACCGCGCCGGCGTGCGTGAACAGGTCGGGGCTCCCCAGATCCGGCCCCAGCCTGACCCCGTTCATGCCAAGCTGGAAACATATCTCCAGCACCGAACGATGCGCCGCCTTCCGCAGTTCCATGTCGGAGACGAAGTTGCGGCTGCCTTGCTGTCCCAGCAGCGTCACCGCCTGGTGCGCCCGCGTCCACGCAACCTCGGGACGGATGGTGAGATATTGCCGCGCATCCCGCATGCAGCGCTGGATGCGCTCTTCGACGTCAAGCTGCTCCTCGGCCAGCGCCTTCTCGACGACCGAGGGAATCGAGAGCGCGATGCCGGTGGTTTCCTTGTGCGGATTGAAGAAGGAAAGCGTGCGCGATACGGTCTCGGCCTTGGGCTCGATATCGAGCCAGATCAGACGTTCGGTAGGCCGGCTCAACGCCACGCGGAGCTTGTCAATCGCCAGCCGCCGCCGGATGCTCTCGATATCCGCGGTCATGAGCCGGGAATGCCCCATGGATTGGATGCGATCGAGCAGCTTTCCCGCGTCGAGCAGGCATACCGTATGAAAGTCCAGACCCTTGGCCTCGTTCACGGACAGGATCGAGGAGTGGAACTTTTCAGGAATCGCCTTCGGGATGGAGTCATCCATGGCGATGAGAGCAAGCCCCTCCCGCGCCGCCAGATCGGCAAGCAGGGCGTCGAGTTCTCCCCCCGCCGTTGCCGAGCAGTAGAACACCTGGTCCGGTGATTCGTCGTCGATTTCGGCATAGCCCGTCCCGGACGGACGGTCCCTCTTCTCTACCTCCACGTAGAGATCCCAAACATGATTCACCACCTGAGCGATCTGTTTCGGGCTGCGCAAATTCGACGTGAGGCGGAACTCCTGCGGAGTGGCGAGGAAGTGGTGCAGCAAATCGCTCATCCAACCCCACTCGAAATCGGTGGGACGCACGGTTTGCGCTTCGTCGCCGGCGGCGAGAAAGGCTACGGCGTGTTTTCGTTTATCGCGGATGGCCGCGCCAAGGGCCACCAGCACGAATGCCTCGAGCGCGGTAAGATCCTGGCACTCGTCAATAGCGATGCAGTCGAACTCCAGAAAGGCGGGGTTGACGCGGGGCAAGGATGCGCTCTTCGCCGTCAGAGCCGTTGCCGCTTGCCAGCTCAACTCGAGTTCGGGAAAATAGCGATGCGCGAGAGTGGAGCCGTCGCGCTCCAATCGCGAGGCGACGTCGGCGGCGGAGCCGGCGGCCGGGCCCAGAAACCGCCCGCGGCGCTCGCGATAGGCGCCGTCCGCAAGCCTGGGGCGCTCACAGGCGCGGAATCGCCCGCCGGCCAGCGGCAACGCCCCACCCACCAGGTGCGCATGCAGTTCGTCATAGAGGGCGTCCTGGCGGTCCGTCCACGCGCCCAGCGAACGCGTAAAAGGGATGAGGTCTCCGCGGAATTTCTTCCTCAACTCGGCGTCATTCCTGACTTCAATCGTGGACTGGAGCAATTCCCGAAGGAAGGTGGTGTAGGTCACCACATGGAAGTAGCGGTTCTTGTCGCAGTAGCGCTCGAAATAAAGACGCGCCAGGGAGGCCAGGTCCGGCGAGTAGGTCACGTAGAGCACCCGCTGGGCCCCGGTGATATCGGCGGCATGAAGAAGAGCCGTGGTCTTCCCCGAGCCCGGGTGGCCCTTCAGCACGCGAACCGCGGCGCGCGCGGTGGCGAAGCGTTGTTGCGAGGCCGTCCACGGAGCGGGGCCGAAATCCTCCTGACGCAGTTCGAGCGCCGAAACCGGCAGGTAGTGTTGGTCCCACGCCTGCGCCGCTAGCAGCGAATGATCATCGTGGTGCCGGATGTCGCGCAGAAAGATGGAACCCTCGGGAGCCTCGTGAAACGCTCCCGCCTTCGCCAGCGGCGCCGAGCCGCGCGGAGCCCACCACGCATAGAAATGGCTTCCCTGATTGCCTCCCAGCCGCGACCGGCGCCACCCTTGATTGTCTCCCCTCGTCGCTTTGTAATGTACGCGCGAGGAGTCGATCATAAGCCGCTGCAACAGCAGGCTCGCGCGCTTACCGATGGGCTGCGTGCGCCAGCTTTCCAGTTTCTCGAGGAACTCCTGATGGCAGAACACAGGGTTTCCATGTCGGGCGGTTTCAAATCGCAACAAAGCGTCTTGTACAGGCATGAGGATAAAGTATTTACTGTAGCAACCGCGAGGCCTCGGCGGCAGCATACGACCCGGGCCGGCCATGGAGGCGCAGAAGTACAGCCACGCGCGGCTGAACGGCGGGATAGAGAACCACCACGAACCCATCGCCGGCAGCTTTCGGGACGTGCATGCACGGCGCTGTTCCCGTCTTCGCCAGCGCGTCGTGCCCCACTCGTTTCGCGGTTCCTGACCTCGCGGCGAGGCGCATCCCCTCGAGAATGACATTCACTCCCGGCTCGGCGGCGCGGCGTGACAACTCGATGTAGGCGCGCAACAGTTCCTCCGGACGGGCCTCGTCGACGCCGCGCAGGCCGAATCTTCGCGCGACGGCATCCAGTTCCCCCGGCCCGAGCGCGGCGCGCAGCGTGTCGAAGTAGGTATTGCACGATTGCGCGATGGCTTCGCGCGGACCGATCGTCCCGTGGCCTCGCGGAAGCCAGCAGCGAGCGCACCTGATCTCTGGAAAACGAAACTGGTGGCTCTGTGCATACGCAAGGGCGATGAAGGGCTTCGCCAGGGAGCCGGGATGCATGGGGCTGTCATCCTGCCACTGGCGCTCCAGCACGCGCCCCGACTGCGCGTCCATGCGCAGGAACGAAAGCAGTACCAGAGCCGCTGGTATCATTGGCTCGGAGTGGAACGGCCCAGGGTGTAGCGGATGGTCTGCTTCACGTTTCGTCCGTCATCGCCGGCGAGCACGGATACCGACTGCACGCGTCCGAGCGTCCGCGCAAGACCGGCAAGATTCGCCGAAAACAACGGCGGCTCCCCGGGAGCCTGGCCTCCCGCTTGCGGCGCTTCGATGTGCCGCATGATGCGCGTATAGTTTGGAATCTCAGCAGCCGCCCGGTAGCCGGCGGCGTACGATGCCGCCACCTCGGGGACGGCGCCCTCGAACAGCGGCAGCACGGCCTCGAGATTGCCAGACTGATTGGAGATCAGCAAGGTGGAGCCTCGGGTGGCGAGGGCGATGGGGGCGAGCCCGTCAAGTTCCCAAAGCGTCATCGAGCCCACGCGGCGTTCCCGCCACTCCACTCCGATACGCGAAGTAGTATAGAGGCTCTCGATGGCGCGGGTGATGGCCTGGCGCGCCGCCTCCGCATTCCAGTTCGACGAACCCTCGATGACGATCGTGGAATCATTAGTTACAAAGATGCGGTCCGGAGTCGTGCGGCTCGATTGGAGTTGCAGCACGGCGCGCGGATGGTTGCCGTCGAGCAGCGCCCGAAGGGCCTCCGGGCGGTACACGGCGCCGGGAGCTTCGTACGGCGCGCCGTCAATGCGCGTCTCGAGATCCGCCTCGTCTCCAGCCGGCGGAGCGTCTAACGAAACAACCGGAGCCACCCTCGACTCGGCGGCGCCGCGCGGACCGGGCCGGAGAACCTTGGCGCTAACCAGATCGAGCACAAACGCGGGATTAGGCTGCGCCCAGGCGCGGTAAAGCGAGGAATTCGCGGCAAGGCGCAGCAGGCCCGGCAGCGCGCTCTCATCGGGCGCGGATACGGGTTCCGCCCGCAGCAGGACACGGTCCTCACGCATTTCAGATGACGTCCGCCGCAGATCGTCGATCGCGGAGGAATATTGCCGTAAATCGGGGACGTTGCGCTGAATCCAATACGATCGGAAGCTCGGGTTGCGCGTCAGCTTCTCCAGGTTCATCACCATGCGAAGCTCCCCCGGCGCCGTGGCGGCGCGCGAAGCTTCCTCGAACCATGGCTCGCGGCGGACGGTGTTTCCCCCTGCTCCCGAGAGAAGGCCGAGCGCTCCCGTGAGCGCCTCCTCGCGCGTGGCGGCGAGCAGAAGATCTCCGGCAATCGCGAACGCCGCCGTGCGGCGCGTAACGGGATCGGTCTTCGTGTAGTAAGGCGTCCCCGCCGCCGCGCGCGCCGTGAATCGTTCCTTGGCTTTCCACGGAACGCTCTGCATGGCCTGAGCCGAGGGCAGCCTCGTCACGTAGAGGAACTCGAGGGCGCTGATGTCGTAGATGGCGATGGCCGATTCGCCGCCCGCAACCGAAGCGAGCAGATTCATGTCCGGCGGAACTCCGGTGGCGTTCGAATACTCCTCAAAAACCTGTTTCAGGCGCAGGTACAGACGCGATCGCGAGAACACCTGGTAGTTGCCGCCGGCGAGCCAGGCTTTCTTTTCGCCCGAAGCGTTCCAGTCGTTGACAAGCGCGCTGAAATTGCGGGCTTCCAGGTAAAGCATCGCCCCGGAAGGCATCAGCTCACTGAGCGGCTTGGGAGTTGCGGCGTTCTGCGCCGCGAGCCATACACCCACCGCGGCCACGCTTGCGAGCAGCAGCAATTTCTTCATCGGCCGCCTCCCGCGGCGGGCAGCATCGGACGCACCACCCTTGGCTGATCGAGATTTTCACTGATTTCGGGGCGCCGTTCGGCATTCGCCGTCCGCCGCGCGAGTTCGGCCCGCCAAACGGAGATGCGCGCCGCGTCTTGCGGATCCGGGGCCAGTTTCTCCGCCACGAGTCTCGTGAGCAGCGCGCCCTCCACGCGATCCGTGCGCGCAAGCGAATCGGCAAGCCCGCGCGCAACAGCGGCGCGTTCCGCTTTGCTCAGGTTCTGTCCCGGCAGGAAGCCTTCCACCCAGTAGCGGTTGCTCTCGATGTCCTCCGGACGTCCGTGATCCTCGCTGAACAGCATCGACATGCCCGGCCCGAGAAGAACTTCGAGCGCATTGGCCGCCTCGCGATGGCGTCCGGCGGCGCGGGCGGCGCGGAAGAGCGCAAGCTTCAGTGATTCGTCCCCAGGCTGGTTGCGCACCGCATCCTGCAATTGCGCGAGGGTGCGCGTGGGTGCGGCGGCGGATGATCGCGCGGCCTCGAGCGCCGCCTTCGCACCGGCGTCCCACGGCACAGCCTTCACCGCCTCTTCCAGAAACACCATGCCCTCCCCGTTCCTGCCGAACCGGCGCAGCAGTTCGCCCGCATCCTTGAGATTCACAAACGGGGGCTGAGTCACCAGCGCCATGCGGCGCAGTTCGCGGACGGCAGCGTCCGTTTCGCCGCCCTCCAGCATCACCTCCGCCAGCCCCAGAAAATTCGATGCGGTGGCTTCGCCCCGCGCAATTTGGGTTTGATAGAAGAACCGCAGCAATTGGCGCGCATGCGCGGCGTCGCCCTCCTCTCTTAAGGTCACCGCCACATCGCGCAGCAGATAGGGGTTCGAGGCATACGGCTGCATCACTTCCCCGGTAAGCTTGCCGCTACGCGCGGCGATACGCAATTCAAGCCGCGGCAGGATATAGGAGAGCCGCTGTTTCGCCTCGTCATCGAGCGTGGCGAGTTCCGCGCGGAGACGGTCCGTCTGTTTCACCTCCAGCAGGAACTGATACCAGCGGGCCTTCCAGTTGTAGAAATCGTTCAACGCCATGTTGCGCGCGCCGCCGACGGCAG
>JAIXKK010000125.1 GCA_026954325.1 Bryobacterales bacterium | reverse complement strand
CACCTACACAGGGCAGCAGACGTTTGCCTGGGCTCCGGCAAGCCCACACACGGTGGCCGCGATTTCTCCGCAGGGTTCGGGCGGGACGCGGCAGACATTTTCGAGTTGGAGCGACGCAGGGGCGCAGACGCATGGGGTCAACGCGCCTGCGAATCCGGCGACGCTGACGGCATTTTTCAATACGCAGTACCTGCTGAGCACCAGCACCGCTGGCGGGTCCGGGAGTGTGAACGCGAATCCCGGCTCGGGTGACGGATTCTACAATGCCGGGACTACAGTGACGCTGAGCGCCGCGCCCGCCGCGGGGTATGTATTCAGCGGATGGAGCGGCGATGTCAGCGGTTTGTCGAATCCCGTGAGCTTGGGCATGGTAGCCCCGCGCGCGGTTACCGCGTCCTTCACCGTTGCCCCGGTGTGCAGCTACGTGCTGAGCAGCAACACTACCACGGTGGCGGCTACCGGCGATCTGCGGAAGGTGAACGTATCCGCGGGGAACGGGTGCGCCTGGCAGGCGGCGTCGAACGCGGGTTGGGTATCGGTGGTATCGGGAGCGTCCGGCGCCGGAGAGGGGAGCGTGCGTTTCCGCGTGGAGGCGAACACGGACGGCACGCCGCGCGGCGCCACTCTGACGATTGGCGGAGTACCGTTCACGATTACGCAGACGGCTGGGGGGTGTAGTTTCAGCCTGACGGGTAATGACTCCATCCTGGCGGCAAGCGCCGGCTCCTACCAACTGGCGGTCACGGCTTCCAGTGTGACCTGCCAGTGGAGCGCGACCGCGACTCCACCCTGGATTGCACTGACGACCGCCACGGCGGGATTGGGCTCGGGAACGCTGGGATTCTCGGTTTCAACGAATACGGGCACGGCGCCGCGCAGTGGCTACATTGTGGTGGGCGGGCAGTGGTGGCAGGTGATCCAGAAAGCGCTCTCGGCAACGCAGGTATTCACGGACGTGCCGTTAAGTCACCTGTTTTTCGATTCGATCACGTTGCTGAAGCTGGATGACATCAGCGCGGGGTGCGGCGGGACTCAGTATTGCCCGGAAGAGCCGATGAGGCGCTCGGAGATGGCGGCGTTCCTGGTCCGCTCGCTGTACGGGGAGACCTTCACTTTCCCGGGGACGCCCTATTTCACCGATGTGGGGACGGGGCATCCGTACTTCCGCTATATCCAGAAGTTGCGCGAGATCGGCGTCACGAACGGATGCACCACTACGACGTATTGCCCGGATGACACGGTGACGCGCGGACAGATGGCGGCGTTCATCGTGCGGGCGCGTTTGGGAATCACGTATGCGGATGCCTTCCCTTCCCTGGCGGCGCCTCTGTTTGACGACGTCGCCAGCGGGAACGTGTTTTTCGGCTATATCCAGAAGCTGAAGGAACTGGGCATCACCAGCGGGTGCACGCTGACGACATATTGCCCGAACGATTTGAACACGCGCGGGCAGATGGCGGTGTTCCTGGTGAGGGGGCTGTTGACACCGTAGCCCGAGCCGGCGTCCGGGTTTGACGATACAATCATATCCGGCTTCTCCCCCCCAGGAGGGCCGTGGCCTCATTACGACGAGGAGGGAAAATGATGCAACTGCGTTTCATATCGATAGCACTCGTAGGGCTGGCCGGCGCAGGTGTTGTGGCGGCCGCCGACGCGCCGCATCGCAAGGTGGACCCCACGTTTCTATATCGCTATATACCGGATGTGGCGGCGAAAGATTCGGACCTCACCACGTCCACCTGCCAGTACAAGCCGTTGTTCGGCGCGGGTGATTCCGAGACGACGGCCGTGCGCGGGGTGGCGCGGTACGGGGAGGTGACCATTGCCGCCGGCGGCAGATGCAAGACCGTGAACTATCCGGCGGAGGAACAGGTGTACGTCATCATGGACGGCGGCGGCATGGTCCACTATGCGAAGGAAACGGCGCCGGTGAAGAAGCACGACTTCATGTATCTGCCGGCGACGGTGGACCATTCGCTATCGAACAACACCTCCTCGCCGCTGCGCGCCTTCGTCATGGGCTTCAAGATTCCGCCTGGAACGCCGCCTCCGGCCAAACTCGAGATCGCCAATTATGATGACGTGAAGAAGCAGACCGTCGGCGGACATCCGGATTCGGTGGTCTACCAACTGATGATGGGCGGGGTGGAAAGCACGCGCGACCGGATCGCGGCCGGGCATCTGCTTACCAGCCTGTACGTCATGGAGTTCGCTCCGGGAGGCACGAACTTTCCGCATCATCACGATAACGAGGAAGAGATTTACGTGCTGCTGGACGGGGCAGGCGATATGGTGGCGGGGGGCGGCATGAACGGGGTGGAGGGACGCCATCCGGCGAAGCCGGGCGATGCGTATTTCTTCCGGCTGAACTGCACGGTGGGCTTCTATAACAGCACGCGGGGCCAGGCGCACATTCTGGCGGTGCGCTCGATTTACCCGAGACACGGGCGGCGTTAGGTCAGTGGCCGAGCGGCTGGCGTCCCGCGAAGCGCTGGCTGTACCAGGCGCGGAGGCTGAATTCGTTCAGGATGGTGACGTCTTCCCCGTCAGGTCCGAATGCGTCGATGGCTTGTTCGGAATGGTCCGCCTATTGCGCCTCGCCGCCGTGCCGCACCATGGGGGCTCCCATGCCTAATGAACGGCAATCGGCGGTCCGCGCGCTTCAGCCCACGCCGGCTTCCGGAGTCCTCCCCCTGACTACAACATCGCTCCCCGCCGCTGCTCGAGCGGAAAGCGCACCGGCGCGCCGCGGAAGTGCGATTGGTACACCCCGGTCACCATCTCGATGGTCCAGCGCGCGTCTTGGGCGCTGCATACCGGCTCCCGCCCTTTCTCGATCGCCTCGAGCAGATCCGCCGCCATCAGCGCGTTCGTTTCTTCGCGCGTCGGCGCTTTTCCCGACGGATAGTCCACACGTTCCCAGCGGCCGCCGGCCCACGATGGATCGCGCATCACAAATGGCGGCGCGCTCGGAACAGCCGTCAACGGCAGATACACCATCCCTTTGCTGCCGTACAGCGTCACACCGAAACGGCCGTTGCGCGGAACGTCGCTTGCCTTCGACCCGAAGTAGCCGGGGACGCCGCCGTGAAAGCGGAACATAGCCGCGATGTCGTCGCCCACTACGTTTCCCACCGGCTCCGTTGCCTTGCGCGCCATTCCCCGATCCGCGCCGCGGCCCTTCTCATTCACGCTCGCGAACACCCATTGCGGATCTTCCGCAAAGTAGCGCATCAGGTCAAAGCAGTGCGTTCCCAGCACGATCATATCCTCGCCGCCCGCGCGGTTGTCTTCCTTGCCCCTCGCCCGCATCTCCATCAGCACTCCCAGTTCGCCCCGCCGCAGCATCTCGCGCGCCTGTACGGTAACAGGCACAATCCGCGCCGTATGTCCCACCTGCACCTTGACCCGATGCCGTTCGGCTGCTGAAACAATCTCGTCCGCATCCTCCAAACTCAGCGCCAGCGGCTTCTCGATCAACAGGTGCGCCCCCGCCTCGGCCGCAGCCTTCGCCATGGCCACCCGCTGGTCGAGCCAGCGCGGGCAGATAGTAACGATGTCCGGCTTCTCCGTTTCGATCATGCGCCGGTAGCAGGCATAGGTCTTGCGCGCATGGCTCCGCGCCGCGGCGCGCGCCCGCCCTTGTTCATCCAGATCGGAAACCGCCACCACTTCGACGCCGGGCATACCGTTCCAGGCAACGTCCCAGTCGTGGCCGAAGTCCCCTCGTCCCGTGGCGCCGGCAATGGCCACACGATAGGTTTTCGCCGGAGCCAGGGCGGCGCCCAACAGCGAGAGAAAGCCTCGTCTTTGCATATATGCACGGTACTGTATCAGATCGGCCCGCGGCCGGGGCGCGGAGCGAGCCTCTTAACGAAACTTTACGTTTTGCGCGCAACAGCGCGGCGGCATGCCGCGTCCCACTGCTTTCCCACCGCGAACCATTATCATGCGCCCACGCACCTGCTGTTTCCTCCTGATTGCCGCCGCACCGGCGGTTTTCGCCCAGTCCGCTTCCCGGTACGTAATCACGACGGTCGCCGGAAACGGCTCCGCCGGCTACTCCGGCGATGGCGGCCCCGGCCCGGCGGCGCAGCTTTCGAATCCCTATGGCATTGCTGTCGATCGCTCCGGCGGCCTTTACATCGCCGACCAGTTCAATCACCGTATCCGGTATTTGTCGGGCGGCTCCATCTCCACCGCCGCGGGCAGCGGAACCAGCGGCTACTCGGGTGACGGCAACCCGGCCGCCGGCGCCGCGTTGAACCATCCGAGCGGCGTGGCGGCCGACTCCTCCGGCAGTATCTACATTTCCGATAGCGGCAATCAGGTTGTCCGCAAGTTCACGCAATCGGGCAACATCTCCACCGTCGCCGGAAACAACAGCCAGGGCGCCGGCTACACGGGCGACGGAACCGCGGCCACCAATGGCCAACTGCGCAACCCAATCGGCGCCGCCGCCGACAGCGCGGGCAATCTCTACATCGCCGACAAGGGGAACCATGTCATACGCAAGGTTGCCTCCGGCAACATCACCACCGTCGTGGGCAAAGGCGTCGCCGGTTTTTCGGGGGACGGGGGCGATGCCGGTTCGGCGTCACTCAGTTCGCCCTCCGATGCCGCCTTCGATGCCGCCGGCAATCTCTACATCGCCGACACGGAAAATCATCGTATTCGCGAGGTGACCACTGACGGCAACATCAAGACCATCGCGGGCACCGGCATTGCGGGCTTTTCGGGTGACTTCGGACCGGCAATCCACGCCGATCTGAACTATCCCACCGGAGTGGCGGTGGACGCGGCCGGCAATGTCTACATCGCCGATTCGGTGAACAGCCGCATTCGCAAAGTCACCACCAGCGGAATCATCAGCACCATCGCCGGAAACGGGTTCTTCCAATACAGCGGAGACGGCGGGGCGGCCACGAACGCCTCTTTGAATTTTCCCCTCTCGGTGGCCGTGGACGCCTCGGGAAATGTTTATGTCTCCGATACCCAGAACAACGTGGTGCGGATGCTGGCGCCGGTTGCGGACTCCGCCCTCCCGCCCGTGATCACCGGCATCACCGGCAAGCAGGATTACGGCGGCCTGCCCTCGGTTGCCCCGGGGTCCTGGATCGAGATCCACGGGACGAATCTCGCCGCTACCGCGCGCTCCTGGTCCGCCGCCGATTTTGACAATTTGAAGGCTCCCACAACTCTCGACGGGGTCAGCGTGATGGTGGCGGGGCAACCCGCCGTGGTGAACTCCATCAGCGCCGGCGTCATCGTGGCGCTGGTTCCGGCGAGCGTGGATGCCGGGGACCAGCCAGTCACGGTCACCACCATCACGGGCGCCGGCGCTGCATTCACTCTGCGCATCGATCCCACTCAGGCGGCCCTCTACGCGCCGCTGTCCTTCAAGCTGGACGGCAAACAATACGTGAGCGCCTCGCTGCTGGACGGCTCCGGCTACGCCCTTCCGGATAACGCCGTCGGCGGAGTCCGGTCCCGCCCCGCTCATCCCGGCGACACGGTCGTGCTCTACGGCTCCGGCTTTGGAGCAGTTACTCCCGATGTGCCCTTCGGACAGATCGTCAAATCGAGCAACACCCTCACCGGTTCGGTGCAGATCGCCTTCGGCGAGACTCAGGCCGTCGTTTCCTTTGCGGGCCTGGCGCGGAACAATGCCGGCCTCTACCAGTTCAACGTCGTGATTCCCGCGGGAATCCCCAGCGGCGCCGTGCCTGTCACGGTGACGTTCAACGGAGGGAAACTGACACAGACCCTCTACGTGACGGTGGAGGAGTAAGGGGATTCCGCCAGTTCTTTCGTTACGTAGGGTCCTCGCGCCTGCCTCCCGCTCCCGAAAGGAACCGGCGCGGCGGAAACCGGCCGCCTCGAATGGGATACGATGAGGACCAAATGTCGCGCGCGCTCCTGATCATGTTCCTTGCCGGCCGTCTGCTTTGCGGCCAGGCGGCTGATTCCGTGATTCACGCCACCGAACGCGGCGCGCCGCCTGCCTGGGCCGTCCTGCAGCGTCATCTCATCGGCGCCATGAACAGCGCGGCGGACGAGTTCTGGCGCGCCTTCACGCTGCCTGGAGGCGTTTTGAAGAAGGGCGGCAAGATCGACGACGATTACGAGACGTTCGGCAACTGGCCGCTGTTCTACGCGCTCGGCGGCGGGCTCCAGGCGTTTGACAGGAGCATCGAAGGCTGGAATGGGACCACGCGCCGCTGGACCTATGAGCGCGGCGCGGTCCGTCTGGAGTTTGTCAAGCACTATGACATGCTTCACCTCAGCGAGGGATACGTCAGCTTTCAGAACTTCGCTCTCGCTGATCCCGCCATCCCCGAGAATGTGCTCCGCGCCCGCCGCTTCGCCGGGTTCTATCTGAACGAGGACCCGGCCGCGCCCAACTACGATCCGGCGCACCACATCCTGCGCTCGCCCTGGACCGGCAGCGAGGGGCCCAGCTTCCACGAGGATGGCTCCTACATGCTGATTTACGGGCACGCCAGCCTTTATCCACGGGTGAAGCAAGTGGACGCGGCGCGCGTGGCGGACCTGCAGCCGCTGTTCGACGAAATGATCTGCCGGGGCGACGTGCCGGGCAACCTTGCCGTCACGGGACTCATCACGCACGCCTTTCTGCTCACCGGCGATGAGAAGTACAAGCGTTGGGTGCTCGAGTACGTGGATGGCTGGATGGAGCGCATCCGCGCGAACAACGGCATCATCCCCGATAACGTCGGGCTAAGCGGCAAGACCGGCGAGTATCGCGAGGGCCAGTGGTGGGGCGGCCAGTTCGGATGGAACAGCCGCTATTCCATCGAAATCATGTTCAACGCCCTCATCACCGCGACGGAATCGGCCTACCTGTTGAGCGGCGACAGGAAGTATCTCAACCTGCTGCGCTCACAAGTGGACGTGCTGTTGAGCCGCGCCCGCATGGTGGACGGCAATCTGCTGGCGCCCTACCGCGTGGGCCCGAACGGGTGGGAAGACTTCCGTCCGTTAGAGCCGTACATTCTCAGCCATCTCTGGAACCTCTCGATGGAAGCGGGAGATTGGGATCGCATCCAGCGCGTGCTGAAGAACGCGCGCAGCGGGCCGCGTCCTTACGCTTACGCGCAAAGCCCGAATCCGCCCAAACCCGGAGAGGAAGTCTGGCGGCCGGATGGCTCCGCCATTGATTGGCGCAAGGTGGAGGACAACATTACACACCGCAACCAGAACCGGCACAACGAAGCTCCGCATCTGCTCTACCTCGCCGGGGACAATCCGGATTGGCCCGAAAAAGTGCTCTCGGCCGAGTACCGCCAGGTCGTCCGCAACCTCGAACGCATCCGCGGCGGGACGTATGAGCACGAATGGAAGAGCCAGACCGTCACCGAGCAGAACCCCGTCTTCACGAACGGCCTGGCCCAGATGACCACCGGCGCGCCCGATCTTTCTTTTAACGGCGGGCTCTTGATGGCGCGGCTGCGATACTACGATGCGGACCGTAAGCGCCCCGGCCTTCCGGAAGATATCGCGGCGCTGGTGGAGAAACTGGCTTCGGAGCGTGCGGTTGTCCGGCTGGTCAACACCAGCGCGGCCCACGCGCGCCGCGTCATTATCGAAGCCGGGGCTTACGGACAGCATGAGTTCACCTCTCCCCGGAAGGGAACGTGGCTGACGGTCGAACTGCCGCCCTCCACTTCCATCCGTCTCGAATTGGGCATGCGTCTGTTCGTCAACCGGCCGGGCTACGCGCAGCCTTGGACTAAATAATTCCGAGAATCCGCTCCAGTGTTTCCGTTTCTCGGTCGGCCTTTTGCAGAGCGGACTTGGCCGCGGCAGCGTTTCCGTTGTTGAGGTTCTTCTCGACTTCATCCATGAAGAAGGTCATGCGCCCGATGCCGGAAACGACATCGGAGCGCATGCCGAGCCCTTGAGAGCGCTGTTCGGATTCGATGCGCCTGGCCTTGGCCTGCACGGCTCCGGCACGGGTGGCGAGTTTCATCATGCGTTCGCGAACGGCGTCCAGTTCGGCGGCGTTCACCGGGGTTGCCGTGTTGGCCGGCTGAGTCTGTGCGGGAGGCGGCGGTTCGACGGGGCGCGGCGCCGCCGGCTGCTGTTGCGGCGGAGCCTGCTGCTGCTGCGGCGGCGGTGTCACGTCGGCTACCTGCCGTTGTGCGGGCTGCTGCCTGACCGGCGGCTGCGCTTGCGTCAGCGGAATGTTTTGAGGCCTTGCTTCCGGCGGTTTCTCCGAAGCCGGCGCCGTGACTTGCGGCGCCTCTGCCCGTTGCTGTTGCTGTTGTGGCAGTAACTGCTGTTGAACAGGAGGCGGCGTTTGTTGGGGCTGCTCGACGGCGGGAGGCTGCTGTCCGCCCGCGGCTCTGGTTCCGAACCACTTCGGAATCTGGAATGCGGCGACGGCAAGCACGCCGACGGTGACCAGCGAGCCGAGGGCCATGTAGACGCCGCGGTTCGATCTTGCGGGCGGGGGCGCTTGGGGCGCGGGCGGAGGAACCGCCGTCTGGGGAACAGGCTTCGAGGTCACGGCTCCCTGAATGCCGCCGAGGACGTTGGTCAGGGCGTTGCGGAAGGCGTCCGCCGATTGGAAGCGCCCTGCCGGGTCCTTCGCAATGGACATGAGGATGATCTCGTTGAGCATCTCCGGAAGAGACGGGTCTACTTGAATGGGCGGCACGGGGTTCTGCTGAAGGTGCGCGGCCATGATGCTGAAGTCGCTGTTTCCTTCGAAGGGGCGCTTTCCGGTGGTGATCTCGTAGAGCGCCACGCCGAGCGAGTAGAGGTCGGCGCGCGGGTCGAGTTCGCGATCGCCGCGGATCTGCTCGGGCGACATATAGAACAGCGATCCGACCGTGTGGCCCGTTTGCGTCAGGCGTTTGTCGGCACGCATCCTGGCGATGCCGAAGTCCATGAGTTTCACCACGCCGTCGCGCGTCACCATCATGTTGGCGGGCTTGATGTCGCGATGGATGACGCCGCGCGAGTGCGCGTAGCCGAGGGCCTGCAATACCTGGATGGTGTAGTCGAGGGCTTGGGGAAGCGGGAGCGGGCCACTCTCGATCATCTTCTCGATGGACATGCCGTCGATGAACTCCATCACCATGAGGAGTTGGTTTTCGAAGGTGAGCGCCGTGTGGAGTCCGGCGATGTTGGGATGAGTGAGGCTGGCCTGCACCTTGATCTCGCGCAGGAAGCGGTCAGCGAGTTGGGAGTCGCCTTGCAGATCGGGCAGCAGCACCTTCATCGCTTCAATGCGGTCGGAGAGGACGTTGCGGACCTTGTATACCTTGCCCATACCGCCGGCGCCGAGGATCTCGACGATCTCGTAGTCGCCGACGCGCCGGCCGACGGGGAATTGCATGGGGAGTCCTTTGTCTTAGTTTTCGGGAGTGCGCGCCATGTCGCCGGCGCGCGGATCGCCGGAGCCGGTGAACTTGCCGGTGGCGGAAAGCTCGTCCACCTGCGTGATCACAATTTCGCCGAGGTGGTCCGTGATGCGCTTGATCACGCGGCCGGTGGCCGGATCGGTGATCTCGCGGCCGGGACGGGCGATTTCGAACTTGTCGCCCGCCTTGACGCCGGCCTTGGCGCCGATGTTGATGATGATGACGCCGCCGCTGAAATCGGCGACGAGGCCCTGGAGGCGGATGGTGCGAATGGGGACGCGGCCTGCCGAGGAGTCCAATTGCCTGGTGGTGGAGACCACCGCTTTCTTTACGGCTTCCCCGATGAGAGTACCGGCAAAGTTACTGCTGGTCATATCGGCATAGCCGCCGCCGGAGCCGCTTGTGCCGCCGCCGGAGCCAAGCAGGGCGGTGCCGGAACGGCTGGATTCACCGTTGCCGCTGGCGGTGACCACCACCTCGCCCGTATCGACATTCACGATTCGCGCGCTGATGCCTACCACGGCTTTCGATTCCTTCTTGCCGATGCCGCTGATGCCGTAACGCCCGGTGACGCGTCCGATGGCGCCGATTTCCGTCTTCTTGTCATCGCGGCCGAATTGAGTGATGCTGCCCATGATGATGGCGTCGACGCCGATCAACTGCCCGATGCGCGCCGCCGAGGTGGGGTTGGCGCGGTCGCTGTTGGAGAAGTTCTGCTCGGCGAGTATCTTCTCCATCGCCTTCCGCTCATAGACCTGGAAGGCGCCGTCGGCGACAAGCTGGTCCACCATGAGGTCGGCCACGCCCTTGCCGATATCCACGTTGGTATTGAAAATGGAGTAGACGTAATTGGAAACGGTGGAGTAATCAAAGTTCACTACGGCCACGCGGCGCTTACGCTCCTGGGCGCTCAGCGGAAGCATGGTGAGTACAAGGCAGATCAGGCCCAGACAGCATCTATTCATGGCAACCTCCAACTGAAGGTATTATAACGGCTCACGACGAAGCGGGCGTACCGGCACCGGAGGGGTGCGTATCGGTACAATCTCTTCGACATGTCTCGAATTCTGATGGTAGCCTCGGAGGCCACGCCTTTCTCGAAGACGGGAGGCTTGGCCGACGTGCTGGGCGCATTGCCGCCGGCGCTGGCCGCGCGGGGGGAAGAGGTTGCGGTGGTGCTGCCGCGGTACCGGATGGTTCCGCTCGATGGCGCGCGCTGCGTGCGGGAGAACATGCCGTTGTGGATCGGGCCGGGGCGATACACGGCCGATATCTACTCCCTGGAGCGGAAGGGGGTCACCTACTACCTGGTCGACGCGCCCGAGTTCTTTGACCGGGATGGGCTGTATTCTTCCGGAGGAGCCGATTACTGGGACAACTTCACGCGGTTCGCCGCTCTGTGCCATGCGGGGCTCGGCGTGGCGCGCCACCTGTTCCGTCCGAACATCATTCACTGCCATGACTGGCAGGCCGCCCTGTTGCCGGTGTATCTGAAGCAGTATTTCGCCAATGACCCGACGTTCACGGGCGTGAAGACGGTGTTCACCATCCATAACATGGGCTACCAGGGGATCTTTGGAAAAGACCGGCTGTGGTGGCTGGGGCTGCCGGAGTGGCTGTTTCGGGAGGATCTGCTCGAGTTTTACGGCAACATCAACCTACTCAAGGGAGGCATCGTCTATGCGGATTATGTGACGACAGTAAGCCCCACATACGCGCGCGAGATCCAGACCCCGGGGCACGGATTCGGACTCGACGGTCTTTTGCGGGCGCGGACGGCTCACCTGCGCGGCATCCTCAACGGGGTGGACTACCACGATTGGAGCCCGGAGCGGGACCATTACATCACCGCCAACTACTCGGCATCGGACTTGCGCGGGAAAGAGCAGTGCAAGATGGAGTTGCTCGGGATCATGGGGCTGCCCACGGACCGGCCGGAGGTTCCGGTGATCGGCATCGTGTCGCGACTGGCGGCGCAGAAGGGGTTCGACCTGATCGCGCCGGTAGCCTATGACCTGGTGAACTGGGACATCAAGATGGCGATTCTCGGGTCGGGGGAGCAGCAGTACGAGCGGCTGTTCCGCGCCTTGGCGGACGCGCGGCCGGACAAGTTCGGAGTGTATATCGGGTTCAACAACCGCCTGGCGCACAAGATCGAGGCGGGGGCGGACATGTTTCTGATGCCGAGCTATTATGAGCCCTGCGGGCTGAACCAGATGTACAGCCTGCGGTATGGGACGCTGCCCATTGCCCACGCCACCGGGGGTCTCGATGATACGATAGATGGGAGCACGGGATTCAAGTTCCGCCCCTATTCCTCCGATGCCATGTTGGGAGCTCTGCGGGAAGCTCTTACAGTTTATGCGGTCGATCGCGACCGATGGAGAAAGATGCAGGTGGAGGCAATGCGCCGTGACTTTTCGTGGGCAGTCTCCGCGGCCGCTTACAGTGACCTTTACCACATGCTGGCGGGCTGAATCCTTTTGCGGCGGAGTGCATCTATGGAGTTTGGAGAGACAAGAAAACAATGGCTGGTGACAATACGCTGACATTTACGGATTCCGGCTGGGACACGGATGTCCTTCAGTCGGAAGTTCCGGTGCTGGTGGACTTCTGGGCGGAATGGTGCGGCCCCTGCCGCATGATGAGCCCCACGGTGGACGCTGTTGCCGCGGATTACTCGGGCAAGGTGAAGGTGGGCAAGCTGAACGTGGACGACAACCCGTCGAGCGCCATGCGGTACAATATCCGCGGGATACCCACGCTGCTGCTGTTCAAGGGCGGGCAGGTGGTGGAACAGCGGGTGGGCGCGACCGGCAAAGGCGACATCCAGAAGATGTTGGACGGTCATCTGTAAGCCGCGCGATTTCAGATAAGATTCAGAGGCCCGCCCGGACGTTGTTCCGCGCGGGTCTTCAAGTATTAGTGTCCGCCGGCGCGGGCGATCAATCTCCGCGGGTGACTATGGGGTCGTAGTGTTCGCTGGGATAGCGGCCGCGTTCGCCGCGAGCGCGGCGTCCGGGCCATTCGAGGCGCATGTCGCGGCACACCTCGTCGAGCATGGGGATGGTAGCCACCTGCTGCTCCAAGGCAAAGGTGGTCAGCAGCAGGTTGTCGCAGAGGGCGTTGATGACACGGGGGATGCCTTGCGAGCGGACGTGGACTTCCGAGAGGAGATCGACGGGGAAGACCGTCTGATCCCGTAAGCCGGCCTTTTCGAGGCGGAAGTTGACGTAGGCGATGGTTTCGTCCTCGCGGAAAGGCTGAAGGTTGCAACGCAGGACGATTCTCTGCTTGAGTTGGCGGAGGTTGGGAGCGTCGAGTTTCCGGTCGAGTTCGGGCTGCCCGGCGAGGATGATCTGGATGAGCTTGCCGCGGCGGTTCTCGAGGTTGCCGAGAAGGCGGATC
Source organism: Bryobacterales bacterium (assembly GCA_026954325.1). Taxonomy (GTDB): domain Bacteria; phylum Acidobacteriota; class Terriglobia; order Bryobacterales; family Bryobacteraceae; genus CADEFT01. The sequence continues at coordinate 6,160 of JAIXKK010000125.1, read as the reverse complement.
TCTTCGAGCACTTCCCATTCGAGATTATGCGACTCATCCACGATCAAAACGGTGGTGCGATTCTCGCCGGCCTGCTGGAGGAGCAGGTGGTTCAAAGCGAAGAGGACCTCAGTCTTCGAGTTGCGGTTGCAGCGCAGGTCGAGGTCGTAGGCGATCATCTCGAAGAACTGGTCGCTGGTGATGCGGCTGTTGAAGACGAAGGCGAACTCGATGAATTGGGTGTCAAGGAAATCGCGGAGGCATTCGAGGAGGGTGGTTTTTCCGGTGCCCACCTCGCCGGTGAGAACGATGAAGCCTTTGCGAGTCTGGACGCCGTAGATGAGGTTGGCCAAAGCCTCTTCATGGACCTGACTGCGGTAGAGAAAGGCAGGGTCCGGACTCAGATTAAAGGGACTTTCCTTGAAGCCGAAGAAGGCATTGTACATATGCGAGCCGTTTGCGGAATAGAAGGGACTTCCGCGCAATCCTCCGAGAGCCGCCAGAACGAGGGCCTACTATTTAGAAGGTTAACACGAACAAGGTCAAGTTGGGTTGACTTCGAGCAGGACCCATCCGGGCAGAGCGGCCGGCTCACCGTCCTGGAAGACCACGCGGCGGGTTTTTGGGAAAGGCAGGCCGGTCTGAATGGCGCGGCTGTAGAAGGGCATCTGGCGCAGGAGGCGACGGTAGGTTTCATTGCCCGTGTCAGGGGAGGCCGTTTTGGAGAGGAAGCCTCCACCCCAGCCGATGGCGAGGAGGCAGGACGAGGCTCCGGATTCGCGAATGGCGGCGAGAGTGGATTCGAGAGCGGCGAGGCCGCGGTCCAACTGCTGGAGGCCGGTGATGGCGGCGTACTGGCGGTGGATGGCGAGGACCCTGGCGGCGAAGGTGTTGGCGGCATCGAGGAGCGCGCGGGTGCTGACGGCTTCGCGCCAGCGGAGGGCGCGAAGCATCTCGGGGTGGTTGAGGAAGGTCTTTTCCGACCAGGCTCCTTCGAAGGCCGAGCCGGGAGGGGCCATTTCGCAGAAATAGGGAGCGGGCTTCCAGCCGAGTTCGTAGCGGCCCTGGCCGCGGGCGACGAGGGTGCTGGTGCGCAGCATGTAGACCTTCATGGCGAGGGCGGCGACGGGGGAGGAATCGGAAATGGCGAAGGAGCGCATGCGGCTGTAGCCGTCGAGGCCGACGCCGGCTTCCTCGGCGGGCTCCGCGGGGCGGCGGGGAAAGCGGTCGCCCTGAACCTTGTCTTCCACCTGTTTCCACATCTGGTCAGTCCAGCGGGAGCAGAGGTAGGCGGTGTGGAGGGCGCCGCGAAGGGCGGAGGCGGGGAGATAGGGGCCGGCGGCTCCAGAGGCGAAGGTGGGGATGAAGAGGGTGTCGGCGCGCTGCTTTTCCCAGATGGCGGTAAGGCTCGAGTGTTCGAAGGGGATGCGGCGTCCGGCAAAGTTCTGGGCGAAGCCGCCCCAACTGGCGAAGTCGAGTTTTTCGGCGCGGCGGACCTGGGTGAGATAGCTGTCGAGACGCGGTCCCTTGGCGAGCAACTTGATGATGCGGCGCTGGTCGAGGACGTTGACGTGGTCTTTCCAGACCATGTAGTCGATGGGGGAGAGTTTCTGGCCGTCGCCCACGAGGGCCGGCGTGAGACAGGAGACGCGATACTTCATGCCACTATCCGCCAAATGATGGGAATTGCGAGGGCGAAGCCGGCGCGGTAGACGGGGTGGGGGAAGCCTTCGGGGGCGACGTCGGGGGCGGCGCCAATTGGGGGAGCGCCGGCAAAGAGGACGGAACCTTCGCCGACCATGCGGAGGGAGCGTTTGCGCTCGCCGTAGCGCTGGAGGCATTCGGTGCGGCCATGCCGATCGAGGAGGGAATAGGCTCCGCGGTTCCAATCGACGGAATCGGAGGGGGACGGGCTAAAGAGGGAGAGGAGCCAGTAGGCGGTTTCGACGGGTGCGGGGGGAGGCGCTTCGGCGCTCGGTTCGGATGGTTCCGGGGCTTGGGGAGCGGTGTTCGGAGGGCTCATGAGGAGAGACGGGAACCGGCCTTCGGAGAATTGAGGGGCTTCGGAGCGGCCCCAACCGCGGGAGCGCTCGCCGCCGAAGCCGGAATCGGCGAGCAGGCGGAGGGCTCCCTGGAGAGGGGCGGACCAGCGCTCGCGGGCTTCGTCGCTCGAGAAGGCAGTGATGAACCAGAGACCGGCGCCGGGGGGGAATTCGAGGCAGGCGGTGGTGACCGGGCCGGCGGGGGATCCCGAGAGGCGATCGACGGCAACAGACCGGCGGAGGCCGATGCGGAACGGGCCCTGGGCTTTGCCGGACTTGGGCTGGCGGAGGAGGCATTCGCTTTCGGCATCGACGACCCAACCTTCGTCCTCGCGGAGGCGGGCCTCGGGGTCTTTGACGAGTGTTTCGACAATGGGGACGGGGACGAAGCGGGCTCCCTTCCAGCGGACACGGGAAGAGGGCGGTGGCGGCCAGAGATTGCGCGGGGGGACGACGTAGAGGGTGTCGTCGAGGAAGGGGTAGCAGGAGCTGAAGCAGACGGATGGGGATTCGGCGGCGGCGGTGGCGGCGAGCCAGTCTTCCAGGCAACCGAGGTGATCCATTGCTAGAGTGATGGCAGAAAACAGGTTATCGCTATGGTAGACGGAGTCGACACGCTCGCGCTCGCCGGACTCGGGGGCGATGCGCCAAGGCGCGGTAGGGCGGAGTTTGACCAGGAGGCCGGGCAGCATGGGTTCGTTTCGTTACACGAGTTGGGCCGCGATGTCGCGGCAAAGGCCGAGCAATCCGGCTGAATCGGCGCCGGCGAGGAGTTCGGTTTCGGCAGCGCCTTCGCTGTAGTAGGACTTGCCACGCCAGGCGGCGCGAATGCCGGAGAAGTGGATGCGGCCGTTGCCGCGGGAGCCGCCGCCACCGAGGCTATCGTCTTCCATCATGCGGAGGCCTTCGGCGAGGCGGGCGGGGAGTTCCTTGTCTTCCTCGCACAGGATATCGAGCACCATGCGGGCGCGGAAGCGCGCACCGGCGGGGACGCGCTCGAGGGTACGGGGATTGGCCTGCGAGGTGACGCGATCGACGGCGTTCTCGCTCTTGACTTCGGTGAGTTCGTCGTCGAGGTTTTCGCGCATCTGGGCGGTGATGCTGTCGGGATCGAGCGGGGCGTCGTAAACGGTGAGGCGCGCGGGGGTGGCGGAGGCGGATTCTCCGGCCTCTCCGCTCATACGTTCCATACGACCCGGGTTACGGCCGAAGAGGATGCAGATGTCGTCGTCGGGACGATCGCTTTGATGGATGCGCACTTCCTGTCCCCTGCGCTTGGAGAGGAAGACCATTTCGGCGGGGTTGAGTCCGGCGGCCTGTTCGAGGAGGGAGCGGAGTTTGCCGCGGAGGGAGCTGCCGGGCACGTAGGGCCGTCCAAAGGCGTCCTTGACGACGGGGTTATCGGCTCCACCGATTTCGAGGGAGCCTTTGCCGGCTCCGATGTGAAGGCCGGTCTCGCAGATGAGATCCGCTTCGAGGATCAACTTGCCGACGAATTTCAGTTCGGTTTGTGCGGTGTGGGAACTCATAATGGGCTACTGGATCTGGCTACTCGTTGTAGGCGACGATGGCTTCAAAGAGGTCGCGAAAGCGTTCATAGCCTCGCACCTCGTTTTTGCGGGTGACCTGGAGGAGAAGCTTCTCCAGGGTGTCGAGACTGCGCAGCGAATGGCGGGCGATGGTGTAGGCCAAGCGGGCGCGCAGCATGACGAACTGGTGCTGCCGTTCGGATTCGGGCGCGCGGCAGGCGCGGCGAACGGCATTGTAAAGGCGGCGGAGCTGGCTGCGCGTGCCGGAATCCATGTCGCGCATGCGGCTGACGACGCTGTGGGCCTGGTTGTCGAGGTAGAGGCTGTCGGCGATCAGCTTGTCGAGGTCGATTTCGGGGGGGCCGTCGGGGCGTCCACCGGGGCGGCCGCCGCGATCGCCACGGTCGCGGTCACCGCCGCGCGGGCCGCCTTCGCGCCCGCCTCCCTCGCGATGAGGGCGGTTATCCTTCTGCTTTTCGTTCTGTTCTGCCATAATTCAGCCTCGAATTTGCTTACCGGTTTGAAGGCGGCACGAGAGCGCGCGGGGCGCCGGCGCCGTCATTGAGGGGCCTCCGTTAAGAGCCTTGCCCATTCTAACGCGACTCGACCGGCGGGGCGGAGTTTGACCTGGGAGGCGTTCTTGCCGACGAGGTCGACGATGAGCGAACCGCGAAGCCGCTCGAGTTCGCGGTCGCGCGTGGAGGGGAGGACGCGAAGAACGCGGCGGTGGAGCCGCCAAGGCTTCTCCATCTCACCTTCTTTCTTGCGGGAGACGGAGAGGGGCGAAAAGACCTCTTCGCGATAGAAAGAGGCGAGTTCACCGAGGAACTGGGTGCTGCCGCCGAACTCCTGGACGACGCGAACCATGGTGTCCTTGAGGTCGGAAGCTCCGTTGATCTGGCGCCATTCGAGGACGCGGCCGAGGAGGGCGAAGGAGTCACGGGAGGAGCACTTGGCATCCTCGAGCATGCGGCCTGCCTCTTCAAAGACGGAGACGAGAGTGGCATCGGGGGAGGGGGCCAGGGCGAGCGCCATGGAGATGGTTTTTCCTTCCCCGCCGGGAAAATCCTTGAGGCTTTCCTCGGAGAAGCGCCGGAAGAGGCGCTGGAGTTCGCGGGCGAGTTGGATGAGGGCGTCCCAAGCTCCGTAGGCGGCGAAATCGTCGCCGCCGGAGTAGAGGATGGTGACTTTGCGCCAGAACTCGGGCATGGAGCAGAGGACTTCCAATTCACCGGCGAAGAACTGTTTGAAGAGGACGGAGAGCTGGACGTGTTCCTCGATGGACTGGACGCGGCGGAAGCGGATATCGAGGTTGTCGACATCGCCGCGGAGGACGCCCCAGACGTTGGCTCCGGCGGCTCGGGCGGCGAGAGCGGCGGCATTGACGGGATGGGTTCCGTCGCCGGAGAGGGCGACATGACGGGCGAGAAGGATCTGGTCGTGACCGGAGCCGAGGGTCCAGGAGTGTTTGCCGGCGCCTGCGAGGATGCGGCCCGGAGAATCGGGAGACCAGCCGACGACGCGCTGCTCGATGAGCCCGCCGGCGATGGTGTCCGTGAAGTAATCGTCGAAATCGTCGAAGGCTCCCTGGATCGAGGGGGCGAGGAGGGCGGCGGCGCCGTTGGCGGCGGGCGTGCCGCGGCGGGCGGCCATGGCTTCACGAATGCGGCGGCGAACGACGGCCCAGTCGCCGAGGTTTTCGGTGACGGCCCAGACAAGTTTGAGGCGGCCCGCGCTCATGCGCTCGATGTCGTGGGCGGCGGCGGAGAGGAATTCGGCTGCGTTGGTTTCGAACTCTTTGGGAAGGACAACGAGGAACTGTCCGCCGCCGCTTGAGCCGAGGAGGATATTGGAGAGTCCGAGTTCGGCAAGGAGGGCGCGGGGGAGGATCTCGCTGAGCAGGCTGGTCCACCAGGCGCGTCCGGCGAATAGGCGTTCGGAGGCGATCTCCTGCCGCCCGGAAGCGGGACTACAGAGGAACTCGCGAATGCCGAGGAGCTTGCCTTGGAGGAATATCTGAATGGACATGGATATTGCTTTACAGAAAGCCGGAACTTTTCACTCTACCACAGACAGCGTGGGAAGCTGAGCGCAAAAAAGCCGCCGGGAGCGGCAATTGATAGAATGAAAAGATGGTTGCCGCGAGGATGGCCGTGTTGCTGCTGACAAGCGTTTGTTTGGCGCAGAGCCCGACGGATCTGTTCACGAAGGCTCCGCCGGCGGTGGACGGCGCGCTGCGGGCGCGGGTGGTGAAATTCTACGAATTGCAGGGCGAGGGGAAGTTCCGGCAGGCGGAAGGACTGGTGGCGGAGGAGAGCAAGGACGTTTACTTCGAGGCGGACAAGCGGCGGTGCCGGAAGTTCGAGGTCGTGAAACTGAACTATAACGAGGGTTTCGACAAGGCGACGGCGGTGGTGAACTGCGACACGGAGGTTCTGATGCCGCCCCAGGGACTGGTGAAGGTGACACTGCCGCTGACGACGTTTTGGAAGATCGCGGACAACGACTGGTATTGGTATGTGCCGCCGCGAGACGCGCTGGATTCGCCGTTCGGACAGATGAAAGCCGGTCCGGGGGAAGGCGGCGGTGGATTGCCGCGAGGGCCGAGCG
>JAIXKK010000199.1 GCA_026954325.1 Bryobacterales bacterium | reverse complement strand
CCCGGCCTCCTCGAATCCGTCTACGAAGTCGTCCTCGCCAGGGAACTCGAATCACGACACCTCCACGTTACCCGTCAAACCCCTATCTCCATCTCCTACGAAAACCTCCGCTTCGACATCGGCTTCAAAGCCGATCTCATCGTCCAGAACCTCGTCATCGTCGAAATCAAATCCCTCGAAACCCTCTGCGCGGTCCACAAGAAGCAACTCCTCACCTATCTCCGGCTCAGCGAGAAACCCGTCGGCCTCCTCATCAATTTCAATGTCGTCCTCATCAAAGACGGCATCCTCCGCATCGTCAACAACCTGGAAGAGTCCTGATCACCTCCACGCAATCCGTCCCCCATACGTCATACTCGTATAGGTAGCTATGGCTGTCCCCGAACGCCCCCGATTCAACGACCCCGTGGCCGAAGCCAACCAGGCCAAACTCCTCGCCGCACGATACCGCAGCGAATACGTCGACCTCAAAGAGGCCCGCATTGACCACGACCTCTTCCGCAACATCCCCGTCGACCTCATGTTTCGCTATAACTTCGTCCCTCTGCGAGCAGAAAACGGCAGCCTCGAAATCGCCCTCGCCGACCCCCGCAACCTCAACCTCATCGACGAGCTCAGCATCCTCCTCGAAAAAAAGCTCCACGTCAAGGTCGCCACCCTCTCCCAAATCTCTGACCTCCTCAAGAAAACCGAGCAATCCCAGCGCGTCCTCGAGGAAGTCACCGAAGGCTTCGCCCTCGATGTCGTCGGCGACGAGGAAAACCAGGACGAAACCCTTTCTATTGACCGGCTTACAGCCGCCGATTCAGACATCGCCCCGGTCATCAAACTGGTTGACACCACCATCTTCAACGCCCTCGAACGCCGCGCCTCGGACATCCACATCGAAACCCGCGACCAGGAAGTCGCCATCAAGTACCGCATTGACGGCGTCCTCCAGTACGCCATGCCCCCCATCGCCAAGGAGTGGCACTCCACCATCATCAGCCGTATCAAGGTCATGAGCGAACTCGACATCGCCGAGCGCCGCGTCCCGCAGGACGGCCGCTTCCGCGTGCGCTACAAATCCCGCCTTATCGATTTCCGCGTCTCCATCATGCCCACCATCCATGGCGAAGACGCCGTCCTCCGCGTCCTCGACAAGGAGTCGATGAGCGAAAAGTTCTCCTCCCTAAGCCTCGATGTCGTCGGTTTCGCCGAACTCGAAATCAACCGCTTCCGCCGCGCCATCAAGGAACCTTACGGCATGGTCCTTGTCACCGGACCCACAGGTTCCGGCAAAACCACCACCCTCTACGCCGCCCTCATGGAAATCAAGAACGACGAGGACAAGATCATCACCATCGAGGACCCCGTCGAATACCAGATCAAGGGCATCACCCAGATCCCCGTCAACGAAAAGAAGGGACTCACCTTTGCCCGCGGCCTCCGCTCCATCCTCCGTCACGACCCCGATAAAGTCATGGTCGGAGAAATCCGCGACCAGGAAACCGCCCAGATCGCCATCAACGCCGCCCTCACCGGGCACCTCGTCTTCACCACCGTCCACGCCAATAACGTCATCGATGTCCTCGGCCGGTTCCTCAACATGGGTGTCGAAGCCTACAACTTCGTCTCCGCCCTTAATTGCATCCTCGCCCAGCGCCTCGTCCGCGTCATCTGCGAGCACTGCAAGAAGCCTGTCCACTATGACGAAGAGTACCTGCGCGACAGCGGACTCATCATCGAAGACTGGGCCGGCGTCACCTTCTACGAGGGCGCAGGCTGCTTTGAATGCGGCGGCGCCGGATACCGCGGCCGTACCGCTATCCATGAACTGCTCGACCTGAGTGAACGTATCCGCGAGATGATTCTCGAACGCCGCCCCGGCTCGGAAGTCAAACGCGCCGCCAGGGAAGAGGGAATGCGCTTCCTCCGCGAGTCCGCCCTCGAGAAGGTTCGCGACGGCGTCACCACCCTCAAAGAGGTTAATAAAGTAACATTTATCGAGGGCTGAACCAGCTTGTCCATCATCGATAAAATCCGCAATCTGCTCAAGGAGCCGCCCCCGGAATTCATCTTCGAATTCTCCGAAGCCGGCATCTCCTGGGCCCATCACGGCAAGACGGAAAGCTCCGGCTTCCAGCCCATCGAGCCCGGCGCTCTTGTAGTCTCCCCCGTCCGCGACAACGTCCTCAAGCCCGACGCCCTCGCCACCGGCGTAAACACCATCGTCTCCCAGGTCAACGGGTCCGCCCAGAAAAAACGCCGCCCCTGCGCCCTCATCCTTCCCGACTACTGCGGCCGCGTCGCCGTCCTCGACTTTGACTCATTTCCAAGTGAACCCACTGAGCAGATGTCCCTCGTCCGCTTTCGCGTCAAGAAATCCGTCCCCTTCGACCTTGACGCCGCCTCCCTCTCCTTCCATGTCCAGCCGCACTCCTCCGGCGGCAAGAAGAAAGATGTCGTCGTGGCCGTCGTCTCGCTCGAAATCCTTGCCCGTTACGAAGCGCCTCTGCGCATGGCCGGCCTGCACCCGGGCCTGGTCACCATCAGCGCTCTTACCACGCTCAACATGGTCCAGTCCACCGCGCTCGAAGTGACGGCCAAACTCTGCGGCAAGGTGCTCAGCGTCGCGGTTACCGAAAACAACTCCCTGCGCATGTTCCGCTGCCTGGAACTCGATCATGTTACCCCCGAAGAGGTCATCGCCGTCCTGTTCCCCACCTTCGCCTACATCGAAGACGAACTCAAGAAGCGGCCGGAACGGATCTTCCTCTGCGGATTCAGCACCTTGGCCGAGTCCTTCGCTCCCCGGCTCGAACAGGATCTCAACGTCCGCATCGAGCCCCTCCGCTCCCCCATCGGCATGCCCGGACCCTACAGCGCCGGGCTGCTGGGCTATCTTCAGGGCGTCTCCCTCGTGGCGCGGGCTTTTGCCGCAGCCCGCCGTCCGGAGGCTGCGTGAACATCCGCGTCAATCTCTCCTCGGAGCCATTCCGCCGCGACCGTCCGTGGGTGGTGGCCACTACTCTCCTCGGTATTATCCTCACCGTTTCCCTCGCCGCCCTGAGCTACCTCGCCATCATGCACCGCGATGAGGACAAGGAAGCGCGGGCCGAAGTCGGGAAAGCCCAGCGCCGGCTCAACCTCCTCATCCAGGAACAGAATCGCCTCGAATCCACCCTCCGCCGCCCGGAAAACGGCGAAGTCATCGAACGCAGCGTCTTCCTCAACCAGCTTCTTCGCCGGAAAGGAATTTCCTGGACACGCATCTTTTCCGACCTCGAAAAGGTCACCCCATACAACGTCCGCCTCATCCAGGTGCGCCCCCAGGTCAACCAGCACAACGAGGTCTACCTCGAAATGGTCGTCGGCGCCCAATCTTCGGAACCCGTCATCGAGATGCTGATGCGCCTCGAAACCTCCACTGAATTCGGAGCCGTCCACCTCGCCAATTCCCTGCCGCCTTCCCAAAGCGAGCCGCTCTTCCGCTATCGCATCAACGTGAATTATGCCCAGAAGCTCTAAGCTCAACGCGCTCAAATCGAAGATCGCGGCGGTCAACATCCCCAAACCCGCCGCCCGCGATCCTCGCGCCACCGCGCGCATCATCCTGGGCATCCTCATCGCCGCCAACGCAGCCGCGGCCCTGCTCGTTTACCGTCCCTGGGCCGATTCGCCGCAAGAACTTCAGCGGCAACTCATCACCGCCCGCCAGAAAGCTATCCAAACACGCGCCCGCATCGAAGAACTCAAGGTCCTCGTCGGAAAATCCGAACAGGCGGTCAAGGAAGGTGAGTCCTTCATGAACACCTACTTCCTCGGCCGCCGCACCGCCGCCTCGACTCTCGTCTCCGAACTGTCCACCATGGCGAAAGCTTCCGGCATCACTCCCAAGGAACATAGCTTCGCCTTTGACGCCGTCGAAGGTTCCGACACCCTCGCCATGATGACCATCACCGGCAACTATGAGGGTAACTACGGCGACCTCGTCCAGTACATCAACCGCATCGACCGCTCCCCGCGCTTCTTCATTATTGAAAGCCTCGCCGCTACTCCCCAACAGGGCGGCAAGGGCATCCTCAATATCAACATGAAGATCAACATCTTCGTCAGGGACGACAGCATGCTGCCGGCCCCCGCCCCTGTCGCGGAAAACCGTAGCCCCGCAGCCGCTTTGGCGCCGGTGGCTGACCGCCCCGGCTCACCCGCCTCCTCTCCTGCCCCCAAAGCGGGAAGACTGGCCGCTGTCTCGCCGGTGCAGGCTCAACCGGAAGCCCAGTCGAAAGCGCAGGCACCCGCCTCGACGCCGGCCAAACCGAACGTGGCAGCGCCGCAAATCGGGGTTCCGCCGCCCTCCGCCGCGGCAGCAGCCGCTGCACGCATCCTGGGCATGCCCGGTACAGGGCGCGGCGCGGACCCCTCCGCGCCACCCGCCGCTCCGCAAGTCCCCGGAGCCACGGTCCCGCCGCCCATTCCGTCTGATCAGCCGAGGACTCCCACCGAGCAACCCCTTCTAGCCCCCGGCACCGCGAGGCCAAATGACGACTAAACTGGGCGCTGAACCGAAGAAGCTCGCCATCCTCGGCGTTCTCGCGCTGGGAGCCATCTACTCCTTTTACACCAACGTGCTTTCGGGTCCCGACATCCCCCAAAGTGCAAAATCCGCCCCTTCCGCCCGCGCCGTTCCCGGCCTGCCCCAGCCGCCCTCCCCAGCCCAGCAGGCCACCCAAACCCGCCTCGAGCAACGCAAGATGATCCTCGGCCGTCAATCGGTCGGAGAGTTTCGTCCGACCCTCAAGTTCGGCAAGGACGATCGCCCGGACCCCATGAAAGTGGACCCCACCTTGCGCCTCGATCTCATCGCCAGGCTCCAGAAGGTCACCGTCGAGGGCGGCATGAGAAGCCTGTTCGAAATGGGGACAGCGCCGCCCCCGGCGCCCACCGGCCCTGATCCGAGGATCGATGTCAGGACAGGCGGAATCGCGGGCAAAGGCGGTAAAGGCGGAGTGGAGCCAGCCGCCGGCACACCTGCTGCCCCAGGAGCGAAACCTGCCGATCCCTCGAAGCCTCCCCCGCCGCCCATCCCGCTCAAGTTCTACGGCTACAGCGCCTCGAAACTGCCCGGCGCCAAAAAGCAGGCCTTCTTCCTCGAAGGCGAGGATATCTTCGTGGTCCACGAAGGGGATCTCATCAAGCGTCGATATAAGGTGGTGAAGATCGGCCTCAATTCCGTCACCGTCGAGGATACCCAGTACAAACACCAGCAGACCTTCCCCTTGGAAGAGCCCCCGGCCAACACCTGACGCCATGACGAAACGAACCCAGCGTCCGCATACCCCGGAATCCGGCTTCATGCTGATGGTCATCTTCCTCATGGCCGCCGTCGCCGCCATCAGCCTCTATATGGAACTGCCGAGGGTGGCGTTCGAGGCGCAGCGGGAAAAGGAAGAAATGCTGGTCACCCGCGGCATGCAATACCGGCGCGCCATCCAGCTCTACGTTCGTAAGTTCCGGACCTACCCGCAAAGCATGGATGACCTTGAGAAGAAGGCGGAAATCCGCTTCCTCCGCCACCGCTACGCCGATCCGCTCACCGGCAAGGACGAATGGCGCCTCATCCACATCGGCCCCAACGGCCAGTTCACCGACTCTCTCGTCCTCAAACCCAAAAACCCCCTCGACAAAGACAAACAGGCCAACCAGAACACCTTCATCACCGAAGGCCCATCTCTCGGCGCGCAGTCCACCACCGGCCAGCAGGGAGCCGCTACCCTCGCCACCCGCGTCCGCCAAAGCGACCTCAAGGGAGCCGCCGGCCAGAATCTTCCAGGACAAGGCGGACCCGCCCCCCCGGTTGACCCCAACAATCCCAACCAGTATCAACCGGATCAGTATCAATCGAACAATGGCTTCCCGCCCCAGCAGCAGGGCGCGGCGGGCAACCCCGGCTTCATGCCCCCGATGGGCTATCAGCCCCCCGGAACGCAGCCCAACGCCAATAGCGCGCAAGCCGGTTATAACCCGCAGGCCGGCTACAACCCGCAGACAGGCTACAACCCTGGCTACAATCCCCAAACCGGCTATAACCCCGTGCAGGCCGTCGGCTTCCCCTCCCCGGCCCAGCAGCAGGCCGCGGGCTTCAACCCAGTCGGACAGCTCATTCCCGGAGTCGGTACGTCGGGTTCCGTCTCGAACCGCGGCCCCGTGGGTTTCACTCCCCCATCCAGTTCTCAAACCGGCGGCGTCATGCCCCAGCCCGCCTATGGCGGTCAGAATCCCGGTCTACAGGCCTATCAGTCCGGATATCAGCCGGGAGGCATCCCGCCCAATATCTCTACCGCCGCCCAGCTTCCGGCTCAGATCCAGCAGTTGATCACCCAGCCTCGCCCCGGCGGAGCCCCAAGCGGTCTCGGAGCCCCCACCGGAATGACCTTTGGAGGAGGGGGCATCGCGGGCATAGCCAGCAAGTTCGACGCCGAGGGCATCAAGCGGATCAATGACCGCACCAACTACAAGGAGTGGGAGTTTCTCTACGACTATAGCCGCGATGTGGCCATGACTTCGGGCGGAGTCAACCTCGGCCAGGGCGGTGCAGGCGGGCTTACCAATCCCGGCAACGGCCTTGGCGGCAACAGTGGTTCGACTGGCGGCCTCGGCTCCGGCGGCTTCGGCTCCGGCAGCTTCGGCCGCGGCGGTTCCGGTTCGAGCTTTGGCAGCGGAAGCTCCGGATTCGGCGGAAGTTCGGGTTCGAGCTTCGGCGGCGGAAGCTCCGGGTTCGGCAGTGGATCGTCCGGCTTCGGCGGTTCCGGCTCAAGCTTCGGCCAGAAGCCTTAGTCCAGCCGCTTTCGGAACCGGGCGGAGCTAAATGCCATAATCCCCACGCCGAACACCGCCAGCGCCACGAATTGCGGCCACAGGATGTCGATACCGCTGCCCTTCAGGAACACACCCCGGCAGATCTCGATGAAGTACCTCAACGGGTTCAGTAGGGTGAGGTATTGCACCGGCAACGGCATGCTGCGAATCGGGAAGGCGAATCCGCTGAGCATGAACGCCGGCTGGAAGAAAAAGAACGTCGACATGATCGCCTGTTGCTGGGTGCGGCTCACCGTGGAAATGAACAACCCCGCCCCCAGTGTAGTGAAAAGGAATAAAATCGCCCCCCCGAGCATGAGAAGCGCATTGCCGCGGAAGGGAATATGAAACACCACCATGCCGAGCACCACGATGAGCATCGTGTCGAACAGGCCGACAGCCGCAAACGGGATCATCTTGCCGAGCATCAGTTCTCTCGGGCGGATCGGGGTCACCATCAACTGCTCCATGGTCCCGATCTCCTTTTCCCGGACGATCGCCATCGCTGTCAGCATCAGCGTGATGAGCGTGATGATATTCACCGCGACGCCGGGAATAAAATAGTTGCGGCTCTTCAATTCCGGATTAAACCAGACGCGCTGCTGAAGGTCGATGGACGGCGCGGCCAGGCGCGCCGCCACCGAACCGCGCGCCATGCGTTTCTGCCGCATCAGATCGGCCAGCCGCGCCGCTGAATACGTGCGGACAATGTCGCTCGCGTAGTTGGCCACGATCGAGGCCGTGTTCGAATTCGAGCCATCCACCAGCACCTGAATCTCCGTGGTGCGCCCGCGCGCGAGATCCTCTCCGAATCCCGGCAGAACGCTGATGCCCGATTGAATCAGCCCCTTGTCGAGCAGGTACTGCATCTCGTGCTCATTGCGCGGCGTATCGGTAACGGTGAAATAGCGCGAGCTTTCGAAGGCGGCTCGAAGCTCGCGGCTCGCGGGCGAATTATCCCGGTCGAGCCATGCAAGATTCGATCGCTCCACATCGAGGTTCACCACGAAGCCAAAGACGAGAAACTGCAGAATAGGCGGAAGAAACATCGTGGCGCGCAACCGCGGCTCGCGGAAGCTTTGCAGCACTTCCTTGCGGATGATTTGTCGAATGCGTTTCCAGTTCATGCGATTTTCTGGCCCAGCTTGCGCGTGATCAGGGCAAACACGACGGCGGCGTACAGCACCAGCAAGGCCATCTCTCCCCACAGCACTTCGAGGCCGGCGCCCTTGAGGAAGATCCCCTTGAGCAGGGCGACAAAATAGCGCGCCGGAACAATACGGCTGAGCAGGCGGGGAATGAGCGGCATGCTGTCAATGGAATACACAAAGCCCGAGAGCAGGAACGCGGGCAGGAAAGAGCTCATCAGCCCCAGTTGAAAGGCCTGCAATTGGTTGCGCGCGATGGCGCTCAGCCACAACCCCCAACAAAGAGCGCCGAATAGAAAGACAAAGGCGCTGACGGCCAGAAGCGCAACGCTGCCGCGCAGCGGCACCTCGAACACAAAGACCCCGGCGAGGACCGCGGTGATGGTGTCGGCAAGACCGAGAACGAAGAAAGCCGAAAGCTTGCCCAGCACCATCTCCGCCGGACGCAGAGGCGTCGAGAGCAGTTCCTCCATGGTTCCGTTCTCCCATTCGCGGGCAATCGAGAGGGAACTGAGCATGGCGGCGATCATCATGAGGATCACCGCAATCAGACCGGGGATGATGTAATTCTTCGACTTGAGTTCGCTGTTGAAGACCACGCGCAGTTGGGCGTCCACCGGAGCCTTGATCTTGCCGGACCCGTTCCGGACCTGGTAGTCCGTGCGGACTTCGCTCGAGTAGCCCGCCACCATGGCGCGCGCGTAGCCGAGCGCAATGCCGGCGGTGTTCGAATCGCTCCCATCGAGCAGGAGTTGGACGGGCGAGGGCTGCGCGCTCGATAGCTTCCTGCCGAAATCGTGAGGAATCACCAGTACCGCCATGGCCTCGCCGCTGTCGAGCGCGCGTCCGGCGGGCGCGTAGCTGTCAATGTATCCGTTGACGTGAAAGAAGCGCGAACCCTGAAAGCGCGCAATGAGCGTGCGCGACTGCGGCGTCCGGTCCTGGTCATAGAGCAGCAGCGGGATGCGATCGACATCGAGCGAGAGGGCGTAGCCGAACAGCACCAGCAACATCATGGGCAGGGCGAGCGCCATGCCGAGACTGAGCGGGTCGCGGCCGATGTGCAGCAACTCCTTGCGGGCCATGGCGCGCGTGCGGCGGAGGCTGATCATGCGGCCGCCTCCTCGCGCTCGATCAGCGCCACGAAGACGTCTTCCATGGAGGGTTCGGGGTTCTCCTCGCTCCGCAGCCTGGCGCACAGATCGCGCGGCGTGCCGAGCGCGATCACGCGCCCCTGATACATCAGGGCCACCCGGTGGCAATATTCGGCTTCGTCCATGTAATGCGTGGTGACGAAGACCGTATGGCCGAGGTGGGAGAGGTCGTTGATGAGGTCCCAGAAGCCGCGGCGGGCGATGGGGTCGACACCGGAGGTCGGCTCATCGAGAAAGATGACCGGCGGCGAGTGGAGGATGGCGCAGCCGAGAGCGAGGCGCTGCTTCCAGCCGCCGGCGAGCAGTCGCGTCATCGTCCCGCGGTTTTCAGCAATTCCCGCCATTTTCAAGGCGTACTCCTTACGCTCGGCCAGCCGTTCCGCCGGCACGCCGTAAACGCCGCCGAAGAAATCGAGATTCTCCTCCACCGTGAGATCGTCGTAGAGCGAGAACTTCTGCGACATGTAGCCGATGTTGTGCTTCACGCTTTCCGGATCGGAGGCGACGTCGTATCCGGCCACCGTGGCCACGCCGGAACTCGGCGCGAGCAAGCCGCAGAGGATGCGAATGGTGGTGGACTTTCCCGCTCCATTCGGGCCGAGGAATCCGAAGATCTCGCCCTTCTTGACGTTCAGGGCCACGTTGTCGACAGCGACGAACCCGCCGAAGGTTTTCGTCAGATTCCGGATCATGACGGCCGGCTCAGGCTGCGTCACGGCGGCCCTCCCGGCGCACAGTGGCGATGAAGACATCCTCGAGCGAAGGGAGGACGGTGCGCACCTCGGCGCCCGGCAGCACATGGCGTATGGAATCGCCGGCAGCGCCCGGCTTGAGGAAGACATGGAGCCGGCTGCCGGCCAGCACCACCTCGGCCACCGCGTCCAGCTCCCGGAGCGTCTGCCGGGCGGCGCGCGCATCTTCGGCCGTCACTTCGTAGCAGGCTTCCGGCAGCGACTTCTTCAGCGCGGAAGGCGTATCGGCAAGAATCAGACGCCCCTTGTTCATCAGGCCTACCCGGTGGCAGCGCTCGGCCTCGTCCAGGTAGGCTGTCGTCACAAAGACGGTAAGCCCTTCCTTCACCAGGTCGTAAACGATGACCCAGAAGTCGCGCCGCGAAACAGGGTCCACGCCGTTCGTCGGTTCATCGAGAAAGAGGATCCGCGGCCTGTGTAGCAGGGTGCACATCAGGGCCAGCTTCTGCTTCATGCCGCCGGAGAGCTTGGCGGCCGGCCGTGCGCGGAAGGGCTCCATGCGGGTCATGCGCAGCAATTGGCCCATCAGTTCATCGCGCTCGGAGCCGGTGATGGCGAACAGGTCGGCGTAGAAGAACAGGTTTTCCTCGACGCTGAGATCGCCATACAGTCCGAACTTCTGGGCCATATAGCCGATGCGGTCCTTCACCTGCCGCGCGTCGCCGGCGACGTCAAAGCCCGCGATACGGGCGGTCCCCGAGGTGATGTTCATCAGCCCGCAGAGCATCCGCAGCGTGGTGGTCTTCCCCGCGCCGTCGGGACCCACGAGGCCGAACACCTCTCCCCCGGCAACGGCGAGGTTGAGACGGTTCACCGCCGTAAGCGTGCCGAACGTCCGCGTAAGGTTCTCCACTTCGATGACATTCACAGGCCGATCTCCGCGTCTGCCGGCATGTTGCCCTTCAGTTCCTGATTAGGATTGGCCACGTCGATCTTGATCCGGTAGACCAGCTTCACGCGCTCATCCTGGGTCTGGATCTGCTTGGGCGTAAACTCGGCCTCCGAGGCGATGTAGCTGACTTTTCCGATGTAGGTCTTCCCGGGGAAGGAGTCCGTGCTCAGCTTGACCTTGGCGCCGAGTTTCACGCGCCCGAGGTCCTTCTCGCTGATGTAGGCGCGGAGCCAGGGATGGGCGAGATCGCCAATGGTGCACACGGTAGCGCCGGCGGCTACGACTTCGCCGGGTTCGGCCGATTTGACGAGGACGACCCCATCCAGCGGCGAGGTGATGGTGGTGTCATCGAGTTGAGTGTCAATGATGGAAATGCCCGCCTTGGCGCGCTCGATTTCCGCGCGGCGCACGGTGATCTCCTGCTCGCGGCGCTTGAGTTCGATCTGATTGGCTTCGGCAAGCTGCAAAGCGGCCTTGGCGCGTTCGAGTTGAGCGCGGGCGGCGGCGATGGTCTCCTTGCGTGGGCCCTCCTTCACCAGCGCCAGCCGCTCCTGGGCCTGCCGCAGCGCTTGCGTGGTGCTCTCGAACTTCGCCTTGAACTGGTCATATTGCGCCCGGGAGATATCTTCGTTCCTGAAGAGGATCTGCGCGCGGTCCCAATCTGCCCTGGCCTGATCGCGCCACGTGGCGGCGTCACGCACCTGCGCCTGAGCGGTCTGGATCTCCTGCGGTCTCGAGCCGGCCAGAAGTTCGGCCAGGTGCGCGTCCGCATTCTCCACATCGGCGCGCTTCAGGCGCAGGTCCCCTTCGAGGTTCGCCTTCTGCAACCGCACCGCGGTGAGGCTTTGCGTCAGTTGCGCCCGGGCCGATTCGAGCCCCGCCTGTTCGCGCTCCTTCTGGCGCAGTGTCGAGGCCTGGTCAATCCGTGCGATGAGCGCTCCTTTGGCGACTTGCGAGCCTTCCTCGGCATGAAGGGTCACCAGACGGCCGGACATCTTGAACGACATGTCCACCTGGGTCAGTTCGAGGTTGCCGGAAAGCCTTATGACGTTCGGATCTTCTCTCGAGAAGAAGCCGGCGCGGACAAGGCCTGCTCCGACCGCTGCGATAACGGCGATGACAAGGGCGATGCGTGCGGATTTTTTCATGGCAGATACCTTTCCACGGCTCCCATGGCCGTGCCGAGATCGAGCCGCGCCAGGTTGTGTTCAAAGAGCGCGGCGACGCGATTGTCGCGGGCGCGGACGAGGCGCGTTTGCGCGTCGGTGACTTCAATGGAGTTGGTGACGCCGGCCTTGTAGCGGCGTTCGGCCTGCTCGAGTTCCTTCCCGGCCAACGTCAGCCCCTCGGTGGCTGTCTTCACTTGAAGCTCGGCCGAACTGAGATTGTCGAAGGCAACGCGCAACTCGAGTTCGAGTTGCTGGCGGAGATCCTTTGTCCGCACCTTCTCCTGCCTCCATTGCGAAGCGGATTCGGCGCGGCGGGCGTCGCGCCGCCCGCCGTCGAAGATGGGGACCCGTAACGATAGCCCGACGGTACGCGTGGCGCGTGAACTGTCGAATTGCGGACCAATCGATCCGTAATCGCCGAAAGCTGCCAAGGAGGGTAGCCGCTCCATCTTCGCCGCCGAGTAGCTGAGGCGGGCGGCTTGTTCGCGCTCCTTCTGCGCCTTCAAGTCCGGCCGCGTCCTGATGGCGGATTCGAGCGCCTGCGCGAAGCTGATGGGCTCGAAGGGCTGGTAAGAGAGCTTATCGGTGAGTTCGATCCTGGTTTCGAAGTTCAAATCGAGGGCGCGGAGCAACTGGAGGCGCGTGCGGGTGCGCTCGTTTTCGGCAATCTGAAGGCGCTGGCGCTCATTGGCGATCTGCACCTCGGCCCGCGTCACTTCGATACCCGTCCCGGCGCCGGCCTGCTTTTGCGTCTCGGCCAGCCGGAGGAGCGCCTCGGCCAGATCGAGATTCGCCTTGGCGGTTTCGACATGGGCGCCGGCAAGGAGGGCGGCGAGATAGGCGCGCGCTACCTGATCAGTGACCGCATTGCGCGTGTTTTCCTTCTCGCTGCGCGCGGAATCGGCGACGGTGCGGGCGGATTGATAACGGCGGATGGAGCTGAAGTCAAAGACGGATTGGCTGATGTTGGCGCGCGCATCGAGGATGGAGAACGGCCCGGCGAACGTGGCAAAGTGAAAGCCGGGAATCGAGGGGAACTGGATGCCGAACGCCGCGAGGTTGCGCGTGGCGTCCTGGTAGCTGAAGGAACCGTCAAGATTCGGGAGCAGGGAAGCGCGCGCCTGGAGTTTTCGGGCATCTGCCTGCTGAACGGCTTCGCCTGCAATCTCCACGCGGGTATTACCTTCGGGAGACAGTGCGATCTCAATGGCCTGGCGGAGGCTCAACTGCAAGGTCTGCTGAGCGGCCGCGAAAGGGACGGCGGCAAGAAACAGGATGCTCAGGCGGAATTTCATAGAGTGTTCTCGATGGAAGGGGACTTCAGGCCAGCGGCGGAAAAGGCAATGAGGTACGCCACGCCTCTGGCCGGCTCCAGTGCGGGAAAGCGGCCTTCCGTAATGTTGTGAAGGGTTTCGGTTGCGGACATCATTTGGGCGAACGCTCCCAGGACAAACTGCATGCGCAGCATCACTTCATGCGGCGGAAGGTGCGGAAGGGAACGCGTGAAGGCCTCGGTGAAGCGCTGCACGATGGGCTGCAGATGCCGCTGGAAGACGCGCTTGACGATCGGCTTCCGCTCCAGGTAGAGCATACGGACCATCAGCCGGGGAACCATATGTCCGGCTTCGATGATGGGGCGCAGGAACGCGTCCAGGAGATTTTCTACGGGTACGGGCGTGTCTCCGGCCTCGGACTCATACCCGGCGAGGAGTTCGAGACGGCGGCGATTGATGGGCGTGGCGCGGCGGGCAATAGTGGCGTCGAGGAGAGCTTCCTTGGACTGGAAATGGTAGTTGACGGCGGCGAGATTGACGCCGGCCTGGGCGGTGATCATGCGGAGGGAAGTGGCGTCAAAGCCATGGTCGGCGAAGAGGAGTTCGGCGGCATCGAGGATGCGGTCTTTGGTGGAGGGGAGAGGCGCTGAGGACATGGCAAGACGGTCGTATGCTTGAATCGATCGTTTTAATCATACGACAGTTTCGTTTTCCACGCAACTCAAAAGTGCTATTCTGGGCTCCCATGCCTCCTCCCTGGCTCCGCTGGCTCGACCGCTGGCAATCTGCCGGGCTCCTGGACGATGAAACGGCCCAGCGTATCCGGGATTATGAACAATCCGCGGGCGAGGAAGCCGCCCCGTCCTCTTCCATGCGTTCGAGACTCCTTGTCTGGCTGGCCTTGGCGCTCGGCGGATTGCTTCTCGGAGCAGGAGTTCTCCTCTTCGTCAGCGCGCACTGGGATGACCTCTCTCCAGCCGCCCGCATGTCCTTGATTGTCCTGGTGGTAGCCGTGTTTCACGGCGGCGGTGTTTGGGTTTCGGAGCGCTTCGGCGGGCTGGCGACGACGCTCCATGCCCTGGGAACCATTGCCTGCGGCGGCGGGATCGCCATGGCCGGCCAGATTTTCCATATCGAGGAACACTGGCCTTCCGGGATCCTGCTTTGGGCGGTGGCTGCCTGGGCGGGAGTCTGGCTGCTGCGCGATTGGCCGCAAGTAGGCTTGGCTGCCCTGCTCACTCCCGCTTGGATCGCATCGGAGTGGCAAGTGCGGGGATTGCTCGTTGACGAAGCGATGGTGGGATTTCTGCTGCTGCTGGCCTTCACTTATCTGAGTGCCCAGAGGGGCCGTTATGGAAGCATGTGGCGAATTTGTCTGGCACGTATCGGGACATACACGGCGCTTCCACTGGCGCTACTGCTGCCGCTGACGCGCAACGCGCGGGAATGGCATTCGCCGGCGGTGGCCGCGGCCTTGCTCCCGCCGCTTGTTCTGGCCTATGCATTCCGGCGACAGGCAGCCTGGATGAATGCGATCGCAGCCGTCTGGGTGGGCGGCTATATCTCCTTCGCTCATGCCAGAGGAACGCCGGCACTCATTATATGGGGAGCGCTCGGGGCAACCCTGATGGTGGTGTGGGGGGTGAAAGAGGGCCGTGTCGAGCGGGTCAACCTGGGAGTGGCGGGGTTTGCCTGTGCCGTGCTGGCATTCTACTTCTCGAGCCTGATGGACGCGCTCGGGCGTTCGGTGAGCCTGATGGTGCTCGGTGTTCTGTTTCTGGCCGGCGGGTGGCAGATCGAGAAACTCCGCCGCCGCCTGACCGCGCAGGCAAGGAGGGCAGAGCCATGACATCCGCCATGAGGAAGGGGGTGCTGGTGGGGGCCTTCCAGGTGCTGCTGGTGCTTTCGGTGAGCGGCAAGTATCTGTATGATCGCGCGACCCTCCCGCGGGTTTGGGTGAAGGCCGCCCCGATGGACCCACACCTGCCCATTCGCGGAAGGTACTTGTCTCTGGGAATTGAGGTGGACGCGCCACCGGAGGAAGACTTAGGCGGCTTAGCGAAGTTGTCGGTAGAGAACGGGAAGCTGACCGCTCATCGGAGCACGGATGGCAAAGGGGTAAGGGTCTGGCTGCTGGGGTCCGGAGGACGCTACCGGGTGGTGGACCCGCTCGCTTTCTTCCTGCCGCCGGATGTTCCGGACCCATCGCGGCTCCAACCCGGGGAGGAACTCTGGATGGAAGTTTCCGTACCGGGGAATGGGCCGCCGCGTCCGGTGCGGCTCGGCATTCGCAAGGGCACGGTACTAAGGCCGTTCGAGTTCCATTAGTGTTCGCCGCTTCTGAATTGAGTGGGCGAGACCAGGCCGCATTCTATATACTATTTTTTCAGCGACTTGTGCATCTGTAAGAAGCAGGCGAGAAAACCCGCTGTAACAGTTGCGGTTGTTGCTTCACTATCCAGTTGTTAGAGCTTATTTCACTTTGTAAAGGAAGCCAGCGACACTGATGACCCATGCCGAAGCGGAATCGCTCGGAGCTGTCGAAAAATACCTCCTGAACGAATTGTCGCCTGTTCAGCGCGATGCGTTTGAAGAGCATTACTTTAATTGCCGGCAATGCGCCGTGGACGTGGAGTTGTTATCCGACACGGTTGAGGTGATCCGCAAGGGGATAGCCGCCGAGGCGCCGAAACCGTCCGGTGGGATCTGGCGCCGGTTCGAGCGGCCTTTGGCCGCTAGAGTCAGCTACCTGTGCACACTGGCGCTCACCGGGGTTCTGGTTTACCAGCACGCGGTGACGCTGCCGCAACTGAGGGCGGAACTCGACAGGCCGCAAACGGTGCTGAAACTGACGCCGAACGTGCAGCGCCGGGGAGTGAGCGGCCAGTACCAATCCTTCGAGATGCCAGTCCGGTTCCAGCCGGGCTTTGCATCGTACCGTGTTGATTTTAAAGATGAGACTGGACAAGTGCTCCAGCGGCAGTCCTTAACCGCGCAGCAGGCGGAAGCAACGGAAGCACTGATCTGGCCGAATCGCCGCGGGGTTCGTGGGAAAGTCCAAGTACAGATATTCGGGTTGAATGCAGGGTTCACGCCCCAGCCTTTGGAAGACGTTACATTCTATATCCCATGAAGAGACCTCAAGGAGGAACGATGGCGCCATCCACGTTCTTGTATCGCGGCCAGGCGGCCGCTATCGGAGGGTCGTTGCGGCGGCCGGTTTCGAAGCCCATTAACGGCGCGGCAGCGAGTGTGTTGACGCATGCGGGGGGATTTCATTCGAGCCGCGTTCAGAACTACGATCTGGACAACATTGTGAAGTTCACGCTGGCGACCACGGAAGTTTCCGGGAGCCAGGCGCCGGATGGCGCCTATACGAGCTACGCTTCCGCTGTCGTCGAGAACCTGAACATTTACAACCAGGTGACGGCGGACCGGATTGTCGGCCACCTGAGCAGCCGTCTGGCAGGGGACGGCGCCGAGATGGAGATCCTGTCCTTCGGAACGCTGTTTACGAACCTGCGGATCGGCGGAGTGCCCGTGGAGCCTCAGTTGGCGCACGGCCTGTTCGGCAGGCTGAAGACGCAGAGCGCGCTTCTCGAGGCATGGAAGAACACGGCACACGCGGACCACGCCGCGCTGCGTGCCGCGGCTCGCAAGTGGTACTGTACCCCCGAGGAAGAGAAAGCCGACGAAACAGCGAGAGCGCCCATCCGGGCGCAGAAACTGACGCGGGACGGGATGGTGAGGGCCAGCCTCTTCAGCGGATTCACTAGCGAACCGGGACACTTGACGCGGTCGGGGTTTGAAGTCACGCTGCCGAACTTCGGAACCATCATCCTGGCGGAGTTGTTCATTGGAAAGGATACGCGGCGGTTGAACATGCTGCGCCTGAAGATGGGCTCGCCCGTGGAGGGAGACATGGACGTGGCCGGACTCGATCTGAACGGCTCGCTCTACCCGTAGGACGGCGAGCGCTATAAAATGTAACGGTTGCGCCTGACCGTACTTCTTCTTTCGCTGCTACTGCTCTCCTCCTGCGTACGGAACCACTGCGAAGCGGTCTACCGGCAGGCAAGCCGGAATTATGCCGCGGGGGAACTCGCGTCGGTGAGCACGTTTCTTCAAGCCGAGTTGAAGAAGCAGTGGCCGCCCGCTTGCGAGTGGCGCCTGCGCCTGCTGCTGGCCGACGTGATGGGCGCGCTCCGGCAGATGAAGCAGGCGCTGGCGGTGCTCGGCGGCCGTCCCCCTGACGCCTCCGTGGGGAAGGAAGCCGCGTTCCGGTTCCGGATGCTGAAAGGGTACTCGCTCGCCTTCACCAGCGGGCCGGAAGCAGGGTTTCCCCTCCTCAAGGAAGCTGAAGGGATTGCGCGGGCGGAAGGCAACAGCGGCTGGGAGGCGGACGTTCTGCGCCGGCTGGGAAACCTGGATCTGCTGACACGCAAGCCGGAGGCAGCCGAGAAGGAGTTCCACACTGCATTGGCGAAGGCCATCGCCGCCGGGGACCAGCGCTTACAAGGCGAGATTTACGGAAGTCTCGGCTTCTTCTACTTTCAGCATGACCGCATGGCGGAGGCAGCGCGTTACTTCGGGAAATCCATCGAGATGACGCGGAAGACGGGGAACGTCTTCTATGAGGCGAAGACCCGCGGCAACCTGGCGCTGGTCTATCTCACATTTGGGGAGCCGCAACCGGCGCTCAAGGAATTGCAATTCGCCGAAAGAGTGGCGCGCGAGAAGGGGCAGACGGACGACTGGCTGCGGTGGCTGCTGAATCTGGGCAACGTGCAATACAGCCTGCGCCAATACGGGAATGCGGAGAGCTACTACAAACAGGGGCTCGGGATGGCGAAGGACAATCCAGACGTAGCCGCGTCGTTTCTGACGGACCTCTCTCTCGCCGTGCTCCAGAGAAAGGACTACAGCGCCGCGGAGCGGTACATTCAGCAGGCGCGCGCGATCCGGGAGAAGGCGGGAGCGGACCTGCGATTCACCACATTGGCCGAGGCGGAGATCGCTCACGCGCGGGGAGATTTGACGAAAGCACGGGGGAGACTGGAACCCCTGCTCGCGCAGAATACGCTGCCGCCGCTGCTCCGCATGCAGGTGGAATCGGAGTTGGGGAGCGTGTTCGAGGATATGAAGGAGCCGGCGCGGGCCGGACAGCACTATCGCAGTGCGATCGAATCGGGCGGGAGGGCGAAGGCGAGCCTCGCGTCCCCATCGGAGAAGGTCCGGTTTGCGGGGGTGTTGGAGGCCTCCTACCATCGATATGTTCGCTTCCTGTACCGCGGGCGGGAGTTGGACCGGGCGCTGGCAGTCACCGAGATGAGCAGGGAGGTGGAGCGGGATGTGTCGTTCGAGTCCGCCCCAATCCGCGCTTCGGCGCTGCAACTGGCCGCGAAGCGGGAAAACGCCACGATCCTCAGCTACTGGCTGGACACGGAGGAGTCACTGGTGTGGGTGATCACGCCCGGCGCCGTGAGGGTGCGGCGCCTTGGGCCGCGGCAGGAGATCGAAGAACTGGTGGGGAAGGCGAGCGAGGAGACCTACGGAAGCCGTCAGGGTACGTTCAGCGAGGCGGCGCGACGGCTGTATGAGGTTCTGGTGGAGAATGTCCTTCCCGAACCGGATCGCAGAGGGCGCTTTCTTGTGGCCGCCAATGGGGCTCTGCTGCACTGGAATCTGGAGGCTCTGGTGGCGGGTCCGGCGCCGCACTATTGGATTCGCGACGCGAGTGTGACCTACGTCCGCAACCTGCGATCGCTGCTCAGGCAGGAGGCACGGCCGGAACGGGAGGGAACTCGGGCGCTGATCATTGGGAATCCTCTGTCGCCGAACGCGGAGTTTCCGCCGCTGCCGCACGCCGCGGAGGAGGTGGCGGCGGTGCGGAAGGCGCTTGCGGGAAGCGGGGAGGTTACGGTTCGCGAAGGGAAAGAGGCCACCGCGGAGGCTTTCGAACACGCGAACCCGGCGGATTACGATTACGTGCATTTTGCCACCCATGCCCTGTCGAGCAGCAGCGCGCCGCTCGAATCGGCGCTGATTCTGAGCCCCTCGGCCTCCGGGTATAAGCTGACCGCCGAGACCATTCTGAGGACCCCGCTGCATG
>JAIXKK010000189.1 GCA_026954325.1 Bryobacterales bacterium | reverse complement strand
CACCTCGCGATGCCGGGAGATGTTGGTATCTCCCGCCAGTTGGTCGTACATGCGCAGACCCATCATGTACTTCATCTTGTCCATGCGGCTGTAGAGCGGCAGAAGGAAGGCGAGCGGTTCGACAAGGTGAGGCGCGAGGAATCGCAGCGCCGCCCGCTCATGCAGCGATTCTTTCACCAATCCGAATTTCAGGTACTTCAGGTATCGAAGTCCACCGTGAATCAACTGGGAATTCCTTCCGGAAGTCCCCGAGGCGAAGTGATTTCGCTCCACCAGCCCCACCTGCAACGACACGCCCGACTGCTGGCGCCGCATCCCTAAATCCCGGGCAATGCCCGCTCCGTTGATCCCGCCGCCGAGAATCAATACGTCCAAGGTTGCATCGCGCAGGGCGGCCAGACTACGTGCGCGCAATTCCGTGGGAAAGCCACTCATCTCTATACATCATAGAAGCAATGCGTTCGCCTCGGCGGGCGCCAACGGAAGTCCTCCGCCTCCGCTGTGTTAGAATCCCCTATTCTCATGCGATATCCGGACCTCGCCGTGATCATCTTCTACCTCATCGGCATCACCTGGTTCGGCGCCCGGTTCCGCGAAACGCAAAAGAGCCTCAAGGATTACTTCCTCGGCGGACGGAACGCCCCCTGGTGGGCCATCGGCTTTTCCATCGTTTCCGCCGAAACCAGCACCCTCACCATCATCGGCACTCCCGCTTTGGCCTTCAAAGGCGACCTCGGTTTCCTCCAGGTCGTCCTCGGCTATCTTGTCGCGCGGATCATCATCTCCCTCCTGTTTCTGCCCCAGTACTTCCGCGGGGAAATGTTTACCGCTTATGAGTTGATGGATCGCCGCTTCGGTCCGCACATCCGCAAACTCACGGCCGGCTCTTTTCTTCTTCTCCGCGCGCTTGCCGAAGGCGTCCGCGTCTTCGCCATCTCCATCGTCGTCTCCATCATCCTGGGCACGGGCGACACGCTGTCCATTCTCGTGATCGTGCTCCTGACGCTCTTCTACACGTTCGAAGGCGGAATGACGGCCGTCATCTGGACCGACGTCATCCAGATGTTCCTCTACATTGCCGGAGCTGTCTTGAGCTTTGTGGTGATCCTCCAGCACATTCCCGGAGGATGGCATCACGTTGCCGAAGTCGCCGCGCCCCTCGGAAAGTTCCGTGTATTCGATTTTCGCTTCGAATGGACCGGCGAATTTTTTACCAGGGGGTACAGTTTCTGGGCCGGCATCCTCGGCGGCGCCTTCCTCACCACCGCCAGCCACGGCGCCGAACAACTCATGGTGCAGCGTCTGCTCTCCGCCAAGTCGGAAAACCAAAGCCGCGCCGCGCTTTTTGCCAGTTGGGTAGTCATTTTCGTCCAGTTCACCCTCTTTCTGCTCATCGGGCTCATGCTTTTTGTCTACTACCGCGACAACGGCATCGCCTTGCCTCAGGTCGCTGACCGGATCTATCCGCGTTTCATCTGGGAGCAACTCCCGCATGGAGCTTCCGGACTGATTATGGCCGCCATCCTCGCCGCCGCCATGTCGAACCTAAGCGCCGCGCTCAACTCCCTCGCTTCCACCACGATCATGGACTTCTACAAGCCGCTGCGCCCCGCGCATTCGGAAGGGCACTTCTTGAAAGCCGCGCGCGGAACGACGATCCTCTGGGGCGCCGTCCTGATGGGGGTAGGGATTCTCGCCCGGCATTGGGGCAGCGTCCTCGAAGCCGGACTCGGGATCGCATCCATCGTCTACGGCGGACTGTTGGGCGTGTTTTTGCTGGGTTTGCTCACTCGCCGCGTGGGGGAGGTGGCGGCGATGGTGGGTATGTCGGCCGGACTCCTTACTACTCTTTACGTGAAATTCGGTACTCCCATCGCCTTTACCTGGTACGTCTTGATCGGTACTTCCATGACATTTCTCGTTGGGATTGCGGCCAGTTTCCTTTGGCCCGGGAAGAATTCCCGTGGCTGAACTGAAACGCGCTCTCGGACTGTGGCCGGCAGTTTCCATTGTCGTCGGCACCGTCATTGGAAGCGGAATCTTTCTCGTTCCCAAGACAATGATCAATGCCGCCGGCTCCCCGCGGATGGTTTTCTTCATCTGGATTTTCGGCGGACTGCTTTCGCTCGCGGGCGCCCTGACCTACGCCGAACTTGCTTCCGCCCTTCCCGAAGCCGGCGGCGAATACGCCTACCTGCGGGAAGCGTACGGGCCAATGTGGGCTTTCATTTACGGCTGGACTCAGATGTGGGTGGCCAAGAGCGGCTCCATAGCCACGCTCGCAACCGGCTTTTTCTACTACCTCGCCAACTTCTACCCCAAACTCGAGGGAAAGTTCTTCACCATTCCACTTCCCATCGGCGCCAACGGTGGACCGCTGGAGGTCAGCTACGGTCAACTTCTGGCCATGGCGGTCATCCTGCTTCTCGCCTTTGTTAACTATTTCGGCGTTCGTTTCGGGGGGGATGTCCAGGTCGCGGTCACCGCCGTCAAGGTTGTCCTCATTGCCGGAGTGGTGGTGATCGGGTTGCTCGCTCCCCAGGGAAATCTCTCGAACTTTTCCACCTCCATCCCTGCGATTGGCGGCGTCAGCGGCTTTTTCGCCGCCCTCGTCGCCGCCCTGTGGGCCTACGACGGGTGGAACAACGTCGCCATGATCTCGAGCGAGATCCGGAATCCGCGGAAGGACCTGCCC
>JAIXKK010000152.1 GCA_026954325.1 Bryobacterales bacterium | reverse complement strand
GAGTACGCGCGGCATGCGGAGAAGATCGGCGCGGACGGTCTGCACGCGATGGGCCCGGCGGATGAGAGTTCGGACCCTGAAATTCTGACCGATTACTTTAGCGCGATTGCATCTGTTTCGAAGCTTCCGCTTTCGGTTCAAGTTTCCACGCCTGGAATGACGATGGATTTTCTGCTACGGCTGGCGGACAAACTCCCGACGGTGCGGATTCTGAAGCTCGAGATGGGGGACGTTCCGCGCGATGTGACGCGAGTGGTGAAGGAACGGAAGCGGACGCTCATCCCTTCGACTGGCGGCGGGGCGATGAACCTGTGGAACGAGATGGAGCGGGGATCGGGAGGGACCATGGCGGGCGCGGGGTTCGCGGACATCCAGGCGCAGATCTGGGACTGGTTTCATGAGGGGAAGAAGAAGGAGGCGCACGGCCTGTTTCTGAAGTTCCTGCAATCAGCGGTGCTCGAGCGCCGCACGACCTTTGTCATTCAGAAGGAAGTGCTGCGGAGGCGGGGCATCTTCCGGACCGTAGTGATGCGCAAGACAAGGAAGTTCACCATGGATGCGGCCGATTTAAAGGAGTTGGACGAGATCATGGAGGCGCTGCGTCCTCACTTCCGGGTGTGAGGGCATCAGTTCGCGCCTGCGCGGATGGCGATTTCCACGGACACCTCGCGCGCGGCTGGAGAGGGCGCCGAAACGCGGCTTGAGGGGGCTCCTACGGCCGCGGCGGGGGGCTCGGCTCTGTCTTTTTCAACGGCGCCGCGAACACGCTGCCGGAAGGCCTGGGGGGCCAGTTCCCTGGAATCGGAGGCCGTCTGGCGCCGGCGGAAGACGAGCACGAGCTGAGTCGAGCCCGCCGCGGCAGAGAAGCTTCCCGACGGGGGTACGGCGGCGGTTTGTCCGCGGGAGAGCGGCAAACCTTTCAAGACGGGTGTTTCAAGACCGGCTTCGTTGCGGATGTAAAGGGAGAGGGCGCCATCGGTATTGGGAGTCACCTCGAAACGGAGCGAGTCGGCCGGGGTAAAGGTTGGAGTAGTGACGGGCGAATAGCGGCCCTCGGGATCCCGCCGCAGCAGGGTGTAGCTGAAAGAAAGAGGCTGCTCGGGGACAGGAGGCGCGGGGGCAGGGGCGACGCCGCCGATCACCCCGCCGACGACGCCGCCGGCGGGGGCGTTGGCGGACGGTGATTGTTGGGTGTCGTCGCGGCGAGCAGCCTGTTCCTGCTTACCGGAAAGCTGATCGAGGGGAGGCTCGGCTTGCCGCGGGCTTTGCATCGGTTTCGATTGCGGGATGGTCGCCTGGGGCTTGGAGAGCGCATTCAGAGCGGCATCCGGCGGCGCCGCATTTGGTTTCACCACAACAGCCGCTTCGCGATCGGCGGCCGCGGGCGGGCTTGCGGGCCGTTGGTATTGGGGGCGGCGGCTCGCGGGTTGACGCACGGTGACGACAATCAGCACCACGGCCGTGGCCAGGGCGCCGGCGGCGGCGTAGGCCGCTGGGGAGGTAAGCCAATGGCGCAGGCGGCTCCACCGGGTGGGCTTCGGCCCTAAGGCTTCGAGCAGTTCGGCTTTGACGCCGGGTTGATCGAGGAGGTCCTTGAGGGCCTGTTCGTCCATGAGGGCGTCAAACAGATGCTGGTCATGAAGGGCGGCGTCGAAGAGCTTCTCTTGTTCCTGGGGAGAAAGATTGCCGGAGGCGTAGCCGCCGATCATTTCCCTGGTATTGTCGGCATCGCGGGGGTGGTGGTTGCCGGGGTTCATGGCCGCGCCTCCCAACGGCCCCCGAGGGCTTCGAGCAACTGCTTGCGGCAGCGGAAGTCCCAGGTGTAGATGGTGTTGATGGAACTTATCTCGAAGAGCGCCTGGATTTCGGGGAAGCTTTTCCCTTCGAGTTTGTAGCGGACCAACCGGCGGCAGCGTTCGCCAAGGGTATGGAGGGCGGCCTTCAGGTGGCTGAGGCGCTGGTTCCGTTCGGCCAGTTCGGCCGGGTTGAGCCGGGGGTCGGGTAACGGCAGGTCATCGACGGGGAGCGGATTGTGCTCACCGCGGCGGATTTCCGTTCGAACAGCCGACATGATCCTGAACCTCGCAATCTTCAAGGATAGCGGCAAAAGTTCCGTGAGATCAGTAATATGGGAATACTTCTCATGCAGGAGTTGAAGGACCTCCTGGGCGACATCCTCGGCCTGCTCCCTTCGATAACGAGATGCCGCGAAGGCGACAATCCTTTCACGCAGCAATTGGAGTATCTGGTTACGTTCCACGGCTAGGCGAGAACCCAATTCTAACAGGAGTATGTGGAAACCGCGCCACGGGACTCGCTACATTAGTAACCGATCATGGCAACGGAAACGATAGGGCTCGAGATAAGGGCGGTGGACGGTCCGGGGGTGCTACACCGGCTAACAGGCGTCATCGCCGCGCACCAGGGGGACATCACATCGGTGGCTATTCTGGCGAGCCGTTCCGGGGAGGCGCACATATATTTCGAGATTGCGATGCCAGCGGAGGCGGACCAACTGGTAAGCGACCTGGAAGCGGTGGAGCTAGTGCGGCGGGTGGAGCGCACGAACACGATGAACCGGATATTCGGCAAGCGGATCATCATCATCGGCGGCGGAGCGCAGGTGGGGCAGGTGGCGATCGGGGCAATCTCGGAGGCGGACCGGCACAATATTCGAGGGGAGCATATTTCGGTGGACACCATTCCCCTGGTGGGAGAAAAGCCGCTGGCCGAGGCGGTGCGAGCGGTGGCCAGGCTGCCGCGGGCGAGGGCGCTGGTGCTGGCCGGATCTCTGATGGGGGGAGAGATCGAGAAGGCGGTGCGCGAGGTGCGGGGGCAGGGTCTGCTGGTAGTGAGTCTGAACATGGCGGGGAGCGTTCCCGAGGCGGCCGATCTGGTGGTGACGGATCCGGTTCAGGCCGGCGTAATGACGGTGATGGCGGTGGCGGACACGGCGAAATTCACGGTGGAACGTTTGAAGCGCAGGGAGTTTTAGGGGGTGTCCGGGCGGGGGAGGTAGAGCAACCCGGAGTTCCGGTTCAGGAAACCCGCAAGGGGTATTCACGGAGTAATTTGAGGCTGGCCGCATCCGAAAGCCGGACCCAGTACATACCGGCTTTGAACTGGCGATCCACCTGCATCCGCAATTCACCGGGCGAACCGGTTCCGGGCGCTTTCCATTCCCAGACAGGCGTACCCAAGTGATCCACAATGGTCACTTGAAACTGCGCGACCCGAGGCAGGTCCCGCAAATCCAAGCGCAAGCGGAGGGTTGTGGTATTAGCCGATACCAACTGCCCTTCCTCACTTCCTCGTGTAGCCGATAGAAGGATTTCCTGATCAAAGACCGTGTTCCGATGGTTCATGGGGAGAAGGAAGAAGATTCCGAGGACGGCTACACAGGCCACGGCCCAAACAGGCTTTGCCAGTACAGGCTGAAGGAGCCGATGCCACCAAGGTTTGGGCCGCTGCCCGAAAAAAACTTCCCTTTCGCGGATACGCATAGCAGCTATCCGGGTAGCTTTGACAAAGCTTTCCATCTCCTCCAACCGGAGACGGCACCCCTCACAAACCAACATATGATCTTCGACGCAATCCAGTTCTTCTTCCTGGAGCCTGCCTAGCGCGTAGGCTTCCAGGATGTCGTCCAGCACATGTTCATTTGGTTTCATCCTCAACAGGACCTTTCTTTTCCCAGACGGCTTCGGCGGCCGACTAGGACTCTTCACTCATTAGTGCTATGCGGTCAAGGAATTTCTCATGAAAACCGTCCGGGCAGGCTTACGGATCAATTTTTTTTTCCCGAGTTCGCCGAAGCGTGTTTTTGCCCTGGACTTGAGGAGCCGGAACTGGGTTTCGGTGAGGCGCATCTCACGGCAGATCTGGTCTTGCGGCTGTTCATCGAGGTAGAAGCGGGTAAGGATCTCCCGATCGCGGTGGGACATGCCGTCGAGGACCTTCTCCATGAGATCGGCGTTCTGGCGGAGGATGGCGTTCTCCTCGGGTCCCGAGGAGGCGGAGGCGAGCGAGGCTCCTGCTTCGACATCGAGGCACGTGCGGCGGCTTTGAACGGCGTTGTCGATATGGGCGGCGACCTGCCGCCGGACGACGGTACGGACGAATCCCATCAGGCGAGTGGCATCGCGCAAATCGCCGCGGCGCAAGGCCTGGACGACGATGATGAAGGTATCGTGGACCTTATCCTCGAGTTCCTGGGGGCCGAGTTGGCGGCAGAGGTAGAAACGAACGCCGCGAGAGAAGATACGATAGAGATCCTCCATGCCGGAAGTATCGCCGGATTGAATGCGCTGGACGAGTTCGAGGAAATCGACCTCGGTGGAAGCGGGCGAGGAGCCGGGAGGGGAGTGATCCGGCGGATCCGGGGGGTTCTGTCGAGTTGAAGTTACGTGCGTCGCAAGCATGCACACATCATCCTTTCCAGCCATCCCTGAAAATGGCGTGGTATCGGACCGGCGCCGGTTGGAGACATATTCCGAAAGAGACTAAGTGGAGGTAGGACCCCAAAAATCTCACTGGGAACCGAACAATTTAAGGAAGCTCCGGTCTGGGCCTCACATTCCGGCGACGGAGGCGCGATGGCGGGCGCCGGACCCGGAACGGCATGGACATGCGGGGTACTAAGTGTATTATAACCAGGCTTAGATTATGCGCAATATCCCGAAATGTCAAATCGCACCTATCACAAAATAGGCGGCCCAGCGTGAGGGCCGGGATCTGAGCGGTTCTTCGAGAATGGATTGAACCTGAGCGAACTGAAGGGCTTGCGCTGCTCGAGCCGAAATCGCTCCCTCCCTAGAACTTTCGAGAGACTGGTAATATGCCTCAAATAGACCACCTGTATCGTCGAGGACGGGCCAAAGACTGGCGGTGACGGACCGGGTTCCCGCCATGAGCCAGGCGCGGGTGAGGCCGAGTAAGCCGCTTCCCGGGGCCAGACGGCCACGGCCGCTGCCGCAAGCACTGAGAGTGACCAAGGCAGGGGCCGGGGTGAGCGCGGCGATGTCGGCGCCGGTGAGCACATTCACCTCTCCACCGGCATCGAGGCCTAACAGAATTACGGGAGAATCCGAGTTGGAGGGTGGCTGATAGACATGGGTGGCTAAATGGAGGACGAGGGTATGGGGCAACTCGCGGGTGAGGGCGGCCTGGGTGATCCGCGGGCCCTCGATCGAAACCGCGGGGTGGGCAGCCGACCAAACGCGAAGACAGCGCTCAATCTCCCGGACGCTTCCGGGCAAGCGGGGCAACTCGAGCGTATCCACAGCCGCGGGGTCACGGAACCAGGGGAATCCGGCAAACGGGCGGGGTTTCCAACGGGGATCGGCTCTGTTGGCCACGGGGTCGCCGACGGCGAGAAAGCGTTTCGAACCGGCGGAGGATCCGTTAGCGAAGAAGGAGGCGGTTGGGGCCAACCGGGTCACCGTCTGTTCGGCGAGGTAGACGGGTCTGCCGTTGGAATGGCCACAAACGAGGGCGGCGAAAGGTAACTGAAACAAGGTATCGTCAGGGACGATGGTCCACATGGGGGTGTCGCGGGGCGCGCCGGTGAAGAGCAACCGGTACAGGCGCTCTCCCTTTCCGGCATGGTCAGGAAGATCTTTTTCGACGTCGCCGCGGAAGGCTTTCACCTGTCCGGCGATGAGGGAACGCGAGGGCAGTCCGGTCATCTGAAAGATATCTCTGGTGAGGATCCAGCGCCAACCGCGCTGCTCGCCGAGGTGGAAGGTGATGAGGGCTTCACCGGCGGAGATCATCCGGCGGAGTTGCCGTTCGCCGGCCAGGGCGGGGTTGGGGGAGGCGAGGTCCAGACCCGCGGCCGACTCCAATTCGGTCAAGCCGGCGCGCAGGCGAACGAGTTCCGGGGAGGGTAAATTGGCCGGGGAGCGCAGGAGGGCGATTTCCTCCCTCCGCAATTGGCGGAGCTTGGTCCAATAGGTTTCCGGCAGGCGTTGGCGCCAAGCCTCGCCGGCGCCGACGCGAGTGAGGAGGCTGGCGGCCCGATTTTCCTGAGCCGCCCGAAACGCCGCTTGGGCGTAGCGGATATCACCGGTTTCCTCGTAGAGTTTTCCGGCTACGTCGACGAGCAAAGAATAGATGACTTGAAGGCCGCCATCGGCGGCGATCTGGATTTCGTCGCCGAATGGAAGGTTGAGGCGCAAATGCCGGGAAATGGAAACGGCCTTTTCGAGGTCGGCGAAAGCGGCCAACTGATTTCCCAAGAGGAGATGCGCCTGGGCGCGTCCGAGGTAGAGGATATTGGGGCGCAACCTGGGGGGGAGGGTGGCGATGGCGAGGTTGCTGAAATGCAGAGCCCGCGCACCGTCGCGGCGCGCGAGGGCGATGACCGTAAGGTTGCGATAGGCCCAACCTAAAGTCGACGGGGCAAAGAGTGTTCTCAACCGGAATGCCTCGACGAACTCCTTTTCGGCGCGGTCGGGCCGGCGGCTGAGCAGATAGCTATGACCGGCCTGCTCCCGCATGGTTGCGACGGCTTCCGTGTCTCCGGAGTCTTCGGCCTCCTCGAGAGCCATGCGGAATTGGGCCAAACTGGCCGGCACGTCTCCTTTCCAACGTAGAATGGCTCCCATGAGGCCGCGAAACTCGATCATGCGGGAGGGAGCGCCAATTTGGGCATAGCGCATCATTTCATCCGCCGCCTGGGCGGTAAGTTTGTAATTTCCGTTGGTGAAATAGACGGCTGCGATCGCGAAAGCTGAAGAGGCGGCCGAGGAGTAATCACGGGCGGCGAGGGCGTGACGCCGGCCTCGCAAGGCGGCCTGGAGCGCTTTGCCGTATTCAAACTGTACGAAAAGCGCCTGGCATTCGGCGTAGTCGAAGATGGCGGCGCCGCGGAGATCCCCGGCGGCAGCCATTTCATCGGAAGACCGGTGAGCGGCCAACGCCATCTCGCGCCAGCGGCCGGTTTGAGCCAATTTGGTGATTTGATCCCTTCCTGGTTGATAGGCAGGCGGATGGATGAGGTTGCGGGGCGCGGGCGCTTTCGAGCCGCCGGCACAGGCGAGCATGGCAAACAAACAAATCCGTAGACGAATAGACAAGATCCGGCCCTCGGTTCAGGATCCGTCCGCGGGGCAAGGATGTCCGTGGAGGGCGCTAGAAACGAAGCGCCCTCCAAGAGACCAATGTGAAGGAACTTACGGGTTCCTGTCAAGCCGTTCGGGCCTGTGTAAGAGTTGCGTGTAGGATTGTGACGTCACCGATGCGAGCGAACGTTTGTCCGCGGACCCGGTTTTGGAGAAGCCGGACTTAGCAGAGGCCGGGAGGAATCGGCGGCCAAATGGGAAAATCTTCGTTCATTTACCTACTCCTGTCTTATATTTACGGCGTATCGTGCCGTTTCTGTTTCGACAATACGACTTTGAAACGTTTCGACAGTTGGTAAATTTTCTAAATATATGAGGTTAAAGACAATATTTTGCCGTTTTGTTCGTGACCGCTCGAATTGCGGTTGGTAACAGGGGAACTATCCGGGTCGGGAAGAGAGTACGCCAGGCCTTCTCACGGGTAAAGGATCGCCCCGAGCGAAGCCGCCACGGCGCGGGAAGGGCAACGGGCGTCTTCGGTGGAAAGGACGGGAAGGAGGCGACCGGAGGGCGGGGGAAGCGGACGCACTCCGTGAATGACACTTTGCGTGGAGAGACACCCATGGCGCGGGCGCTGGGGAAGAGGCTGCGAACAAGGGGGTTACGGCTATTTTTGTTGGCTGGTGAACACGGAGAAGAGGTCCTTGAGCTGAGAGTTGAAGGATTTCGCCTCGTTTGCGGCCTGCTTGGTGGTGTCGCCGAGGTCGCGCTTGAAGAGATCCTGGGTTCTTTTCGTGAAGGCGGCGGCGTTGGCGAGGGCGGGGGCATCGGCGGGGAGGAGTTTGGAGAACTGCTCCTGATAGAGGCGGTTGTTCTGTAGGGATTTCAGTTGGTTGAGGTGGCGGTGGTAGGCGCGCTCGGTTTCGGAGCGGTAGCGGTGGAGGAGGTTGGCGCGTTTTTCGATTTCGGGGTCCTCGGAGAGGAGAGGATCGCCGCCGGCCCTGGCGTAGAGTTGGGCTTCGGCGACGGTGAGGTTGCGGAGGCGCCAGGCGGCGTGGAGGAGCATGTTGAAGACGTCGAGTTCCTCTGGGGTTTTGGGCAGGTGGCGGGCGGTGTAGTGGCGGAGGAGGGTGTCGTATTCTTCCTGTTCTTCCGGGGAGAGGAAGGCGATGCGGGAGGCGGTGAGGCCATGGGTGCGGGCGTTTTGGGAGGAGCGGGCTTTGCCTTCGGGGGAGATGGGGCCTTGGGACCTGGCTCCGTTGCCGCGAGCGGCGTCGCTATGAGCTTGACTGATGGTGGACATAGGGTTGAACTCTGGCCTGGTTTTACCACGCGGAGGTTTCAGGATTTGTGGGGTGGGTTTGTAAGTAGTTGTGGGGGAAGGGTGAAATATTTGTGGATTGAAGGGGAACGCAAATTTCGCGCGGAGTCGGTAGAGTAGCGCGGAGATCAATAGAAGTACCGGCCCTCCAGGAAGTCTCTGATTTCGGAGAACGTCGTCTGCGTCCCGCGGATGGCGTCGAGGGCACGTTGCACGGACGAGCCGGCATTAGGAGACCGGTCCCAATCGGCAGGTCCGAGGCGGGTGCGCCAGGTTCGGATCGCGCCGGTATTCTCTTCCGCGGCGGCTTGCAGGCCGCGCAGGGACTGGCGGAGTTTCTGCTGGGCGGCCAGGGTTTCCAAAGAGTCCGTGGATACCTGTTCGGCGATCTCGTACAGGGCATGGGCAAGCCGTACGTACGATCGCAGGATCCGCGTCTCATCGGCGAAATAGGGGTTCCGGAAGCGCTCGGCAATCGCCATGGCGCGGTCGCACGCCGCGATCTTTTCGGAGAAATCCCGGGGGCTTGTGTAGTAGCGGAAAACGCCCTCTCCCAAATAGGGCCGGCGGCGCTCGCGGATCAACCGGACGAACTTACCCCACGAATAGGCTATGGGGAAGTCCGAATCGTAGACATCGAACTCGACCGGACCCAGGGTTTCCGCCCACTCGCCGAAGGCTTCGGGGTTTTCCATGCGCTCCCGCGTCGCCCAGGCGATGGCAAACTCCCGGGTATCGCGCCCGTTCAGATTCCAGGCGTACTCCGCCAACCCGGCCGTAGTGAAACCGTAGGTTTCGCGCGCCTTCTCCGCCCAGGCGAGCATTCCGTAGGCGCCCCGGTAGCGGCGCTCCGATAGTTGCACCAGATAGTCGCGCAGCCTGTGGACGGAGGTCTGCGGCAGCATGTATTCCGGAGTGTCCACGCGGGCGTTGGCGCCAAGCGGCACATCATAGCTGGCGATCCACCGGCCCTCCGCCGCGTATTGGTCGAGCAACGGGTAGCGGAACAGGTCGCGGGGCAAATGGGTAACGCGTTCGAGCGCGGTGGCGCAGGCCCGTTCGATGCGGACTTCCGGCGGCGCTTCGGCCACCACGCGGTAATCGCGCTCCGTGGTGACCGTGGATAGGAACAGCCGTATCCGAAACGCCGGATAGCGCTTCCGGACTTCGCGCCACCCGTTCACGAGCGCGCGCGCCTCGAGGACGGATTGCCCAAGGGCGGTCGTCTCCGGCCGCTGGTCCTCGGCGGGCCGCTCGGAAAGCCAGCAACTCACCTCGTCCACGCCTTGCGCGGCCATATCCTCGAGCCATTCTTCGATGATTTTCTGAAACTGTGGGTGAGCCGCGAAGGGCACCCGGTGCTGGCTGCCGCTCTTGTGCGCAAAATAACGCCCGGCCAGCGCCTCATCGCCGCGGCCGGCCAGTTCCGGATAAGCCCGGAACAACCCGCTCGAATCGAGGAAGTTCATGTGGATGAGGTACGGCATGTACCGCATCGCCCGCCGGCGCGCCAGGTCGTACAGGGACTTTTCGATCACCACGCCGTTTTTCCGGCCGCGCTCGACGGTTTTTAATTGCGTATTCGACATCTTGCCGTAATTCAGCTTGAGAGAAGCCATCCACGGCGCCCAACTCGCGGGGCTGGGAAAGTTCCACAAACCGCGCTCCTCGATGTCCGGCCAGTCGGTGATTTCAGCCAGGGGCACGTCGACGTTTCGCTGCCCGGCGGAGGGTTCGAGGAACTGGCAGAGAGTGCGCGCGGCGTAGTAGACACCCTTGCCATCGATTGCCGTCAACAGCAGCGCGGAGTCTCCGGCTGGAAGTATCGCGTACGCCTGATCGCGGTTCGGCAGGCTCTCCAGACGTTTGCGCCGCGCCTCGGGAAGCGCGCCGCGCCGCCAGGCCGTCTCCTGAATTCCGACCAGAATGGTGAACAGCGGCTTACTTTCCGCGGCGCCGAGCAGTGAGGAGATCTCTTCCGCCGCCTGCTGTTCCAGCGGGCCGGCCCCTGGACGCAGGGCTACGGCGATTCGTCCGCGCGGCACCGCGACCTTACGCTCCAACCGGATTTCGTGCGGCAGCGGCAGCAGCCAACGCACCCAGCGAGCCGCCTCCTCATGGGAGAGAGGGGCCGAATCGGCTCCTCGGGCCGGTGGAGACAGCGGCATCAGCCAAACCGCCATGTTCACCGCAAACACCAACCAAAGCGCGCGCATTTGTGACCCCCTCCGACCAGAATATTGACTGGCCCGCACGGCCCGCAACCTGAGCGCATGGCCGTCCATGGTCACGGATTGGCGGATGGCACCCGCGGATTGAAAGCCGTGTAGACGGATATCAGTGCCGTTCGCCGCCACAACGTGGCGTACGGAGACAATCCGGCGGCGGTACACTAACGGGAACTGAGGTACAAAATGACGTCGCAACCCTTCCAGGGCGCGACGAATTCCCGCACCGCTCCGCCCATGACGGGTTCACCGGTTTCGGAGGCGGCGTCCGCCGGACGGTACCATTCCACATGAAATGTTCCTTCCGCGCCGGTCAGGTCCACTTTGAATCGTGCCGTGTTGGAAGTGTCCGGCGCGGCATCCTTCCCGCCGGCCGCGGCGTTAGGGTCGTAGACCAGGTACTGCCGTCCCCGGCGGTGGGTCAACTTGGGCCGAGGCTGGTCCGTTGCGCCGCCAGAACCCGGCACGAGAGAATCCCGCGGCTCAAAGCCGGCCAGGTCGAGATGGCGGTCCGCAAAAAACCTCTTGATGGAACTGACGGAATCCAGCCCCTTCAGCCCCTGGGCATACGTACGGCGGTCCGGATTTCCATCCCGGTAGGTGTTGGTGTACGGCTTCGAACCGGTCAGGCTGTATGGCTCGGTGCGCTCCCAGCGGCCGCCATAGTTCGCGGAACCGCCCGCCAACAACCACGACCAGAATAAGCAGCGGTAGTAGTAGGCGGGATTCTTAGGATCGAAGCGCCCTCTATCCTGTTCGTAACGGTCCTCGCCGAGGAAAACGTGCACGGGATCGGCGCGATACAGTCCGGTCTTACCGGCCCCGAGTTGAAAAGCGTCTTCCAGGTGATAGTAACCAACCCATGGGGCTCCGCGGAAAGGAAAAGGCATGAAGCGGACGGGGCCCGTGGAGAGCAGGTGGCGCCAAGGGTCGTGTTTGGCGAAGTACTCACCCACCTCCGTGGCCAGAGCATTATTGTTGGGAAATTTCGGGCCGTAGTGCGCGTCGTTCACTATCAGCCAGAAAAGCTGGGGGAAGGCGGCGAACCGGGCGAGCATGTAATCCATGAGGCGCCTCTTCGCGCCACCGGAGAATTTGGCCCACGAGGTTTCGTCCCGGCCGTAGCGGGAGCCGCGCGGAAACAGGATGAATTGCACGCACAGTTCCGGGTAGTTGTCGAGCATCCATTCGAGCCGCGCATCGGTGGTCTGAAAATTCTCCACCCGCAGAGCGGCGCAGTCCGGGTCCGCGCAGTATGCGTCCCAGTCTTTTCGCGGCGCCTGGGTGTCGAGGTCGAAGTCTCTATCGGGAATGGCCATCACCCGCAGGGAAGTAATCCCCAGCGCGGCGTCTTCACGGACATAACGGCGCCATTCGCGGTGGCCGGGGAGGAACAGAAAATAGGCAGTGTCAGAGAGGTTCAAGAACCAGCGGCCGTTGTCCGTCATCCACTGATGGGTGTCGTCGCGATGTTTACGCAGCATACCGGGCAAAGCCGAAGATGAAGCCCGGAAGACGCCGGATTGTCCGGTGGACGATTGCCAGCGCCACTGGCCGCTTTCGCTGACGTAGACGCGGGCGCGCCACGTCCGGCCGCCATCGTAGAAGGCGTTGACTTCCGTCTCGCGTCCGGAGGGCGCTGTGAACTTCACGGTAGTGGTCACCGCAAAAGGATTGTCCGCGCCGGGTTGCTGGCGCAGTTTGATCTCATGCACGCCGAACTGCCGCGCGGTGGACGCGCCCCTGGTGAAGTTCTTAGCTACAGCCGCGGAGGCTGCGAACAAGACGCCCACTAATAACCAACATTTGAATCGCATCATCATTCACATGCTCCGGAAGCGCTTTCCCGCAGTGCGCCGCGGTTCCCGCCACGGGCCGGCGCGCCTGTACCGGGAGAGTCATTGCGAATCAACTCAGGTAGAAAAGACATCACTATGGCACTGGGCCGGCCCCCCGACATTCGAGAATCCGATGCATCAGGGTGCTGCCCATCACCAGCAGGCCGCCCGCGGGCATGAGGATCCGCCTGCTCCGCGCCTCCAGCAGGATCCCCCCGGTTTTCAGATAGAGCACTTCAAAATGGCCGCGGCGGTTGCCGCGGTATTGCGGATCGCCGCGGTAGCAAAAGAACAGGACATCCAGGGGCAAGAGCGGATCAAAAGGGTAAACACGCAGCCCTTCGGCGTTGATCCGAGGCCCCACGACCGCATTACCATCCCGCCACTTCCAAGCCATGCGCGAGCCCACAAGGCAATGATATGCGCGCCAACCGCGGCGTGTGGACCTTACCCCGCGAGGTGGCCTCCGCGCGGCAAAGCATGGAAGTCTCGGCGGCCCCCAGTCTCATCGTGACCGATACCGCGAAGATCGGGACAACGAGGACCGCACGGGACTTCAACTCGCTCCCGCTTCGCACCCCCGCGTTGAATATCGTGTAGAGTAACCACAGAGAGGAGTCCTTGTGATGCGACCGCTTCTGATCCTTCTTTCCGCAACCTGCTGCCTGGCAGGGCCCCCCGTGGACGCCGGTGTGCACGTCCGTCTGGCGGGCTTCGAGGCGGGAAAGAACGGATTGCCCGCCGGTTGGAGCGTCTGGGCGCCCAGAGCGGAGATTTCCCCCCGGGCTTTTCTCGATGTCACGCGGTACAGCCGGCCCCGCGTCCCTGGCGCTGAGCGGGAACAGCAATCCGGCGGTACACGGCGGATGGGATTACGTGGTGGAAGGCGTTCAGCCGGGGAAATGGTACCGTTTCACGGCCTGGTACAGGGCCGAGGGCGTCAGCTATGAACCGGTCCAGGTGCTGGCCAAATTGCGATGGGAAACCGCGGATGGGAAGCGCACCGGTCCGCCGGAATTCCCGGTGGCGGTGTCGGTTCGGGAGGGGTGGAAGCGACTTACGGCCGACGCTCCGGCCAATCGCGGGGCGGCCCGGGTGCGAATCCAACTGCTGCTGGCCAACGCTCCGCAAGCGACAGTGTGGTGGGACGATATTTCCTTCGATGAGATCCCGCCGCCACCGCCGCGCAATGTCACGGTGGCGGCCGTGAAGTTCGAACCTCGCGGCGCGGGGTCCGGAAAGGAAGCCGTGCGCCGCTCTATCGAGGTGCTGGACCGCACGTTGCCGGACAAGACGGATGTCATCGTCTTCGGCGAATCGCTGACGTGGGCGGGGATGCGCGGACCGATGGCGGAGGCCGCCGAACCGATTCCCGGCCCCAGCACTGCACAACTCGGAGCGGCGGCGCGCGCGAGACACTCATACGTAGTGGCCGGACTCACCGAGCGCGAGGGGGCCGCCATTTACAACACCGCGGTCCTGATTGACCGGCAGGGCCGTGTGATAGGAAAGTACCGGAAAACCCATCTGCCGTACACGGAAATCGAAGAAGGAATCACGCCGGGCAACGCTTACCCTGTCTTTGAAACCGACTTCGGGAAGGTGGGGATGATGATCTGTTGGGACACCGAGTTTCCAGACCCTGCTCGAGGGCTCGCGCTCGGCGGCGCGGAGATCATTCTGGCGCCGATCTGGGCCGCCACGGAACCGTTGATGCGGGCACGGGCCATGGAGAACCGCGTCTTCCTCGCCGCTTCGAATTATGCCAACCCCTCGCTCATCATGGACCCGAAGGGAGAGCCGCTGGCGGCGGCTACTGAGCAGGGGAGCGCGGCCGTGGCCACGGTTGATCTGAACCGGCGTTACGATTGGGGCGGCCTCGGAAACATGCGGGGCAGGATCGTGCGGGAGATGCACGCCGAAATTCCCCTGATCCGCCCGGGATTTGTGCATTGACCGGGCGGCGCCGCCTCGCGCTCAGCGACTGCGAACGAAGCGGTGCACGCCGGTAGGGTCGTCCGAGGCAAATGGAGGCGGTTCGGGCCTCGGCCGGCCAGCCATCATACGTTCGATGCGCGGCGCCGCGAATGCCATATCGGTGATGTAGCCGCGGCGAGCCGCCGTCACCCAACCGTTTCGCCGAAGGACGTCGAGGATCTGCTCGCCGGCCAGGGAATCGGACGCCTGCACGCGCCGGATGGGGCGCATGGTATCCGCGCCACCGATGGCTTGTGTGAATGCCGTGGTGGTGATGTCGCTGATCCAGTGAGCAATGCCGCTTTCCCGCCAGGCTTCCGCCGCCAGGGCATCGACGGTGGCGGCAGGGAGATACATGAGGACGCCTTCGGTGATCATGAGCGCGGGCGATTGGCCCGCGGCCTGGTACATCGCGGCGCGCTGATCTCGTTGGTTGAGGTCCGCGCTCAGACGCTCGCGGCGGCAGCGCGGAATCTCCCCGGCCATGAGTTCGTCCTTATAATCGAGCATTTCGGGAAAATCGACCTCGATCCATCGGAGACCGGGCGGGAGTTCGAGACGCCACGGCCGGGTGTCGAGACCGCATCCCACGGAGAGGACGGTGGCGACCGGTTCCGACGCCAGCGCATCGAGCAGGAGTTCATCGAGGAACCTGCCGCGGACGCCGAGTCCAAAGCGCACCATTTCCGGGTTCGGCAGTGCGCGGAGGATGGCCATGCCGCGCTCGCCGGCGAGGCGCGCGGCGAAGGGATCGCGGACGAATCCGTCATCGCTTTCGGTTTCGAGCGCGCGGCAGGCGGCTA
This sequence comes from Bryobacterales bacterium, assembly GCA_026954325.1. GTDB lineage: Bacteria > Acidobacteriota > Terriglobia > Bryobacterales > Bryobacteraceae > CADEFT01. The sequence continues at coordinate 110,591 of JAIXKK010000152.1, read as the reverse complement.
CCATCAGGGCGGTGTCGCTGACGTGGTTGATTTCACCGTGGGAGGTGGACATCGCTCTATTATCCTTGTCGCGGGGCAGGGCTAAAGCGCACTGTCACGCACGGATGTGATAGGTTTAAGGTTTCGTCGACTGAAGGCCACGCCCTTCACCCGCCACGGGGACGACATCCGGGACGGCCCGGTCCTTTTGTCAAAGGAGGGGCCGATATGGCTTGGGTGCTCTTACTGGCCGCCGGTCTTCTGGAAATCGTCTGGGCGTTTTCGATGAAGCTCTCGGAGGGCTTCACGCGTCCGGCGCCGGCAATCGTTACGATACTCTCGATGTTGGCCAGCGCCGGTCTACTCATGGTTTCGATGAAAACACTGCCTCTGGGCACTGCCTACACGGTGTGGACCGGGATTGGGGCGATCGGCGCGTTCGCCGCTGGTATTGCCGTGCTTGGCGAACCGGCGACCGCGGGGCGGGTTGGAGCGGCCGTGTTAATAGTGGCGGGGGTGGTATTGATGAAGCTGTCGAGTTCGGGATAGGGATTGACAGAGGGGCACTGCTTCAGTTAATAGTGAATTACTGAATTACGAACATGGCAAGCAGTAGCCGCCGATTCAAGACCGCGATCTACGAGCAGTTCGCACGCATGGGCAAGGCGATCTCGAACCCCAGCCGGCTGGAACTGCTTGACCTGCTCTGCCAGGGTCCCCGGACCGTGGAAGCGCTGGCCAAGGAAGCCGGCCTGGGGCTTGCCAACACTTCGCAGCACCTGAAGGCGCTACGCGAGGCCCGGCTGGTGGAGGCAGAGAAATCCGGGTTGTTCGTCACCTACCGGGTGGCCGACGATCAGGTGTGCCAGTTCTTTCGGACACTGCGGTCCTTGGCGGAAACTCGCTTGGCCGAGGTCGGCGAAATCACGCGCCGGTTTCTGGAAGCGCGCCGGGGACTACAACCGGTGGGGCGAGAACAACTCATGATGAAAGTGCGGGAGGGCGCCGTGACGGTGTTGGACGTCCGGCCGCGCGAGGAGTATCGCGCCGGTCATCTGCCAGGGGCTTTGTCCGTGCCTTTGAAGGAATTGGAACGGCGGTTGGCGGACCTGCCCCGGGAGCGGGAGGTGGTGGCCTATTGCCGCGGCCCTTATTGCGTGCTGGCAGTGGAAGCGGTCGAGATTCTGAGGGCCCGGGGTTTCGCGGCGTTCCGGCTGGAGGCAGGCGTTGCGGACTGGCAGGCGAAGGGCTTCCCCGTCGCCGTGGGTGAGGAAGAGCGAGTGTGAGAGGGGGAAAGATGCAATCGACGATCGTGGTGCTTGGCGGCGGGATAGGAGGAATGGTGGCGGCGAACGAGGTTCGCCGGCAACTGCCCTCCGCGCATCGGGTGGTGTTGGTGGAGAAGAATGCGCAGCATGCGTTTGCGCCCTCGTTTCTGTGGTTGATGACCGGAGACCGGGAACCGGGCCAGATTCGCCGGCCCCTGGCGGGACTGCTGCGGCGAGGCATCGAATTGGTCCAAGCGGAGGTGACCGGCATCGACACGGTCCGGCGCAAAGTGAAGATGGGAGCGGCGGAAATCGCGTACGATCAGTTGATCGTGGCGTTGGGCGCCAACCTGGCTCCCGAGGCTATGCCGGGACTGGCGGAAGCGTCGCACACGTTCTTCACGTTCGAAGGCGCCGCGCGCCTGCGGGACGCACTGAGAGGTTTCGCGGTGGGCCGCATTGCCGTAGTGGTGTCCGCCATGCCGTACAAGTGTCCCGGGGCTCCGCATGAAGGGGCGATGCTGATCGCGGATTATTTCCGGCGGCGAGGCTTATCCGGCCAGGTGGAGGTCCACCTGTTCACACCGGAGCCGCAGCCAATGCCGGTTGCGGGACCGGAGCTTGGAGAGGCGGTGCGGGGCATGCTCGAATCGAAGGGAGTCGAATTCCACCCGCGGCACAAGCTGACGGCGGTGGACCCGGCAGCGCGGGAGATGAGCTTCGACAATGGAGCGCGAGCGGGATTCGACCTGCTGGTGGCGGTGCCGCCGCACCGCGCGCCGAGGGCGGTGGTGGAGGCCGGTCTGACGAACCAGGCCGGATGGGTTCCGGTGAACGCGCGGACACTGCGGACGAATCAGGACGGCATTTACGCGATTGGCGACGTGACGTCGATTCCGATTCCGGGCCGCTGGAAGCCGGATGTGCCTCTGATGTTGCCGAAGGCGGGCGTATTCGCCCACGCGCAGGCGGAGGTGGCGGCGCGGCGGGTGGTTGCGGAGGTTACCGGCCAGGCGAGCGAAGCGGCATTCCGCGGGGATGGCTATTGCATGCTGGAGGCCGGGGAGGACCTTGCGGGATTTGCCTTCGGCAACTTCTTCGCCGAGCCCGCGCCCACGGTGCAGTTGCGGCAGATGGGGAAATCCTGGCACGTGGGCAAAGTGCTCTTTGAGAAGTGGTGGCTGGCTCCTGTCGGGTTGCGGCGCTCGCTCATCGGTTGGGTGGTGAAAGCCGGCGGGAGGTTTTACGGCATACCGGTCAGCCTGTGATGGGTGGAACAGGTTCTGGGGGCTTCCGCCGGGCCGGCGGGGGCGGGCTATGGCGCGGCCAGCGGATAGATTGGTTCGATGTCAACGGGAACCGCGGCGAGCCTGTCGAGCGCACGGCGCATTGCCGGGGCTATCACCGCGTATTTGTCGAGCATCGCTTCGGCTTTGCCGTAGCTCCCTTCGGCTTCGAGTGTGAGAAGGTCGCCTGTGAGCTGTGTAACGGCGGCTTCGAACCTGGCTGGTTCGACGGCAAACGTTCCGTCCGTCTTCGATCCGATGCCGCCCTTCTCGACCAGGTAATTGAACTGGAGCGCGACCCCCCTGCCATGGGCCTCATCGAGGCCGAAGCGAACCGACCGGAACATGCTGGCGAGGTAGGTGGTGTAAAAGGCAGCGCGTTCGGCCTGGTCGAGTTTGCCGGTCTTCATCAGGTAGTGAAGCGCCCAGAGGCCGGTGGCATCGGCCTTGGCCTCCTCGATGGCCGAGTAGAGATCCTTCAGTTCAAGCCTTACCGTGGTTTTGCGTCCGGAGACGGTGATGTCGTGCGGGCCGAGGCCGTGCATCAACTCATGCGCCAGCACATGGGTGAAGAAGGCGTCGAAACGGACATGGGCCTGATCGGCGGCGCCGAGCACGAGTTGGGAAATCGGGGTCAGGGTCTTATCGAACTTGGCCTGCTGCACGTTCTTCAGCATGACGCGCTTGGAGCCTTTCTCTTTGATGACGCGCTCATCATTAGGGAGATTGTAGGCTGCCGTCTGGACGCCGCGGTTGCCGTCGCCCGAGGTGAAAACGACATCGATGACGCGAATGGGCGCCGCCGCGCCGAGCTTGGGATTGCGATACTTGGGGTCGAACGGGAGGTTGTTCTCCAACTCCTGAAGATATCCGGAGAAGCGAGCGAGTTTCGCGGACTCGGCGCCGTCGCGCAGTCCAATATAAGCTTCGAAGGCCGCCTTGTAGCCGAACAACTCATCCTCATAGGTTTCGTAGGGCCCGATGGTGACATCGATGGGCGCGTCCAACTCCATCCAGGCTACATCGCTCGCGTAGTAGTCGTTCTTTTCGAAGGCATCGGCTCGCAGGACGAGAAACTTCTTGAGGGCCGGGTTGGGGGTAAGGGCGGCGGCTTCGCGGAGGAACTTCGCCGCGGGTTCGAGAAATTCGCGATACGCCTGGTTGTAAGGAATGGCCGCAAGCGATCCATTTCCGCCGCGCCGGATCACGGTGAAGTAGCTCTGGGCCGATGCCTTTTGCGCCGGGGAGAGGCCTGCCTCCCATTTTTCAAACTCGTCTTTGGACATGCCGTCCGGATAGAATCCCGCGCCGGGCGGCTTCGGAGGAACTCCGGCGACGAAGGCCTCATTGTGATCGAGACGCGACCAGGGACCCTTGTTGATTCGGAAGTAATGATAAATTTCGCGGCCGGCGGCGCTGGTGTCGGCGGCGAGCTTTGCTTCGAGCGCCGCGTTGCCGGACCAGACTTGCCTCAGGAAGAGGGGATCGAGCAACTTCGCTGCCTGGACAATCTTATCGAGCGCCTGCCGGTCGGCCGGAGTGAGGGAACCGCCGTCCGGCGCGCCTGCCCGTATGCCCGGGACACCGATTTCCGTCGGGGCGAAACGAGCAATCTTGCGGGCGAGACCGGACATTGGAGCCTCCTTCCTGGCGGCCGGTTGATTGGAGGAGCATCCCGCAAGGGTGAACAGGCAGGACGCAACGAGCGCAACACGCATGGAACCTCCAGGTTGAAATATGTAGCTTCGCATGAATCCGTGGGGTCCGGCTATCGGGCGCCGAAGCGTTCAACTTCACCAATACCCCGGTGTTCGGCAACCCGGCCACGAACATCGACTCCGGCAGTTTCGGCACAGTCACGGGGTTCGCGCCCAACAACAGCCCCCGGCAGATCCAGTTGGCGCTCAAGGCGTACTTCTGATGTGCGTTCTGAGCAAAACTGAGCATAGCAGTGCGAATGCCGGATTTAGCGTTACCACACAACTGAGGAACGACACCCACATGCGAAACATTTTCTCACGCGCCTGCCTCACCGCCGCCCTCTTCGGGGCGGCGCTCGGCGCCTCGCCACCGGGCGAGTACCGCCGCCGCGTGGAGGCCGTTCGCCGGATTCCCGGACTAGTCGCTTTCTGGGACTTCGTGCGGCGCGACGGGGGCAGGTTCGCCGCCTGGCAACCGCCCGGCGACCACCATGACTTCCGCCTCGACGCCGCAAACTATGTCCGCGACTACTGGGGCGAAGGCCGTGAAGCTTCCTACGCCGATTTTCTTCTTGCCGGCCAGGGGCCGTTCGGACAGGCGGTGCGCTTCCGCGCCGAGACCGACCCTTCGTTCCGGCCGCTGCTGCTTGTGCCGCGCGCGCGGCTGCACGATTCCGGCCTGGACGCGAAGGGGCCGGGGCGGTCGGTGTCAATGGCAGTGTGGCTGCTCCACGAGGGCGGCAACCACGCCATCGCCGGCATCTGGCACGAAGGAACGGATCTCCGCACGGCGCCGTCGCCCGCGCGGCGGGTGGAGCCGGGCCGGCGTCAGTACGCCCTGTTCGCCGGGTTGGCAGCGAACGAGGGCGCCGTGGCCGCCCACGTCTCCGAAAACGGCGGGGCGTCGTTCGGTGACCGGTACGCCCGCAACCTCGCCGTCACGCCGGAGAAGATGCCTGCCGGCAGATGGTGCGCCGCCGCGTTTTCTTTCGACGCGCGCCGCGGCACGGTTACCGCGTACCTCGACGGGAAAGCGGACGATTACTGGATCGAGCACCCGGAGAACCATCCGTTCTACCAATGGGCCGCGAAGGCGTGGCTGCAGGCGGAACTGCGGCGGCAGCCTGGGATTCAGCCCGGCGAGGAAACCGACTTCCCCGCCGCCCAGTTCTACCGCCCGCCGGAGACCCACCCGCTTTCGCGCAAGGTGGTGGAACGCCGCGGCAGCGAGCGCGTGGAACTGCGTGTCTACCGCTACACCAAGGTCCGCGAGACGTTGCGCAAAGACCGGCGTGAACCGCTCAAGCGCGAGTTGGTGGCCCTGCGAGCCAACCCTTTCTGGTTTGGGCACAACCTCTACGCGCCGCCCACCGCCGCCGAGGGCGGACCGTTCACCATCGGCCGCGTGATCCACAGCGGCCGGAGCGTGGGCTGGACCGGCTTAGTCGGCGGCGTGGCGGTCTTCGACCGCGCGCTACCGGCAAGCCGGATGCGGCGGTTGGCGGCCGCCGGCCGCGAGCCCATTCCGCCGCCCGAGTAGCAGTCCCATCCGGCGGCATGGAGGCAGCACGCGGGCTGGCGCGTCTCCGGGGAGAGAATCCATCGATGGTATATACTAGACCCGCCCAAGGAAGCGCGAAATGGAATTCCCAATGATGATCATCGTGATCCTGTCAATGGCCGTGACGGCGATGGGTCAGTCACCGCCAACCGCGGCGGTTCCGGGCTGGAAGTTGAGCATCGAAGAACTGCGAAAGCAATACAGCCACTATGGCGTAGGAAAAAGGCTCAGGCCAAGAGTTTGGCCGAACAACAGCAGGGTGGCGGTAGCGCTAAGTTTCGACGTCGATAACGCCACCGCGTCGCTGGCGAGGGGCGACCTCGGGTCCGAGGTGCTGTCGCGCGGGATGTACGGCGCGATCGACGGCCTGCCGCGCATCCTGAACATGCTCGACCGGCAGAGCGTACCAGCGTCGTTTTTCTTTCCCGCGGTGAGCGCGCTGCTCAATCCGGAGATGGTCCCTCTGATCCTTTCGAAGAAGCGGCACGAGATCGGCGTGCATGGCTGGATCCACGAGAACCCCGCCAACCTCAACGACGCCGCCGAGGAGTCCCGTTTGTTGAAACAGGCGGTCGACGTATTGACCAAGGCAACGGGGAAGCGGCCCGCCGGCTATCGGGCGCCTTCGTGGGCGATGAGTCCTTTCACCATGCGGCAAGTGCAAGAGGCAGGCTTTCTCTACGACAGCAGCCTAATGGCGAGCGACGATGCCTACGAAATCACCATTGACGGAAAGCCAAGCGGGGTAATTGAACTCCCGATTGAGCGAATCCTCGATGACTATCCGTACTTCGGCGCGGCCGACGGATCGCTGCCCTCGCCGAATCTGGTAGACCAGATCTACCGCGCGGAATTTGATGTGGCCTATCGGGAAGGCGGCCTGTTCGTACTTACCATGCATCCGCACATCACGGGACACCGCTCGCGCGTGGCGTGGCTCGAAAAGCTGATCGAATACATGAAGTCGAAACCGGGCGTCTGGTTCGCGACGCACGAAGAAGCCGCCCGGTATGTCAAGGATCATTCCGGCAATTAAGGTTGTTAGCGGCCGCCGAGGTTGATGTCACGCCGCTTGCGGAGTGGGCGCGCCGGGCGCGAGTGAACGGGTATCCCGCGTTACGAGATGAGCGCCACGCCGGAGGGAACCGTAGCAGCGCCAGATCCATGGTGGCTGTCGTTCCCCCGTGGTTCCGCGCCGGCAGCACAAGGTAGGCTTCAGTGGCCTACCGATGTCCAAGGACTCCCGCGGTTGGAAGGCCGAGATAGGAGACATCGTCCGTCCAGAATTCATGCGGCGGGAGAGTGGAAATGGATTGCAGCGGCAACGTAGCGAGGAAGCCATAGCCACTCAACTCGATGGTTGCGCTCCTTGCGCCATGCGCCGCTTGCAGAATGAGGTCGCCGATGACATCCGAGACTGCGGTTCCGGTCGCGGGCGATCGCTTGGGCGAGGTAATAGGGCTTATCCGGGGTATCGATGGTGGAGCGCACAATCGCAGGGATACAACGCCGCCAGGAGGGCCGCCCGGCGCGGGAGGCGGTCACCCGGGCCGCATCCATGAAGTAGACTGACCTACGTGACAAGACGGGAGATGGTTCTGGCGCCGATGGCGGCCATGGCCGGGCGGCGGCCGAACTTCGTGTTCGTCCTGGTGGACGACTTGCGATTTGATGAACTACGGTGCACGGGACATCCGTTTGCGCAGACACCGAATGCGGACCGCCTGGCGCGCGAGGGCGCGAATTTTCGCAACGCGTTTGCGACGACGCCTTTGTGCTCGCCAAGCAGGGCGAGTTTTCTCACCGGCCTCTATCCGCATGCGCATGGCATTAGGGATAACACGGACCGCTCCGCCGCCAGCCACAAGCTGGTGACGTGGCCGCGGATGTTGCACGAGGCTGGATATGAGACGGCATTCCTCGGCAAGTGGCACATGGGAAACGATGACTCGCCGCGGCCGGGATTCGACCATTGGGTGAGCTTCCCCGGGCAGGGAGAGACAGTGGACCCGGTGCTGAACGTGAATGGGAAAATGTTTCGCACCCGCGGCTACGTCACCGATATTCTGACCGAGCAGGCCGTACAGTTTCTGGAGCGTCCGCGAAACAAGCCGTTCTGTTTGTATTTGTCGCATAAGGCGATCCATCCGAATATCCAGCAGCGCAATGACGGCAGCATCACCAGTTACGGGAGAGCGGATGAATTCATTCCCGCCGGGCGTCACCGGACACTCTATCAGGGGGAGAGCATTCCGCACCGGGAGAACTATGGCATTGCGCCCAGGGACAAGCCGGCGCTCATGCGGCCAATCGAGGGTCTGGCGCCTCTGGGGCGGGAAACGGCGACGGATGACGCGACCATCCTCAATCGCATGCGGATGACGAAAGCGATTGACGAAGGGTTGGGGCGTTTACTGGACGTTCTGACGCGGAAGGGTGTGCTGGAGGAGACCGTGATCATTTTCACGAGCGACCATGGGTACTTCCATGGGGAACACGGGCTGAACTACGAGCGGCGGCTTGCCTACGAGGAGGCGATCCGGATACCGCTGCTCATCCGCTATCCGCCGGCGTTTCGGGCGGGTTCGCGGCCCGAGGGGTTCGCGTTGAGCATCGACATCGCGCCGACGGTGCTGGAACTGGCGGGGGCAGCCGGGCCGAAGATGCATGGGCGGCCGCTGACAAGAGAGCCGGGCCGGGATGCGTTTCTGATCGAATACTACTCGGATACGGTGTTTCCGCGCATCCGCAACATGGGATATCACGCGGTGCGTACGCGGGGATGGAAATATATCCATTACGAGGAACTCGACGGGATGGACGAGTTGTACGATCTGTCGAGGGATCCGTACGAACTGCGGAATCGCATTGACGGTTCGCCGGAAGCGCCGGAGTTGCGGCGGCGGCTGGGAGAACTGCTCCGGGAGACGGGGGGTAAGCGTGCAAGGCCTTGAGCACAATCGCCGCCATATTCTTGTAAGGGGGATGTAATCCGCAATCAGAGGATAGCCGCGAGCGCGCGCCCGCGGTTCACGGCGGAAGGCGCGCCGGTCGAGATTGCCGCGCGCCCCGCGGATGGCGATGATATGGAAATCCGGGCGGCACTCGAGCAGGGCGGCGGTTAGCGGCGGTTTGCGGCGGCAACATTGGCATTCCAGGCGCCTTCACTTCTACACTAACGTTGATGAAGCTTGTTTCGCTGATGCTCGCCGTTTGCCTGCCCGCGGCATGGGCGCAGAAAAATACGGCGGCTCCCGAAGGCGGCGGCGCGCCCCGGCAGGAGACGGATACGGCGCGGCGGACGGAATTGAACCTGATGGGCAAGACCGATACAGCGGGAGGGGAGAGCCGGCGCAACGAGAACATCTATTTCAACCTGGTGGACAACAATGCGCTGAAGGAATTGAATGTCCGGCTGGGCACTACCGCCACTATCATTGATCAGTTCCAAGCCGAGCACGGCTACTTCAGCGCGGAGTTCGGCAATGCGCCGTCACAGGTGATCCGGCTGGCGCCAGCCTCGCGGGCCGGCTTTCACGGGAACCTGTTCGCGGCGCATTTGAACAGCATATTCAGCGCGCGGACCTTCTTTCAGGTGGGCGAGGTGAAGCCGGCGCGCGAAAACAACTTCGGCTTTGCGGGCGGCGCGCCCGTGTGGAAGGGAACGTTTCTGATGCTGGAGGGAAGCGAAAACCTGATCCGCGGGGTGGTGAACGGGAATGTGCTTGTGCCGCGGCCGGACGAGCGCACGCCGCTGGCCGCGGACCCCGGCGTTCGAGCGCTGCTCGCCAGATGGCTCAGCGCGTATCCGCGGGAGTTGCCCAATCGCACGGACATCAACGAGCGCGCGCTCAACACCAACGCGCCGCAGCGCGTGGATCTGCACAACGGCTCGATGCGGCTGGATCAGGATCTGGGGGAGTGGGGCAGAGTGTTCGCGCGATACCTCTACACCTATCAGCATGTGGAAGCCTTCGAACTGGTGTCCGGGCAGAATCCGAATACGGATACGCACGCGCATACGGCCCGGCTGACGTGGAATCGCGCGTGGAGCGCGGACACGGTAACGGACCTGTCGGCGGGATATGACCGGATCGGCTCCTTGCTGGCTCCGGAAAAAAACGCCGTGGGGCCGAACGTGGCCATCACCGGGCTGACCTCGCTGGGGCCGGAATCGGGCATTCCCATTAATCGCGCGCAGAACCTGTTCCGCTACTCGGCGCACGCGCGCCTGGCGAGAGGCAAGCATCACTGGACCGTGGGCTTGCAGGCGCTGCGGCGGCAGTTCAACGGCATCGAGTCAGACACGCACCGCGGCTACTTCAGCTTTACCGCCGATTTCGGGCGGGACGCGATTACGAATTTCCGGCTCGGCGTGCCGACGCAATACATCCGCGCGGTCGGCAACATTTACCGCGGGTTTCGCAACTGGGATCTTGCGTTGTACGCGGGCGACGAATGGCGCGTGTCGAAGAGGTTGACGCTCTCGCTTGGCCTGCGGTATGAACCAGTCACGACGCCGGTGGAAGTGAACGGGTTGAACACGATTCCCTATCCGTGCGACTGCAACAACTTTGCTCCGCGGTTCGGCTTCGCATGGCGGGGTCCGGGGCGCACGGGCATACTGCGCGGCGCCTATGGCCTCGATTACGGGGAGATCTATCCGGTGACATTCCAGCAGGTGCGCTTCGCGCCGCCGCTGAACAACAAGATAGTCGTGCCGTCGCCGGATCTGCTGAATCCGTTCGGCGGGCTGGGGCAGGGCGGGGCGCTCACGGTAGCCCGGCCGACGACCTATGTGCTGGACCCGCGCCTGGTGACTCCCTACGCGCAGCAATACAACTTTTCGTGGGAGCCGGAGCTTTCCCGGAACTGGCGGCTGCAACTGGGCTACGTGGGCAGCCGGTCAAACAAACTGCTGCTGATGTGGTATTTGAACCGCGCGCATCCGGTGGCGGGGATTCCTCAAACGACGACGACGGTGAACGAACGGCGCGAGAATCCGGATTTTGCCGAGATCCGGCGCGTGATTAACGGCTCGCGGGGATATTTCGACGCGGCGCGGATTTCGCTGGTGATGCCGCGATTTCACGGAGTGACGCTGAACACGTCCTACTGGTTCAGCAAGGCGATGGACCTTGGAAGCGGCTATTCGAATACGGCGTACGACGCCGACTCGCGGCAATCGCGCAGCCAGAACGAGTTTCTCGCCTCGACGGACATGAAGGGGTTGAGCAACTTTGATCAGCCGCACGCTTTTCTTACGCAGGGGCAGTATGCGATTCCGTCATTAGCGGGGCTGAGCCGCGGTCAGGCGCGCTGGCTCGGCGGATGGTCGATGAGTGGAGTGTTGTTGCTGAAGCAGGGAACGCCATTCACGGTGGGAAGCGGATCGGATGCGCCTGGATTCGGCAACGTGGATGCAAACGGCGGGGACCGGCCGAATATCGTGGATGCGTCGATTCTGGGGCGCACGATCGGGAATCCGGACACCTCGCGGGCGCTGTTGCCGCGCGCTGCTTTTCAATTCATGCAGCCCACGGACGCGCGAGGGAACCTGGGAAGGAACACGTTCCGGCGCGGGGGGATTCGGAACGTGAATGCTTCGCTGACGAAAGAGTGGGCGATGCGCGGAGAGCAGCGGCTGCGTTTTCGGGCCGAAAGCGTGAACCTGTTCAACACGCCGCAGTTCGCCGAGCCGGGTTTCGACCTGGTGTTGCCGAACTTCGGCCAGATTACGAACACGCTGAATGACGGGCGGACTTTCCGGTTCTGGTTGAATTTCCTGTTTTAGGCGATCTCCGCCGGGCATATTTTCAAAACGAAGCCTCGACATGATGGGAAGCCCTCCCCATGGATACATGCGCAATCGGAGGGAATGCGTAGCGAGGAAGATGCCATTTCGTGTGAAGGCGAGAAGGCGCTCTTACGATTCCACGACATCCAACCTTAAGCCAGGTCTGTCGAGCGGGCGAGTGTAAATGCCTTCGGGGCCGCGGGTGATGCCGTGCTCCTTCTCCCAATGCCGGTACACTTCCGGCGGACCGCCGGCGGGGGCCAGAAGAATTCGGCCATCGGAGAATTAGGGGCGGCCATGACGAAATGGGTGGAGTAAGGCGACGTGCCGCCAAGGTGGGGAATCACCGGGATATCGTAGGCGCCGGCGATGGCGGCGATGCGGAGCAACTCCGTCAATCCGCCGCACCACTGAATATCGGGCTGCCAGATGTGGGCGCTGTTGTGTTCGGCCAGGCGGACAAATTCGTAGCGGGTGAAGAGATGCTCGCCGGTGGTGATGCGGCAGGTCTTGATTTGCGACTTGAGCCGCGCGTGGCCTGCGTAATCGTCGGCGCGAAGGGGTTCCTCGATCCAGCCCACGCGGTACGGCGCCACGGCGTCGGCCAGTTGCAGGGTGTATTCCTCGGTCAGCGACATCCAGCAGTCGAGCATGATCTCGCCGCCGGGGCCCAGTTGTTCGCGCGTGTACCGCACCAGTTCGGCGTTCTTCTTCAGGCCGTCCTGCCCGTCGAGCGGGCCATAGGGAAGCGCCAGTTTGATCTTTTGGAAGCCGATCTGGATTTTCCACTTCACGTCGTTGAGCGTGGCGTAGGAGGGGATGCGCGGCTTCGTGGAGCCTCCGATGAGCTTGTAGACCGGGACGCCCAGCGCCTTGCCGGCGATGTCCCAGAGGGCCGTAAGCGATCTTGTAAGAGGGCAGCCGCGTGGCGGAGCGCAGTTCCACTACCTCGACGCCGGTGATTTTGAGATTGCTCTTTTCCTGGGCGAAAGGAAGCGGGGCGGCGGACGCCTGGCCGAGGCTGAGCGCCGCCGCGCCGGCGGCGAGAAATTCTCTACGTTTCACAATACCTCCAACTACTCGGGATACTGAGGGTAAAACGGGCGCAACGGCGATGGCGGAATGCGGAATTCCCGGACGGCATCGCGGTTCACATCGAGTCCCAGGCCGGGAGATGGGGGCACATCGATGTAGCCGTCGCGAATCGTAAACAGCGACTTACTGTTGAGGACTTTGAGCGCGGGACTCCACTGCTCTTCGGGGAGAAACGGCGGAGTCACAATCGCCAGTTCCTGCCAGGGAACGCCGATCGCCGCTCCCGCCTGGAGCCAACCCGCAACGCGCAACCCCATCGCGCCGTGCATGACGATCGGCCGATGGAACGATTCGGCCAGCGCCGCGATCTTTCGAATCATCGACAACCCGCCGCACAGGATGGGGTCCGGCTGCAGGATGTCGTAGGACGCCTGCACGCAGCATTCGCGGTACGCATCCAAGCCTTGGAACCGCTCGCCGCCGGTGATCGCGATATCGACCTCCCGGGCCAGCCGGGCGGGGGAAAAGAAATCGTCGCGTGCGAAGGGCTCTTCGAGCCACGCGACGTTGTGCTTTTCGAGCGCGCGGGCCACGGCGAGCGCGGTGGGGTAGCTCCACAAGCCGTTGAGGTCAGCGGTGCGGTCCACCATGATGGAGAAATCGGGGCCCACGGCCGCGCGGATCTCGCCGCAGGCGTCGACGTCGTGAATCGGGTTCGGGCGCCAGGCCCGGATCTTGAGTCCGGAGTAGCCGGCTTTCCTGATGCGCAAGGCCATGTCGGCCTGCTGCTGGAAGGTGACGTGGGATTGATCGGCCTTGCCCTTCCAGACGCACGTCAGGTAGACACGGAGGCGCGATGGGCCGCCGCCGAAGAGACGATAGACGGGCTCGCCGGCGATCTTGCCGATGGCGTCCCAGATGGCATGCTCGACACCGGCCCACTGGGCGAGTCCGGCTTTCAGGTGACGGCCGACGTCGAACAAGTCCTGGCCCACGAGGGCGCGGCGGATCCGGTCAAGCGCGCGGAAATCGGCGCCGCGATCGAAGCAATAGCCGCGGACTCCGGCGTCGGTTTCCACCTCATAGAAGGTGTAGCGGGCGTATTTGCCGGCTTCCAGTTCCTCACGCGGGGTGGGAATTTCTATCGGGAAGATCTCGACGTTTCGGATCTTTGCCTGGCTGGCGGCAGAGGCCGCGGACAGGGTGGCGAGGAACGTTCTTCTCGAGAGGGAAGCGAGCATGGGCGCCTAGAACAGATATTTTACGCCGAACTGCATTTCGCGCATGGTGCGCGTTCCTCTCATTACCGCCGCCAACCGCCGCGCCCGCGGAATCCTCCTCCGAATCCACGGTAGAACCGGGGCCCGGAGAAGTAGTAGAAGCTCGGGCCCCAGCCGTAATAATAGGGCGAGTAGAAGGGCGAGTAGAAGAACGGATCGTAACCGTAGTAATAAGGAGACGGCGGCGCGGGCCGCGAAACCCGCTGCCGCAGACGCGGCTCAAAGTCCTGCCGCCTCACGGGTTGGAAGGCTTGGGCGGAATTCTCCGTGTTGATGGTGAGCGGAGCAAGAGTGCGGAATGTAAGGACGGCTTCGGGATAGATTTCGGTGGCTCGTCCGCGCGTCAGCAGAACGCCGATGGTGGAAGCAGCGGCTCCGGCAATGGCCCCCATGCCCGCGCCGAATCCGCCGGCGGCGGCAGCGCCGATGGCGGCTCCGGTTCCGGTGGTGACTCCAATCGCGGTGGCGTCGCGGCCCTTGGATGTGCCGCCGTTGTATTCCACCAATTGCGAGCGAATGGGGAGTTGCTGTCCATCGACAAGGCTGATTTCCGTGAGTTCGATGCCGAGCCGGGAAGTGCCCTTGGCGCGTCCGGCTTTTTCCGCTTCGGCAACGCGTCCGGCGATCGTCTGTCCGCGGCGCGCCACCACGAGTCCGTTGACGACGAGGGGCTGAACGAGAGTACCGGTGAAAACGTCACCGGGCTGGTTGTGATCACTCGAGATGGGCTGGTCCACACGGACTTTCAACCATGTTCCGGCGGGCATAATGAGCTGCGAGGGAGGGGGCGCGCCCTGCCCGGCGGTTGGGGGTTCAGGCGTAGCGGGTTCTTCGTTCGCAACAGCGGAGTTGGGAGGTGGCGGGGCATCTGTCCGCGGCATGGCCTCCCCGAATTTCCGCCAGCCTGTTGCCGGGGGCGGCGATGACGGATCCGGTTGCTGCGCGTAGACCGGAACCAGTTCCGCAAACAAGCCCGCCAGCACGAGAGGGATTAGGAATGTTTTCTTTGAGCCCATACCGCTTGTTGAAGAGCAATTACCGTGCCAGGCTGTAAGTATTTCTTAATCAATCGGTAAACAACCGGTTTCATGGCTCAGATCGGCCAGAGTGGTTGGTTTCAGCCACCACTCAACGGCTCTGCTGCTTCAGTGTATTGAGATAGGCCTGCTCCCGTTCTTCGACGTATGCCCGGTAACCGGCGGGATCGACAAACGGGTTCCTGGACGGATCTTTGTGCATGAGCGCAACCTTCTCCACCATGCCGTAATAGACGCCGTGGGCGCCGAGAAAGATGTCGCAATGCAGCGACTTCAGCACCTTGAATGTGCGCGCGTAGTCCGCGGCCATCCCGGGGTAGGCTTTGTTGTTCACCAACTGAAAGCCGGGGTTTACATTGGGGCTACCCACGATAACGACATCGTAGACCCTGCCCCGATCCTTGGCTTTCATGGTCCACGTAGTGCACCCGCGCGTGTGTCCCGGCGTGAGATGGGCCGTGAGGGTCACTCCGCCAAGCGTCACCGTATCTCCGTCCTTCAACACCCGGTCCACCTTGCAGGGCTTCCAGCCGCCCTTGTACAGGTACTGTCCGTCTCCGCCCGACTCCACTACCTTTTCATCCCCTTGCATGATGTACGCCTTCGCCCCGGTCAATTCCTTCACCAAGGCGTTGCCTTCGGCATGATCGCCATGCGCATGACTGTTGAGCAGAATCTTCACATCGGCAAACTGGAAACCAAGCTTTTCGACGTTGGCGCGAATGAGGGGAACGGTACGTTCAAAACTCGAGTTGATGAGGATATGTCCCTGGCTGGTCGTGATGAGGTAGGTGGAGAGGCCCTTGGAACCGACGTAGTAGAGGTTATCCGCAATTCGATGAGGCGGGAAGGGATCGTCCCAATCATTCTGGGCGCTTAATGGGAAGGCGGCTAATAAGAGGGCGGGAAGGAAACAGAGACGCATTCCTGAATTATATGCCGCACCCGCGCGACGGAACCTCCATGGCTTTCGCGCAGCAGGCGCCTCTTCCGGTAGTGCGAGGAGGCGAAAGCAACCCGGGTCGTCCCCGCGGCCGGCCAGCCTGGCATACCGTAGGGGTCACGAAGACCTTCGAGGGGTTACGGCGAACAGAACCCGGAACCGTGCGGGCCGGTTTCGGGAAACCCTCGGGGAACCGGGAAGCAATCCGCTCCGCGCCGGAGGCGCGGCAGGAACCGGCGCGGGCGGGATTGGACGAGAAGCAAACCTTTCCAGACAAAGGCTAGGCGGCCGGCGCGGGCTTGGCTCCTCGCAGTTTGTTCACATACCGGATCACCATGAAGATTACGAACGCTACGATGAAGAAATCGAGGCATGTCTGGATGAAGATGCCGTAGTTAAGTGTGGGGGCTCCGGCAGCCTTGGCGGCGGCCAGCGTGGGATGCCCTTTCCCGCTGAGGTCGATAAAAAGATTGTTGAAGTCCACCTTTCCGAGCAGGAGCCCGATCGGCGGCATGATGACGTCGGTAGTGAGTGAGGTGGCGATCTTTCCGAAGGCGCCGCCGACAATGACACCAACGGCCATGTCCACCACGCTTCCCTTCATCGCAAATTCCTGGAATTCGCTGGCTAGCGACATGCTGTCTTCTCCCTTAGTATTGGAATACGCCCAGTTGGGTAGTTATAGCAGAAGAGGCGCGGCGGGGTAAACGGGGATGCCGGGGCTCGCATCGGCGCCCGAGGAGGTTGCAAGTCTTTTCACGCATGCTTCAATAGAGAGATGGTTCGACTCAAGATGCCATAAGTGGTGAAGGGGCACAAACCGGCGCGCCGATGGGAGAGGTTCCCGTACCTTCGTCTCAGGGCTATCAGACCACCTGGGACGAGGAGAGGGATGGCAGAAAAATAGTCGACCTTCGGGATTGCATTCGCACGTCCGCTTTGGGTAAAAAGGATTGGCGTCTTTAATTTTTGGAGGACAACGATGATCACGTGCCCTGTGTGTGATGCCACCATCGATGTGGATGAAGAAGATCTGGATGAAGGGGACCCTCTAAGCTGTGATGAATGCGGCGCAAGCCTCCACGTGGTGAGCATCTCGCCCCTGGAGTTGCAGTCCGACGATGAATCCGACGAGGATGACGACGAAGACTTTGACGATTTCGACGAAGAGGACGAGGACGAAGAAGAGGAAGAGGAGGAAGAGGAGGACTGGTAGATCGAATGACGCGTAGACGGATGGCGCGAACGATTCTGGCGGGTCCGGCCGGCGCGGCGGCGCTGATTGCGGGCAAGAAACCGGAGAAGGGGAGATCCGGGTACGCCACCATCGCCGGCACCGTCTTTCGCGATCCCGGCTTCGCCTTTCCGGGGGTTTCCATCGTTCTGCAACCGGATGCCGAGGCTGGGACGTCTGTGAAGGTGAAGAAGATGAAGGCGGTTTCCGACAATCGCGGCGAATTCGCCTTCCACGTGCCGGCGGCTCCGATGCGCTACAAGTTGAGCGCCAGCGCCCAAGGCTACGTTTCCGATGAGCGACTGGTGACGATTTCCGGGGAAGAGCGCCAGGATGTCTATTTCACACTGAAGGCCGGCAAGGAGGGGGGATCCCAATGAAGAGGAAATTAATCGGGCTAATGGCCTGTTCCGCGTTTGCTGTCCTTTCGGCACAGATCGTGCCCCAGCAACAGGCACCGCCACTATTCAAGGGCGATAAGAAGGACAAGGACCGGGACAGCAAGACGCGCAGTTTGAATGGGATCGTCTACGACGACAAAGGCAACCCGGCGGATTCGGCGATTGTACAACTGAAGGACACGAAATCGCTGCAAGTACGATCGTTTATCACTAAAGACGACGGCTCCTACCGGTTCTACGGCCTGAGCAAGGATGTCGACTACCAGGTGAAAGCCGAGCGGAAGGAGCACGTGAGCGACGTGAAGACGCTCAGCGTATTTGATTCCCGCCAAGCGGCGGTCATCAATCTGAAGATGGATCAGAAGAAGTAAATGAGAATGAAGTTAGCTACCATGCTGCTGATGGCGGCCGCCTTCTCGTCCGCCGCGAGTCTCGCTCCTCTCAACGAGGCGGCCTATTCGAAGATGGTTGCGGGGAACAAAGGGAAAGTTGTGCTGGTGAACTTCTGGGCCACCTACTGCGTTCCCTGCCGGGCCGAGATGCCGGCTCTGGTGAAAATGTACGAACGGCTCAAGGCGCGCGGATTCGTGTTTGTCACTGTGTCCGCCGATGAGCCGGAAGACGAACCGAAGGCTCAGATGTTTCTCGACCAGAACAAGGCGCCCTCGCCGCGCTATCTTCGGAAGACGGCAAACGAGGATGCCTTCCTCAATGCCGTCGATCCCAAATGGAGCGGAGCGCTGCCGGCAACGTTTCTCTACGATCGCGGCGGGAAAAAGGTGAAGGCGCTGATTGGAGAATCCGACCTCAAAGCCCTCGAGGCGGCCATCATCAAACTGCTGTAAGACTTCCTGTAAGACTTCCTGTTGACTGCCTCAGGGCAGGCCAGTATAATCCCTACTACGATCGGGGTCATACACGCATCGCGGCGCCTGTTCACCGCTCCGTCGCGGCCGGTGCGCAGGGACTGGATGCACCAATGCTCAAAGAGGACAAATGAAACGGATTTTGACGGCTATGTTCTTGACGCTCGCCGTGGGCGCTCCCACGATGGCGCAAGTCTTGTACGGATCCTTGACCGGAATCGTTCGTGATCCCGCTGGCGCGCTTATCCCCGGGGCATCGGCGAAACTGCACAACGTGGGCACGGCTCAGGAGTTTTCTACCGTTACCAACGATGCGGGCAGCTACACGTTCGTGAACCTTCCGGCAGGGACGTATGAGCTGACGGTGAGCGCCGCGGGATTTCGCACGCTCGCGCAGCGCGACATCCTCATCACCGTGAATACGGTACGCCGCGAAGACCTGACGCTCGAGATCGGCCAGGTCACGGAGCGCGTGACCGTGGAAGCCGGAGCGGTGGCGCTGCAGGCCGACAAAGCCGACGTGCACACCGAACTCGGCTCACACGACGTGATCAACATGCCGCTGCCGCATTACCGCAACTACCAGAGCCTGATCAACCTGGTGCCGGGCGCGACGCCGGGTGTCTACCAGAATTCCATACAGGCCGCTCCGGCGCGGGCGCTGTCGACGAACGTCAATGGCGTGAACCGCAACAACAACAGCACGCGCATCGACGGCGCGCTGAGCGTGTTCCTCTGGCTTCCTCACCACACCGCCTACATTCCTCCCGCTGAAACCATCGAGGCGGTGAACGTCGCCACCAACAACTTCGACGCCGAGCAGGGGTTGGCGGGCGGGGCGGCGATCACGGTGATCACCAAGTCCGGCACCAACGAATTCCATGGCTCGGCGTGGGCGTTCAATGACAACGCCGCCCTGCAGGCCAAGAACTTTTTCAACACCGCGGCCAAGCCGAAGAACAACAACAATATAGACGGGGTGACCGCGGGCGGTCCGATCCGCAAGAACAAACTGTTCTACTTCGCCGGCTGGGAAGCCGTTCACGAGTTGCAGGGCGCCACCAACCGCTACACGGTACCCACCGCCGATCAGAAGCTGGGAAATTTCTCGGCCTACAACGCCGTAATCTACGATCCGGCCACGGGCCAGGCGAGCGGCGCCGGGCGAACGCCGTTTGCCCAAAACACGATTCCGCTGAGCCGTCAGAGCGTCATTTCTCGGAAGATTCAGGATCTGATTCCGCTGCCGAACCAGGCGGGAGCCGCCTCGAACTTCCTGGGGAACGGTTCGCAGCGGCTGGACAAGAACAATCTGGACACCAAGATGAACTGGAACCGCACGGGCGACAACATGATCTGGGGCAAGTACTCGATCATGCAGGCGTCGGTGGGGTGCGATCCGGCTTTCGGCCAGGGCGGCGGCGGAGCGCTCTGTCCTTCGGGAAGCGCCATCGGGACGGGCGACCTGCGGACACAGGTGGCGACTGTCGGGAGCACGCTGATCATCTCGCCGCGGTTCCTGTGGGACGGCCTGGTGGGCTGGACCCGGCAGGGCCAGTCGATCGTCAGCTTCGGCTACGGCACGTTCTACGGGAAGGAATTCGGTATTCCAGGGGTCAACGGCGACAATTCGGACATCAGGAACAGCGGGGCTCCCCAGATCGGCATCAGCGGGTACACGAACTTCCTCAGCGACACCGACACGCGGCCGTTTTTCGCGCACGATATGTCGTGGACCACGCAACAGAACTTTTCGCTCACCCGCACGCGTCACGACATCCGCTTCGGCTTCGAGGGCGTCCGTCACATTCTGAACCACTACAATCCCGATGGCGGCGGCTTCGGCGGGCCGATGGGAGGCTTCACGTTTTCACAGGGCATCACGTCGGCCCCCAGTGCGACGCTCACACAGTTTAATTCGTACGCGTCCTACCTGCTTGGCTTGCCGCAAACCGAGCGCCGCTCGGTACAGAGAGAAGTCATGACGGCATACAACTGGCAACTTGCCTGGTACGTGCGCGACCGGTGGCAGCTTACGCCGAAACTCACCGCCTCACTCGGGGTCCGCTACGAGTTATTCCCGCTCCAGACGCGAGGCGGCCGCGGCGGGATCGAGGGGTACGATCCCACCACGAATCTCGTCTCCATCGGCGGAATCAATAACATCCCGCCCGGGTTGGGGATCAGCACCAGCCACAAGCTATTCGCGCCGCGCGCCGGCCTGGCCTACCGGCTGAACAACTCGACGGTGATTCGCAGCGGCTACGGCATCAGCTATAACCCGATGCCCCTGGCGCGTCCTTTGCGCGGCTTCTTCCCGCTTACCTTCAACGCCACGTTCAACTCCGCGAACTCCTTCCAGCCGGTGGGCGCGTTCGACCAGGGCATTCCCAACATCGTCTTTCCCGATATCAGCAGCGGCAAGGCGGCGCTCCCCGCAACGGCCCAGATGCGCTTTATCAGCGGCAGCGAGTTGAAACGCGGCTACGTGCAATCCTGGAACTTCACCATCGAGCGGGAACTGCCGCACGCGATCACGTTCTCGGCCGCCTACGTCGGCACCCAGACGGTGCGCAGCTTCGCGGACCGCGACATTAACGCCGCGGCGCCCGGCGCGGGCACGGCCGGCCGGCCCTTGAACGTGTTATTCGGCCATAGCGTGGACACGTGGGCCTGGAACGGCTACCTGAGCGCGAACTATCATGCGGCGCAGTTCGCCTTTAACCGCCGCGCCATCCACGGGCTCACCCTCAAGGGCGCGTACACGTTTTCAAAGGCGATCAACTGGACCGACGAAGACGGCTGGACGGGAACCATCGCCTGGAACTGGGCTCCGGTCTTCAACCGTAACCGCGCGCTGGCCGGCTACGATATTCCGCACACATTGCAGGTGGGTTTCGTATACGAACTGCCTGCCGGCAAGGGAAAGCCCTTCGCGCAATCCGGCGTAGCGCGCTGGATTCTTGGGGACTGGCAGCTCAACGGCGTTTTCGCGTCATTCATGGGCAGGCCGTTTACGGTGGGCGCCGCGCAGGGGGCTTTGAATGCTCCCGGCAACACGCAGACCGCGGACCAGGTCAAGACGACGGTTGACAAGCCGGGCGGAATCGGAGTGGGGCAGCCGTTCTACGATCCCACCGCTTTCGCCGCTCCGGCCGGCGTTCGCTACGGGACATCGGGCCGCAACATTCTGCGCGCCCCAGGCACGGTGAACCTCGACCTGGGGCTCTTCCGGCGCCTGGTGATCAAAGAACCGTGGACGCTCGAGTTCCGCGTCGAGGCCGCCAATGCGACAAATACCCCGCATTTCAACGCGCCGAACGCGAACATCAACGCGGGCAACTTCCTGATGGTGACTTCGGCAAACCTCGACCAGCGTCAGGTGCGCGGCGGCATACGGCTGAGCTGGTAGGAACGGAAAACCGCCGGGCCGCTTAATCGAGCCGCGCCGTCCACAGGTAGCTCGATCGCGCGTGGTTGTCGTTCTCGCCGAGGTACAACGTGTGGCGGCTGTCCACGGCGATCTCGTGAATACGGGCCGGCTTGTCGCCGATTTCGGGATCAGTGAGATCGTTGAACGTCTCGATGCGATCCGTGCGCGTGTCCCAGCGCATCAATTGCGTCCAGCCGTTCATGCCGCCGCCGCCGTAGAGCACGCCGTCGCGGAAGGCGAGCGCGGGGAAGCGTCCCGTTGCCATCACGCGCGCAACCTTGTCGACCGCGCCGCTTGCCGTGTCGATGCGCGCCAGCACGCCCGCGGTGGTGCCGGCGTAGATGTAGCGCTCTCCGTCGTAGACCATGGAATCGCAGAAGCCGTAGTCGTCCTTGTGACGCGTCTGGGCGAGCGCGCCGGCCGCTCCTTCGGGCGCCGGGGGATCCGGCGCCAGTTGCCGCGCGTCCGTACGCCGTGAGAGCCCGTGCTCGAACCACACGAACCGGCCGCCATCGGGATGATACTTGAACAGCCGGATTGGAACCGGACCCGTGATTTCGTCCCACGCCCGCGTCTCCGCGCACGTCCCCCACAGCCAGCCTTCCCGGTCCACGACGCCGTTGTGCGGCTGGGCAAAGAAAATGGCGTTGCCGACGTACGCCAGGTTCTCCACCGCCCCGCTCGCGATGTCGAGCCGGAAGACGAACTCCGCCGGATAGGTGAACCCGTATAGGAAGCCGCGCGTCCAATCGGCGGCGATCGACTGAATGTAGAGCCGCGGGAGAGGCACGCCGAGCATGTCATAGCTGCGCGACACCGGATCGTAGCGGACCACCTTGCCGCCCTTGGCTTCGCGCTGCCGCTCGACATCGTGGAGCAGCGAGGTGGCGAAATACAATTTCCGGTCTCGCGGGTTCACCAGCAGCGTGCGGTGGATCTTCACGTCGAACTCGTCCGTCCACCGGCGCGTATCGAGACACTCGAACTTTCCATCCGCGGGCGAGAAGGCATACAGCAGATCGCCGTCGATCGAGTTGAGCCCGCAATACACCAGTCCGTCATGCGGGTTCCAGGTTACCGAGTCGAAGCTGATCCAGCCGTCACGCCATTGCGGATCGGCGGCAAGCCGCGCGTAGCTCCAACGTCCGGCGATCTTCTCGTTCCAGCCTTCCAGGCGGTAATCCCGCAGTTTATGCGCCCGAATCCTCATGTCAACTCCTCTCCGCCCGCCGCGGTTCGGCGCGGCGGCGCGCTTCCCGCTTCCTGACGGTTCAATCCGATGTGAGTTGTATTCGCACAAGGTTGTAGATCGCGAGCCGGGGGATGCGAAATGACACGGTGTCGCCCTGCATGGCCGGCTTCAGAGTGTCGCGCGTTTCGAGGTCGGGCGAAGATACAACAGCCTCCCGCACCCTGGCTCCCGCGGGCAGGCGAAGCCGGACCGCAATATCGCGCGCCGGGTGCTGGAAATCGAAATTGATCAGATGCAGCAGCCACGTCTTCGAACCGCGCTGCTCCTCGAGTTCGACCGCGACCGAAGCCGGCGCCTGGATATCCGCCACCAGTTTCCCGTCTGACGCCCAGTCGAGCGCGCTGACCATGTCTTTGGCGTTCCTGGGCAATGTCCAGTACTGATTGCCGAAACTATAGTTGATCTGAGCGGGCGGCGGAGGCGTGGAGGGTTCGATGCGCGGTATGTAGACGGAACGGCCCTTGCCGAACGTATGTTGCACGAGGCGCTCCGCGGCGGCGGACTCGTGCTTCGTTTCCGGAGCGCCGGCCAGCACAGCGGTGGTGGGCACTCCGGGCTTGGCTGGAGAATCGACGCCGAACACATCGGCGAGGCCGAATTTCGGCCGCCGAAGCCGCCAGTCCGTCAGCAGCGATGAATCTTCGGTCGCCACCAGGCCGCCGCCGGCCTGCACATACGCACGGATTTGCGCCACCGCCCGGTCGCTCAAAGCGTCCTGATTCGCCAGCACGAGCACCTTATAGCGGGCGAGATCCGCCAGATGCGGTTCGAACACGATGTCGAAGGGAATCCGCGACTGGATCAGGGTTTGCTCGAACAGCATTGTACTCACGTTCGAGCGCGCCGGATTGAATTCGATGGATGGGAAGGCGCGCAGGATGGCCACGTTCGGCACGCCGCGGCTGCCGGCAAGGTCTTTCAGGTGTTCGTGGAAGAACTTCACGTAGCGCGCCGCCGCGGGTGTCAATTCCGTGCCATCCGCCGACAGGTCGCCGACCATCCCGAGATTGGCGTCGTTATACGCCATGGCCTCGGCGATGCGCAGTTCCGGAGGGCTGGCGGCGGTCTGCGCGCCATAGCGGCCGCCGGTGTACAGGAACACGGAGCGGTCCATCGCGCGCGCAACCTTGAATGAGCGGATCTTGGTGATGATGCGGCCATCGGGCGCCCAGGCCGCGTGGTTGGGCTCTTCGCTCCAAAAGATATCGGCGGTGCGCAGAAGCCGCGGATAATCGACGCCGAGGCGGAACCCCAGATTGGAGCCGAGGTTGATGTTCGGATTGCCTTCCACCGCCACGTCGGGCCGCATTGCGCGGATGTAGTTGTCGTACTCGGCAAAACGTTTTGCCAGATTGGCGGCGCGGAACAACGCCCAGTCCTGCATCAGCGGATTGTGGAGGTCCGTGAGTTGCAGGATTCCCGTGCGGGAATTGTAGGGCGGCGGCGCCATGTAGTCGAGAAGAGTGAATCCGTAGCGCGCCATCCGTTGCTTGCCGCTGTAGCGCGTACGGAGAAACTCGTGGAACTCCGCCTGGCAATAGCGGCAGCGGCAGGAACCCGGCTCGGGCCACCACGACATCTGGTCGAAGTGAATCAGGTCGAGCTTCAGATCCTGGACGCCCAGACGCAGCACCTTCTCGACGAAGGCCCGGTAGCCGGGGTTGTTGCGGCAGGCCACGTAGCGGAAGGTCTGGTCACTGTTGTAGTAAATGGGCCGGCCGAACTCGTCGGTCTGGATCCAGTTGTGGGCATCGGGCTCTTCGGCGAAGAACGTCTCATAGGCCATGGTTGAGCCGACGTAGCCGCCGACCTTGATGCCATAACGGTGCGCAAGTTCGACGAACTTGCGGTTGGCTTCGATTTCCCCGGCCTCGGCTTTCAAACCCGCTGCCTTGTGGAGACTCGTAATCACAAGCGTCACGCCGAGTTCCTTCAGCTTGCGGACGCTATGCTCCGTACGTTCGGCTTTCCACAGTTCGGCGGCATTTACTTCCTGGCCGCCGCGGCGAACTTGAAAACTTGGCGGCTCCCAGCTTCCCACCATCACAATGCCTTGTTTCACCCAGGCGGGGCGCTCAGCCGGGGCGGAAACCGCGGAGGCGGTCTTCGCGCCCGGCCGGGAGCACGAAACGAGCACCGCCGCGGCAGCCGCCAGCGCGAGTATACGAGTTAGGGACCCGGAATTCATCACATGTCAATATGCTCACCGGTTCGAACCTCCTGTCAACCGGCGGATGCGATTCGGCATTGACGCCTTGCGCGGACGGCCTCACAATCGAGCTATGTTTCGCATCGCCCTGGCCTGCCTCGCGGCAAGTCTCTGCCTGGGAGCGCCACTGGATTCGCGGACGCCGATCGCCGCCTCCTTCTCTCCTTACGAATCGCCCGCCGCGGCCAAAGCAGCCGAACTCAGCGAAAGCAATCTGAGCATCAAGGCGACGCTATACGCCGCCGGGGAGTTGCGCGAATATCTGTGCCGGCTCAGCGGCGTGTCTCCGGCCGATGCCGCCGCGTTCCCCATCGTCGCCGCCGGGACCGCGGCCGCTCGAACAGCGCGCTTTCATCTACTGCGCCTCGATGACTCCAGCGAGCGCGGCGCCCCGCGGGAAATGCCCAAAGGACTCGACGCGCCGGAAAGCTTCGCGCTGATCCCCTTGGCAGACCGGCTGTATTTGGCGGGTCACGACTCGACCGGACTGCTTTACTCCGTTTATCACTTCCTCGAAATGCAGGGCATCCGATGGTACGCGCCCGGACCCGACGGCGAACATGTCCCCGCCGCGCACCGGTTGCGCATGCCCACTTCCACTGTGGTCGAGCATCCGCGGTTCCTGACCCGCGGCTTCTGGGCCTGGGAACCGCGCGGCAACCGCGAGTTCCACATCTGGATGGCGCGCAACCGCATCAACTTCTGGACGGCCGCGGACAGGGAAGGACTGTTCATGCGCATGCTCGGACTCCGCCTGAACGCCGGCGGCCATTGGTTCTTCGAGCGCTATTTGAATCCCGAAGACGAATACCCATACCGCGACTCCGATCCTTACCCGAAGGACAGCGCCGAATTCCGCGGCGACCGTAACCACGACGGCAAGCTCTCGTATTTCGAAGCGCACCCGGAATGGTACGGACTCGTCGGAGGCGAGCGGCGCACATTCCAACGCGCGTTCGGCGTGAACCCGTGCTCATCGAATCCGCACATGATGACCGAGTTGTGCCGGCGCATCGTCAGGGAACTCGCCGAAGGGGAATGGAAGAACGCCGGCATCCTGGATTTCTGGGCGCTCGACGTGGGCAGATGGTGCGAGTGCGAACGCTGCCGGGCGCTGGGAACGCCAACCGACCGCCTGCTGCGCATGGCGCACCAGGTGCGTGAAGCGGTGACACAGGCCGAACACGCTGGAGTTCTGAAAAGGCCGGTCACCGTGTTCTTCCCGATCTACGCCGAGACGCTGGCGGCTCCGAGCAGGCCGCTGCCGGAAGGCTTCGACTTCGAGCGGACGATCGGCACGCTGTTCCCTATCCACCGCTGTTTCCGCCACGCGCTCGACGATCCGGACTGCCGCGAGACGAACGCCGGCATCTGGAACACGATCCTCGGCTGGCAGAGCGGCGAGCGGTTCTATCGCGGCGGCTACGTGATGGGCGAATACTACGGCGTGTCGACCACCAAATGCCTGCCGGTGCTCTATACAAAAGTGATGGCGCGCGACATTCCGCTGTACTATTCGCGCGGCGCGCGCCACTTCCACTACATGCACGTCGCGACGCAATTGCCGGGTCCGAAGCGGCTGAACGACTACCTGCTCGGCCGGATGTTGTGGAACCCCGAAGCGGACGCACAGGCCTTCATGAGCGAGTACTTCCGCGACTTTTTCGGCGCGGAGGCGGACTCCATGCGCGAGTTGTACGGCCACCTCGAGGAGGGCATGTCGGCGATTCATCAATGGAAGTCCGACCGCCGGCGGCTGACAGACCGCATCAACCGTGACCTCGACCCGCTGTTTCCGTTGAAACACCTGCAACTTGAAACCGCGGAGCAGGGTCCCGCCGACCGCGGCGTTCCCCTCGCGAAGAGTGTCGAGGAGTTGCGCCTGTGCCGCGTGATCATGAACCGCGTGCTCTCGCGGCGGCAAGCCCCAGTGATCCGGCGCCGGCTGATCGAGGACGACCGCAACCTTCGTTATGCGGAAGCCACGGTGCAACTGTACGAACGCACCGCGCGGGCGATTCTGGCCAGACGGGCAGGCCGTACGGCGGAGGCGAAACGATTCCTGGAGCAGACTGTCCCGCTGGTGAAGGCGCTGCGGGCGGAGACCGCGCTGGTACAGGCCTCGTCCACGCATGCCAACGCAAAGGACGCCATGGAGGCTTCCCTGATCGAGACGGGATGGAACCGCCTGGCCGGCGAGCTTGGCGTCTCGGCGAACTGAACCGGCCCATAAACAGATGCGGGGCGGCGGCATCGTGCTAGCATGAGAAGTTGTCAGGCTCCGGGCTTCGTGCAATGGGCGGCCGCAAACCCCGCCAGGTCCGGAAGGAAGCAACGGTAGTGGTTTAGCCTGTGTGCCGCGGATCACCCGGGGTCTGGCAATATTCGCGCATTTCACTTCGCCCTCAGCCTTCATGCCGGAACCCGTCCCACAAGCCGATGTACACTATCAGGTCATCGCGCGGAAGTACAGACCGCGCGCATTCGCGGACCTGATCGGCCAGGAACACGTCAAGACTACCCTCGAGAATGCCCTCTCCCAGCGCCGCATCGCCCACGGCTACATCTTTTCCGGACAGCGCGGCACGGGAAAGACGACGGTGGCCCGCATTGTCGCCCGGTGCCTCAATTGCGCCGAAGGCCCGACCATCACGCCCTGCGGCCATTGCGCCAGTTGTCTGGAAATCTACAGCGGCGGCTCCATCGACGTCATCGAGATCGACGCGGCCTCGAATCGCGGCATCAACGAGATGCGTGAGTTGCGGGAGAGCGTCCGCTTCCGCCCCGCCCGCGACCGGTACAAGGTCTTCATCATCGACGAAGCGCACCAGATCACGAGCGAAGCGTTTAACGCGTTGCTGAAGACGCTCGAGGAACCTCCCGAGTGGGTGGTCTTCATGCTCTGCACCACGGAAGCGCACAAGATTCCGAACACTATCGCTTCGCGCTGCCAGCAGTTCAGCTTCCGTTCGGTGGATTACGACCAGGTCCTGGCCCTGTTGAAGGAGATCTGCGGGAAGGAAAATATCGAGGCGGAGGCGGAAGCGCTTTCGGTCATCGCGCTTGCCGGGGAGGGGAGCGTGCGCGACTCGCTTTCCGCGCTCGATCAGGCGATCGCCTGCTGCGGGCACACTCTGCAGGCGCAGGACGTGCGGCAACTGCTGGGGCGCTTCTCGATACAGACTCTCGAGCAGGTGGCCGAGGCATTGCTCGCCCTCGACGGCCGCCGCATGCTGGATATTGTCCAGGAACTGGAACGGACGGGCCTCAACCTCCAGCATTTCTGCCGCGAGTTGTGCCGCTTCTTCCGCAACCTGCTGGTGGCGCGGATTGCCGGCGCCGAGACCCGCCTGATCGCGGCGAGCGGATCGGAGCGGGAGCGCTTAAGTACGCTTTCCTCGCAGTTTGGGGAAGAAGATCTCACACGTTACTTGCAATTAACCTTGGAACTGTTTCAAGCCATGCAGTATTCGCTTCAGCCAAGGATGCATCTGGAGCTCGGGCTCCTGCGAATGGTGCAAGCCGGCAAGCTGCGCTCCATCGAAGAGATCCTGGCCGAACTGCAATCCGGCGAGCCGCGCGCGGCGGCCGCGGTCACGCCGAAACCGCCCCAGGCAAGACTCACGGCTCCTGTGGTCAAACAGGCCGGTCCCGCCGCGGTGCAATCCGCGGCCGCCGCGCCGGTGCAGGCAAGTGGAGACTGGCGGCGGCGGCTGCTTGATACCCTCAACGAAAAAGGGATGACGTTCATCGCTGACGCGGTGGAGCACTCGGAGATCGCCGAGCGTCCCGGAGAACTCGAATTCATTACGGGTAAGGAGTTCTCGATGGCCGTCCGCAGCAGCGATATGCAGAAGACCGTGGACGCGCTGGCTCGCCGCCCGATGAAGATTAAGGTAACCTTTACGGATAAGCCCACAGCGGCCGAACCGGCAGCCGGACGCGGGACGAACGAGGATGAGGCCACAAGGAACGCGCTGGAGAATCCCGAAGTACAGCGCTACCGGGACCTATTTCCCGGCAGTGAAGTCCGCGCCGTGCGCAAACTGAAGGAGTAGAGATGAAATTACCAGGGAACATGCAGACCGCGATGAAGCAGGCGCAGCAGATGCAGGCGCGTATGCAGGAGGAGATCGCCAAAATCCGCGTCGAGGGCTCGGCCGGCGGCGGGATGGTCATGGTGTCGATGGACGGCCAGAAGAACATCCTCAGCGTGAAGATCGACAAGGAAGTGGCCGGGGACGTGGAGATGATGCAAGACCTTGTTCTGGCGGCCTGCAACGAGGCCGTGCGCAAGGTGGACGAAGCCATCCAGCAGAAGATGGGCGGCATGCTGGGCGGCCTGGGACTCCCGCCGGGCATGTTCTAAATGGACTTCGCCGAACCGCTCTCGAGGCTGATTCAGGAAGTGCGCCGCATGCCGGGTATCGGGCAGAAGTCGGCGCAGCGGATCGCATTTCATCTCCTGCGGGCGAGCCGTGAAGACGCGGAGCGTCTGGCCAGGGCCATCCTGGACGTGAAGGACAAGCTGAGCCTGTGCAAAATCTGCAACAACATCAGCGACGGGGAACTCTGCCCCTATTGCCGCGACGATGGCAGAGACCACAGCGTCATCTGCGTCGTCGAAGAGCCCCCCAATATCCTGCCTATCGAGACGACGCGTCAATATGAGGGCGTTTATCACGTGCTGCACGGCGCCATCAGCCCGCTGCGCGGCGTGGGTCCGGAGCAGTTGCGAATCAAGAGCCTGCTCACGCGGCTTCAGCAAGGCGAAGTGAACGAAGTGATTCTCGCGACGAACCCGACAGTGGAAGGCGAAGCCACGGCAGTGTACCTCTCGCGTCTGCTGAAGCCGCTGGGCGTCAAGGTGACGCGCATCGCCATGGGCCTGCCGGTGGGCAGCGACCTCGAATTCGCCGATGAGGTGACCATGTCGAAGTCGATGGAAAACCGCCGCGAGATGTAGGCGCGCCTACTTGCGCTTCCGTCCCTCCTTGCGCCCGGCTTTGCGGATCTCCTGGTTCAACTCCTTGGCCCGCCCGGTTTCCTCGGCAATCCGGCTGCGAATCTCCGCTGCCTGGGCGTCCAGTTTGCGTGTGTGCTCCCTGGTTTCGCGCAGTTCACGGCTTTCGTACTTCGCGAGCGGCGGACCCACGTAACGCGCCTGCTCCCGCAGCGGCGGCAGATTTTCGCGATTCACTTCCAGGCGTACGATGACATCCTCCGAGAGCCTCGCATAGGTGACCGAACCGCGCCGCGCCGCGTCGCCATCGAGATGAACCGGCGGCAGCATTCCGCCATCGTCAATAAACAGCGTGGCCGAATCGGTGCGTTGCACGGCGCGGCTGGCGCGGTCCCATTCCACCCGCAACTGGCCTTTGACATCGACAATCCGCAGTTGCAGCGCGTCGGGCGGCGCCGGTTGGCGGAACTTCGGAATGGCGTAGAGCGCCAGGGCGCAGACCAGAAGCGCCACCGCCACCCATGCAAGCCGCGTCAGTCTTCCGCTATCCGGAATGCCCGGTGAATCGCCTGTCTTTTCCCTCCGCGGGGCGAGCAGACCCGGCCGGGGGGATACGGCAAGCGCGCGCGAGCCTTCCATCGGAAACTCCCCATAGGGAGCGGAACTCTGTATGCGCCCGTCTTTCTCACGAACGAAGAAGCCGCCCCGTGTCCCCTTGTCCCGCCGCGGATGGACCACGAGAGTCACTTGCCAGGGTTCGGGGAAAAAGCGGTTGAACAGGTCAATATCATCCTCGGTCATGCGCAGCCCGGGGCGAGTGTGGGAGACGAACCACCCCACGGGATCGAGTACCCGCAACCGCGGGTCGATTTGCGCCTGTTCGAGCAGCAGTAACAGCCCCTGCCGGTCATCGTTGGAAAGGACAAAAGCCGCCCCCCGGGTATGATCGCAGGCGATGGGGCTCCAGGCGAGCACCCGGATCAGATCCGCGTCCCGCCGTCCGAAAAGGACTCCTCCCACTTCGACGCCGCCGCGGCTGAGGCGCCGAACCCCTTCCTCAACAGTCTCGAAGATTTCGTCCAGGACTGCCCACTGGCATTCAATTTCTAACGGGTGTTCCGCTACCGACCATAGCAGTACGTCGCCCGCGCGGTGATCCGAACCCTGCAAATAAACTCCCTGCGGCGAAGGTGGCTAGCCTCATTCTAGGGCAGGGAAGAGAGGGCGATCAATATTACCAATGGGCTAGGGTACTTACCACCCACAATGCATTTTGCTCGCGCTCAGCCCTCGAACACTACCATCTGGTGACCGTTCACCACCGGTACGGTCACCTTGGCGTAGCCTTCGCGGTAGTCGCAGCTCAGATCCTGGCGCCGCGGCGCGAGGTAAACCTTCGCGGGACGGCGCGGCAGGCGGGCCGCCACCACCACCTCGCGCAGCGGGATGACATCCTCCACGATGTCCAGGTCCGGACTGCGCCGCTCCGGAATATAGTGCAGCAGGTGGAGAATGTGCCGGCCGCGCTGCGCAGTCATGGTTACCTGAGCGGTGGTAGGCAGTTCCGCCCGCACCAGTGGTTCCGGCAACAACCGCCGGAGCGCATTGCCCACCAGTTGCCGGTAGACCGGATAGCCGTGGCGCGCGTAGGCCCGGAAAATGGGGACCGCGAAGTAGACTATGCGTCCGCGCTGGACAGCCGCGGCGTAGCCGGCGGGTTTCTGATAGGGCGTCTGCTCCACCTGAAAATGACGGTAATCCTTATCGAAGTAGCCGGCCCACACTCGGGCGAGTTCCGTGGCGCCGGGCCGCGCCTTCACCGCGGACCCCGTCTCATACATCTCGTGCACCATGCCGGGGACGCCCTCGCGCAGCGGTTCGAGCGCTTCAATGTACTGGGATTCGTGCTTCCAGGGGCCCTCGTAATCGAGCCCCATGCCTGGCAGCGCGAAGCCCTTCCCGGCGAGGTCAAGTCCGGCTTCATGACTGAGGATCAGCCCGCCGCCCGCATCGACATACGCCGCCAGTTTGTCCCGCAGCGCGTCATCGAGGCGGTAGTCGTCGGCCAGGATCAGCACCTTGTAGCGGGAGAACGCGGATTCGCGATCGAGCACGTCGAATTGCTGGTGCGTTTGCGTGAGCATGCGGTTGACGCCCATGGCGGAGTCGCTGCCGCGCGCCGCGGCAGGCGGGTACAGCAAGCCGATCTCGGTGACCGCGGAGGCGCCTTCGCACCAGGGTTCCTTCCCGGCCACTGAGCGGTAAGTGCGCCCGATGCGCTCGTAGGTGCGCGGGTTCAGCACGCCGTCCGGGTGCAGGTGGTCGCCGATGGAGCACCTGGTGGCCTGCGCCAACATGCTGAAGCACTCATAATCGAGCGCCGCCTGGTTGCGGACCGTGCCGAAATCGCCCCAACCGCGGTGGAACGCGCCGGTCATCCCCTGGGCCTCCAATCCGAAGTTGCGCAGGTAGCGCGAAGACATCTGAAAATGGCCATACCCCCAGCTTCCGCCGGGCAGCGATTCGATCTCGATATGGGAGTAATCGGAGGCCACCTGCCGCAGGAACTGGGGGTCCTGGCCCAGCCGGAAGGGCCCGTTAATATACACGCTGACCTTGGGTTTGCGCGCCCGCGCCGTGGCCGCGAAACGGTCCATGGCGCGCTTCATCACGATGTAGGCGTGCTTCTGGCGGTCTTCCGCCCTGGTGCTGTCGAGGCCCAGTTTCTCGCGATCTTCCATGCACGAAGGGCCGAAGCAGCCCGCGGCCGGGTGGGTGTAGTTATCGTAGAACAGGCCGTCGGCCTCGTAGTTCTGAAGCACTTCATCGGCCTGCGCGAGGATGTAATCGAGGTACGGCGTGTTTGTGCAAACCAGCCCCAGGTTGGGAGTCAGCGGCCCGGCGCCGCCGCGGTGCCCGTAGGACTTGCCTTCCACGTCCAGGGCGCGCCATTCCGCGTGCTTGCGCCAGATGTGCTGGTCATACATGGTGCTGATGTAAACCGGCACGCGGATGCCCTGCCGGTGGCAGGCCTCGATCATGCCGCCCACCAGGTCGGCCTTCAGGTTCGGATGCCGCACCCCCACCTTCGTCGGGTAATAGGACATGCCATGATGGCATTTCGCGAAAATGGTGATGGAGTTGACCGAGGCTTGCTTGAGCACCCGCGCGAACTCCTCGGCGTTGAAACGCTCACCCACCCCGGTGATCGCGGGAGAAGTATGAAAATCCAGGTGGATGTGGCGGAAGGTGACCACTTCGGGCGGAACCCCGGCCCCCGGCGCGATGTTCGCGGACCCGAGAAATCCCAGGCCCGCGGCGGCGCTTTGGAGCGCCTCACGGCGCGAAATGTCGATCGGCATTTGAAACCCTCCTGTCAGAAGTTGATGGCCGGCGGCCGGCCGGCGAAGCTCATCACGGTGTAGTATGCCGGTTGAGACCGTGCCGGTTCGAATAGGCCGGGATCTCACGCTCCAGCACGCCGCGGAGTTGTTCGATCTTTTCAGCCAGCACGTCCGGCGTGTAAAAGTAGTCCTGCTCCCATTCATAGCCCAGGCGGGAATCGCGCATCTGGGTGTCGCGCGCGGCGCGGGTACGGGCCAGTTCCTCGCGGGCAATGGCGGCCATGCGGTTCAAGGCGGCGGTTTTCTCCGCGGCGTTTGCGGTTTTGGCCAGCTTCAGGCGCAGGTCTTCGAATTCCAGGATGGCGGCGTCGCTGCGCATCATCCGCTGCAACTGCTCGGCCAGGAGCACTTCGCGAAACGCCGTACGGCGCTTACCGGCGGGCGCCTGGAGCGCGGCCCGGCGGTAACTCTCGAGTCCCTTCTCCATCTCGCCGGCGGCCGCCAGCAGGTACTTGTTGAAAACCGGCAGGCTGAAAGGGCCGGCGTAGCGCGCGGCGGCATTGGTCTTGTTGGTGAAGTCCGGCGACAGGATCACGCGCTCCGGGGCATAGGGCCAGTACTTGCTGACCCGCACTCCGCCGGCCTCGATGCCCGGAAGGGCCCAGCTATGCTCCACCTCGATGGCGCGCACTTTGGGCTCCTGGAAAAAGAGCGGCGAGCCGATGGCGTTGGTGGTCCCCATATTGGGGCCGGTGTCGGGCAGCAGCGCGATGGCTTTGCTGAAGTGTTCCCAGGCGTTGAGAGCCAGGTCTTCGCTGCCGGGACCGAACTCCCGCCGGGCGATCGATTTCAGCAGATCGTCGAGCGGAGGAGCGTCCGACCAACTGTACCAGTTGCGCAGTTCCGCCACCCAGTTCGGTTTGAAGCCGTAGCTCCAACTCTCCATCGTGCCGTCGATCCCGCGCTTTTCGAGTTCCTGGTAGCGGGCATGCCACTGGTAGGGGAAGGGCAGGTAGGGGAAGGTGCCGAACTGCCAGCTCGCGAAGGTGTCGGCCTTGGCGAAGACCTTCATGCCGCGCTCGCGGGCGCGCTCGATCTGCGCCGCCGAGACTTCCGCCGGACCCACCTCGTTGATCGCGTAATCCTTGAGATAGCCCTCCTCGCCGTCGCGGATAAACGTTTTCCCGTTTTCCCAGGTGACCAGCGGAATAACATCCTGGGCATAACGGTCGATCACGTAGCGCTTGGTGTCCACCGAGCGCGCGCGGAAATCGATGTTGTAATCCCAGGGCAGCACCTCGATGGCGGGATTGATCTTATGCATCTCCTCGGCGGCGATGGCTACCCCGCGCGTCCAGGCGTCAATCCACTTGCGGATGTCGGCGCGGTTCCAGGAGGGCCAGCGCTCGTAATCGAAGCCCTCGATGAGCAGCACGTAGCCGCGAATTTCCGGAAACCGGGTCACATTGTCGCGCACCAGTTTGCGCAGCGCGGCCTCGTTCCCGGGCGTGCCATCCAGGTGGTGCATGATGGGCGCGTAGACATCCAACCCGTAGCGCGCCGCGCGGTCAATGAGGTCGCGCATGCGCGCCGGATCCTGCCGCCGGATCATGTAGCTGTAGGGCGGGCCGGCTATCGTCCCGTTCGGATTGGCGTACACCGAGGCGTAAATAGCGTCGAAGCCGTGATGGGCGATCATCGAGAGATAGGTGTCGGGCCACTCCATCCAGCCCAGGCCGGAGAGTGTCATGCGCGCGCCGTAGAGGCTGTGGCGCACGGTGTTGAGATTACGCGGCAGGAAGGGCGCCTCCCGCAGGCTCATGCGGGCTTCCAGGTTGTAGAGCCCGTACATCGCGCCGCGCTCATCGTAGCCACAGATCGCGATGCGCTCAGGTCCTACTATGATCTGGTAATCCTTGCGGGCGGTGAGCGAATCCCCGCAACCCGGCATCTGGGCGCGCGTGCCCGCCACCACGGCGCGGCGCATGCCGCTCCATTGCGAGAGCGAGGCGGGCGTTTCCAGCGCAACCTCTACCTGCATGGCGCGATGGAGGTAATCCCGGAAATCCCCGGCCGCCTGGCGCAGCACCGGGCCGGCGTCGCCGGCGATGGCCAGCGTCCAGCCCCGCGCGGGCATCGCCAGTTCATTCCCGGCAGGCTTGGATGCGGGATTGCGGCGCGGCGGCTCGGTCCAGGTTTCAATGGCTTTGCGGAAATCGTGAGGGCGCTCGATGGGCAAC
Source organism: Bryobacterales bacterium (assembly GCA_026954325.1). Lineage (GTDB taxonomy): Bacteria > Acidobacteriota > Terriglobia > Bryobacterales > Bryobacteraceae > CADEFT01. Next base: position 74,763 of record JAIXKK010000152.1, on the reverse strand, counting down.
GCCGGCAGGGCGCGGGCGGAGAACTGGGCGGCGGAAACCGGGGGCTCGGCGGCGGAGGAGGAGGCGGCGCACAGCAGCGCGGCAGCCAGAAGCGCCGGACGGCGAGGTAATTGCATACAGCGAGTATCCACGAATGTCCACGCGGATGCAAGTCGACTTGTGCGCCGGCACAGAGTTTTCAGCATTCGCGTTCAGCGCCAGCCAAACGTTTCTTGGACGATGAGGATGGGTGGATACGCCAGCGCAAATAGCATTAGGCGTGATTGTGGCTTCCTTGTGTTGCAGGTAGAGCTTCACGAAAGGATAGGCTGTTTCCGCTTGACTTTCGATAAACGGGCAGTATACTGACCGTATACAAATTCTGGACAGGGCTTCGGTGTTTTGTTCAGTAAAGGAGATTCCTATGCGTCAGGGTAGCCATCACGCATTTCTGCTAGCGTTCTTTCTTGTGTCCGTCACTCGGATTCCGATGGCGGCGCAGTCCATCATGGGCTCGGTTTCGGGCCGGGTGGTGGACCCGTCGGGCACCGTGATCGTGGGCGCCCCGGTGGTATTGATGAACGAGCGAACCAGTGACATACGCAGGGCGGATACCAACGAACTCGGCGCTTTTGCGTTTCCCTCGGTGCAGCCGGGAGTTTACACGCTGCGGGTCGAACAGCAAGGGTTCCAATCCGTGGAACGAACGGGCATGAACCTGAGCGCCAATGAGCGGTTGGCGCTGGGAGACATTCCACTCCAGATCGGCGCGGTAACGGAAAAGGTGACGGTGCAGGCGACCGGCGAGGTGGTTCAGACCGCCAGTTCGGACCACTCCGCGGAATTGACGTCCAGCCAGATCAACATGATTCTGGTGCGCGGCCGGGATGTCATGTCGCTGCTGCGCACCATGCCCGGCGTGACCTACACGCCGGATACGGAGGCGGTCGGGGAGAACCTGGGCACCAGTTTTCCGAATATCCAGGGCGGGCGCTACGAGGGGAACACGCTGAACGTGGACGGCCTGGCAGGCAACGATCTCGGCAATCCGTATACGGGTTCGAGTTCGATCAATCTTGACGCCGTCTCCGACGTGAAAGTGTTACTCAACAACTATCAGGCCGAGTACGGCCGCAATGGCGGCGCATTCATTAACGTGGTGACCAAGAGCGGCACCCAGCAGTTTCACGGCAGCGGCTACTGGTACAAGCGCCACGAGATGTTCAACGCCAACAACTTCTTCAACAATCTGAACCGCGTGGCCAAGCCGGTGTACCGTTACAACACGCTGGGCGTCACGGTGGGAGGACCGGTCTACATTCCCGGCAAGTTCAATTCCCACAAGGAGAAGCTGTTCTTCTTCTATTCGTTTGAAGACTGGGGCAGCAAGTCACCGCGGCCTCTCCAGCAGACCACGGTGCCCACGGCGCTGGAGCGCTCCGGGAATTTCAGCCAGACGCTGGACGTGAGCGGCGCCCTGATCGTGATGAGAGATCCCACCGCCGGGAGCCCCTTTCCGGACAACGTGGTTCCCGCCAGCCGGATCAACAAGAACGGCCAGATTCTGCTCAACGTCTTCCCGCAGCCCAATGCGCTCAACCGCGCGGTGACACGGGGCGCCTACAACTACAACTTCAGCCAGAGTTGGGAAATTCCCAAGCAGCAACACCTGTTCAAGTTCGATTATCTGCCCACCGGCAAGGACCGCTTCTCGGTGCGCGGGTCGACATGGCGCGCCGATAACCAGGGCTATGGCGCTCCGGCGGGAGGCCGGGCCACCTGGGACGAGATCCTCTCCCGCTATCTGTTCCGGTTCCCGAGCCTGGTGGTTAACTACACGAGAACCATCAGCCCGAGCATGGTAAACGAGTTCTCCGCCGGGGCGGGTCACAGCATGGAGCAGGCCACGCCGATGAATGACGGCGACCTGAAGAAACTGAACCGCGCCGCGCTGGGCATGACCCTGGGACAATTCTATCCCCAGAACAATCCCCTGAATTTCATCCCAATGGCGTCGTTCGGGGGCGTGCCCGCGGCGGCGGATATCGGCTGGGACGGCCGCTTCCCCATGCACGGGGCCGACACGACGTTCAACTTCAGCGACAGCTTCAGTTGGATTCGCGGAGCGCATGCGTTCAAGTTCGGGATCTTTGCGGACCGTGGCCGGGAGTACGAGGGCGAGGACGGCACCTTCGCGGGCAACTTCTCGTTTGCGCGCGACGTGAACAACCCGCTGGACGCCAACTACGCATACACCAACGCCGTCCTTGGCAACTACTACTCCTATGTGGAGTCCACGTCGCGGCCGGGCTACAACGGGCGCAGCACGATTCTGCAATGGTTCGCCCAGGACACCTGGAAGGTGAACCGGAAGCTGACCCTGGACATCGGACTCCGGTTCGTCTGGTACACGCCGTGGACGCAGAAAAACGGAACGAGCGCGGCGTTCTCACCGGAGCGGTATCAACTTTCGAAGGCTCCGGTGCTCTTCCTGCCGGCGCTGGACGCGAACGGGCGGCGCGTCGCCCGCAACCCGCTTACGGGGGCACTCGCTATTTCGCCGCTGATCGGTGTGTACGTTCCCAATTCCGGGGATCCGATCAACGGCATGGTGCTCGGCACCGACCCGACCTACCCCTCAGGCTTCAAAGAGCAGCAACCGGTGCAGTTGGAGCCGCGCATCGGTCTTCACATGGCTGAACGACAACTACTTCCGGCCTTATCCGGGTTATGGCAACATCAACTATTACGAGAACGGCGGCACCACCAATTACAACGCGCTACAAGTTACGGTGAACCGGCGGTTTACCAAGGCTCTACAGTTCGGCATGTCCTATACCTGGTCGAAAGCCATGGATTTCAGCACCAACGAACAATCCACGGTCTCCACCTACGCGCCGCGCCGAGTGTGGAATTATGGCAAGTCCGCATTCGACCAGACACACAACCTGGTGTTGAACTATATTTGGGATGTGCCGAAGCTGAGCAGGCAGTGGGACAACCCCGGGGTCCGGGCGGTGTTTGACAACTGGCAGGTGGCGGGCTTCACGGCATTCGTGAGCGGCCAGCCAAGCGGGGTGGGCTTCAGCACGGTGGATGGAGCGGACATCACGGGCGGCGGCGACGGGGCGCGCATCATCGTGACCGGAAAAGCTCCGCTCTCGCACGGAGAACGCAGTTTCCTGCGCTGGTTCGACACCGGCGTGTTTGCCCGTCCGCCCAAGGGCAGCATGGGGAATGCGCCGAAGGATGTCTTCCGGCTGCCGGGAATCAACAACTGGGACATCTCGCTGTTCAAGAACTTCCTGATTGTGAGCGAGCCGCGCAACCTGCAATTCCGCTGGGAGATGTACAATGCATTCAACCATACGCAGTTCCAGAGCGTGGACTCGACGGCGCGATTTGACGCGCAGGGCAACCAGGTGAACGCGCGATTCGGCCAGGTGACGGCGGCGTGGGCGGCGCGCGTCATTCAACTATCGCTGCGTTTCAGCTTCTGATGCATGGCGGTTTTGTAGACGGGCAGCGCCGCGAAGGAGGTCCCATAGTGAAACAATGCACCGTCGTGGCGCTTTTGGCCGCGTGCATGCTCGCGGGCGGCGGTTGCGCGCGCTCCACGAAGCCGCTCGCCGCCGGCCTCACCGTTCCTGACTGGAAGGACGTGCCTCCCCAGCCCGGCGAAGACCGCTGGAAGTTCACCGAAGATCTGAAGTCCCCCATGTGGACGCGGCATGCGTGGGGCGCGGCGCGTCCGGAAGCGAACGATGCGAATTTATCCGGCGGAGTGCGCCTGGCCGCCGGTTTTGCGGATCCGAACAAGCGGCTGGACACCGCCTACGAGGACCTGCGGCGGTTCCTGGCCGCCGGTGGAGTTCCTGAAACGGGCGGCTATACAATTGAGACGGCGCGCGCCCCGGAGTTGGGGAGCGAGGCTTTCCGGATCGAGACCGGGAAGACCTCCTGCCGTATTTCCGCTTCCGATACGGAAGGTATCCGGCGCGGGATCTTCTATATCGAGGACGAAATGCTGCGACGGCAGGGCCCCTTCCTGGCGACCGGCTCTATCGAGCGGCGTCCGGTGGTTCGGCGGCGCATTTCGCGCTGCTTCTTCGGCCCCATCAAGCGGCCGCCGAAGATGCGCGACGAACTCATGGACGATGTGGACTACTACCCCGAGCAGTACCTCAACCGGCTGGCGCACGAGGGGGTGAACGGGTTGTGGCTGACCATCGAGTTCCAGGATCTGGTTTCCACTGCCTTCACTCCGGAAGCCGGGCGGGACGCGGAAAAGAGACTGGCCAAGCTGCGGCGCACGGTAGCCGCCTGCCTGCGCTACGGCATCCGCACCTATATCTTTTCCATCGAGCCTCGCGCCTGGGAGGCGAACAGCCCGGTATTGAAGCGGAACCCCGAGTTGGGCGGCGCCAGGACCCGCGACGGAAAGCTCACGTATTTCTGCCCGCAGTCTGAAAATTCGCGCAAATACCTGTACGAATCGGTGAACACGATTTTCAAATCTGTTCCCGAACTCGGAGGGCTCATCAACATCTCCCATGGGGAGCGCCCCACCACCTGCCTGAGCGCGCTATCCTCGATGGGCGAAGGCCACATCGACTGCCCCCAATGTTCGCGCAAGCAGCCCTGGGAGATTCTGCACGCTTCGCTTTCCGCGATGGAGCAGGGGATGCACGCCGCCGCGCCCGAAGCGGAGTTGATCAGTTGGCTGTACATGCCGCAAGCGCGAGGTCCGGTGCGCGAAGACCTCGCTGATTGGGTTTATGAAGTCCCGGCGCACACCCCGAAGGGTGTCATCCTGCAATTCAATTTTGAATCGGGAGTGAAGCGCACGGAGTTCGGCCGCGAGTTCGTAGGCGGGGATTACTGGCTCTCGACGCCGGGGCCGAGCGGCCGCTTCGAGCGGGTGGCCGAGATCGCCCGGGAGAAGCACACGCCCGTTTCGGCCAAGATTCAGACCGGCGTTTCGCACGAAGTGGCCAGCGTCCCCTACGTGCCCGTGCCCTCGCTGCTTTACCGCAAATTCGCGGCCATGCGCCGTCTGGGCGTGTCGCACACCATGCTGTGCTGGTATTTCGGCAACTACCCGGGGCTGATGAACAAGGCGGCCGGAGAGCTGTCTTTCGAGCCTTTTCCGGAAGACGAGGATGCGTTTCTGAACCGGCTGGCTTCTCTTTATTGGGGCCGCGAGGATGCCCCCACCGTCGTGAAGGCATGGAAGGATTTCGCGGACGGGTATCAGCACTATCCGCTCACCAACCTGTTTCAGTATTACGGCCCGATGCACGACGGCCCGGTGTGGCCCCTGCTGCTGAAGCCCGCCGACGCGCCGTTGACGCCCACCTGGCTGTTGGGTTCGACGGTCACACGTAAGCCCTGGCCCCCTAGCGGAGACCGGGTCGGCGAAAGCTTTAAGGAACTCTTCACCCTGGACGAGGTGGTGGAGTTATCCAGGCGCATGACCACCGCCTGGGACCGGGGCATGCAGACGCTCGGCGCGCTCGAACCCCGCTACGCGAACCAGCCCGAGCGGCTGCTCGACATCGGCGTGGCGCGCGCCCTCGGAATTCAGTTCCGCGGCGGTTACAACATTCTGCGCTTTTATCAACTGCGGGAACAAATGGTGCGCGCCGATGGCCCCGGGCGGCTCGACATGCTCCGGCAATTGAGTGGCATTGTGCGCGAGGAACTGGAGCAGGATAAAGCGCTGCTCGCTTTATGCGAGCGGGATTCGCGCCTGGGCTTCCACTCCGAGGCGGAGGGTTACAAGTATTTCCCGGAGAAGATCCGCTGGCGCATGCGGCAACTCGAGAGCGTGCTCGCGGACGATGTGCCGGCGGTTGAGAAGCAGATTCGCGCCAACCAGCCGCTGTTTCCCGCCTACACGGGGCGAAGTCCCGAGGGGCCCGTGGCCCGCGCGGTTTCTTCCACCGATGCGCCGTGGACAGGCGACAGGTTCACACCGCCTCCGGGGTTGCAGTGGCAGAACTACACACAAGGGAAGACGGAAGCCCGCTGGGGAGCGAGCTACGATGCCGCCAACCTGTACGTGGCGGTCTCCGGAGCCGCGCCGATTGCCAGCGTGCTGGTGAAACTCGAACCGCGGCGGCTCTGGCCGTCCAAACAACTTCTCTTCATTCCGGGGGCGGAAGTGATGGCGGAGCGGCCGGACTACGTTGCGCCGCAGAGCGTCGAGGGACGCGTGTTCGCCGAATCAGGCGGACGGAACGTGGTGGTACGCATCCCGCTCGATCGGGCGGGGCTGGATGCGCGGCGCCCGCATCCGATCCGGCTGAACCTGCTGGTGCGATATACGGACGGCGGCCGCAGCCTGTGGCTGCCCGAGCACCCGCTGGTTCCCCGTCTCGCCCTGGGGACCGATAACCCGGCCGATCTGGGCTGGTTGCTGTTGGAGCCTCGCACGAAAGAGTAACGCCGGGGGCGCCGGCCCGGTCCGTAAGCAAGATTTGGGATGCTCTTTACCACAATGGGCAACCCAATGGCGGCAATGTTGGCCCGCTGAAGGTGCTGGCGTGCCGACGCCCGTTTTGGATGGCCGCCGCCGTCGTGGAGGTCAGTTTCTTGGCAGGGTGGGATCGCCTGATGTTCTACGCATCATCTCCCGTCGGAGCCAGTCTGCCGCCCACGCGTCGTCTGCAAACGGATTATCAGCACCGCAATCGGGACACCGGAAGATGTGGACTCCCACGAGAGTCCTCCGGACCAGTTCTCTCCTGATCAATAGCGACGCTGGCGAGGCACTGCCGCAGCGGATACACACATTTACCCATGTCTCAGTATCGATGGGTCCTTGGATTCTGCCGAAGTAGAAGGCCCATCCGTAAACACTCATGCGAGTATTGAGGTACCGGTCCAGTCGTCGAAAGAGCCACGCGTGGAAGAATAGCGACCACTCATACCCGCCACCGAACAAGAGCAAGCGACGGGGTAGCAGGCGAAGGCTATTTCCGCGATTTAAAAATGAGAGTGACGAGCAAAGCACTTTGGTAGCAACGTGGCGAAATCCAGTTGCTTCTTCAATGGCGGACGCCGTCTTCCATGCTGAAGTAAATGAGTTGACATGTCCCCCCCCCCCGGGCGAGCCATCGATAAAGTCTGTCGGTAAGGGTTGTTGCGTCAGGCACAGCGACAAATAGAGCACCATTGGGATGAGTAACCCGCCGTATTTCACGCAAGACACAGCCGAGGTTGTCGAAGTGCTCTAAGCTATGGTTGGCTATTACAGCATCGAAGGTTCGATCACGAAACGGAAGCCTTGCCGCATCCGCTTGCGCGAATCGCCCAAAGTCTGCCAAGTCCCTTGGCGCCTCACGGTCCATTCGCACTACAGCGGCCAAGGTAGCTGTTTCGGCAAAGCTTCCCAGGGCACACCCAAGGTCGAGAATAAGGGCGCCTGCGGGCAAGGTTCTCAAGATTTCATGCATTGCCAACCCGTCCTAAACTTGCATTTCAGACGACGGGGACCAGTACAATACAAACACACTGAACGACAGCCATTTGTGAACATTCAGCGCAGAGGTTTCCTTTGTCGGTGCGTCGTTTCAAGTGATCGCGTCTCTTCCAGGGACCAACCTACTTGCCACCTTACCATTGCTTGAGCGACGGCTGCCCCGCCGTCTCCTGCTCCTTGTACTGCAACTGGTAGAGCTTGTAATAGATGCCCCGTTGCGAGAGCAGTTCCTGATGGGTGCCCTGCTCGCGCAGCGCTCCCTTGTGCATCACTAAAATGCGCGTGGCTTTCTGAATCGTCGATAGCCGGTGCGCGATCACCAGGCTGGTCCGGCCCTCCACCAGCCGCTCCAGCGCTTCGCGGATACGAATCTCCGTGTCCGTGTCCACGCTCGAAGTGGCCTCGTCGAGAATGAGAAACAACGGATCGTGGGCGAGCGCGCGCGCGAAGTTGACAAGCTGCTTTTGCCCGGTCGACAAGCCCGCCCCGCGCTCCTGGACTTCGTGACGCAGCCCGCTCGGCAGGCTGTCCACAAAATCGGCGAGATTCACCTGCTCCACCGCTTCCCCGATCCGCGACTCCGAAATTCCCGAAGTGCCCAGGCGAATGTTGTCCTCCAGCGTGCCGGTGAACAGGAACGAGTCCTGGAGCACAATCGCGAACCTCCGGCGCAATTCGGCCAAGCCAACATCGCGAATGTCGATATCACCGATGCGGATCGCCCCTCGCTGGATGTCATAAAAGCGCAGGAGAAGATTGGTGAGCGTGGTTTTTCCCGCCCCCGTGTGGCCCACCACGGCAACGGTTTCGCCCGGCTCGATGCGGAAGCTCACATCCCGCAGAACCCAGTCCTCATCCTTGTAAGCAAACCAGACGTGATCGAATTCGATGGCGGCGGCGCCTTCGGGGAGCATTGTCTTAGCCGGGGCGCTTCCGATCACCACCGGCGTATCAAGCAATTGGAAAATGCGCTCCGCCGCCGCCGCCGCCGATTGCAGAATGTTGTATTTCTCGCTCAAATCCTGAATCGGCCGGAAAAACCGCAGGCCATATTGAAAGAACGCCACGAGAATCCCAAGGCTCAGGGCTCCTTCCCTCACCCGGAATCCGCCCCAGGCGAGCAGCGCCGCGAGTGTCACCATGCCGCAAAACTCGACCACCGGGTAGAACCATCCGTAGGCGATGATGGCTTCCTTGTAGGCAAGCATGTGCTCGCGGTTGACTTCGGTGAACTCCTCGCGGCTCTTGTCCTCGCGGTTGAACAACTGAAGCACGCTCATGCCGCTGATGTGTTCCTGAAGGTAGGAATTGATCCGGGCCACCGCGGTGCGGATGCGGCGGTTGCTCTTCATCACGTCGCGGCGGAACCGCACCGTCACCATCACCACCGCGGGAAGCGCCGCCACCAGCACCAGGGTCAGCTTCGGGCTCAATTGCACCAGCACGGCAAGCACCAGCGCCAGCATCAGCACATCCCCGAGCAGCGTTACCAGGCCCGATGCGAACAGCTCATTCAGCGCATCGGCGTCCGTGGTGACTCGCGTCAACATGCGCCCCACCGGGGTTCGATCATAGTAGGAAACATCGAGCCGTTGCAGATGGTCCATCGTTTGGCGGCGCAGATCGAACATGGCCCTCTGTCCCGTGAGGTTCATCAGGTAAACCTGGGAGAAGTCCATCAACAGCGCCGCAATCAGGGTGCACAAGTAGACGATGGAAATCTGTCCCAGTCCGGTGAACGGATCGGAAGACAGGTACGGATCAAGCCAGGAAGCGGCCGGATGCGCCGGCGGCGCCAGGTAGCGGTCAATCGCCAGTTTCGTCAGTAGCGGCCCCAGCACTTCGGCGCCGGCATGCACCATCATGCACACTACGGCCACCGCTACCGAGCCTTTGTAAGGCTTGAGGTATGAAAGCAGCCGGACGATGAGGCGGCCGTCATAAAAACGGCCCGATACTTCTTCTTCCACGCGCGTTCTCTCAGTGTAGCGGATGGTAGGATAGCCACTGGTGGCCTCGACGGAGTACGTAAAAAAGGTGCTGGCGGCGGTGCGCCGCATTCCGCGCGGAAAGGTGGCCACTTACGGTGACGTGGCGGAGGCGGCGGGTTTTCCGGGCGCTGCCCGAGGGGTGGCCGCCGCGCTGCGGAAAGCGGAGGGAACCGTGCCCTGGCAGCGCGTTCTCGGCGCCGGCGGCCGCATCTGCCTTCGCGGAGTGAATGCCTTCGAACAGCGGTTGCTTCTCGAGGCCGAAGGGGTGCGCTTCCGCGGCTCACGCGTGGATATGAAGGCGCACCGGTTCCGGTCCGGAGGGAGAAACCGGCAATGACCTATGACGAAATGGCGGCCTCCTTCCGGGAGGAACTGGAACCATCCGGGGAGCAGGAAAATGAGATCTTTCGCCTGTTCCTCGAAGCAGCCTGGAGACTCCGCGTGTTAAACGAAGAAGAATGCCAACTCTCGGAAAAGGCCGGCTGCGACGCCCTGCTCAGCGAAACGCCGGCCGTTCAGAAGAAGGCCGCGCGCATCCAGCGGCTCCGCACCCGGACCGAGACCGCCTTTTACCGTTCCCTGAACCGGCTCAAGAAGTTGCAAGCCACCCGGGCGCGCCGTCAGGAGGCTGAAAGGAAATCACCGGCGCGGCTTGCCCGTCTCGATACTCCGCCACACATCATGTGAGGTAAACACGCTATACTAATCGGTTGCGGCCTCACTCGCCGGGGCGCGCGGAGATTTGTGTGTTCTTTTCGATTCATGACCTGGAAGTTCGGAAAATTCACTTCGATGTGGAGTTTCCGCCTGGTGAGATCGACTTCCTGGATCCCGGCGTGCGCCAGACGGGCGTCTTGATGGCGCGGGGGACAGCGGAGTTGCTCAGCCATACGCTGGGTGAGATCCGGGTTCGCGGACATTTGAAGGTGACCATGGAGGCTCCTTGTGATCGCTGTCTGGAGCCTGCCGCTCTTTTGATTGATTCGGACTTCGACCTGTTCTACCGTCCGCTGGCGACAGGACCCGAGGCGCCCGAAGTGGAGATCCACGACGGGGAAACCGAAATCGGATTCTATGTGAAGGACGGACTCGAGTTGGAGGAAGTCCTTCGCGAGTTTGTTTTGCTTGCCATGCCGATGCAGAAGGTGTGCAAGCCCGATTGCAAGGGAATCTGTCCGCAATGTGGACAGAACCGCAACGAAGCCGCTTGTGATTGCCGCCTCGACCTTATCGACGACAGGTGGGCGGCGCTGAAGAATTTATAGACTTTCTTTTAGAAGGAACGCTAAGACAATGCCGAATCCAAAACGCAGACATTCCAAAGAGAGGACCAGCACCCGCCGGGCCCACGATCATCTCAAGTCGCCCTCATCGTCGGAATGCCCGAAGTGCGGGGAGCCGAAAATGCCTCACCGGGTTTGTCCGCATTGCGGAACATACAAAGGCAGGGAAGTGATCGAGGTCGCAGAACAGTAACCGAGCTCCGTGGCAGGCTCTTCCATCTAGTTCATTACTAACTCTATGGTCACCATCGCCGTGGACGCCATGGGCGGCGACAACGCACCCAAGGCCGAAGTCGAAGGGGTTCTCCGCGCCGTAAAAACTCTCCCCGTTGAGGTCATCCTGGTAGGAAGAGAGGATGCCATCAAGCAGGAACTGGCTCAGCATGAGGGCTGGAAGAGCCTTCCCATCAAGGTGCAGCACGCCAGTGAAGTGATCACCATGGAGGACAGCGCCGCCAAGGCAATGCGAACGAAGAAGGACAGTTCCATTCGTGTCGCCTCGCGCCTGGTGCGCGAGGGAATCGCCCACGGGGTGGTGTCGGCCGGCAATACGGGCGCCGCCATGGCGACCGCGAAAATGGTCCAGGGAATGATCAGCGGCGTCGAGCGCCCCGCCCTCGCTCAGGTTTTCCCCACCATGAAAGGAAGCCCCGCCGTGATGGTGGATGTGGGCGCCAATGTCGATTCCTCTCCGCGCATGCTGGCGCAGTTTGCCATCATGGGCGAGATCTATTCCCGCGTCATCTGCCGCACCGAACGTCCGCGCGTCGGACTCCTGTCCATCGGTGAGGAGGAGCACAAGGGAAATGAACTCACGCGCGCCGCCACCCCCTTGCTGAAGACGCTGGATATCAACTTCATCGGCAACGTGGAAGGACGCGATCTCTATACGGGAGAGGTCGATGTCGTGGTGTGCGACGGCTTTATCGGCAACGTGGCGCTCAAGGTCAGCGAGGGCGTGGTGGATGTGATGAAGCACATGCTTCAGGAATCGCTCCGCGAAACCATCACCCGCCAGATCGGCTACGTCCTCTCGCGTTCGGCTTATACCGATTTCAAGAAGCGGGTGGATTATTCCGAATACGGCGGCGCGCCGCTCCTCGGGGTGCGCGGAGTGTGCATCATCTGCCACGGACGCTCCAATCCCAACGCCATCAAGAACGCCGTCCGCGTGGCGGCTGAATTCGCCCAGGCAAATGTCAACGAGCGCATTGCCAATGAGCTGCGGAAATCCGCCATCGGGAACGGAGCAGCGCCCGCCGCGGCGGAATAACCGTAAGATGATAGGCTGGTGACGCCATGAGAGTCATCTGTCTCTTTTTCCTCACCGCGCTCGCCTCCCTTGCTTCCCGCGCCATCATCCCTCTCAACGGAACCTGGCAATTGGCCGAATCCGTCGACAGCGCCCAGCCTCCGCAAGCCTGGCCCCATAGCGTTCCCGTGCCCGGACTCGCACACTCCGCCACGCCGCCGCTCGCCAATATCGACGCTTTCGACTCACGTGAGTTCATCCAGGCCTCCATCCGCGAGAAGAAAATGCCCGAATCGGCCCGAATCGAAAACGCGGGCATCGCGCGCCAGGACCGCAACTTCCTTTGGTACAAACGGCAGTTCCTGGCCCCGCCCAAGACCGGCCGGCTCCTCCTCCGCATCCGTAAAGCCCAGTTCGGCCACGCGGTTTACCTCAACGGCAACTTCATCGGAGAGGCCCGCGCCTGCTGGGCCGCCACTTTCTTCGACCTCACCGGAGCCGTCCTCTGGGGCAAAACCAACCATCTCATCGTCCGCATTGGAGCGCACCCCGCCGTTCTTCCCGTCTGGGCCCCCGCCGGAACGGATTTCGAAAAGTACAAGTGGACGCCGGGCATCTACGACGATGTCGACCTCATCGCTCTCCCCTCCGCCGCCTACGTCGAGCACGTCCAGGTGGCCCCGCGTCTCCACGACTCCACGGTCCTTATCGAAACCACCATTCGCAACCGCGGCGCTGAACCCGCCCGCCTCGACGTGAGGAACTCCATCGCCGGACTCTCCGCGGCGCCGCGTTTCCTCACCGTCCCGCCGGGCCGATCCGCCTCCGTCCAATCCACCATCAGACTCCCCCAGCCGCATCTCTGGTCGCCCTCTGATCCGTATCTCTACACCGTGCGCACCACCGCCGGACAGGATTCCTTGGACACCCGCTTCGGCTTCCGCGAGTTCCGCTTCGACACCGCCACCAAGCGCGCCTACCTCAACGGCAAACCCTTCTTCCCGCGCGGCTCCAACATCACCCTCCACCGCTTCTTCGAGGACCCGCTCTCGAAACAGCACCCCTGGGACCGCGCGTGGGTCAAACGCCTGCTCTCCGATCTCCCCAAACAGTTCCACTGGAACGCCTTCCGCTTTTGCATCGGCCCCGTGCCGGACTTCTGGTTCGACATCGCCGATGAGGCCGGGCTTCTCATCCAAAACGAGTTCTTCATCTGGAACGGCCGCGGCTATTTTCCTCCTTACCGCGAAGAAGAACTCATCGCCCAGTACCGCGATTGGATGCGCGACCACTGGAACCACCCGTCACTCGCCATCTGGGACGCCTCCAATGAAACCGACTCCGACATGCTCCGGGAACGCGTCATCCCCGCCGTCCGCACGCTCGATCTCTCTGACCGGCCGTGGGACAACGGCTACTCCATCCCCTCGGGCCCCAACGATCCCGTCGAGGATCATCCTTACCTCTTCTCGCGCATCCGTGGCGGCGGCAATTTCTCCATGACTGAGTTGATGCAGATGACCGGAGCCAAAACCACTAACGCCGGCCACCCCTCGGCCCATGCCGTCATCCTCAACGAGTACGGCTGGCTCTGGCTCAACCGCGACGGCACGCCCACCCTGCTCACCGAAGCCGTCTACGAAAAGCTCCTGGGCAAGGACGCCACTCCCGAACAGCGGTTCCAACTCTACGCGTATTCCCTCGCCGGGCTCACCGAATTCTGGCGCGCCCACCGTAACTTTGCCGGCGTCCTCCACTTCACCTGGCTCACCTGCTCCTACCCGGGGGTCAAGACCGGCGATCACTGGCGCGACGTCGAGAAACTGGAACTCGAACCGAACTTCCGGGAATGGGTTCGCGAAGCCTTCAAGCCGCTCGGCCTCTACATCAACTTCTGGAACCCGAAACTCCGCCCCGCCGAACAGCGCGTCTACAGCGTCATGATGGTTAACGACGATCCCCTCCCGCGCCGGGGCAAGCTTACTTTGGCCTTTAAGGGCGGGGAATCGCAATCCGTCACTTTCGAGATCCCCGCTCTTGGCGCGCATACCTGGAATTTCCGCCTCGCCGCGCCCGCCGCGGGAAGTACCGAACTCGTCGCCACGGCCCAAACCGCAGGCGTCGAGCCCACCCGCAGCCGCCGCAAAATTCTCATCGAATGACCATCCTACAATAGGAATAAGCCTGTCATGCGCCGTCTTTTGATCCCGCTTCTCCTCGCGCCGCTGGCGTTTGGTCAATCCAAGCGTCTTGACCCCATAAAGTGGAAATTGGAGTTTCAGCCGGCCTCCGTACGCCCGGGCGGAGTGGCGATCGGCAAGCTCACCGCCGCCATCGAGGCTCCTTGGCATCTCTACTCTCCCACCACGCCCAAGGGCGGCCCCATCGTCACCACACTTTCCCTGGCTCCCAGCGACGCCATCGAAGCAGTGGAGGTTTTCCGGCCGAAGCCGGATCGAAAATTTGACCAGAATTTTAATCTGGAGACGGAAACCTACGAAAAAGAAGCTGTTTTCTTCTTCAAGGTGAAACTGAAGCCCGGCGCGCCCGCCCAACCCTTGGAACTCACCGCCAACACCCGCTACCAAGCCTGCACTGACAAGCAATGCCTGCCCCCGGTTCGCCGCACTGCGTCGGCCACGCTGACACCTGACGCCGCTGCCCCGGCGCCGTCCTTCGAGCTTCCCGCGGGCTATGCGCCGATCACCGGGGGCGTATCCGCGAGTGGCGCCACCGGGGCAGGGAAGCCGCCTTCCTCCCCTTCCCCCACGTCGCAAACCAGCGGCGATCTCGTGCAATTCGCCCTGCTCGCCTTCGGACTCGGCCTCGCCGCCGTATTCACTCCCTGTGTCTTCCCGATGATTCCCTTCACGGTGACCTATTTCCTCAACCGCCAGTCCGCATCGCGCGCCGACAGCATCCTTCAGGCCGGCGTCTTCTCCACCGGCATCGTGCTTCTCTTCACATCCCTGGGATTCGTGACCACAGCCCTCCTGGGACCGTTCGGAGTAGTGCAACTCGGGTCCAATCCCTGGGTGAACGGATTCATCGCCATCGTCTTTATCGCATTTTCACTGAGCCTGCTCGGCGCATTCGAGATCACCTTGCCTTCCGGTCTGTTGACGAAGATGGACCGGGCTTCGCAGAGCAAGGGCGGCGTTGTAGGATCGCTGCTCATGGGGCTGACTTTCTCGCTCACTTCGTTCGCCTGTGTGGGCCCGTTCGTGGGGAGTCTGCTGGCGGCTTCCGTCCAGGGTGGAAAACTCCAGCCGGCCATCGGGATGCTGGCGTTCTCCTCCGGTCTGGCTTCTCCCTTCTTCCTGCTGGCCATGTTTCCTTCCACTCTCTCGAGCCTCCCGCGCAGCGGGGCCTGGCTTCCGAGGGTGAAGACAGTGCTCGGCTTTGTTCTGTTAGCCGCGTCCCTCAAGTACGTAAGCAACATCGACCAGGTGCTCCAGTGGAATTTCCTCACGCGCGACCGCTTCCTCGCCGCCTGGGTGGTCCTCTTCGCGCTCCCCGGTTTGTATCTGCTTGGGCTTCTGAGAATGGAAGGCATCAAGCCGGACCAGAACATGGGCGTGGGCCGCACCCTGGCCGCTTCCGCCTTCCTCATGTTCTCCATCAGCCTGCTGCCGGGCATGTTCTGCGGCAAGTTGGGCGAACTGGATGCCTATGTTCCGCTTGCCGGTGAAGGCTGCGCCGCGCCGGGTGGAACGGCAGCCGGAGGCGAACAACTGGTCTGGATGAAGAACCAATACAAGGAGGCCCTCGCCAAGGCCAGGGCGGAACATAAGCTCCTATTCATCAACTTCACCGGCTACGCCTGCACGAACTGCCACTGGATGAAAGCAAATATGTTCCCTCGTCCGGAGATTATGGACGAGATGCGGAAGTTCGTGTTGGTCGAGTTATACACAGATGGTACCGATGCCGAGTCGGAAAGAAACCAGGAGTTACAGAACTCCCGCTTCTCCACCATAGCCATTCCGTACTATGTCCTCATTGACCCCGATGAAAAGGTGATTGCCGCATTTCCCGGTTTGACCAAGAAATCCGAGGAATTCCTGGCATTCCTGAAGTCCGGCCGGCAGGCGGAGGCCAAGTCCGCCGCTTCTCTCTAAGCGCCTCCTCTCCGCCCCGCAGCCTCGTCCGGGTACGGGGTAGGTCCGTTTAGCTTACCCTATTTTCCCGCGTACCACTCTAACCTCGTCACGGTACCAACTGTTCTCCCCGCGCCCCTGCTCCAGTGAAGACAATAAATCAGAAGAAACAAAGACTTACTAACTGAGAAGTAGAGGTTCAATCACCGTGAAGCTGTCAAGCTGCCTGTTCACCTTCGGGCTCCTGCTGCCCGTCTCCGGCGTGCTGTCCGGCGCCACCATCACCTTCGCCTCCCAAGGAACACCTTCCGATCCGAATGAATGGAACAGCCTCGGCGGCACCATCGCCATCGCTCCACATCCCGCGTGGGCGGCCGCGCTTCCCGGCTCCTCCTGGGTCAGCTACTTCAATACCGGCGACCCCGCCAGTCCCTATTACATGAGCCCTTCGAACGGAACCGTGGTTTCGTTCTTTGAACTGCTGACACTGCCGTGGGAGCCGAATACGGCCACCATCACCTACCGCGCTGACGATTCGGCCGCCTTCTACATCAACAGCGTTCTCGTCCGGCCCGAAGCTCCGGGCTCCGGCAACACCTACAAACTGTGCTCCGATTTTCCGGTTGGATGCAAGGCCAACACGGAGGTCACGATGGACATCACATCGTACCTGCAGACCGGCGCCAACACCCTGCGTTTCGACGTGGCGCAGCGCAACGGGGTCAGCTTTGGCCTGAACTACCTCGGCTCGGCAGATGGTCCCAGGAGGGGAATCGAGAATCCCGTACCCGAACCAGCCACCTTCGGACTGATCGGAACTTCCTTGCTCGGCATCGGACTGTGGCGCCGCAAGACTCGTCAGGGCTGAGCAAGCCGCAACCCGGCCTGTCCGCGGCACGTCGAAAGAACCTGAGCGATCATATAGCTATGTGGTTCATACGCGCGGTAGTCCTCGCCGGATTGCTCGCCGCCTCCGCCTCCGCCCAGCTCAAGCTGAATATTCAGCAGTTGACCAGCTTCATCGAGTCCTCGATCAAACTCAAACAGGAAGACAAACGCGTCGCCGAATACGTAAAGAAGGTCCAACTCACCGAGCGGTTGGACGACCGCACCATCGAGGTATGGCAGGGGAAGGGACTTGGACCCAAGACCGTCGAGGCGCTGCGCAACCTGGTGGATGCCTCGCAAACCCTCCCGAAACCAGCCGCCGCCGTAGCCAGGCCCGCCGCCCCCGTGATTCCTCCGCCGCCGCCCGAAGAACAGCGCCGCGTGCTCGACCAGGCCCGGGACTATGCAATGAATTACAGCAAGCGCCTGCCGGACTTCATTTGTACCCAGGTCACCCGCCGTTACTACGACCCCACCGGCCTCGAATTCTGGCGCGGCATGGACACCATCACCGAAAAGCTTACCTACTTCGAGCAGAAGGAAGACTATAAAGTGGTGACCGTGGATGGCCGCCTTGCCGATACGACGCATGACAAACTCGGCGGGGCCACCTCGAGCGGCGAGTTCGGCAGCATGATGAAGGAGGTCTTCGACCCGAAGACAGAGACCCGGTTCCACTGGCTGCGCTGGGGAACGCTCCGGGGCCGCCGGAACCATGTCTATGCTTACAGCGTGTCCCAATCGAGATCACAGTGGCGCATCGACTACCAGCGCACCATGGAGATCGTTCCCGCCTACCGGGGACTGATCTACGTGGACGCGGACCTGCTCACCGTTACCCGGATCACCCTGGAGGCAATCGACATTCCGCCCACTTTTCCAATCCAGTTGGCGAGGACGACGCTCGATTACGATTTCATCAAGATCGGCGAGGCCGAACATGTCCTTCCGCTCCGCGCCGAGATCCGGATGCGCGAGGGACGCACGCTGGTGAAGAACGAGGTCTAGTTCCGCATGTACCGCAAGTTCGGCGCGGAGGCGACCATCAAGTTCGAGACGCCGGAACCGCTTCCCGAGGATGTCACCAAGGAACAACCCGCCCAGCCAACCCCGGCGAAGCCGCCGAACGAATAGGGGGCTGGGGATGCACACTCGTCACCGGTAACGAACGGGAGTTTGCCAAGATCGATGGCGCCCGATCGCGGAATGCGCCGGTGACCGGCCAAATGGGGCTCGTAAAGTTTACATAATACACGTTATCGGAAATCACCACGTGTGGACCGCCAATACCTTCGGCGGACCGGGCAGTTCCCGGATGACCTTCGTCTCCAGAACAATCTGGCAGTTCTTTCGATCCCAACCCTCGGGGGCAAGTTGCGCAAATCGCGACCAGTACTTCGGATCCGTCAGAAACTCCGCCGCCACCTGAGTTCCGAAACCGTTGAGCCCGGACAGAGCGATTACGATCTGTCCACTCGATGGATCGAAGAACCGGGAGATAATCGCGTAGTCCACCACCTGCCTGCCGAATGGCCAGAGATCGGGGACCGCCCAAACCGATTTTCCTTCCGCGCTACTGTCACTTATCCACGAAGTCTCGTGACTTCCTTTAAGTGATGTCTCGAACCTGTATCGCATCTGCTGGTTTAGAGCATCAGCCCATGGGTTCCGGAATCCTCCGATCAGCACTACCCTGCCCCGCCGAATCTGTTCGAGCGACACCTCTGAGGCAAGCCCGAACTGGATCGGTTTCTTGTTCTGCGAGAGGTAGGTTGCAATGCTCAGCGTCGCCCGTATATTCTGCACCGACGTCTGCCCGTTCGGAACCACCCGCACATCCGGTACTTTTAAGGCCATGCTCATCTGGCCAAGTCCCTGCCTCCCGGATTCCGCCATTTGCCTGACTGCTTCCTCCGGCAGGAAAATCCGGTCGCTGGCCGGGATGCAGACCACCACTGGCGGACCGGCCTTGAAGAAAGGCTCCCAAAACACATCGATTGGGCGCTGGGGGCTGAAATGGGGCCAAAACGCCCAAATTGACAGTGAAACGAGCGCAACCGGCAACAGCCACCACCATCGGAACCGTGGACGCGACGCGATGGATTCGGTGGCCCGCGGAGCATCCCCGCCCGGAGGCAAGGAGGATTGCGTTTCCTCGATCGCGGACGGAAATTGCCCGACCACGAAAAAGCGCGGAACATACGACCCGACCGGCAGATGGATTCGCAGTGTATCACCACGGCCTGCCTGGTCGTAATACTGCGCCAGACGTTTTCGGATCTCGTTCGCCTTCACCCGGACGATGGCATCGCTCGAGGTGTCGTACCCGTAGTCGCGCCCGAATACCTCGGCGCCGATTAACCGCTCCTTGAGGTTCGGACAATCGCTCTCGAGAGTCTTCGAGACGAGATATTGAAGCAGTTCCTGGCACCGGTGGCTGCCTTCAAAAGCACGAGACTCCAGAATTCGCGCTAACTGTTCCCTGATCCGCGTTCTGTCACCCTCACTCATGTGAGGAGAGAGAGTGTGGCCCTCCGCGCTTCCCCCCACCGAGCCAGCCATGATTGTGATACCTCGCCTTAGCGTACCGCAATGTGCAAACATCCTGCAATCAGGAATGTACACGCACGTTACGGCATCTTGTAACGTTCTTCGAACTGCAACAAACGTTGCCGCCAGCGCCTTTCGCGTTTACCATCGATTATCTCATCAGGGGGTAATTTATATAATGTTTCGTGCCTCGGAAACGGGAGAAGATCGATGAAGAAGACTATCGCGTTTGCGTTCCTTACATTGGCGTCGACTTTGCCGCTGTGCTCGCAGCAAAACTTCGCCACCATCGTGGGCGTAGTGAGAGACGTTTCCGGCGCCGTGGTGCCCGATGTTGCGATCACCGCAATCGGGCAGGCGGACAACGTCCGGCGAGAAACCAGGAGTGACGGTTCGGGTAACTACTCGCTTCCGTTTCTCAAACCGGGCGCGTATAGCGTCAGCGCCGCCAGCAGCGGGTTCCAGGCCCAGCAGGCGGCTATTACGTTGGATACGCAGCAGACCGCCCGTTTGGATTTCACCTTGAAGGTGGGTGATGTCAGCGAACGAGTCACGGTGGAGGCTTCGGCGGCGGTTCTCCAGACGGAGAATGCGACCGTGGGTACCGTCATCGACAGCAGCAAGATCACTGATCTTCCGCTGAACGGCCGCAACTTTGTTCAGCTTGCTCAACTTGTTCCCGGTGTTCAGGGAGCCACCCCAGGCTCCATGGCCGCGCGCTCCGCCCGGGGTTCCATCGGTCAGAGCGACCAGTCTTACGGCAGCACCAACATGTCCGCCAACGGAAACCGCGATACCTTCAACCGCTTCTACCTCGATGGCATCGAGTTCTCGGTCGGCCAGGTTTACTACCCCTTCTCCCCTTCCGTTGACTCCCTCTCCGAGTTCAAGGTGGAGACCAGCACCTACTCCGCGGAAATGGGCGGGGCCCCCGGAGCCCACGTGAACCTCACCACCCGTAGAGGGGACAACCGCTTCACCGGAGCGCTGTGGGAATTCAACCGCAATAACGACCTCACCCAGACCTACGACGCCGTGGCGGGCAAGAGTGTCTCACCGCCGCGGTTGAACCGCAACCAATACGGCGCCAGGATCGGCGGCCCTCTCCTGGTCCCGAAACTGTACAACGGCAAGGATAAGACGTTCTTCTTCTTCAACTGGGAAAGCGGCAAGATGGCGCAAGGCGCTCCGGCGCGGTATGCCATCGTGCCGACAGACGCCGCGCGCAACGGAGACTTCCGGGGCCTGGTGAATGCCCGTACCGGCCAGCCCATCACGCTCAAGGACCCGCTGAATATAGGCATCGTCAACAACATCATCCCGAAACAGTTCCTCAGCAAGCCGTCCCAGGTGCTGTTAGGCTTCACCCCGATGCCGAACATCACCGCCGGCAATTACAACTTCCTGGCAGCCGCTCCCAGCGTGATTCCGTGGCAGAACAACTACCTCGGACGCATCGACCACTCACTCACCAGCAATGACGCCCTCTTTTTCCGCATCGTGATTGACGACCGGTTGTCGACCGGCATTCCCTTCTGGGGCCACGACGAATACAGCCCGGGACAGACGTCCCGGCACCTGGTGGGTTCCTGGATCCACACGTTCTCTCCCCGCGTCGTGAACGAATTCCGCGGCGGCCTGAACAGTCTGGAAGCCTTCCAGAAGATGGGCTCGAGCTTTGACCCGGCCTACGACGTCGCCAACAAGATGGGCATTCCCATGGCGAGCAAGGACCCGCGCACGTTTGGTCCGCCTACCGCCAGCATCAGCGGCCCCGACGGCGACTACAGCGTGTTCTCGATGGTTCGGAACATCGGCCCCCAGGATGGCTCGGAAGACAATTTCGAGTATGTGGATACACTCTCCTGGCAGCGCGGCAGCCACTTCCTCAAGTTCGGCGGCGATGTCACCTACCGGATCGAGACGCTCGACCACGCCAACTCGCCGCGCGGCGTCTTCAGCTTCGACGGACTCTACACCGGATCGGCGCTGGCGGACTTCATGCTCGGCTACGTGCGGACGGGGTCCATCAACCCGAACCCGTCGAAGCATGAACTACGCACATGGTGGCATTCCTACTTTGTCAATGACGATTGGAAGGTCACTCCGCGCCTCAGCCTGACTCTCGGCGTCCGCTACGACTACTTCCGGCCCTGGATCGAAGTCAACAACAAGATCCTGGACATCGAACTGAACGGCTTCCTCCCCACCCGGCAGGTGGACCCCACCAACGCCACCTGCGGACGGGCCGTCCAGTGCGGAGATCATAAGAATTTCAGCCCGCGCCTCGGCTTCGCCTACCGGCCGTCGTTCTCCGATGACGCGGTCATTCGCGGCGGCTACGGAATCTACTACATCCCCATCACCACCTCCGAACTCGACAACCTGCCCATCGCCTATAACTCCACCACATCGGCCAGCGTCACCGGATCGTTGAGCGGCATACCCGACATCATGTTCGCCAATCCCTTTACCGGCGCCGGCGTGGCTTCCAACCGCGTCAGCAACTTCGCCGTGGACCAGAACATGAAATCGCAGATGGTTCAGCAGTGGAACCTCACCGTGCAGAAAAAACTGCCCGGTAGCTTTCTTCTCGACGTGGGCTACGTCGGGTCGAAGGGGAGCCGTCTCATCGCCACCGTGGGCGATGTGAACAGGCCCATCGATGTCGTGGATCCGCGCACGCCCGGGCTGCCCTCCATCAACGCGCGGCGCCCGAATCAGGCGTTCCTCCGCCCCATTACCGGTGAGAAGACCGTCGGCATGTCCAACTACCACTCCCTGCAAGTCAAACTCGAGAGGCGGATCGGCGGCGGCGTGACGCTGCTCCATGCCTACACCTACTCGAAGGCGATCGACAGCCCCACGGATATGGGCGGCCTGTACGGCGTCGGCGTGCTCCCCGGCGGCATTCAGGATATGTACAACTTCGCGAATGAGAAGGCGCTGGCGGCCTTTGACGTCACCCAGCGCTCGGTGACCACCGTGCTCTACGACCTGCCCTTCTTCAAGGGTTCGCGAGGCCTGACCCGGACACTGCTCGGCGGATGGCAGGTTTCCACGATCGCGCTTTTCCAAAGCGGTTTCCCCGCCACCATCGGCGCTAACCGCGACACCACCGGCACCGGCGTGCTCTCCCGCCCCGATTTTGTTTCCGGGCAAGCGGCGAACCTTCCGGGCGGCCAGAGAACCTGGAACCGCTGGTTCAACACGAACGCGTTCACCTTTGCGCCCTACGGCCGGTTCGGCAATATGACCCGGAACGCGATCCGCGCCCCGGGCATGACCAACTTCGATTTCGCCGCGAACAAGTTCTTCGCCATCACCGAGCGCACGCGGTTTGAATTTCGCACCGAGTTCTACAACATCTTCAACAACTACAATCCCGATTCGTATGCTGTCGATCGAAGCATCACTTCAGTCAACTTCGGCAAAATCGGAGGCGGCGTGACGGGCATCACAACCCGCGTGATCCAACTCGGCGCGAAGCTCTACTTCTAGGCTCTGGGCATGGCGGCGCCGGGCATGAAAGAATGGTCCGGACGGCAGAGGACACAACACTTTATGCGTTGGTTTTGTTTGCTGGCGGGGGCGGCGAGTGTGGCGTGGGCTCAACCCGCCCTCTCGCCGTGCCCGCCGGAACGCGTGCTGGAGCATCTCGATTTGGACCGTCCCGGCCTGGGGCCGGTCCGCGAAGCAGCCGGCAACCATGCCCTCGCCATGGCGCGGCTGCTTGATTACTACAGAACCCGGAAGACGGTGCGGTACGACACCCGGATCTCTCCGGCCGGCGCCGCGGAAATCGCCTCGGCGCGCGCCACTCTCGCTCACGTCCTCGACGCCGGACTGGGCTACCCGCCACAGCGCTACGGCGCCGATATCAACTGGATGGCGGACCCGGTCCGTGACATCGAGTGGGTGGCGGGCGTCCAGCGCTTCTATTGGCAAACGCCCCTGCTGCGGGCTTGGGTCTCGACACACGACACCGCTTACGCCCGCGGCTGGATGGACCTCACCGCCGACTGGATAGGCAAGCACCCGGTGGACCCGAAACACTTCGCCTGGCTCGATATCCAGGTGGGCATCCGCGCCGCCCGCTTCGCCGAAGCTTTCGACCTGCTGAGGACTTCTCCGGCAATGGATGCCGGTTTCCTCCAAACGCTGCTCGCCAGCGTTTACGACCACGGACGCAAAATGTCGCTCTACCCAAGAACGACGCCTCACAACAAGGCCGTCATCGAGGCCGTGGGGTTGCTGCGACTGGGGGTGATGTTCCCCGAGTTCAAGGATTCGGGCCGCTGGATCGCCAAAGCGTGGGAAGTGCTCTCCGACAACCTGCCGCGCCAGGTGACCCCGGAGGGCGTTCAGCGCGAGTGGACGCCGAACTATCACCAACTGGTGGCGTCGCTGATGCTCCACACGCTGCTGCTGGCCGATGCCAACGGTCTGCCCGCCCCGCCGCCGTTGCGTGACCTGACCGCGAAAATGTTCGACGTCTGGTTCGCCATGACCGCTCCCGACGGATGGCAACCCATGTTCGGGGACGGACGGCGGCCGCCGGAGGGCAAGCCGGATCCATCCGACCTGCTGCTGGCAGCCAGGCTGTTCGACCGGCCCGAGTTCTTCGCCGTCACGGATAGCGGCAAGGCGAGCGCGCCCCACTGGCTCTCACGCGCATTCCCCGAATCAGGAATGTACTTCTTCCGCTCGGGCTGGGATCGTGACGCCACCTACCTCGCGCTGCACTCGAGCCCGCCCGCCATCTCCGCGCACGATCAACCCGACAACGGCACGTTCGAATTATATGCCGGAAGACGCTGGCTGATTGAGGACAGCGGATCGTTTGCTTACCCGGACACGCCGTTTGCCAATGAGCGCGACTGGTTCAGCCGCACCGCCGCGCATGCGACGCTTACGCTCGATGGGGCCAACTCGCGGAACGCGCACCGGCATCTCCTTTGGCGGACGGGCGCCGCTGGAGACACGCTGGTGTTTGAAAACGAATCCTACCCGCGTCTCACCCACCGGCGGACCGTCTTCTTCACCGGCAGACGGTGGTTCGTCTTCGTCGATGAGGCACTGGGCGATGCGCCGGGCAGGCTGGAACTGCGTTTCCCCTTTCCTCCCGGCACGATTCAGGTGGACCAAGGGGAGAAATGGGCGCGAACCGGTTTTGCCCAAGGCGCCAACCTGCTGGTCTGGGCGCCGCCGGAAAGCCAGGCCAGCCTGGAAATCGAAGAAGGCCAGATCAGTTACACATTGAACCACAAGCAGACGCGGCAAGTGGCGCTTTATCGTCATCAGCATCCCGCGCCGGCGGTGTTTGTGACGCTGCTCGCGCCATATGACGGCGCCCCGCCGCCGCGCCCTTCCGTTCGCGTCAAAGGAACGTTCCAACCCGGCCAACCCCGCGTCGAGTTGGATGTGACCATCGGCGGAGAACACTGGCTCGTGGGCCGCGACCTCAGCCTGAAGACCGCATGGATCACAAAGGAGTGAGATGGGTCCCTGAACCGGACCACCGCGGCTCCATCCGGCGGCTGTTTCGCCTTCGCCTGCCTCTGACAGGCCGCCCGGCCGCGGGTTAAAGCCTATCTGCTCGCCCATGGCTGTCCATCTACCAGCCTGTACCTTCGCCTCCGCCCCACGCCCGTCGGTCCCGTCCGCTGCCCGGTCCACACGCTTTTGCACGAAGCCACCGCGCGGCAAACCTTCCATTCCTCCCATCTTTCCGAAAACAGGAAGCCGCATGCTTGCTTCTCGTTTAGACTGGAACATTGGACCTTCACATGGAAATTAACGTTCTCAATCAACCGTTTGACCAGGTCGCCTCTTCCGCCCTCGTGGTCCTCGTCTTCGAAGACGCGGAAGGCCAGTCTGCCGCCGCCGCGGACAAAGCCACCAATGGATGGGTCCGTGAGTTGGCCTCCAGCGGTGAACTCACCGGCAAACTCCTCGACGTGGCGCTCCTCGCCCGTCCCGCCGGGCTTACATCGCAGCGCCTCCTCGCCGTCGGAGCCGGCAAGAAAGACAAATTCACCTCCGCCGAACTGCGCAAAATCGCCGGCGCGGCCGTCCGCTTCCTCAAGCCGAAAAAGTGTCCGGACGTGGCTCTCGTGCTCGATAGCGATCTCGAATCCGCCGCCATGGCTTCCGCTGCCGTCGAAGGAGCCATCCTCGGCAACTTCGAGCCGGACCGCCACAAGAGCGAAAAGAAAAACGGCGCCATCGACAGATTCTCCCTCGTGGCCAGTGCCTCTCCGGAGATGGCCGCCGGAGTGCGCCGCGGCCGCATCCTCGCCGAAAGCCAGAACTTCGCCCGCGAACTCGTCACCGAGCCGGCCAATCTCCTCACACCCACCCTGCTCGCCAACCGCGCAAAGGAAATGGCGGCCGAATTCGGACTGGATTGCGACATCCTCGGCCCCGACCGCATGAAGCAACTCGGCATGGGCGCGCTCCTCGGCGTCGCTCAGGGCAGCGCGGAACCGCCCGCCCTCATCGTCATCCGTTACCAGCCGGAAAACCCCTCACCGCAAGCCGTCAACCTCGGCCTCGTCGGCAAGGGCGTCACCTTCGATACCGGCGGAATCTCCATCAAGCCCGCCGATGGCATGGAGAAAATGAAATACGATATGGCCGGCTCGGCGGCCGTTCTCGGCGCTATCCGCGCCCTCGCCCAACTCCAGCCGCCCATCCCTGTCACCGCCATTGTCCCCACCGTCGAGAACATGCCCGGAAGCCGCGCCCAGCGCCCCGGCGACATCGTCACCACCCTATCCGGAAAGACCGTCGAGGTTCTCAACACCGATGCTGAAGGCCGCCTCATCCTCTCCGATGCCCTCGAATACGCCAAGCGCATCGGATGCACCCATCTCGTCGATGCCGCCACGTTGACCGGCGCTATCGTCGTCGCCCTCGGCTACATCAACGTCGGCGTCTTCTCGTCTGACCAGTCTTTCTCCGGCAAGCTCCTCGCCTCCGCCAAAACCGAAGGCGAAAAGATGTGGCCTATGCCTGTCGACGACGAATACAAGGAACTCCTCAAGAGCTCCTTCGCCGACATGGGCAACATCGGCGGACGCTGGGGCGGAGCCGTCAGCGCCGCCATGTTCCTCAAGGAATTCGCCGACCCCGCCCCCTGGATTCACCTCGATATCGCAGGCACCGCCTGGCTCGAAGAAGCGAAGCCCTTCCTCGCCAAGGGCCCCAGCGGCGTCGCCGTGCGCACTTTCGTCAATCTCGCCATGAACTGGCGCTAGCGCCGCCGTGGCGGGATTCACGTGATCCGTGCTAGGTTGGCTAACGATGAGGTACTTACATTCCATCACTCGCCGCTCGTTCCTTGGCGCCGCCTCCGTTGCCGCCGCCATGGCTCGCTCGAAGAAAGTCCCCGTCGGCCTCGAACTCTATTCCGTTCGCGACGAGTTGAAGAAGGATCTCATGGGCACGGTGCGCGGTGTCGCCAAAATGGGCTACCAGGGCGTCGAGTTCTTCTCCCCCTACTACGATTGGACCCCGGATTACGCCAGGGAAGTCCGCAAGCTCCTCGACGATCTCGGAATCCGCTGCTACTCCACTCACAACAGCTCCAGGAGCTTCGATGCGGCCAATATCGGCAAGGCCATTGAACTCAACTCCATCATCGGCAGCAGGTTCATCGTCATGGCCAGTTCCGGCAAGGTCGAAGGTCTCGATGGCTGGAAGAGCGTGGCCGCGCGTCTCAATGAAGGCGCGGAGAAAATGAAATCCGCCGGTCTCCGCGCGGGCTACCACAACCACAAGACCGAATTCGTTCCCATCGGCGGAACCCGCCCCATGGAGATCCTCGCCAACAACACAAACAAGGATGTCGTTCTCCAACTCGACGTCGGCACCTGCATCGAGGCAGGCTCCGATCCCGTCGAATGGATCCGCCAACACCCCGGCCGCATCGTCTCCATGCACTGCAAGGACTGGTCTTCCGATCCCAACAAAGGCTACCGCGTCCTGTTCGGCGAAGGAACCGCGCCGTGGAAGAAGATCTTCGAAGCCGCCGAAAAGAACGGCGGCATCGAGTACTACCTCATCGAGCAGGAAGGCAGTGACTATCCGCCCATGGACACCGCCGCCCGATGCCTTGCCGCTTTCCGCAAGACACACGGCTAGTCCCCTCATGCTCTCTGAACTTCTGAAGGAAATGGGCGTCGTCGGCGCCGGCGGCGCGGGCTTCCCCACGTACGTCAAAGCGGCCTCGCAGGTGGAGTACCTTCTCGCCAACGGAGCCGAATGCGAACCTCTCCTGCACAAGGACTTCGAGTTGATGTGCCGCTATCCGGCCGAAATCTGCGAAGGCATGTCCCTCATGATGGAAGCCACCGGCGCAACGAAGGGTAAGTTCGGCCTCAAGGAGAAGAACCAGGCCGCCATTCGCGCCATCGAGCCCGAAGCCCGCTCCCGCGGCATCGAGATGGTTCTGCTCGGCGATTTCTACCCGTCCGGCGACGAGTACGAATTGGTGTACTCCGCCACCGGACGCCTCATCCCTCCCGCCGGCATCCCCCTTCAGGTCGGCTGCGTCGTCAACAACGTCGAAACCTTCTATAACGTCCGCCAGGCCAAAGCCGGCATCCCCGTCACCCGCAAATTCCTCACCATCACCGGAGCCGTTCGCCAACCGCAGTCCCTCTGGGTCCCCGTCGGAACTACCTTCCGCGAACTCATCGAGCACGCCGGCGGCGCTACCGTCCCCGGCTTCGGACTCTTCGTCAACGGCATCATGATGGGCGCCCTCTCCTTCGATCTCGACGATGTCGTCACCAAAACAACTGGCGGCCTGATTGTTCTACCCCTCAACCACTACCTCATCACCCGTAAGGACCGGCCCCTCGAGGCCATGAACCGAATCGGCAAATCGGCCTGCGATCAATGCACCTTCTGCACCGAATTCTGCCCCCGCTTCCTCCTCGGTTATGAAGTCCAGCCGCACAAGGTGATGCGCAGCCTCGGCTTCACCCTCACCGGATCGAACAACTGGAATCAGTGGGGCGAACTGTGCTGCGCCTGCGGCATCTGCACGCTCTACGCCTGCCCCGAAGAACTATACCCAAAAGAGGCTTGCGATCAGGCCAAGACCAGCCTCCGCGCCGCCGAAATCAGGTTCGTGCAGAAGAATCCACCGCGCGTCCACCCAATGAAGGAATTCCGCCGCATCCCTCTCTCCATGCTCCGGCAGCGCCTTCAGGTGGAAGACTACGAATGCGAGACCCCCTTCGGCGCAATCGAGCCCGCGCCCTCGCGCGTTCACATCAAACTCAAGCAGCATGCCGGCCACCCCGCCTCTCCCATTGTTCGGGAAGGCGCCAAAGTCCGCGCGGGGCAAGCTATCGCCCGCGCCGGCGAAAAAGACCTCGGTGCAACCGTGCACTCGAGCATCGACGGCAAGGTGAAACAAATCACAAAGGAAGCAATCGAGATATGGCGGTAAGAAATTCCATCGGCATGATCGAGCTCAGCAGTATCGGCGCGGGCTTTCAAGTTACCGATGCCATGCTCAAAGCGGCGGATGTCGAACTGCTGCTCGCCCGCACCATCTGTTCCGGCAAGTACATGGTCCTCGTCCGCGGCGATGTCGCCGCCGTCGAATCGGCCGTCGGCGCGGGAGTCACCTCCGGCGACTTCTCCGTCATCGACAAGTTCCTCATCCCCAATGTCCACGAATCCGTCTTTCCCGCCATCAGCGGACTCACCAAGGTGGAACATCTCGAAGCCTTGGGCATCATTGAATCTTTTTCCGTCGCCTCCCTCATCGAAGGCGCCGACGCCATGGCCAAGACCGCCAACATCCGCCTCATCGAAGTCCGCCTCGCCATGGCTCTCGGAGGCAAGGCGTTCGCCACCTGCACCGGCGCCGTAGCCGCTGTCTCCAGCGCCGTCGATGCCGGAGCCCGCGCCATCGGGCGCAAGGGGATGCTGGTCAACAAAGTGGTCATCCCCCACCCGCGCCCGGAACTGCTCAGCGAAATGATCTGAGCATCTATCCCGCGTAGTACGCCTTTGCCGCCTCCACTCCGTTCCCCTTCGGGGAAAAGCCTTCTTCCCGAAGCGCCTTCTCCAGGCCCTCGAGAAGCAGCAGCACGTTCTCTTCCGTCGCCAACGGGCCCATAATGCCCACCCGGAACACCTTGCCCGCCAGCGGCCCGAATCCGCCCAGAATCTCGACGTCGCCCCACTCGATCAGCCGCTTTCGGACTTTCAAGTCCTCAATACCATCCGGCACCCGCGGCGTGTTCAGATTCCACAACCGGCGGCCCGGCTTCACCAGCATCTCGAGGCCCATCGCCCCGGCGCCCGCCACAAACGCCTCGTGGCTTCTCTTGTGCCGCGCCTGCCGTTTCTCAATCCCTTCCTCGGCAATGCAGACCAGCCCTTCCCTCATGGCGTAGAACAGCGAGATGGGGGCCGTATGGTGATAGCGGTGCGCTCCCTCGTAGTAATCCGCCAGTAGTTTCAGATCCAGATACCAATCGGCGGGAGTGGTCTTCCGGCCGCGAAGCCAGTCCATCGCGCGCGGAGACACCGACACCGGCGCGAGCCCCGGAGGGCAGCTCAGTCCCTTCTGCGTACAGGAGTAAGCAATGTCGATACCGTTCGCATCCAGGTCCACGGGCATCGCGCCCAGAGACGTCACGCAATCCGCAATCACCAGCGCGCCAACTTCGTGCGCCGCCGCGCAGATCGTTTTCGAACTCTGGTATACGCCGGTGGAGGTCTCCGCCTGCACGAAAGCCACGACGTTCGGACGTTCCTTGCGGATGAACTCCGCCGCCTCGTCCTCGTCGAAGCTCTCGCCCCAGGGCTTCTCGAGGCGCGCCACGTTCGCCCCTTGCCGCCGTCCCATCTCCGTCAAACGATCGCAAAAAAAGCCGTTCGCCAGCACGGCATACTTCGACCCCGGCTCGACGAAGTTCGCCACCGCCGTCTGCATCCCGGCGCTGCCCGTGCCCGACATCGCCAGCGTGAACTCGTTCGCCGTTCCAAACGCCGCCCGCAACAGTTTGCGGCAGTCTTCCACCACCTCGAAGAAATACGGCTCCAGGTGGCTCACCACCGGCTTCGTCATCGCCTGGTAAACGCGCGGCTCCACCATCGTCGGCCCGGGGCCGAACAGCAGCCGCCGCGGCGGATTCAAAGGAGAAAAAGATATCGACATGGAAAATTCAGTTGCCTTTATTGGTATGCATCAAAATCCAGTGAGAAATCGATTCGAGCGCCACCGGCGCCATCGTCTCTTCTATCTTCGCGTATTCGGACGGGTGCCCGGTGCTCGCCGTCTGGAACAGGTGGTTCAATCGCGGCAGCTTGACAATCGCGTAGTCCCGGTTGCCGGCCTCTTCCAGCGTCCTGGCGATCACCGGCAGGTTCTGCTTCGCCGGCACCTGCGTGTCCTTCTCCCCGTCCAGCGCCAGCACGGGGCAGGTGACCTTGCCAAGATAGGCGGAGGGATCCAACTCGAGAAACTGCCGGAACCAGGGATTGGCCGCTCTCCTCGCCTCCACCTCTCCGGCGAACGTCTTGATCGTCTCCGCGGCGGCGCGGTCATCCTTTTGCGCGCGCAGCGCCTCGAAGATTCGCTTCTGCATCTCCCGATTCGAGGCGATCATCATTTCGTTCAGACCCTGCGCGCGCATAATCGCCTCGCTCTGCGCGTAGAGCACCTGCTCGCCGGGAACCGCCGTGCCCGCCAGCATCACGATGAATCTCACGTCCTTGCTCCCGGACGCCGCAATCTGCGCGATCACCGCCCCTTCACTGTGCCCGAGCAGTCCAATCCTCGCGTGGTCCACTTCGGGCCGTGTCTTCAGATACGCGATGCCCGCCAGCGCGTCCGTCGCGAAATCGAGCGTCGTCGATTTCATCAGGCTCCCGCTCGATCCGCCGACTCCGCGGTCGTCCACCCGCAGCACCGCGATCCCGCGGCGCGTCAGGTAATCGGCCAGCAATTTGAAGGGCTTGTGCCCCATCAACTCTTCATCCCTGTTCTGCGGTCCCGATCCGCTGATCAGCAGCACCGCCGGAACCGGCTTCCCTTCCCTCGGCACGGTCAGCGTCCCCGCCAAGCGCACCCCCTGCGCCGTATTCTCGTACGCCGCTTCCACCTCATCGTAGGGATAGGGCTTCTTCGGCTCCTGCGGACGCACCGGGACAGGAACGGCGTTCGTTCGCTTGAACGTCAGCGCCATGTTCGCCGGCCCCTGATGAAGAATGCCGGCGATCGCTTTCTCAGCCGCGTCCAGCCTTCCTTCGAAAGATGCCCCGGCCAGCGGTACTTCGAAACGCACCGCATCTCCTTCCACTTTGATGTTCGCCAGCGGGATTCCGTTTGCGTTCTGATCAAGCGAGTCCATCGTTCCCCCGAACCCGTCCTGATCGCTCTTGGTGATGTGCAGCGCCAGCCTCAGTTCCACGCCGCTTGCCGTCACCGTGCCCAGCCACATGCCGCTCAAGTCCGCGGCTTGCGCGCAGACACAGACGCCCAGCATAGCCATCAAAAAACCCATGTTTATCAGGATAACAAGGGAGATACAATAGCAGGCATGATTCGGTTGTGGATGCTACTGGGATGTGTCCCCCTCTTACAGGCCTCCGTCGATTTCTCCAAAGACGTCGCGCCTCTGCTTGAGACCCGCTGCCAGATGTGCCACGGCGCGAAACAACAGATGAGCGGCCTGCGCCTCGATCAATCGGACTCCGCGCTCCGCGTCATCACGCCCGGAGCCGGCGCCGCCAGCAAGCTCATCGAGCGCGTCTCCAGCGCCAAGCCCGGCTTTCGCATGCCGCCCGTCGGAGCCTCCCTCAGTGAAAAGGAAATCGCCACCTTGAAAGCCTGGATCGACGAGGGAGCGAAGTTCCCCGCCAGTTACAACCCCGGCGCGGCAAAGCTCGCACACTGGTCCTTCCTTCCCGTGAGCCGCCCGGAGCCTCCGAAGGTAAAGAACGCAACCTGGGTGCGAAACCCTATCGACGCGTTTATCCTCGCAAAGCTCGAATCCCAGGGAATCACTCCGTCCCCCGAGGCTCCAAAGCTGACACTGTTGCGCCGCGCCACCATCGATCTCACGGGCCTTCCGCCTACTCCGGAAGAAACCAGCGCCTTTCTTTCCGACACCCGGCCGGATGCCTATGAGCGAGTCGTCGACCGTCTGCTCCAGTCCAGCCACTACGGCGAGCGCTGGGCCCGTCCCTGGCTGGACCTGGCGCACTACGCCGATAGCGACGGCTACGAAAAGGATCAAGTGCGCCCCTTCGCCTGGCGTTACCGCAACTGGGTCATCAACGCGCTCAACAAGGACATGCCGTTCACCGAGTTCACTATCGACCAGCTCGCCGGCGATCTTCTTCCTCATCCCACTACCGGGCAGTTAGTGGCCACGGGCTTCCTGCGCAACACGCTCACCAATCGTGAGGCCGGCGTCGACCGCGCCGAGGCGCGCTACGAACAGTTGGTGAACCGGGTCAACACCATGAGCACCACCTGGCTGGGCCTGACCGTCGGCTGCGCGCAGTGCCACGATCACAAGTACGACCCCATCACCAACAAGGAGTTCTATCAGTTCTTCGCTTTCTTCGATGCCGCCGATGAAACCACCATCGAAGCGCCGCTTGCCGGCGAGCGCGAGCGTTACGAAGCCGCCATGCCCCATTACCTTGGACAGCGCGGCAATATCCTCAATTACTACCACGTCCCCGAACTTCAGCAGGAATGGGAGAACAAACTCCGCTTCGCCATCGCCAACCCCGGCAAGAACCTCGAATGGGATTTCTCCATCACCTCCATGCGCGCCATGGTGGACGGCGCCGAGAAGTTGCTGAAGTCGGACCCTTCAAAACGCTCCCCTCGCGACCAGCGCCTTCTGACCGATTATTTTCTCTCCACCCCCGGACCAGACATCGGCCATCAGCCAGAAATCCGTGACCGTCTCCGCGAAGCGCGGGAAAAGATCATGGCCCTCGAAGCGGAACTCCCCCCACTCACGCTCGCCATGGCCATGGCGCCTGAACCCGATTATCACGGCTCCATCACGCGCATCAAGGGCGACTACAAAGCCATGGGCGTGCCCGTCCAACCCGGCGGACTGCACATTCTTCCGCCGCTGCCGGGCAGCGGGAAGCCCACACGGCTGGAACTCGCCGAATCGCTGGTTGCATCCAACAACCCGCTCACGCCGCGCGTCACCGTCAACCGCGCCTGGCAGGGGTTGTTCGGCCGCGGCATCGTGCGGACCTCCGAGGACTTCGGAACCACGGGCGAGAAGCCGTCTCATCCGCAACTGCTCGATTGGCTCGCTACACGTTTCATGGACGACGGCTGGAGCATGAAGAAGCTCCACCGCCTGATTGTCACTTCATCCACCTACCGCCAGGCGAGCGACACGCGCCCGGAACTGCTCACGAAAGACCCCGACAACTCCCTGCTCGCTCGGCAATCCCGCATCCGCCTTCCCGCGGAACTCATCCGCGACGCGACGCTTTCGGCAAGCGGTCTGCTCGATGCGCGCATCGGCGGACCTTCCGTGATGCCGCCGCAACCGGCGGGAGTGGCGGAACTCGGCTACGGGGGCAGCAAGTGGAAAGAGAGCAAGGGACGCGACCGCTACCGCCGCGGACTCTACATCCACTTCCAGCGTACGACGCCCTATCCTCAACTCATCAACTTCGACGCGCCCGATTCGAACGTCGCCTGCAGCCGCCGGAGCGCTTCGAACACGCCTCTACAATCGCTGAACCTGCTGAATGACCCCGTATTCTTCGAAGCCGCGCAATCGCTGGCCGCGCGCGTGCTGCGCGCCAAACACGGCTCCTTTGCCGAACGCCTCGACTATGCCTTCGACCTCACGCTGGGACGCAAGGCGGATGCGAAGGAGCGCGAGCGCCTGGCGCGCTACTACGATCAGCAACTGGGCATCCTTGACCGCGAAGGTTACACTATCTCGAAACTGGCGCCTGCCGCCTCTACCGGCCTCGACCCGCGCGAACTGGCCGCCTGGGTGGGCGTGAGCCGTGTCCTCCTCAACCTCGACGAATTCATCACCAAGGAGTAGCCATCATGACAGAACGGGAATTTCGCTTGATTCAATCGCGGCGGTCCTTCCTCACGCGCGGCGCGGGCGGCATCGGCATGATGGCCCTCGCGGAACTGCTTCAGGGCTCGGAAGGTCCTCCCGATCCGCTCGCCCCGAAAAAGCCTCACTTCCCCGGCAAGGCCAAGAACGTCATCTTCATGTTCATGGAAGGCGGGCCAAGCCAGATGGATCTGTTCGATCCGAAGCCCGGCCTTACGAAGTGGAACGGCCAGCCGCTTCCGCCATCCATGACCAAAGGCCTGCAACTGGCCTTCATCAAGCCCACCGCCGCCGTCATGGCCAGCCCGCGCACGTTCAAGCCCTACGGCCAATCGGGCATCGAATTTTCTGACTACATCCCCCACACCGCCTCCCGCGCGGACAACATCTGCATGGTGCGCTCGATGTATTCGGAAGCGTTCAACCACCACCCCGGCCAGTTGCTGCTGATGACCGGATCCACGCAATTCGGGCGTCCCACGATGGGCGCCTGGGTCACTTACGGGCTTGGAAGCGAATCGCGGAACCTGCCGGGCTTCGTCGTGCTTTCGAGCGGCGCCGGCACCAGCGGCGGCGCTTCGAATTTCATGAGCGGCTTCCTACCCTCGCACTATCAGGGCACGATGTTTCGCAACGCGGGCGATCCGATCCTCTATCTCTCGAATCCCAGCGGCGTTTCCAAAGACACGCAGCGCGCCGGACTCGACGCCGTGCGCGATCTCAATCAGCGGCACTACGAGAAGACCGGCGATGTCGAGATCGCCAGCCGCATCGCCGCCTACGAACTCGCCTTCCGCATGCAGATGTCGGCGCCGGAACTGCTTGATTTCTCCAAGGAATCGAAAGAGACCCTCGACATGTACGGCGTGGGCAAAGAGCCCACCAACCAGTTCGGAACCAACTGCCTGCTGGCGCGGCGCCTGGTCGAGCGCGGTGTGCGCTTCATCCTCATGATGCACGCCTCCTGGGATGACCACACCAACCTCAACAAGAAACTGAAGCGCAACTGCGACATCAGCGACCAGCCCACCGCCGCGCTATTGAAGGACCTCGAGCGCACCGGCCTGCTCGATTCCACCCTCGTCATCTGGGGCGGCGAATTCGGACGCACGCCCATGGTGGAGATCCGCAACACGCAGGACCCCGAAAACGCCGGCCGCGATCATCATCCGCTCGCCTACACGATGTGGGTCGCCGGCGGCGGAATGAAGGGAGGGCAGATAGTCGGCCGGACCGATGAACTCGGGCTGAGCATTGTCGAGGACAAAGTGCACATCCATGACCTTCAGGCCACCATCATGCACTGCCTCGGCTTCGATCATGAGCGGCTGACCTTCCGCCACATGGGGCGCGATTACCGGCTTACGGACCTCGGCGGCAGCGTGGTGAAAAAGATGCTCGCCTGAGCCTACTTCTCCAAGCGCTGAAACACCGCGCTCATCACATCGCCCACCACTTGAAAACTGTGGGCGCTCAGCTTGTCCATCGTGTCTTGCGCGGTGTGCCACCACGCGTGTCCAGGGCCGTAGTCGAAGTCGATCAGGTCCATCGCGTTGACGCCGAGGCGGACGAAGGGCATGTGGTCGTCCTCGATGGCGCCGCCCGATTCGGGGAAGTACTTGCCGTAGCCAAGATCGTTCGCCGTCGCGCGCACGAGCCTGCGCAACGAGGCCGAGGAGTTCAGCTCATCGACGAGTTTCAGGTCCTTATCTCCGATCATGTCCACGTTGAACAGGGCCTTGATGCGGAGCAGCGTGCCGTCGCTGTTCCATTTGGCCGCCAGGTGGCGGCTCCCGTAGATGCCGTTGGTATCGGACCAGTCGCCGAATGCTTCTTCGCCGTCAAAGAAGACCAGATAGACATCATCCTTGCGCGGAGAACCGGGCAGCACCCGAGCCATCTCGAGCAGCCACCCCGTCGAGGCGCCGCCGTCGTTCGCGCCCACGAAGTTCACACCGGGAATCGCCTTCGTGTCGTAGTGCCCTGAAAATACCACCGAGCGGCCGCTCGATCCGGAGAGTTTGCCGATGATGTTGCGCATGATGACTTGTCCCACGGGAGTGCGCGCGGTGAACACATCCTCGGACACCGCCCAGCCGTGGGCTTTCAACTCCGCGCGGATCATGGCCTGCAGCCTGGCGATTGCCGCCGAACCGGCAGGCCGCTGCCCGAGGGCGACAGCCTTGCGCGTCGATTCGAGAGCGCGCTGGCCGTTGAAATCGGCCGCGGAGCATGGCGCGGCGAACAGAATGGCGAGGCAGGCGGCTAACGTTTGGTGGCGGTGCATAGGTAACCCAGAGTGAAGTTTCGTTCGCGATCGAGGGCATCGAAGAGCGGAAACAGAAGTCCGGCGGGAGCAAGCAGCAGAGCCGCGGGGATCCGCCAAAGCCCGCGAAAGAACTGGATGCCGTTCAACAACCGGCGTCCCATGAGACGGAAATACCCGCCGCCCGGCTGCACGGCAATCTCCGCGAAGCCCGCGCTCTCGAGCAGGTGGCGTACCCCATAACGGGTATAGCGAAAATAATCGTTCGGGGCCTGGTGAACTTCCCAATCCTGCGGCGCGACAAGCAGTAAACGCCCGCCGGGGCGCAGCGTGCGCCCGATTTCCTTCAGCACTCCCGCTGGATCCCGCACATGCTCCAGCGTGACGATGTTGATCGCCGCATCGAAGCACTCCGCGACGAATGGCAGCGCCGTCAGGTCGCAGAGCACATCGATCCCCGTGTAGTCCCAGGCGGAATCGCCTACCGCCAAATCCACTCCGGTGTAGCGCGTGTGAGCGAACAGGTGGCGGTACTTCCCTTCCCCGGCGCCGGCATCGAGCAGACGCGCTCCCTGGGAGAGCGAAGCGGCGAAGCCGGCCACCGCTTCGTCCATTTCGTTTTCAAAGCGCCATAGATAGCGCTCCAGAAAGCGCGGGAGCCGCTTCCGCAGGTGTTCGTAACTCACTTCCGCTTTCGCGCCTCCATCATGATGGTTGCGCCCTGCCGGCAGGCAGCCTCCAGCAGCGTGAGCGGCCAGGAGACCACGACCAGGCCGAAGTAGACCAGGTCCTTGAGCAGCCGCGCGCGTGGCGATTCCGGAAGACGGCGAATGCGGCGCGCCATCGGGTCCAGAGAGGGCGCCAGCGTGGTGGCCAGGCCGGCCGGGTTGTCGCGCCAGGAAAAGTGCTTTTGCCGCAGGATCTCGAACCCGCAATCCTCGAGCAGCAACTGAAGGTCGCGAGCGCGGAAGTGGATCAGATGGCGGGGAATGTCGACGCCGTTCCAATGCTCCCCGCAGAGGAGGAACTGCCAGCA
This sequence comes from Bryobacterales bacterium, assembly GCA_026954325.1. Classification (GTDB taxonomy): domain Bacteria; phylum Acidobacteriota; class Terriglobia; order Bryobacterales; family Bryobacteraceae; genus CADEFT01. The sequence goes on along the minus strand of JAIXKK010000152.1, from coordinate 36,831 downwards.
ATCGGCGTTCGGCACCTGCACGATCAGGCGTCCATTCGGCTTGAGAATGGTGCGAGCTTCGTCGAGGTAGGCAGCCGGGTCATAGAGGTGCTCCAGAACGTGGAACATGGTGACGGCCGCGCAACTTTCCGGGGCAATGGGCGAGCGGCCGAGACTGCCGCAGACCGCCGCGACGCCGTTGGCTTGCCAGGCGGCCGTGGCGGCCGAGAGAGCGAAATCCAGCCCGGCCACCCGGACACCGCGTTCAGCCAGCATGCGCAGGAACAGGCCGCCTCCGCAACCGACATCCACAACCACGCCGCTTTCCCCGGATTCGGCAAGCGCGCGCATGACGAAGCGGACATGATCGCTCAGCACGAGCCTGCGGTAGGTTTCAGCAAGCTTGCCGGATGTGCCCTCCTCGGGGACAAACCAGTAGTCCTCCGGGTAGTACCGGTATAACTCCGCCGGGGTGGGCCATGGATGCAACCGCATCAGCCCGCACCGGGCACACTGCACGACGGAAAACAACTTCGAAGTGGTGCGATACAGCCGGTCGGAACCTTGAAGAACCGCGCGCATGGCGTGATGTCCGCAGGCGGGACAGGTGTCCGCTACAACCGCGCCGCCGTCTAGACCGATTCCTGACTCAGGGTTTTCAGCGAGATGCGCTTGTTCCAGAGAAGGCGCCGTATCTCCGCGGCCGTCAGTTTGCGTATCCTCGCTACCTGGCGGCGTTTCCGCGGGATCTTCGGGAGCATACGAAGTGCTTCCATGTCCCCCTTGAGCATCGCCAAGGCCACCCGGAATTTGTTCCCCCATCCCGGGAAGCGTGAGATTTCGCCCTTGCCCCGCAGCGCCGCCCATGCGCCGGCCAGCAACCTTGCCAGGTAGAACGCGCCGTTTAGCCATAGCAGGCTCCAAGGGAAGAGTTTCGCCGCCAGAAGAATGCGATTGCGCTCAATCAGTTCCACCCGGCGCAGGGATCGAACCCCGAGCGTGGCGCCACGATGATGCCGCACCACTGCCGCGGGTGTATAGAAACAACGCCAACCCGCAATGCGGGCCCGTAACCCCAGTTCCGCATCGTCCGCATAGGCGAAGAAGTCCTCGTCAAAACCTCCAATCTGTTGGAGCATGCCGCGCCGGTACATGGCGGCGCAGCCGTCGGGCCAGAGAATCTCCTCCATGGTATCGTACTGGCCGACGTCAAGTTCCCCCGACCCCCTGCCGCGATTCTGGCCGTCGAGGTAAATCAGGTGGCCGGCCTTGTCGATGCGGCGCGGATCCTCCCATACCAACACTTTGGATGCTGCCATCCCCACGTCCGGCCGGCTATCGAAAACACGGCGAAGTTCGTAGAGCCAGTTGGGGCAGGCCTCGGCATCATTATTTAACAGGGCGATGAATTCACCCGAAGCCGCCGCTATCCCCTGATTGTTGGCGGCGCAGAACCCCAGGTTCACCGTGTTTCTTATCACCTTCACGGAGCGGAACTCCTGCTCCAGCATCTGCACGGAACCATCCGAGGATCCATTGTCCACGACAATGATTTCCTTCTGAACTCCTTCCTGACTGAGCAGGGAAGCGAGGCAGGCCCTCAGCAGTTCTTTCCGGTTCCAGTTGACGACGATGACGGAAAGCGTCTCTCCATGTTGTACTTGCACGGACTGTTGTATTATATCTGGTTAGGAAGGGCCTGCCACGTTTTTATGGCTTCCGTCGGGGAAATTTTGCGCCGTGAGCGAGAGCGCCAGAATCTGAGCCTGGCCGGCATCGCGGACCAGACAAGAATTAAACAGCAGTACCTGGAAGCTCTGGAGCGAGACGATTTTGAAAGCCTGCCGGGCCGCTTCTTCGCCCGCAGTTTCACCACGCAATACGCTGAAAAACTTGGAATTAACACGCCCGAGCTTCAGGATTTGCTGCAAAAGCAGGCTGCTCCCCTGGAAATCTTCGGCTCTGTCGCCGGCGCTCCCGCTCCAGGCACGCCCGGGATCAGCCCGGTGTGGACCGGTCAACAATATGAGGTGGACCCGTTGCCGGAAGGCTCCGCCTCCGCGCTCACGGCGCGGAAGCTCACGGCATCCATAGTGATGCTGGCGGCGGTGATTGTGGCTTGTGGCGCAGTGTTCTGGCTGTGGCAGCGCAGCCAGTTGAGTTCCACTTCGGCGAGCGCGCCCCAGGCGGAGAGGGTGAAATCCGCTACCGTCGAGGAGCCAAGGGTACCGGTACCCGACACGGTTTCTCCTCCAGCGGCCCAGCCTACTGCTCCCTTGGCCAAAGTGGAATCCGCCCCTCTCCAGCCTTCGGCACAATCCGCGGCGCCTCCGGCGGCTACGCAAGTTCCCGTGGAGAACATCGCGGCGGGAAAGATCTCCCTTACGGTGGTGGCCAAGGAAGAGACCTGGCTGCGGATTACGGCCGATGGGAAAGTCATTGTGGAGCGGGTTCTGGCTCCCGGAGAGTCGGCGGTGACGGCGGCCCATGAAAACGCGCGCATCTTTCTGGGCAATGCGGGCGGAGTGGATATCCGTTTCAACGGCGCCGATATCGGCAGTGTGGGACCTCGCGGCCAAGTGCGCACCGTTGAGTTTACGCCGGATAAATTCCATGTCGTGGCGCCGGCGAAGAAGCCCGCGGCGGAGCCTTCGGGCGAATCCGGTACACCTCAACCGGTTGTGGCGAACAAATAAAGCACACCGAACTATCTGACTTTCCCCACGGTGGCTATCGGCGCGCCCTCTCGCAGTTCATCGGTACCGCGCCGAACCACTCTGTCACCGGGCTTCAGATCTCCGAACACCTCCACCAGGTCGCCTTCCATGATGCCTTTCTTGACATCCACCCATTCGGCGCGTCCGTCACGGCCGCGAATCACGAACGTGCGCTCGGTGGTGGTGACCACCCCGGTCTTCGGCACGAAAAGCGATGGACGAGACCGGCGCACGGGCCATTTCACCGCCGGGTACATGCCGGGGGCGAGTGAGCCATCGGGATTCATCACGTCCAACTCGACGGCCATCGTGCGCGTCCTCTGATCGAGAGCGCGGGAAATTCGCGCGACCGCTCCGGAGTAGGTCCGTTCCGGCCATGCGGGTACCTGAAACTGCACCTTCGCCGCTTTCACAATGCCGCTGACGTCCTCTTCCGGCACGGGCACCACTAACCGAAGGCGGGATACCTGTTGAAGCACAAGAAGCACGTCGTCATTACCGGGACCAACCAAGGCTCCCGGGTGCACCCGCCGCTCCGTGATCACTCCATCGAAAGGAGCACTGATCTTCAAGTAGGCAAGCAGGTCTTTGAGGGCGCGAACGCCGGCTTCCGCGGCCCTGCCGGCCTGGCGCCGCGAGTTCAGCAGTGCCCGCGCGGCGTCCCGCTGCTTCTCCGCCAGGATGAGTTCATTCCCCGCGATGGCGCCCGGAGTCCGCGCCGCCGTCTTCATGCGGTCGTAAGTGCTCTCGGCCGCCGATAGCTGAGCTTCCGCCTGGAGGCGCTCTGCGTCCGCCAATTGCACTTTCGACTCCCCCTCGGCAATCCTCGCCGCCATTTCCGGCGCGCTCAACTCCGCCAGCGGATCTCCCTGTTTGACCATGCTGCCCCGATCCACCAGAACCCGATCCACATACCCCGGCACCTTGGCGTGCAGCGAAACCGTCAGGAACGGCAGGAACTCCCCCGGCAGTTCAACCATCCGGGAAACGGGCTTGGAGACAACCGCCACCAACTCGCCCGATTGGGCAAAACCGCGTTGCGAGACAGCGGCCAGAACAAGGATTGCGAAAAAGTAGGGTCTAATGTGCGTCATAGTACCGGCTTGAAGGTTCCATCGGATTCAGGGACGGCGACGTCAAGGATGCCCTCCGCTGGAGAATGCCATAGATCGAAGGCAGGATGGTCAAGGTTGCGAAAGTGGCGGCCAGCAGGCCGCCGATCACCGCGCGGGCAAGCGGGGCGGATTGCGACCCGCCCTCACCCATTCCAATCGCCATCGGCGTCATGCCGGAGATCATCGCCGCCGCCGTCATCAGAATGGCTCGCAGGCGGCTTGCGGCGCCCTCCCGCGCCGCGTCCAGCGGCGGCATGTTCTGATGCCGAAAACGTTCGGCGAAGGTGACCAGCAGGATCGAATTGGCCACCGCGATGCCAATGGCCATGATCGCCCCCATGAACGATTGGATACTCAACGTTGTGCCCGTCGCCATCAGCATCCCCACAACGCCGCAGAGCACGGCAGGGACCGTCAAAACGATGGCAAGAGCCAAACGAAGAGACTGGAAGTTCGCCGAGAGCAGCAGGAAGATCACCACAACCGCCAGCAGCAGGCCGGTGCGAAGTCCGGAGATGGTTTGCTCGAGCGGGGGGATCTGGCCTTTCATCACCACTTTGACGCCTCGCGGCGGAGAGCCCGCGGCAAGCAATGCCTTGCTCAGCCTGGGCGCCGCCTCCCCCAGCGTGATTCCGCTCACGTTGGCCGTCACGCTCACGATATGCTGCCCGTTGAAGCGTTCAATCAAGCCGGGAATCGTGCCCGGCTTCATCTTGGCGACGTTCCTCAGCTCCGTATTACGGACGCCGTTTCGCATGATGGGGATCTCTCCGACGCTTTCCACGCTCTGCATACGGTTCTGCGGCAGTTGCACTTGAATCTGAAACGCGTTGCCGGACTTCGGGTCGCGCCAGTAGTTGGGCTGCGTGAACCGCGACGACGACGTGGCGGGCACCACCGAACGGACCACGTCCGCCATGGTCAGCCCGAATTGACCGGCCCTGTCGCGGCTGATATCGATGTCCAGCGTGGGGTAGCCGTACTCCTGCGCAAACTGGAGATCACGCAGAAAATCGAGCTTCGCCATCTCCGCCTTCACCTTCTGGGCGTACCGGTGGTCATCCGCCAGGGCGGCTCCCTGCACGGCCACTTCGATGGGGGTGGGAGAGCCGAAGCTCATTACCTGGGAGACAATGTCGGCGGCTTCGAAGGAGACTTCGCACTCGGGGAGTTCGCGCCGCAGCCCCGCCCGGATGCGCTCACGCAACGCCTCGCCGCGGGGCGCGCCGCGTTTCAACGCCACCTGGATGATCGCGTCCTGAGGGCCGCTGGTGAACAGATGGATCAGATCCACCGGATAACTGGCGGGGATGGTGCCCATGAAATCACTGGTGATCTCCACGTTCTCCTTCCCCGCCGCCTGTTGAATGACATTCAGCGCGCGAAGCACGAGGCGTTCGTTCTCTTCGATCCGAGTCCCGGCCGGCGCCCGCATCCGCAACCGCAGCACGGGGGCGCCGGCGTCGGGAAACAACTCGGTTCCAATACCCGGCGGCAGCAAGTAAAGGATCGCGAACGCGCCGGCCAGATACGCGCCCGACATCAGCCAGCGCAGGCGCAGAACAATCCGCAGGTAGCCTTCATAGAAGCCGCGCAGGCGGCCGAATAACCCCTCGTGTTCTTCCCCGCGGTGCGCTTCCCGCATGAGCCAGGTGGAGAAAACAGGAACGAGGCTGCTCGAGAGCAGGTAGGAGGTGATCATCGAGAAGGCCACCGCCAGCGAGAGCGGCACAAAAAGCTGCCGTCCCACGCCGATCATGAAGAACGAGGGCACGAAGACGGCCAGGATGCAGAACATGGAGAGCAGGCGCGGCAGCGCCGTGTGGCGGCACGCCTCCAGCACCGCCCGCGCCCGCGAAACTCCCGGCAGCATCCGCGTGTGAATGTTCTCGATTTCCACCGTTGCCTCATCCACGAGAACACCCACGGCCAGCGCCAGTCCGCCCAGGGTCATGATGTTGATCGTCTGGCCGGTGGCCCACAACAACACCACGGCGCCCAGCAACGCGAAGGGAATGTTCATGACCACGATGACCGCGCTGCGCCAGTCGCGGAGGAAGAGCAACACCATCAGGCCGGTCAGGCCGGCCCCGAGCAGCGCCTCGAAGATGAGGCCGCGCAGGGAATTGGTGACAAACGGCGACTGGTCGAATTGCAGGCTCACATCCACGTCATCGGGCACAACCTTGCGGAAATCGGGAATCGCCTTCTTTACCGCGTTGATGACGGCAAGCGTGGACGCATCCGCGCGTTTGGTCACCGGAATATACACGGTCCTTCCGCCGTTCACGTGGGCATACGCGGTAATGATGTCCGTTCCGTTCTCGATTGTGCCGATATCGCGCAGATAGACGGTCGTGCCGGAGACCGGACGGATGGGCGTGCTCAAGAGTTCCAAAAGGTTTCCACCGAGCGCGGCGTTCGTCCTGGCGATGCGGTTGATCTTTCCCGTCCACATGTTTCCGGAGGGCATCACCAGCGTGGCGCTGCTGACCGCCGCGATGGCTTCGTCGGGCGAAATGCGGTACTGCTGGAGTTTGTCCGGATCGAGAGTGATGACAATCGTTCGCTGGTTTCCGCCAAAGGGCGGCGGCGCCGAAACGCCGGGCAACGTGGCAAAGAGAGGACGCACGCTGTTCAGGGCAAAATCCTGCAACTCGCCCTGTGTGCGTGTGGAACTGCTGAACAGCAGTTGGCCGACGGCGACGCTCGCGGCGTCAAATCGCGTGATGAAGGGCTGCACCGTACCCGGCGGCATGAATGACCGCGCGCGATTGACATAGCCGACGGTCTCCGCCAGCGCCTGCGCCATATCCGTGCCTTCGTGGAAGATCAGTTTCATCAGCGCCGCGCCCTGAATGCTCTTGCTCTCCACGCGGCTGATTCCGGTGATGTAAAGGAAGTGATACTCGTAATAGTAAGTGAGGTAGCCTTCCATCTGAGCCGGGTCCATGCCTCCGTAAGGCTGGGCCACATAAATGGCCGGCTCGCCAACCTTGGGGAAGATGTCCACCGGCATCCGCTGCACCGCAAGAAAAGCAAGCAAGACGATGGAGACGAGGGCAACCACCACCGTGATGGGGCGGCTGAGAGCGGCTAGAACGATGCGCATGATTCATTTCCCCCGAGAGTCACCGGCTTGCTTCCACAACAAACGGCTGTATGTCGCCCGCGGCGGTGGCTACGGCAAGCAAGGCCCGCCATACACCGAGCCGGGCTAAGGCATCGTCGATCTCGGCCTGCGTCAACAGCCGCTGCGCTTCGGCCACCTCATCCACATTGCCCAGACCGGATTGGTAGCGCGCCGTAGCCTGGCTGGTAGCCGCGCGCGCCGCCTTGATTTCGGCAGGCGTATTCGCGGCAACGTTTCTCGCTCCTTGTAAGGTTGCCACCGCGGCGTTCCACTGCGCCTTCAAGTCGACAGCGATCTGCTGGTAGCGCGCCGCCTCCGCGCGAATGTTCGAAGACTGCGCCGCTTTCCTGGCCCGGATGGAGGCGATATCCATCACCGGGAATTCCACGGTAAAACCAAGCGCGTAATTTTGAAAGTTGGGAGCAAGTCCGTTCGCGCCACCCAGGATTTTTCCGTCGACCTCCGCGCCGCTTCCACGCGCGTAGGCCGACGCCTGTAAGTAGAACCGGGGAAAGTATGACCGTTCGAGGATACGCAATTGCGCGCGTAACTGCTCGACCACGGCGTTCTGTTCGAGTGAGGCGGGGTTCGCCGCCGGATCGAGCGGCGCGGCCTGCTGCGCCGGAGGCAACCCCAGCAGACGCGGCGCCGATACCGTGATCTGGGCCGGTTCCCGCCCCACGAATCGCGACAGGTTGGCGCGCGCCACTTCCACGGTCTGCCGCGCCTGAATGAGTTGCGTCCGCGCCGCCGCCAGTTCCGCCGCCGCGCGCGAGGCATCCGCGCCGGGGCGCAACTGCGAATTCACAAGGGCATCGATTGTTCTTGAAATCACCTGGGCCCTATCCACGCCCGCCTGTGCGGCCCGCACTGTTTCCTGCGCGGCCACCAGCGTGACATAGGAATCCGCGGCGGCCACCGCCACGTCGTACCGCGTTCGTTTGAGGGTGGCCTCTGACCGCGCCCGCGACGCCGTGGCCGCATCGACCCCGGCCTTCCGGGCTCCGAAATCAAACGGCTCCCATGAAACGAGCGCTCCGATCGCGGTTCCCCACGTGGTTCCGAAGTTGTTTGTCCCCAGCACCGGGCCGGAGATGGAGGGAATCCCGCGCTGAGGCAGCAGCAGGCCGAAGACGTTGTTGCGCGTCGCGCGATTGACTTGCGCCAGCGCATCCACGCGCGGAAGATAGGCTGTGCGGGCAAGCTGAATTCCGGCCGCGGCGGCGTTGATCTGTTCCTGCGAGACGCGAACGGACGGGTAGTTCCGTAAAGCCGCCTCCACCGCCTGCCCTAGCGTAAGACCGGCGGGAGGGCCAGGCTCCTGCGCCCTCATCCCGGCGCCCGCCGCAAGTATCAAGGCCGCAACTCTGATTGCCACTCTGCTTCCGTTCGTCCACCGGTTCCTCGCGATCGCGATTTTCCTTCCATCAGTTCCCGTAGTTTCCCCTTGGCGGCAATTAAAGCTTTCCGGCCGAGAGGAGTTGCGCGGTACGCCTTGCGCCGCGATTTGCCGCCCCTGATCTGCTTCGATTTCAGATAGCCTTTCTTCTCGTGACCGTGCGGCAAGGGGTACAGAGCGCCCGGACTGATGCGATAACCGTGCCTGGCCGGTTCCTCCACCATGCCCAGGCCGAAGATAGACTCTTCCACCGCGTGATGCAGGATGTGCAGCCGGGGTCATACGACGTCGAACAGCGTCTTGAACCCGTAGTCCATGTGGAGCTGTTGATGACAGTGAAACAGCGTCAGGCCATCCATTGACGGGACAAGGTCCGCCTCGATCTTCCGGAACCCTTTCACCAGCACAACATCCTTCAGCACCCCCGAAACCGGCTTTCCGTAAACATTCGTAAGTTCAAAGCTGTTCCGGTGCAGATGCACCGGATGCGCATCGTCTGTCCGGTTGTCGAAGACGAGACGGTAGCGCTTGCCTTTGCTCAGCTTTCGGGGTTCGTCTTTTTCGTCGTACCCTTTGCCGTTGATGGTCCAACGGTTGAACCCCCCCGTGCCGCCATTGATCTTGCCGAACACGAGCGGGATCACCTCGTCCGGTTGCGGAACACTCCCGCCGGCGCTAAAGCTCGCATAATCCCATGGCCTCTTCGGCGGCGGAATCCACCGGGGCGCTCCGTTCCTGTTCGCGTATTCCACTACGATGCCCAACCCGTCCCCGCGGTCGTCGTCGCGCGGCGTTCCCAGAATCCAGACTCCCGGATTTCTCATCTCCACCACGGCGTCAATGCGCTCCGCGGTTCCCAGTTCGAGCAGGTCAACGGTTTGCGGACGCGGTACGGGGTTGCCGTCAAGCGCCACCACTTCGAAGCGATGGCCCGCCAGCGCCAGTTTTATGTTCTCCGTGGCGCTCGCGTTGAGGATATGGAAGAGCACCCGCCGGCCCTCTTTCACTCGAACCGGTTCGCCGTGGCCAAGACACTTGCCGTTAATCGTGAATCGCTGATATCCAATCTCCAAACCGTTCGGCTTTTCGTCCTTCTTCTGCTGTTCCTGTTCCGCCCTTTCGCCGCCTTCCTCTTCCTCCATCTCCTCCGCCGTATAGAACGGTTCCCATTCGTGGGTAGCCAGGAAGACTTCCTGGTCATAGCGCCCGGCGTCGCTCTTCGGCTCGATGTAAACAAAGCCGAACTGCCCGGTATACGTCCCTTTGCCGAGGTCGGACATCGGCATTACATGCGTATGGACAAACCGTGATCCGGAGGGTTGAGGCGTGAGCCGGTAGCGTACATGGCCTCGCGCGGGCACGTGGAGGCTCTTCTCTTCCGCCGCGCCGTCTACCTCCGCTGGGATGATCTGCCCGTGCCAGTGAACGAGTTCCGCCATGTCCGTGTCATTGAACAGATCCACCGTGACCGGCAGGCCCTCTTTGAGCCGGATGAGCGGGGCGGGAACCGCGCCGTTATATCCGATGGTGCTGATGGTGTGATCCTTCGCGATGTCCACCAGAACCGGGGCGATACGCAAAGTTACATCCGCCTTTCCGGCGATGGCTTCTGCTTTGCCGGAGTCCTTTGATCCGCGCGCGCCGGAATGACACGCCATGAGCGCCAATCCGGCGCCGCCGGCGATTCTCGAGAGAAAGTCCCGGCGGCTCGCGCATATCGATTGTTCCCCTGCGCCGGGAGGTCGAAGTTGCCTCACGTTCCCAGATTGCCTCTATAACGTTATACGGCTCAGAGGCTCCGTGGTGACTGAAGATTGCCTGAACATTCCCTGAATGTTCGTTCAGGAATGGGGGGGCAACACCTGCTCGGACACGCCGGCCAGCAGCGCCACGCGGAAAACACATCCTCCCTCCGTGGGGCATTCCAGTTCCAGGCGCCCGCCGTGGACCTCGACGCCCCATTTGGCAATCGCCAGCCCAAGCCCTGCTCCACCGCCCTCCCGCGAACGCGATTCATCCACACGGTGGAAGCGGTCGAACACCCGGTCGCGATGCTCGGGGGGAATACCAGGCCCGCTGTCCCGAACCTCGATGGAAACCGCCTCCCGCGCCGGAAGCACCCGAACCGACACGCGTCCGCCGGCATGGGAATATTTGATGGCGTTGTCGAGGAGATTGACCAGCACCTGCCGGAGAATCAGCCGGTCGGCAAACACCACCGCGGTCTCGTCCCCTTCCATCATCAGACTCTGTTGCTTTTCCTCCGCGAGAACCTCGATGAAAGAACCCACTTCCCGCACAAACGGAAGTACGGGAGTCGCCGCCCTTTCCAGGCGGATTTGGCCGGCGTCCGCGCGGGAGATGGTGAGCAGGCTATCCACAAGCCGCGTGAGCCGGGAGGATTCCTCGAGCATGCTGGCGATAACTTCCCGATAGTGCTCCGCCGGGCGGCCCTGCTTTCGTAAACCGACCTCTCCCACGCTGCGAAGGGCGGTAAGCGGCGTCCGGAGTTCGTGCGATGCGTCCGAGGTGAACCGCCGCAACTGATCAAACGAGCGCTCCAACCGCGACAACGTCTGGTTGAATGCCCGCGCCAGCAACCCGAGTTCGTCCTGCGGATTCTCCACATCCAGCCGGGCGCTCAATTGATCGGCATTGATTTCGTGCGCCCGCCGCGCCATCCGCTCAATGGGGCTGAGCGCGCGTCCGGCAAGAAAATATCCGCCGAAACCGGCCAGACCGAGGGCCAGGGGAAGGCCCGCCAGCAGCCCGATCACCACCTGATGGAAGCGCTGCCGCATCGGCTCCTCGCTGAAGCCGATCCGAATCACCGTGGGCCGGCCATCGACGGCATGCCTTCTGCTCACCAGGCGGACCGGCGTGCCGTCAGCCAGTTTGACCGAGCGCTGCGAGTAGTCGCCGGCCCCCTCCTCGGGCCGCGGCGGCGGGCCTAAAGTACGGCCGCCCAACAACTCATTGCGAAACAGCAGTGTCCCGTCCGTGCTCCACACTTCCATGAGGCGCTGCGTCATTTCCGATGGATAAGGATGATCGTGGTAGTCGCTGCGCAGAAACACTCCGCCGCCGGGCCGAAAGCTGAGGAACCCCTCCACCGTTTCGAGATCCTCGACGGCGAGGCGGTCGAGTTGACCGCGGAGTTGAAGCAGCAACGCGGCCGACGTGAGGCCGCCATAGATCACCAGCACGGCGGCAAGCACAGCCACGTACCACAGTGTCAGCCGCGTGCGGACGTTATGAAGACTGATCCGTCTCATGCGATTCCGCCTTCAACAGAAATCCCACTCCGCGGACCGTGTGCACCAGTTTCTTGGGAAACCCCTCGTCCACCTTTCGCCGGATTCGCACCATGTGAACATCAATCACGTTGTCGAGCGGCGTGTGGCGCGCCGTCTCCTTCCAGACATCCCGCGCCAGCATCTCCCGCGACACAACACGCCCCTGCTGGCGGAGAAGATACTCGAGTACTTCGAACTCCCTCGCCGTCAGATCGAGGCTCTGGCCGCCGCGCGTGGCCTTGCGGCCCACCAGGTCCATGTGCAGGTCTTCCATGTTCAGGCTGGGAACCGGATCCGGCTTGCCGCGCCTTAACAGCGCACGCACCCGGGCCGAAAGTTCGGGGAAGGCAAAGGGCTTCACCAGGTAGTCGTCCGCGCCGGCATCGAGTCCGGCAACGCGGTCCTCCACCGCATCCTTGGCGGTCAGCAGCAGGACGGGCACGCGGAGGTTCCGCCCGCGCATGGCCGATAACACCTCTGTCCCGCTCCTGCCGGGCAGCATGATGTCGAGAATGACGATGTCGAACTCCTCCGTGCTCGCCAGGAAGAACCCCTCCTCTCCCGTATGGGCGAGAGTCACGGAATACGATTCGCCTTCCAATCCCTCCCGTAAGGCATTTGCGACCTTCCGCTCGTCCTCGACCACCAGGATTCTCAATCGTCTCCCTCTCCGGCTAATCTTTCTTCCCCTCCATTCCACGCCTCGCCGCGGTGGAAGGGGGAATAAATCCGGTAGAGTAGGAGAGAGGGCGACACTTGCGGTGCGACCCACTCTCCCCTCGTCGAACCGGACGAGCAGATTTCCCGACATCCGGCTCTCCTGGAAACGTTATCGCCGCAGGCGTGCGCAGACAGTTGACGGCTGCCAGCCTCATAGCCGAACCAGACCAAACCGCTCGATCTGTTGGTAGTAGCTGACTCCTTCCGGCGGCCGGAAGGACCGTTGGCTGCGTCGCTTCAAATGCTGCGTAAGACGACCACGAACGTACGTGTTGATCTTGCGGAAGGCCAGGCGCGGGTATCCAAAAGCAAAGTAGTTCCTCCATCCCTTCAGGTGTCGATTCAGCTCTTCGATCAGCACCGGGATGGGCTTGAAGCACTGGCGATGATTGGTCGCCTCGTGCAGCTTCTCCCGTTCCTTCTTCAGAGCCTTTCTCGACGGTTGCACGTTGAGATACCGCCACCCACGCCCTTCGAGGTCGTTATCGTAGCGGAACGTGAACCCCAGAAAGTCCAGACTAGCTCCCTTGTGTTTCAGGTCGACCACTCGCGTCTTGTCCCGATTGATCTCCAACCCAAGCCAGCTTTCGAGTTTCGATTCTATCCAGCCCGTCAGGCGTGGTCCTTGATAGCGCGCCAGCACCACAAAGTCATCGGCGTAGCGCACTAACTTGGCGTTTGCCCATTGAGCCGGCCCATCAGTCCGGTGAAACAGCTTGTCGAACCAATGCAAATACAAGTTACTGAGCAGCGGCGAAATCACCCCGCCTTGAGGAGTCCCCTTGCGCGGCCGACTCCACCGCCCCGGTTGGCCCTTCTCATCCGGCTCTACTACCGGGCTTTGCAGCCACATCCGAATCAGCATGAGCACACTCCGGTCCACCACTCGCATACGCACACAAGCCAGAAGCTTGCCGTGCGGAATCGAATCGAAGTAGCCTTTTAAGTCCGCGTCATACACCGCCTGATACCCAGCCTTGATCTGGCCGCGTATCTCCTCCAGCGCCTGGTGTGCCGAGCGCCCCGGACGGAACCCATAGGAGCAATCCTCGAAATCGGCCTCGAAGATCGGCTCCAGGATCAGCAGGGCCGCCATCTGGACCACTCGATCGCGGACCGTCGGTATTCCCAACGGCCGCAGTTTCCCATTTGCCTTTGGTATGTAGACGCGCCGTACCGCTTTCGGCGCATAGGTCTTGGCGCGCAGTGACTCCTCGATTTCCTCCAGGAATCCCTGCACTCCCGCTTCCGCCGCTTCGATCTGTTCGATCTTCACGCCGTCCACGCCGGGGGCGCCCTTGTTGGCTCGCACCCGCGCCCATGCTGCTTCCAGCACATCGCGCCGACAGATCTGGTTATACAGCGTATAAAACCGGAACTTCGGCTCCTGCTTGGCCTTTTGACTCAGCTTCTGTCTCAGCAACGAGAGTCTATCTGGCAGCCTCTCTTGCGTCGCGTTTTCCGCGGCTTCGATCTGCTCCCATTCTTCCGTGCTAGGAATTTCTTCCAATCGGCTCTCCTTCCCTCTTACAGCAGCACTGTTTCCAGTAAGGCCCCTTCGCTCCACGGTCATTACTCGCTTCCTCGCTACTATGGGCCTCTCCGACTCCCGGCCAGGGCCGTTCCTTCGGTTATGGATTCCCTCGGGCCGTTGGGTCCGGTCTCCCTTCCCCTCCCTGCCGGGTCTCCCAGGTTCCTGAACTGATCTTTCCCTGCGCGCTGTCCCCAACCACCCCGGAAGGCCCGACGAGTGCTTGCTCATTACTTCCCCGCCGGTAACAGGCTTCATCAACTCTGGCAGACTGGCCACCTTCAAAAGCGTAACGAGGCCGAATCGGGTTCGCTTGCGCTACGGCTCGCAGGTTTGCTTCCCCGGTTTCCACCAGGTGGATTACTCCACCCCGCTCCGGTTCCGCTACACGTACGAATGAGCAATTTACATGGTGAACTCCTTTCAGTTCACAAGATCAGCCAGGCTTAGCCTGGTGTTCCAGACACGCAGATACCCCACCACGTTTCCGTAGATCTCGTTGTTGTGGACCACCACGTGCAACAAGGCGTTGCTCATTGCCGGAGATGAGATGGCTTTCTGATCATCCATTCCCCGCAGCGCTTCGGCGCAATAGGCGAAGGACTCCTTCAGCGCCTTGCTCACCTCGCCCTTGTGCTTGAGCTTCGCCGCCTCCTTTTCCGCATCCGGCACGCTTTCGCCTTTCATCACCGCACAGTCGCTGTAGTTGCGCTGGGTGGCATGGTTGAGCCATTCGGCGAACGTCATCTGTCCTTCGGTCAGCCGGAAGCCATATTTCTCCGCCGGCATGGCCTCGGCGCTCGCCTCGAGATTCCTCCGCACGCTGTTGAAATAGCGCTGCGCCGCCGTCGTCACCAGTGGATTCCGCGCCTGCACCGTACACGAGACAAGCGCCCACAAAAGCACTCCAGATCCTCTCATTTTCTCTCCTTTGTCCCTACAGCGTACACCACATGCGAAACTGGTGATAGAAACACGTTTCCGCAACTGAATGAGTAAGACATCCCTCGATAAAAGCAAGATCAAGATTCTTCTGCTCGAAGGCGTCCATTCCACCGCCGTGAAAGCCTTTCGGGACGACGGCTACACCGAAATCGAGTACCATCAGAAATCGCTCCCGGAAGGACGGCTTCTCGAATCGGTGAAGGACGCCTACTTCATCGGCATTCGATCCGCCACGCAACTCACGGCGCGCATCTTCGAGAACGCGCCGAAGCTGACCGGAGTGGGATGCTTCTGCATCGGCACCAACCAGGTGGATCTCGACGCCGCGCAGGCGCGCGGGATTCCCGTGTTCAACGCGCCCTTTTCCAACACACGCAGCGTCGCCGAACTGGTGCTGGCGGAGATCATCATGCTCATGCGCGGCATCCCGCGCCGCAACGCGATGGCCCACCGTGGCGGCTGGATCAAGACAGCCGCGGGCTCCCGCGAAGTGCGCGGCAAGTGTCTTGGCATCGTCGGCTACGGCCACATCGGCACGCAGATCGGACTGCTGGCGGAGTCCCTCGGAATGCAGGTGATCTATTACGACATCGACGCAAAACTGGCCCTCGGCAACGCCAGGCCGGCGCCCTCGCTCGACGGCCTGCTCGATGTTGCCGACGCCGTCACGCTTCACGTTCCGAAAACTCCGCGGACGCACGGACTCATCGGCCGCGATCAGATTGCGGCCATGAAGCCGGGCTCGCTGCTCATCAACGCCTCGCGCGGCACCGTGGTCGATCTCGACGCTCTGGCGGAGGCGCTCCGCTCAGGCCACATCGCCGGAGCGGCCATCGACGTCTTTCCCTCCGAGCCGAAGACCGAGGGCGAGGAGTTCGTCTCGCCGCTGCGGGGCTTGGACAATGTTCTGCTGACGCCGCATGTGGGCGGCAGCACGGAAGAAGCCCAACAAAATATCGGATACGAAGTGGCAAGCAAGCTCATCAAGTACAGCAACAACGGCTCCACGCTCTCCGCGGTCAACTTCCCTGAAGTCTCCCTGCCGGAACATCCGGCCATGCACCGCCTGCTGCATATCCACCGCAACCGGCCGGGTGTGCTCTCGGCCGTGAACGCGGTGTTCTCCGAGCGCAAAATCAACATCGCCGGCGAATATCTGCAAACCAATTCGAAGATCGGCTACGTGGTCATCGACATCGACACCGGTGAACGGAACGAGTCCCTGATGGTCAAGCGCGGGCTTGATGAAGTGCCTGGCGCCATCCGCACGCGCATCCTCTATTGAGCGCTGCTCCAGAATGGCCGCGGCCGGCATGGCCATGAAGCCGCTGATCCCGGCCGCCAAATCTCCGCCGCCATTGGCGCGCTGGAGCATGATGACGCCCACCATGTCCTTCCGCGGATCGGCCCGGCCATGGGTGCGATACGCTCCACCGTGCCCGAAGGCCGCCGGCGAGTGCAATCGCAGTTCCCCATCGCCCGGCCTTGTGATGGAAACACCGAGGCCATGGCCCGTTCCCGGCGCGAACCCCGTCTTCAAGTCTCCGGTGTGCACCGCCGGCGTTCGATTCAGCGAACGCCGGACCGGCCGCTCGGGCAGCACGAATAGGAGAACTGAGGCGTTTCCCTGAGGGAATACGGCGCCACGCCACCTTACGATCAAAGGTATGCCCGCCACTTGGCTTCTATTCGCCATCACGGCAACCACGTTGAATACGGAATCAGTGCTCCGCGGCGGGTGTGACGCGGAGGAAGAGCAGATTGCCCTTCTGCCCGCGGGGCAACCGGTGGAGGTGCGGTCCGCGCTCACCGGCGGCGGCGGATCGTGCTACAAGGTGGTTGCCGACGTGGGCGGAAAGCAGATATCCGGCTATGTGCCTTCAAAGGCGGTGGACGGGGCCGGCGCCTTCGAGGAGGCGCGAAAGAGCGCCCGCGATATCGGCGGCGCTGGAAACGCGCCGGCGGCAGCGGCGGCCGCTGCCGTGTCGAAGGCGGGAAGGGACCATCCGGCAACCAAGGCCTGGAGATTGATTGAAGCCAACCAGCCGGCCGAAGCCCTCCGCCTTCTCGAACATGACTTGCAGCGCTACCCGGCGGACCCCTATCTTCACGTCGTTGCCGGGATGGCCTTCTACAGGATGGACAACCTCGAACAGGCCATGCTGCACTGGAAGGAATCCGCCGCCATCGAACCGAACCCCGGCATTGAAGCAATGATCCGCCGCGCCGAGCGGGAAAAGACGGCCGACAAGGGGTCGGAGCGCATGGTGGGCAACCGGGTGGTGTTGCGGTATGAACGCGGCACGGCGCCGGAATCTCTGGCGAAGAGCATGCTTCAGGTGCTGGACGACGAGTACACCCGCATCTCGTTCCAACTCGGCTGCCGGGCAAATGAGAAGGTGACGGCCGTCGCCTCGAGTCGCGAAAGTTACTTCCAGGCAACGCAAGCCGCCGAGTGGAGCGGCGGGTTGTATGACGGGCGCATTCACGTGCCCATTTCCGATTCGCGGCAGGTGAGCGCGGAAACCCGCCGGACATTCGCCCACGAACTGGTGCATGCCTGCCTGCACGAGATCGGCCAATGGCCGGCCTGGCTGCACGAAGGCCTGGCGCAGAAATACTCCGGCCAGACACTGGCGCCGCAATACCGCGCGGCAATCGAAGCCTTGATTAAGGCGCATCAGGCGCCCAAGCTGAGCCAGTTGGGGCAGAACTGGTCTCGCATGAGCGCGCGGAATGCGCGCGCGGCTTATATGCTCGCGCTGTACGCTACGGAGAAACTGCTGGAGAAGAAAGCTAACACCGGGATCGGCAACGTTCTCCGCAACCCTGGAGACTTTGCTCGCGTCGAGGCGGAGATCGAGCACGCCCTGGGGCTCTGAACATGGTGGTGGTGATTGATCGTTCTAGCCCCGTGACGGTTCAGGCGGTGAGGGAAAGGTCATGTTTTCGACGAAGGCCTCCTGGAATTCAGGGCTGGCCGCGAGTTCGACGTGCCGGGTGATCCGGAGCAGACCATCGAGGAGAGATTGGCGGCGGGAGGGACTGAGCAGCAGCGTGCGCGTGCCGCGGACGGCGCTGTTGCCGATGGGATGGACAGGTGTGTCCCAGCGCGGAAGGAGTCCGATCCGCCGGGCACTGTCGACGCGGACATAATTTCCGAACGCGCCGGCAAGATGAAGGGAAGCGACCTGGGACGAGTGGATGGCGGCTTCCTGACGGAGCAGTTCCAGACCGGCGGCGACCGCGCCTTTGGCGAGTTGGAGTTCGCGGATGTCGGATTGCGTAAGGGCGACTGGACCGGCGAGCGGCAGGGACTTCGCGCCATTCGACAGGCGCCCGGTTGCGGCCAGGGACCCGGTGGTGAGCGAGACCGCCGCGGCGTCGACCAGGCCGCTGCCGCAGATGCCGCGAGGCGCATCGCCTCCGATGACGTGGCAGACGAGGCCGCTGCCGTCCTGCTCCACACGGTCGATGGCGCCGTCTCCGGCGCGCATGCCCATGCGGATGCGGCCTCCTTCAAACGCCGGCCCCGCGGCGGTCGAGGTGCAAAGGATCCCCTCACGGCCGCCAAAGGCGATCTCTCCGTTGGTGCCGAGATCCATCAGGGCGATAGGGCTTTCCGACTGGTGCATCCCGCAGGCAATGAGGCCCGCCAGCAGGTCGCTGCCGACAAAGCCTCCGGCGCAGGGCAGAAAGGTGACTGCCGCGGAGTGGGTTTGCCCGGGCCAGCCGAGTTCTTCGCCCGTGAAGCACCTCGCGCCGGACGCCGAAGGACGAAAGGGAACGTGGGAGAGGGGCTCGACGCTCTCTCCGCAGAAGAGGTGGTGCATGACGGTATTGCCGCAGATCAACACTTCACGCAGTTTGCGGCCGCGGACCAGTTCGGCGAGCATCGCTCCGATGGTTCGCCGAATCAGGCTGGTGAGGACGCCGGGTTCGCGCAGGTCGAACTCGATGCGGCTCATCACGTCGCTGCCGTAGCGGCCTTGGGGGTTCAGGCCGGGAAGCACGCCGAGGACACTGCCCGTCGCCAGATCAACGAGTTCCACAACGAGGGTGGTGGTTCCCAGGTCGATAACGGCTCCGAAGCCTTCGGACGGCTCTACCGCGACGCGGGATTCATCGGTGAGGATGCGGGCGGACCACTGTTCGATGTCCAGCGAAACGGGGCCGTCCGTCTCCGCCTGGCAGGCAAGGCGCCATCCAGCGGCGAGTTCTTCGTCGCTGAGCGCGTCACGCATGCCCTCGGTGATGGGAATGGCTCCGGAGACGAGGCGGATCCGGCATCCCCCGCACGCCGTGCATCCGCCGCAGGGAAATTCGATCCCGAGGCCAAAGAGCTGATCGGAAAGGGTCTTGCCGGGCTCCGGCTGTAGCTGGACATATTCGGCCACGCGAAACTCAATTCCGGCCGCGGGCGAAGCGCGTCATCGCCAGCACGTTCTCGCGTGGCGTGCCGCGGGCGATCTCGCAGCCTGCTCCCACAATATATCGCGGGCCCGCCGCGGCGTAGCACTCCTCGAGCCGCTGAAAGACCGAGTCCGGCGAGCCGTCGCGGAGCGCGCGCACCGGATCCATGTTGCCGAGCAGGACCTGGGATCCTCCCATGGCGGCGCGTCCTTCGGCGAGCGGCGAAAGGAAATCGAGGTCGATGATGTCGGCTCCGGTCTCTCCCATGCCCGAGAGGATCTTTCGTGTGTTGCCGCAGATGTGAAGGCGCACGGGTACGCCAATTCCGCGGATGGACCGGATCAGCTTCTGTTCGTAGGGCTGCACGAACCGCTGGTAGAATTTCGGGCCGATCAGCGATGCGGCGGCGTCACCGATGCCGATGAGGGTCGCTCCGGCGCGCACCTGGGCGCGGGCAAACTCCGTCTCCATGGCGACGACGAACTCGAACAGGTCGATGACGAAACCCTCGTCGTCGTAAAGGTCGAGCATGAGGGTGTTGAGGCCGCGCAGGTCCGCGGCCATGGCGCATGGCCCTTCCACCCACCCCTCGACGGTCTTGTTGACGCCGGCCTGTTTGGCCAACAGGCGCACGCCCTCGACGCGGTCCAGCATACGTCTGCCGCCGGCAATCTCCGGCAGACGAAGACCGGCGAGCGAGGCCTTGTCGCTCAACAAGGCTTCGGTTTCCACGACGGCTGGGGGCTGGTTATCGAACCACTGGATCTTCGCGCCCAGGTCGGAGGCTTCGCGGGCGGGATCGGAGATGACGGAGACGTAGTCGAAGTCGAACTTCGCGGCCGTTTCGAGTTGGGCTTCGGCCAGCACGCGGTGATCCGTCACGTATTCGAGATAGGGCACGCCGATCGTATCCGCTGCGAACATCATGGTGATGGGCATCAGCGGCAGGCTGTCCACGGGCCGGCCTTGAATCCTCGCCTGGACGCGTTCCCTCCCCGTCATGCGCCTCTTCCTTCCACCGGCGGCTCCACCCGGATGATGTTGTCGTCATAGCTAGCGGCGATGCGCGCTCCGGGCGGAACGACGAGGAAGTCCTTCTCCGGCCAATCGCCGTTCACGAGCTGGTGGAAGAGGCGCGAATTGCCTGGGATCTTGCCGTACTCCCAGCCGCGCTTCGAGGCTTCGCGCCGCGCTTCCTCTTCAAAGCGCCCGTCGGGCTCGAGTCCGGATTCGATGTATGTCAAATGACGGTAGTGCTGCTGGTAGCGGGTGAACTCCTCGAAGAGATACCGGCCGTTCTCCTCGCCATAGCGCTCGATCAGGTCGTCAAGGGAAGCGCCGCCGGCGGTTCCACCCACCGGCAACTGGTGGAGCGATTTCCCGCGCTCGAGCCAGCCGGTGGAGCGAAAATACGTCCCGGGATTGGCTTCGAAGAACTCGGCGTAGCGTTCCCTGCTGCCCATGAGCAGCGCGATGCAATCATGCGCGCGGGGGATTACGATGGGCAGCGCGCGGGCTTCGATTCCATGGAGCCCGTTGCCGCAAAGGGCATAACCCATGAGCACGGCGTCATGGGTATCCGGGGAGACCGCGTCGACCTTCTCTTGCAACGCCTTCCCCATGGCCTTGCCGCCGAGGTCGTGGAGGCCCTTGCTCAGGAACTCGACATCCACCTGGTGAGGGGAGCGCGCGATGCTCTCGCACATTTCGCGGTAGAGCACTTCGCAACTGATGAGTTTGAAGCGCATCGTCTAGGCCGTGGCCTGCCGGGTCCCGGACATGAGCCTGCGGGCGAGCGCCACCGCGAGCGTCGCGTTTTCGCTGTAGCCGTCCGCGCCGATCTGATCGGCGTACTGCTGGGTGACGGGAGCGCCGCCGATGATGACCTTGACCCTCTCCCGGAGCCCCGCCTCCTTCAACGCCTCGATCGTGTATTTCATGGAAGGCATGGTGACGGTGAGCAGCGCGGAAAGAGCGATGATATCGGCTCCAGTGGATTGGGCTGCTTCGATGAACTTCCCAGGAGAGACATCCGAGCCGAGATCGATGACTTCGAAACCGCCGCCCTCGAGCAGCGAAGAGACGAGATTCTTGCCGATGTCGTGCAGATCGCCTTTTACGGTCCCGATCAGGACTTTGCCGGCCGGCTGGATGCCGCTCGAGGCGAGAAGCGGGCGGAGCGGTTCGAGAGCCGCCTTCATGGCGCGGGCTGACAGCAGCAATTCCGGGACGAAGTACTCTTCACACTCGAAGCGCCTTCCCACCTCGTCCATCGCCGGGATCATGTAATCGTGGATCAACGCCATCGGCTGGGTTCCTTCCGCAATGGCCGTGTTCACGACCGCGGCGGCGGCCTTGGCATTACCGTTGATGATGGCTTCGCGTAGTTGGGCGAGGTCAGCCATTTCGTCTCCTCTCATAGCCGGAATTGGTCACCCGTGTGCTTAGCAATTGCAATGCCATGACCTCCCGAGAGCGAGTTCTCACCACCTTGCGTCATTCCCAGCCGGACCGGGTCCCCGTTGATTTCGGAGCCACTTCCGTAACCGGGATGCACGCCAGTTGCGTCGCCGCCTTGCGGGAGTATTACGGCCTGGAGCGCAGGATGGTAAAGGTCTTCGAGCCCGGACAGATGCTGGGGTGGATCGATGAGGACTTGAAGCAGGCGCTCGGCATTGACGTCGAGGCGATCTTCCCGCGGAAAGCGAACTACGGCCTGATCCTGGAGGGTTGGAAGCCCTGGCGCATGTATGACGGCCTGGAAGTGCTTGTGCCCGGGAATTTCCACGTCACCATCGATTCGAACGGAGACACGCTGCTGCATCCGGACGGCGATACCAGCGCTGCGCCGAGTGGAAGGATGCCGGCGGGCGGCTATTTCTTCGACGCCGTCATCCGGCAGGCGCCGATCGACGAATCGAAACTCGACCCGGAGGACAACCTCGAGGAGTTCAGCCTGCTGACGGAGGAAGACCTCACGTATCTGGAGCGCGCGGCGGGCGAGGCCGCGAGAACGGGCAGGGCGGTGGTGGGGAAGTTCGGCGCGGGGTTCGGCGATATCGCCATCGTTCCCGGAGTGGGGTTGAAGCATCCCAGGGGAATTCGCGATGTGGCGGAGTGGTACATGTCCATCCGGAGCCGGCCGGAGTATATCGAGGAGGTGTTTTCGCGCCAGTGCGACATCCTCATCGAGAATCTGCGCAAGGCGCGGGACCGAATGCACCACTTGATCGATGTGCTGTATCTGTGCGGAACGGACTTCGGAACCCAGCGGTCCACGTTCTGCTCCGCCGAGACCTTCCGGAATCTCTGGCTTCCTTACTACAAGCGAGTGAATGACTGGGTCCACCGGAATACAAAGTGGAACACGTTCAAGCACTCCCGCGGATCGGTGGTGAAGTTCATTGACCTCTTCCTCGAAGCCGGATTTGACATCCTGAATCCGGTGCAGGTGTCGGCCGCGGGGATGGATCCTGAGTATCTGAAGGGCACCTTCGGCGGCCGCATCGTGTTCTGGGGAGGCGGCGTGGATACGCAGAAGACGCTGGCCTTCGGGACGGCGGACGCGGTGCGGGAACAGGTGCTGCGCCATTGCGAGATCTTTTCTCCAGGCGGCGGCTATGTGTTCAACACCGTTCATAACGTACAGGCTCGAACGCCGGTGGAAAACATCGTGGCCATGTTTGACGCCGTTCACGAATTCCAAGGCCGAGAGGCCGTTTCCGTTTAATCGGGGCGTTCCGTGGGCGCCGCCCTTCCGGCGGCCGGCAGTTACGTTCCGGTATTTGCCTGCGCCGGTGGCGCCTACTTTTTGCCTTGCTCGCGGCACATGCCGGTTTCGCCGGGACTCGCCGCCGTGCCGTTGCGAGGTGCGCCACTACACCCACATCCTGAGCGGTATGCCTCAGCCTGGACGGCGGGTTAAGACGCTGTTTGTGTGCCGAAGGCCCCGAACGGGATGGCCCGCGGAATGCTCGAACGCCACGACTGAGATGAAAACACTTCTGGAAGCCCTTGCCGAGCGGCCGCTGTTGGGCGATGGCGCCATGGGGACGCAACTCCAGGCGGCCGGACTCGAGCCGGGCGGCTGCGGCGAACGCTGGAATCTCGAGCACCCGGACCGGCTGCTCGAAATCCAAAGGAAATACGTGGAGGCAGGCTCGGACATTCTCCTCACGAATACCTTCTGCGGGTCGCGAATCGCCCTGGCAAGGCACGGGCTGGCCGAACAAACGGTCGCCATTAACCGCGCGGCGGCGCGGATTGCGCGGCAGGCATTCGGCGGCAAGCCCGGATATGTGCTGGGGGACATCGGCCCGTTTGGGGGACTGATGGAGCCGCTCGGGGATACGCCCGCCGAGGAGGTGGAGGGCGCCTTTCGCGAGCAGGCGGCGGCGCTCGCAGAAGCGGGAGTGGACGGCATTATTATCGAAACGCAAACCTCGCTCGACGAACTCGGTCTTGCCATCGAGGCGGCGCGGGCAGCGGGCGCGGCCTGCATTATCGGATCGTTTGCCTTTGACGTGACTCACGACGGGAAGAATGCGCGTACGATGATGGGAGTGGATCCGGAAAAGGCGGCGCGGTTTCTCGAATCGGCGGGCGCGCACGTAGCGGCTTTGAACTGCGGGACCGGCGTCGGCATGGCATGGGCGGCGCGGATTCTTTCGCGCTACCGCGCCGTGTGCAATTTGCCGCTGATGGCGCAGCCCAATGCGGGATCGCCTATGCTGGAGGACGGCAGGGTAGTGTACAAAGAGACGCCCGAGGAGATGGCCGCCGGAGTGCCGAAACTGCTCGAGGCGGGGGCGCGCGTGATTGGGGCCTGTTGCGGCAGCACGCCCGAGCATATCCGGCGCTTGCGCGAAATTCTGGGGAGGACGGAATCATGAACCGCAGAACAATGCTGAGCGCGCTTGCGGGCGCGTTGCCCGCGGCGCGTTTGTGGGGGGCGGGTGTTTCTCCCGGCTTGAAAATTACGCGCGTCGAGACGGTGTACTGGAAGTCGCGGGACGAGGTCCCGTGGTGGCCGCACTGGACATGGGTGCGGCTCCATACGAATGAGGGCGTGTTCGGCATGGGGGAGACCTATCCGCGCAACGAAACCGAGGCCACCCTGTTGCACTCGGCTGTAGCGCGCGGATTGTTGGGAAAGCATCCTGGCGACATCGAACGGATCTGGAAAGACCTCTATGTCACCTTCGATTTTCAGATCACCGGGGGCGCGGAGATGCGGGTGTTGAGCGCGATTGATCTGGCGCTGTGGGACCTGCTCGGGAAGACTCTTCAAACACCGGTCTATCGATTGATCGGCGGCAAATCGAACCCCCGCGTGCGGCTGTACAACACGTGCTTCCCCTATAAGTACGACTTTCTGCGCGAGCCCGAAAAGATCATGGGGGAGTTGATCGAGCAGCGCGGCATCCGGGCGATCAAGGTATGGCCATTCGATGGAGCGGCGCGGCGGCATGGGGGGCAGTTCATCACTTCCGAGGAGATCGAGGAAGCGCTGACTCCGGTGCGAAAGCTGCGCGATGCCTTCGGTGACAAGATCGAGATTCTCATCGAATTTCACTCGCTGTGGAACCTGACCTCGGCCATTCGCATTGCCAAGGCCTTGGAGCCGTACCATCCGATGTGGCTCGAGGACATGCTGCTGCCCGGGAATTTCGCGCAATACCGGCGGCTGGCGGAATCGACATCTCTCGGGTTGACCGCGGGCGAACGGATGGCCGGCAAGATGCAGTTCCAGAGTTTCCTCGAATCACGCACTCCGCGATACGTGATGTTCGATGTCTGCTGGTGCGGCGGGCTGACGGAGGCTCGCAAAATCACCGCGATGGCTGATGCCTACGAATTGCCCTTCGCGCCGCATACGGCCGGCGGACCGCTTCTTTTCCATGCCTCGACGCACCTCTCGACGGCGATGACAAACTGCTGGATCCAGGAAAGCTGCCAGCGGTTCTACGAGCACGACTGGCCCGCCATGCTGGTAAATCCTCTCATGCCGAAGGAGGGCGCCATCGAGGCGCCGGAGGAGCCGGGCTTCGGCATGACGGTAAAGCCCGAAGTCTGGTCAGACAAACGCGCCGTCCGCCGGGTAACCGAGTTGTAGAATTCTGGTAGAGGAATTGCCGGGGTTTCCGAAAATGGTGACGCTGCTTCGTCGAAGTTTCCTTTGCCTTCCCGCCGCCGTCCTGGCGCGGAAAGCCGCGGCATGGAATGTGACCGAGTATGGCGCGAAAGGGGATGGCTCCCACCTCGATACTGTCGCGCTGCAATCGGCGATCGATGCCTGCGCCGCCGCCGGAGGCGGAACGGTGGTCTTCCCGGCAGGCCGCTATCTTTCCGGCACACTGGTTCTGAAGAGCAACGTCACGCTGCATCTTGCTTCCGGCGCGGTGCTGGTGGGCAGCCCGAAACTTGCGGACTACCCCGAGATGCGCTCCTCGCCGCGCTCCTACGTGGATAACTACACCCAGCGCAGCCTTCTGTTCGGAGACAACCTCGAGAACGTTGCCTTGGAGGGCAAGGGAACCATCGACGGGCAAGGCGCGAGTTTTCCGGGCCCCTACCTGGTGCGGCCGTTCCTCGTGCGCATTCTGCGGTCGCGCAACGTGCAGGTTTCCGGAATCACGCTGCGGGATTCGCCCATGTGGGTGCAGCACTACCTGCATTGCGAAGGGGTGTCGATTCACGGCATCACCGTGGCGAGCAATGTGAACCGCAACAACGACGGCATCGACATCGACAGTTGCGAGCGCGTGCGCATCTCCGATTGCGATATCAACTCCGGCGATGACGCCATCGTGCTCAAGAGCACCACGCCGCGGCGGACGAAGAACGTCACCATTTCCAACTGCGTGCTTCGCTCGCACTGCAATGCTCTGAAACTCGGCACGGAGTCAAACGGCGGCTTCGAAAACATCGCTATCAGCAACTGCACGATCTACGACACCCGCCTGGCGGGAATCGCGCTCGAAACCGTGGACGGAGGAGCGCTCGAGCAGGTGACGGTCTCCGGAATCCAGATGGACGGCGTGGGCGCGCCGATTTTTGTGCGCTTGGGGGATCGCGGAAGGCCGCACGAAACCGGAGCGCCGCGTCCGCCGGCTGGAATATTGCGCAATGTGATGCTGCGCGACATTCAGGCGATGCGCGCCGGCGCCACCGGTTGCGCCATTGCGGGCATTCCCGGCCATCCGCTGGAACATGTCACGCTCGATACCGTTCACCTGGAATTCGAGAGCCCTGGAACGCCCAAATACCCGCGCGGCGGCGTGCCCGAGTTTGCGGAAAAATACCCCGAGCACGGCATGTTCGGCATCCTGCCCGCGTATGGATTCTATTGCCGGCATGCCCGCGATCTTCGCCTGCGTAACGTGACAACGGCGCCTGCCAGGGGCGAACGGCGCCCGGCGCTGGTTGTGGAAGATGTGGAAGGTCTGGACCTCACCGGATCGCAACTGACAAAGGAGACTGCCCAATGAAAGCGAAACCAACGGCGGAGCGCCGCGAGTTTATCGGTTCGGCCGCTGCCGGACTCCTCATCCTGAAACCTCAAACGGTGTTTGGGTCGGCCGCCAATTCGACGGTGGAAGTGGGCCTTATCGGCTGCGGAGGCAGGGGAAACTGGATTGCTCCATTCTTCGTCGAGTTTGCCGGCGCCCGGGTGGTGGCGCTGGCGGATGTCGTCCAGGAGCACCTGGATACGACACGGGCAAAACTCACGAACGGCGCCGGACGCGTCTACTACGGCCCCGACGCATATCGCGAACTGGCGCGCTCCTCACTCGACGCGGTGATCATCGAGACTCCGCCCTACTTTCATCCCGAGCATGCCATGGCGGCTGTCGATGCGGGCAAGCATGTCTTCCTTGCCAAGCCGGTGGCCGTGGACGTGCCGGGATGCAAGACGATCCTCGCGGCGGGCGCAAAAGCAAAGCAGAAGAACCTGAGCTTCCTGGTGGATTTCCAGACACGCGCCCAGCCTGTGTTTCAGGAGGCTGCCAACAGGGTGCACAGGGGCGACATCGGGAAGCCTGTCATGGGCCAGGTGTATTATTACGCCGGACGGCCTTCCCCGGACAAATCCAAGCCCGGCATGGATCCCGGCCAGGGACGCGTGTTCAACTTCTACATGGACCGCGTGCTCGGGGGCGACATCATCGTCGAGCAGAACATTCACGTCATCGATGTCGCCAACTGGTTTCTGCAAAGCCATCCCGAAAAGGCATCCGGGACCGGCGGCCGCACGGATTGGAGCGGCACTCCCTATAACGCGGGCGACGCCTACGATCATTTCGTCATCACCTACTGGTATCCGGGCGGCGTGCACGTCAGTTTCACTTCCCATCAGTTGACGCGGCACTATTCCGATCTCTGCGTGCGCTGCTTCGGCATCGGGGGCGCCGTGGATTCGCACTACGGCGGGCTGGTGCGGATTACAGGCCCCAACGCGTGGATGGGCGCGGAGAAGGACGATACCTTCCGCTCGGGCGCCATCAACAATGCGAAAGCATTCATCGAGAGCATCCGCAATGGAAACCGGCTGAACAATACGGAGACCGCCGTTGAGAGCAACCTCACGGCCATTCTGGGGCGCATGTCGGCCTATGGCCAGAGGCTGGTGACGTGGGACGAGATGATGGGCAGCCGGGAGCAACTCCACGCCGATCTGAAGCTCAGGTGGTGAGGCCGAATCGGCCCCTGGCGGCCCTCGCCGCCGGGTTCGTTTTGGAAACCACGTCCGGCTTTCATCACGAAAACCACGCGCTTCATCGCCATGGCGCCACGGCCTTCGAGCAGTGCCGGATTCTTTCAAACAGAGTCCCGCAACGGATTGCCGTCACCGGCGGCGGGCGCCGGCAGCAAAGCCATTATCCACACCTTCCATCCGCGCATACGCTCTCCCATCCGCCGACTATCTTCTTATCGCGGCAAGTCCGCTAAAATGGCTTTTCTCATGGAACGCAGACATTTTCTCTCCACACCGCTCGCCGCCGCCATGATGCAATCGGACCCCGCACTCGAACATGAGTACGAATCCGGCGGCACCGGTACCACGGCCTATTCCTCAACAGTCACCATCGAGCGCGCCCAATCCGGCAAACCGCACCGCGGAAAAGTGCTCGCGGCCATCCAACCCCACTGCGACGACGTTCCGATTTTCGCCGGCGGCACTGTCCTCAAACTGCTCGACGAAGGCTACACCGGCTATCTCATCAACATGTCGAACGATTCCATGGCGGGTACCGGGGCTTCCATTGGCGATATCGTGCTCAAGAACGAGAACGACACAAAGGAAATGGCGCGCCGCCTCGGGCTGAAGGAAGCCTTCTTCCTCAATTATCCGAACCACAACATGGACGCCTGGCCGCTGGTGGAGATCCGCGCGCGGCTCGTATTTCTCTTCCGCCTGCTGAAGGTGGACACCCTGATTGTCTACGACCCTTCCTCGCTTTACGAAAGGAACCCAGACCACTACATCACCGCCCGCGCCGTCGAATCCGCCGCATGGATGGCCGCATCCGCCTGGGACTATCCTGAACACTTCCGCGCCGGGCTCACCGCCCACGGCCCCTCGGAACGTTACTACTTCGCGCGCGGGCCGCAGATCGTGAACCGGGTGGTCGACATCACTCCTTATTTCGAGCGCAAAGTGCAGGCCAATCTTGCGAACGTGACCCAGGGGCCCGCGGGGAATAACGGGGCCGAACTCCGCCGCCGCCTCGCCGCCCAGGGTAAGAAACTCCCCATCCTCGGCAATGACGACGAAACCGCAAACCGCGCCTATACGGAACACTTCGCCCTTCTCCGTGACCGGCTTCGAGGCAAGGCCCACAACCTGCAATACGCGGAGTTCTTTCACTACATCGGACCCGATTCCTCGCCCGTGGAATCCTACGTCAGCCGTAACGCTGTTCCGCTATGAGCCGCGCGGCCATAATAAAAAGAAACGAATGATCCGCAACCATCAGTATGTTCGCCACCTGTTGACGCTCTCACCCGGCGCTCCCGCCACAGCCCACGGCTGGGTGAAGACCCGCCGGGATAGCAAGGGAGTCATTTTCATCCAGATCAATGACGGATCGTGTTTTGCCGATCTGCAAATCGTCTTCGAGGCGGGCTCGATCCCGGAAGAGGTCCTCTCGAAAGTCACCACCGGCGCCTGTGTTTGCGTCTCGGGAGCGATGGTGGCATCGCCCGGCAAGGGCCAGTCCGTCGAGTTGAGAGGCGAGGCGCTGGAACTGCTGGGCGCCGCTCCCCCGGAAACCTACCCCCTCCAGAAGAAGAAGCACACCCTCGAGACGCTGCGCGAATTCGGCCACTTCCGCACCCGCAGCAACACGTTCGGAGCGGTCTTCCGCGTCCGCAATGCGCTGTCCTTCGCCATTCACAGGTTTTTTCAGGAGAACGGGTTCCTCTACGTTCATACGCCCATCCTCACCACCTCGGACGCCGAAGGGGCGGGGGCCATGTTCCAGGTGACCACGCTCGATCTGATGAACCTGCCGAGGAAGCCCCAATCAAGCGCCATCGATTTTTCGACGGACTTCTTCTCCCACCCGGCCTATCTCACCGTCAGCGGACAACTGGAGGCCGAAATATTCGCTCTGGCGTTTACCAATGTTTATACCTTCGGCCCCACCTTCCGGGCCGAAAACTCGAACACGCCACGCCACCTCGCCGAATTCTGGATGATTGAGCCCGAGATGGCATTCTGTGATCTCGATGGAAACCAGGAGCTTGCGGAAGCGTTCTTAAAGTATCTAATCACCTATTTGATGGATCACTGCCGCCAGGACCTCGAGTTCTTCAACCAGCGCTATGAGCCCAACCTGCTCGCCACGCTGGACAACGTCGCCTCGAGCGAATTTGCCCGTATCCCCTACTCCGAGGCCGTGCGAATCCTCGAACAATCCGGACGTCCATGGGAGTTCCCTGTCTATTGGGGCGCCGACCTGCAGAGCGAGCATGAGCGCTACCTCACCGAGGTGACCTTCCGGAAACCGGTCATCGTCACCGGCTACCCGAAGAGCATCAAGGCGTTTTACATGCGCGCCAACGACGATGGCAGGACGGTACGCGCCATGGACGTGCTGGCTCCGGGCATCGGAGAAATCATCGGCGGCAGCCAGCGCGAAGAGCGGCTCGACGTGCTGCGCGAGAAGATCCGTGAGCACAATCTTCCGGAAGAACATTATTGGTGGTATCTCGATCTCCGCCGCCACGGTTCGGCGCCACACGCGGGGTTCGGCCTCGGCTTCGAGCGTCTCATGATGTACGTCACCGGCATGAAGAATATCCGCGACGTCATTCCGTTTCCCCGCACGCCAGGCCACGCGGAATTTTGACGCTTCTCCAGCGCCCGCCCTGGCCCTAAGAAAACTTCTGTTCCGGTACTAAAGCCTTCCTGGTTCTCTGGCGCAATTTCTAAGGTTGCTGCACACTGAGAATTCAGTAAGTCTGCCATGTCCTCCACCTCCGGGAGTTCCCCCCGTCAGGAACACGCCCGCACGGGAGCGTTGCATCGTATTGCCACGCTTGCCGGACGGCTGCTGGAAGCGCCAGTCGTCGCCGTGTTCGCCTGCGAACCGCCTCGCCTGTTTCTCCGGACCAGTTTCGGACCTGCCCATCGCCTGGAACAGGACCTGCGGGTGCTCGCATGGGAACTGCACCCCGCGCTGACCCCGGAAAAGGCCGCCAGGTTGATTCCGGACGCGCGGGCGGACACTCGCCTTGCCGCCCGAGTCACGTCCGTGCGATTTTGCCTGGCCGTCCTCATCCAGGGACCGGACGGCTCACCGGCAGGGATGCTGCTTGCCGCCGACACCCAGGCTCGCACGATTTCTGAGTCGCAAATGAACCACATCCTCGACCTCGGCACTCTCGCCGGAAACGAGTTCGAATTCGACCGCCGCAAGAATCAGGACCGGTCGATCGAGCGGCGCAAGACGCAGGAGCAACTCCTCGAGAAGAGTCTCGAACTCGCAAAATTCAGCGAAGACCTGCGGCAACTTCATCGCCTGAGCACCACGAACTACGAATCCCTGGAGGAATTGTTTACCGACTATCTGGAGACCGGGCGGACCATCTTCGGTCTTTCCTACGGCGTTGTCAGCCAGGTACGCGGCCGGTATGCCGCGGTGCGGGCGGTTCGCGGCGACTTCCCTTCTCCGCGGGCAGGCATGACCTTCGAATTGAACCGGGTGCACTGCGGAGCAGTCTGCGAAGACCGCGCCACGGTAGCCGCCGCATCCGTGGAGGAT
Source organism: Bryobacterales bacterium (assembly GCA_026954325.1). GTDB lineage: Bacteria > Acidobacteriota > Terriglobia > Bryobacterales > Bryobacteraceae > CADEFT01. The sequence continues at coordinate 5,311 of JAIXKK010000152.1, read as the reverse complement.
GATGCCCGTCTCGCCGGCCGGCCTCACTACGGCCCCTCGCGGCAGGCCTCTTACATCGGCACGCCGATTTTGGTGGATGGGGAGATCTTCGGGGTGTTGAGTTTCTCCTCTCCCAACTCGCGCCGGCGCGCGTACACGGCGCACGAAGTCGAGATTGTCGAACTGATGGCCAAGAGCATCGGCCGCTCGATTCTCGAAGGCCGCATGCAACAGGCCCGCGACCGGGCGGAAGTTCTAGAACATGACCGGAGCCACGTTCTGGAAATGGTCGCCAAGGACCAGGCGCTCGAAAATGTTCTGCGCCAGATCGTCCACATGATCGAGCGCCAGTCGCCGAGCCTTGCCGGAGCCATCCTGCTCGTCCGCGGCGGAAAGCTCGATTGCGAAACCGCGCCTGGCATGCCGGAGTCTTTCCACCGCCGGATGCAGGGCATTCCTATTCCCACAGCCGGCGGGTGCTGTCTGTCGGCGGCCCACACCCGCCGCACCGCGATCTTCGACCATGTGGGCCCCACGTGTCCGAAAAACGAGCCCTGGGCCGCCGTGCATGAATTCTGCTGGCAGGCATGCGGAGCGGCTCCCATCCTTTCGGGCTCGGGCGATCTGCTGGGAATCCTCACGGTGTACTGGAAAGTCGCCATCCAGCCGCGCCACGTGGATGCCGGTCTGCTCGAAATGGCTGCATCGCTCGCCGCCATAGCCGTCGAGCACCGCAACCTGACTGACCGGCTGGCCTACCATGCCCAGCATGATATCCTCACGGGCCTGCCAAACCGCAATCTGCTCACCCAGACCCTCGAGGAGAAGGTCGATCGTGCCCGCGAGAACGGCGGGATTCTCGGCGTTCTCTTCATCGATCTCGACCGCTTCAAGCAGATCAACGATCATCTGGGCCATACGGCCGGGGACACCGTCCTGCGCGAGGTTGCCGGCCGCATCCGCTCCTGCCTTCGAAGCGGAGAGTTCGCTGCCCGCCACGGCGGGGATGAGTTCGTCGCCGTGCTCTCGCACGACGGGGATGAGTCCAGTGTGCTGGACCGCTCCCGCGAGATCCTGGAAGCGCTTCGCTCACCCATTCTCTTCCCTAACCATTCCCAGCCGATCTATGTAACAGCCAGCATCGGCCTCAGCATCTTCCCCCACAATGGGGAGACCGCCGACAGTCTTCTCGGCGGGGCCGACCTTGCCATGTACCAGGCAAAGAATAACGGCAGGAACGATGTTTGCAGTTTCGCTCCTGGCCGTGAGGGTGTCCGCGCCGCCCGCCTCGCCATGGAGCATTCCCTGCGGCGCGCCGTCGAGGAAGGCCAACTCCACCTCGGCTTCCAGCCCATCGTCGATATCCGCGCGGCCGGCGGCGTCTCGCTCGATGCTTTCGAAGTCCTCCTTTTTTGGAGCCATCCCACGATGGGCCGCATCGCTCCATCCCAGTTCATCCCGGTCGCGGAGGAGTGCGGCCTCATCGGCCCCATTGGAACATGGGTTCTGCGCCATGCCTGCCAACGCCACGCCAGCCTGCTTCGGGCCGGACTTCCACCCGTTCGCCTCTGCGTGAATGTGTCCGCCATCCAGTTTGCCCGCCCGGATTTTGTCGGCACTGTCCTCGCGGCCCTCGAGGAAAGCGGCATGGAGAGCCGTTTCCTGCAACTGGAGTTTACCGAAAGCGCCATCATGGAAAACGTCGAGACGGCCATGCCGAAGTTGGACCGGCTGCGCGAACTCGGCGTCCGGCTCGCCCTGGACGACTTCGGCACGGGTTATTCCTCGCTCAGTTACCTGCGCTGGATCCCCGTGGATTGCCTCAAGATCGATCAGACCTTCATTGCCGAGATCAGTTCCTCCGGCGGAGCGCTGACTCTCGTGCAGACGATACTCGCCCTGGCTCATAACATGGGGCTGACCGTTGTCGCCGAGGGAGTGGAAAGTGAAAGCCAACTCGAACTGTTGCGCGGCATTGAATGCGATAAGGCGCAAGGCCACCTTTTCGGCGTTTCCCTCGCGGCTGAGGAAGTGGAACACTGGCTTACGGAAAACGCGTCCCCGTCCGCCGGCGCTCCGCCACCGCCATGAAGCGAATCCTCTCCCTGTCCCTTGCGTTACAATAGCGGTTTCCCATGGACCTTGAAATCCGGCAGCGAGAAAAAGACGGCGTCGTCCTCCTTGATCTGAAAGGCCGGCTGGTGGTTGGCGAGGCGCAGGGTCAACTTCGTGAGAAGATCAGCGAACTCTTTGCCGCCGGACACAAGAACGTGGTGCTCAATCTCGCCGGTGTCGACTACATCGACAGCACGGGTCTGGGAACGATGGTTATCTGCTATACCAGCGCGAAGAAGGCCGGCGGGATGGTGAAGCTGCTCAATCTCAGCCGCCGTAACGTGGAATTGCTCGTCCTCACCAAGCTCGCTACCGTTTTCGAGGTGTTCAACGATGAGCAGGCCGCGGTGAACAGCTTCTATCCCAACCGCGAAATCAAGCGCTTCGACATCCTCACCTTCCTGCAGCAGCAGGAGAAGTCCGGCGAATAGATGCGCCTGGTGGTGATTGGCGCGGAAGCCGCCGGGCTGAGCGCGGCGGCGCGGGCCCGCCGCCTGGACTCTTCCCTCGACATCACCGTTCTCGAAAAGACGCCGCATGTCTCCTACGGGGCCTGCGGACTGCCCTATTTCATCGAAGGCCAGGTGCGCTCGCTCGAAGAACTCACGGTCTATCCTGTCGAGCACTTCGCGCGCGAGCGCAACATCACGGTGCGGACAAACTGTGAAGTGGTCGCCATCTCGCACCCGCGCCGCGAAGTGACTCTTTCCGGGGGCGAGCGGGTGCGCTATGACAAACTGATAGTGAGCACCGGGGCGCGCCGCGACCTGTCCGCGCTGCGCGGAGCCGGTCAGCCGCACGTGTTCACCATGGACACCTGGGCGGCGGCGGAGAAACTGAAACAGTTCCTCGCGGAACGCCGCCCGCGCCGCGCCGCGATTCTCGGCGCCGGGCACCTGGGCATGGAGGCCGCCGAAGCGCTCCGCACACAGGGCCTGGAAGTAACGTTGTACCAGAAGACCGGCGATGTGCTGCGCCGCGAGGATCCGTGGCTGACCAGGCTGGTGGCGGCCCACCTGGAGCGCTGCCGCGTCCGCCTGCTGCTCAATACGCCCGCCGAGTCCGTGCCTGATTCCGATCTCGTCATCGTCGCCTGCCTCTACCGCCCCAATACGCTCCTCGCCGCCGAAGCCGGAATCGAAACCGGCCGTACGGGCGCCATTCGTGTTACCGAGCGGATGGAGACCAATCTCCACTCCGTGTATGCCGCCGGCGATTGCGCGGAGGCGAACCACCTGGTAACCGGCCGGCCGGTTTGGATGCCGCTGGGCACCACCGCCGGCAAGATGGGGCGCGTCGCCGGGGCCTGCGCCGCCGGCGCGAGAGAACGCTTCCCCGGAATTACAGGGACTTCCATCGTCCGTATCTGCGGACTTGGCGCCGGGCTCACCGGCCTTTCCGAACACCAGGCGCGAAAAGAAGGCTTCGATGCCGTCTCCGTTCAAATCGAGGCCCGCGACAAGCCGCGATACTTTCGCGGTGTCCCTGTTTCCGTACAACTTACCGCCGACCGCCGCACGGGCCGTCTGCTCGGTGGAGCCGTCGTTGGCGAGCAGGGCGTTGCCGGGCGCACCAATGTCATTTCCGCCGCCCTGGCCTCCCGGATGACCGCCGCCGAGTTCGAAAACCTCGACTTGGCCTACGCTCCGCCTTTCTCCACCGTCTGGGACCCTCTCCTCATCGGGGCGCGGCAATTGGCGAAGCTGTTACACTGAAACCTATGGCAGGCAAGTGGGGCCGGGTGATGCTCGGAGAGGGCGCCAAAGCGCCATCCGCGCTGCTCACTGACCTTGAAGGAGACAACGTTCCACTCGAACAAATTACCTCCGGCGGGCCGGTTTTGCTGGTGTTTTTCAAGATCTCCTGCCCGGTCTGCCAGTTCACGCTTCCCTACCTGGAGCGCATTCGCGAGAACGGAAACATCCGCATCCACGGCATCTCGCAAAACAACGCCGGGGACACCAGGCAGTTCTTGAAATCCTTCGGGATTCATTTTCCCGTGCTGCTTGACGAGCCCGCCCGAGGCTATCCGGCCAGCAACGGATTCGGCATCTCTCAGGTGCCGTCGCAGTTTCAACTGGCTTCCGACGGCTCCATCACCCATGCCTGGGAGGGTTGGTCCAAGGCGGATATGGAGTCACTTGGAGAGCGGGCCGGCATGCCCGTACTTCGCTCAGGGGAGATCGTTCCGGCCATGCGCCCCGGTTGAGGCTCGAAGAATTAAGCTCCCGGGCTGGAGATTGGTGAAAATTTCAGGATAGAGGAAATATGGCGTCCAAGATTCAGGAAATTCTGGGTTCGGCGGCGGCAATCGCCAAAGGAATGGGGATCACCTTCAAGGAGATGCTCCAGCCCACGATTACCGAGGATTACCCCGACGGTCCCGCTCTGTTTCAGGAGCGCTACCGCGGGGCGCACGAATTGCAGCGCGACGATAACGGCATGGAAAAGTGCGTCGCCTGCTTCCTTTGCGCGGCCGCCTGCCCGGCGGAGTGCATCTATATCGAGGCCGCCGAGAATACGGACAAGCTGCGCATCAGCGGCGGGGAACGCTACGCCAGCGTCTACAACATCGACTACAGCCGCTGCATCTTCTGCGGTTACTGCGTCGAGGCCTGCCCCACCGACGCCATCACCCATGGCCACGGCTTTGAAATCGCCGGCTACAACACCTCGACGCTGATCATCCGCAAGGAGCAGATGCTGGTGAAGATCCCCGAGGGGGCCCAACCGCCGGTGATCCCGGCCGCGCCCGTTGCGGTTGGGCACTGAAGGCCATCCTATCCTAATCGTAGAATTCGGATACCGCTCTGGCATGAGATAATCGTGTCTCAAGCTGAAATCTTTCCCCTTCAGGGCGGAGCGCAAGATGGTCCAGCGGATCGGCAGATACGAGGTCCAGGCCGAACTCGGCCGCGGCGGGTTCGGCCGGGTCTACCGCGCATTTGATCCGACGGTGGGCCGGGCCGTGGCGATCAAGACTCTGCATGCCGGCGGCGACCCCGAATTACTGATGCGATTCCGCAATGAGGCCGCGGCCGCGGGCAAACTCCGCCATCCCAACATCGTGGTCATTCATGACTACGGCGAACAGGACGGTGAGCCGTACATCGTGATGGAACTGCTCGAAGGCGAGGATCTCCAGCAGTGCATCCGGAACCGCCGCCCGTTCAGCCTCATGCAGAAGGTGCAAATCATGGCGCAGGTGGCCGAAGGG
>JAIXKK010000160.1 GCA_026954325.1 Bryobacterales bacterium | reverse complement strand
ATTTACGCGATGGGCATCTCCTGGGACCACTGGCCCGAGCACGGCCTCCCCGCCCGCACCGAAGGCGAAATTAATCGCTCGAGCGGGCTCCTGCTCTCCAAAGACGGCCTCCACTGGACCCTCTACGGCGACCTCCACGTCTTCGTCGAAAAGGTCACCCCCGGCTCCACCAACGGCCTTGCCGAACCCTCCATCGTCCAACTCACGAACGGCGAAATCTACATGCTCCTGCGCTCCGGAGCCTCTCATCACTACGAAGCCCGCAGCCGTGACGGTGGCATCACCTGGACCCCGCCCGCACCCAGTCCGCTGATCGGACACAACACCCCTGCCGCCCTCTGGCGCATCGAAAACTCGGGCGAAATCGCCGCCGTCTGGAACAACTCGCCCATCAACCGCTTCCCCCTCTCCGTCGCCATCTCCGCCGATGGCGGGCGCACCTGGTCGAAGCCCCGCATCCTCGCCAACACCAGCGGTCCCCAGGTTTCCTACCCCGGCCTCACGCAAGCCGCCGACGGCACGCTCGTTGCTGTCTGGCAGGCCCAGCGCGAAGACGGCGGACGCGACATCCACTACGCCCGCTTCACTCGCGATTGGGTCCTCGAAGGCGCCAAGTGAATCCATCCGCCTACACCCGCAACGCCCGGTACAACCTCGCCCTTTCCTTCACCGCCCAGGGTCACGATATCGAACTCCCCGTCATCCTTCTCCGCGGAGCCAACCCCGGCCGGACTCTCGTGGTCACCGCCGGAGTCCACGGCGATGAGTATGAGGGAGTCCGCGCCATCCTCGAACTCACCGCCGAACTCGATCCCGCCGCCATGTCCGGCGATCTCCTCTGCATCCCCGTCTGCAATCCGCCCGCCTTCTGGAACGTCTCCCGCTCGAGCCCGCTCGATGACGGCAACCTCGCCCGCGTCTTCCCCGGCAACCCCGAAGGCTCGCCCACCGAAGCCATCGCCTGGCACATCGATCAGCACATCCTCGCCCACGCCGATTTCTACATCGACCTGCACAGCGCCGGAGTCCGCTGCCTCATGCCCACCATGGTCGGTTACGAATCGGGTGACGCCCGCGCCGAAGCCGCCGCCGGCATCTTCGGAGCCCCCGTAATCTGGGCGCACGACACCATCGCCCGCGGCCGCACCGTCTCCGCCGCCCGCGCCCGCGGCATCCCCTGGCTCTACACCGAAGCCCGCGGAGCCGGCCGCATCCACCCCGATGACCTCGCCGTCTACCGCAACGGCGTCCACCGCCTGCTCCAGCACCTCTCCATCCTTCCCGGCGCGCCCCCGCAATCCATCCCCGAACACTACCTCTACGGCGACGGCAACATCGATGACTCCATCACCACCTCCCGGAAGGGCTTCCTCATCCCCGAAGTCGACCTCCTCGACACCGTGACCAAAGGCCAAACCCTCGGCACGCTGCGCGGCCTGCACGGCGAGATCCTCGAAACCTTCACCGCGCCTCGCAACGGCGTCGTCGCCCTCATCCACATCTGCCCCCTCATCAACAGCGGCGACCCGCTGTTCCTCGTCACCGGCATCCGCGAGCAATGATCGCCCTCCTCCTCCTCGCCTTCGCCCCCCACTTCCGCATCGTCACCTTCGGCGATTCCCTCACCGCCCCGCGCAATGGCGTCGTCACCTACACCGATGTCCTAGCCGAAGAGCTTCCCAGGCGCGGCATTCCCGTGGACATCTGGAACGCGGGCGTCGGAGGCAACACCTCCACCCAGGCCCGCGCCCGTTTCGATCGCGACGTCCTCCAGCGCCGCCCCGACCTCGTCATCATCCAACTCGGCACGAACGACTCAGCCATCGACGTCTGGAAGAAGCCTCCCGCCGCCGCGCCCCGCGTCAGCATCTTCCACTACCGCGACAACCTCCTCTACTTCATCCGCACCCTGCGCGAACACCACGCCAAGGTCATCCTCATCACCCCCAACCGCCTCGCCTGGACACCCAAACTCCGCGAACTCTACGGCAAGCCGCCCTACCATCCCGGCGACCCCGATGGCTTCAACCTCCTGCTCGATGCCTACTCCGACATGATGCGCGGCATCGCCGCCCGCGAGCGCGTCCCGCTCATCGATGCCGCCGCTGCCATGCCTACATCTCTCCTGCTCGACGGCATGCACCCCAACACCGGGGGCCATCGCCTGGTTGCCAATCTGCTCCTCAACACGATACCTTCGCTCTTGAAACCATGATCACCCGCCGTTCCGCTCTCGCTTTCCTCGCCGCCCCCGCCCTCGCGCAAACGCCCGCGGTCCTCTACCGCTCCACCGTCTTCAGCTACCCCAACACCGATCCCTACGACGGCGACAACCGCAACGGCTTCAACCACGCCCCCAACATCTGCACTCTCCCCGATGGGCGCCTCCTCGCCGTGTGGTTCTCCGGACCCTTTGAAGCCTCCGTCAACCAGATGATCCTCGGCGCAACTTCCGATGACGGCGGCCACTCCTGGTCGCGCCCCGAAGTCATGAACGACTTTCCCCGCAAGTCCGATTTCGACCCCTCCCTCGTAGTCGATGGCGCGCGTACCCACTTCTTCTTCATCGCCGGACGCTGGAACCGTTATCCCTTCGTGCACGGCGAGAAGAACTTCGTCGGCAAGGAATCCTATTGGATCTACCACCGCGTGAGCGACGATTCCGGCCGGACCTGGAGCCCCCCGCGCACCGTCCTCTCCGAGCCCGCCTTCTGCACCCGCGGCAACGGCATCCGCCACTCTTCCGGCGACCTCCTCGTCCCCATCTACCAGATGCGGGGCGACCACGCCTGCGTGCTCAAGTCCACCGACGGAGGCCGCTCCTGGAAACGCACCGGACGCGTCACCTGCCGCGCCGGCATCGAAGAGCCCACCATCGCCGAACTGCGTTCTTCAGCCGTCATGATGGTCCTCCGCACGCACGATGGCCGCTTATGGCATTCCACTTCCAAAGACCGCGGCGAAACCTGGGCCGAAAGCGTACAGACCTCTCTTCCCGCCGCTGGCGCTTCACACAGCCTGTTTCGAACAAAATCAGGCCGTATCGTTCTCACCCACGACGAATGCCCTCCTCCGAATCGCACCCCGCTCACATTGCGTGTCTCGAATGACGATGCCGCCACTTGGTCCGAACCGCTCACGATCGCCGAAGTCCCCATCCCGAAACCCGGCGATGCCGTTTGGAACCGCCAGGTGACGTACCCTTCCGTAACCGAACTGCGCGACGGCGCCCTCGGCGTCGTCTGGTCCGACATCGCCATCGCCGACGAATCGCAGGCGGGCGGCATCCGCTTTGCCCGTGTAAGAATTTGAACATGTTGCGGAGATCGCTCCTGCTCGCCCCCGCCGCGCTCGCCATGCAGCCCGGCAAAGTCGCCGCCGCCCTCATCGCCGAGCTTACCGGCCCGCACCTGTCCATTTACATCCAGGCCCTTTCCGAGGCGCCCAACATCGGCCGGCTTGCCGTCGTCGACCCGTCCGGCGGCATCTTCGCCCGCGCCCCCAAAATGCGCCCGTTCCAGGACGCCTCGGAAATGATGCGCGCCATGAAACCCCAACTCGTCGTCATCGCTCTCGAAGCCCATCATGCGCCCCCCTCCATTCGCATCGCCCTCGAAAATAGCGCCCACGTACTCGCCGAGAAGCCCGCCTGCACCCGCGCGAGCGACTTCGCCGCCCTCGCCGCCCTCGCCGCCGAGCACAGGCGCTACCTCATGCTCGCCTTTGCCACGCGCCTCTATCCCGTCGCCCTGCGCGCCCGTCAACTCTTCGACGAAGGCCGCATCGGCAAGCTCTACGGCGCAACCATGCACTACATCGCCGACCGGACTCGCCTCACGCGTCCGGAATATCAGCGCTCGTGGTTCTCCTTCAAAGACAAGGCCGGCGGCGGACACCTCATCTGGCTCGGCATTCACTACATCGACCTCCTCCAGTTCCTCACCTCCCAGCGCATCACCCTGGTAACCGCGCAGATCGCCAACGCCGGTGGGCAGCCCATCGAAGTCGAGGATTCCGCCGCCCTCACCTTCCAACTCGAAGGCGGCGCGCTGGGGACCATGCAGAGCGGCTACTACCTCGACAAGGGCTATCACAACGGAATAACTCTATGGGGCTCCAAGGGTTGGCTCCGATTTGACCCTGCCGCCGGAAACCTCGAATGGTACACTGACGGCGGTAGCGCCCGGAAAGAGACGCTGCCGAAGATCGACGGCTATCCGGTGCTCGTTCGCACCGCCGCGGATATTGCCGCCGGCCGCGCCAGGCCCTTCATCACCGCCGATGAGTGCCTGCAAACGTTGCGCGTGGTTTTCGCCGCCTACAAATCCGCGCGGACGGGACGAATGGTCGCGGCTTTCTGACCGTCGCGCGCGTTCTCAAACGTGCGCTCCGGAAGCAGTTCGCGCGACAGGAGCTGATTCTTTGATGATGAATTTCATTCTGTCGACAGTGTATCGTTCGTGTACACTGTTATTCACATGCCTCTCCTCGGCGCTGGTACCACCACCCTTGGCCGTGAAGTCAACGAAGACGACTCCTATCGCCTCCTCGACCGCGCCTTCGAACTCGGCATCCGCATCTTCGACACAGCGGAAGCCTACGGCGGCGGAAACGCCCGCGCCTACCGCGCCAAAACGCTTGGCATCGAAGACGTCCGGGAAACCACCGGCCTCCTGCACTCCTCGGAAATCATTCTCGGCCGCTGGATCCGCTCGCGCGGCGTCAGACGGGAAATCATGCTGAAAACCAAGGCTTCGAGCGGCTTCACGGCCTCCGCCATCCGCCAGGCGCTCACCGCCAGCCTCGAACGCCTGCAAGACGATTCCGCCGATGTCTACTACCTCCATTCGAAGCCCGCCGGCGTCCCCCTCGATGAACCGCTCGGCGTGCTCGCCGAAGAACAGCAGCGCGGCCGCATCGGCAAGATAGGGGTCAGCAACTTCTCACTCGCCGATCTCGAACTGGCGCGCTCCATTGCCCCGGGCGTCGCTTTCTGCCAGAACGTCTACAACCTCGCCCTGCCGGAAGCGGAAGACAACGAGATCCCGTATTGCCGGCGGAATGCGGTTTGCTTCGTCGCCTACAGCCCGCTCGGCGCCGGTTTCCTCACCGGCAAGTACGGCGCGCGCGGGGAGCAGTCCCCCGCCGGAACACGCTTCGATGTCATCCCCGGCCACCGCGATGTCTACTTCCATGACTCCTGCTTCGACGCCCTGGCTCGACTCCGGCAACTCTCCGCCGAAACCCGCATCCCCCAGCACCTGCTGGCTCTCGCCTGGGTCCTCCGCCGCCCGGACATTGGTATCGTTTTGATTGGCGCGACAAAACCGGGCCACCTCGAAAATGCCTTCGAAGCTTCCCGCCTGAGGTTCGAGGATGGCTTCTGGAAGAAACTGGACCGCGCCCCAAAGGACGATTGAATGCGCATTGGCATCGCCGGCTTTCTGCACGAATCGAATACTTTCCTGCCCGCCCCGACGGCGCTCGAGGATTTTCAATCCACCAGTTGGACGGAAGGCGCGGCCCTGCTCGAGCGCTGGAGCGGCGCGCTTCATGAACTCGGCGGCCTCGTCGACGGCTGCGCCGAGCACGGCTTGACCGCCGTCCCGCTGCTTGCCACCTACGCCGTCCCCAGCGGAGCCATCGCCGCATCCGCCTACGACGCCATCGCCGGCCGGTTGACCTCGCTGCTGCGCGAAGCCCTTCCGCTCGACGGTGTCCTGCTCGCCCTCCACGGAGCCACCGTCGCCGAAAACTTCCCCGACGCCGACGGAGAGATCACCCGCCGCGTCCGCGAAATCGTCGGCCCTCGCGTTCCGGTCATCCTCACGCTGGACCTGCACGCCAACGTCTCGCGGGAGATGATCGCCAACACCGGCGCTTCGGTCTTCTACCGCTCCAACCCGCACCTCGACCAGCGCCGGCGCGGCCTCGACGCCGCCCGCCTGATGGCGCGCACCGTGCGCGGCGAGATCCGGCCCGTGCAGGCCCTCGAGACTCCGCCGTGGATCATCCCCATCGACCGCCAATACACGAACGAGGACCCGGCGCGCCTCCTCTATCAGGACGCCGATCTCGCCCTCTCGAGGCCCGGCGTGCTCTCCACCAGCGTCGCCATGGGTTTCTACTACGCCGACGTCGCCGAGATGGGCGCTTCCTTCCTCGCCGTAACCGATGGCAATCCGGCTCTCGCCCGCGATACCGCCCGCTGGATGGCGCGGCGCGCCTGGGAGCGCCGCCACTCGTTCCAAATCCAATTGATTCCCCCGGAGGACGCAGTGCGCCAGGCCGCCGCCGCAACTCGCACGCCCGTCGCCCTCTTCGATGTCGGCGACAACGTGGGGGGCGGTTCCTCGGCGAATTCCACGGTCCTTCTCGAAGAGATCCTCCGGCAGGGCGTCCCCAATTGCGCCGTCGTCCTTTACGACCCTGCCGCCGTCGCCGCCTGCCTGGCAGCCGGCGTCCGCGGCGAAGTTCACTTGAAGGCCGGGGGCGGAGCCGTTCCCATCTCCGGCCGCGTCCGCACCCTCTCTGACGGGCTGTTCGTCGAACACGAAGTGCGCCACGGCGGGTGGGGCCGCAACGACCAGGGCATCACGGCCGTCGTCGAAACAGCCGCGGAAACCACCATCGTGCTCACCAGCCGCCGCATGGCCCCCATGAGCCTCCAACAGTTGCTGAGCCTCGGAATTCCCGTCGAACGTAAGCGAGCCATTGTCGTCAAAGGGGTTGTGGCGCCGCGCGCCGCCTACGCGCCGGTCTGCCCGCAAATCATCCTCGTCGACACGCCCGGCGAAACCGCCGGCAACCCCGCCCATTTCACTTACCGCCGCCGCCGGGTCCCCATGTTCCCCCTCGAACCGGAGGCCGAGTACTAGCCGTGGACGCTCGACAGTATACAGAAAGGAGACAATAAAGGAATGAGCCGCAATCCCGTGTTTGCGCCCGTCCATCTTCCCACGCTCAAACACAACATCGCCGAAATCATCTCCGATGCGATCTTCTCGGGAAAGATCAAGCCCGGCGAGCGGCTCAACGAGAGTCAACTGGCGCGCGACCTGCACGTCAGCCGCGCTCCCATCCGCGAAGCTCTTCAGCAACTCGAGGAACAGGGAATCATCGTCAACCATCCCCGCCGCGGCATGTTCGTCGTCAACCTCGAGGACGAGGACCTGCAAAAGATCAACAGCGTCCGCCTCGTGCTCGAAGCCGAGGCCATGCGCCTCGCCCGCGCCAACTTCACCCCCGCCGCCCAGGCCAAACTCAACCAGATCCTCGACCGCATGGAACGCTCCGAAGGGGGACAGCCCAGTCTCCGCGTCAAGCTTGACTACGAATTCCACCGCGCCATCTGGGCCTCACCGGCAAAATACATCGAGCGGACCCTGGCCGGCCTCATCGTGCCCCTCTTCGCCTACAGCGTCATCCGCGCGATGAAGAGCGACAAAGTGCGCCACGTTATCTACTCGCACCGCCCGCTGATCGATTTCCTCGCCGGCAAATCCAACGAGACCGCCGAGAAGGTCCTCGCCGATCATTTGAAAATCCCCTGGTCGCTGCCGGAGCGCTTCTCCAGCTATTCCGAGGAAGCGAAGAAGACCGAAAAGAAGCGGAAAGCGAGATCGTGATTTTCCTGATGACCTCCCTCGCCCTGAACCTTACATGGAACGCCCGCGCTCCATTGCCGGACCCGCGCGCCGCGCTGATTCTCGCCGCCGTTGACGGAAAACTGCTCGCGGCCGGCGGAACCTGGTGGAACGGGAACCGCAAAATGTGGAGCCGCCGCGCGGACTTCTTCGACCCCGCGAGCAACCGCTGGCTGCCCGGTCCGCCGCTGCCCGCCCCGCGCGCCGACTCGGCAGTGGCTGTCATCGATGGCGAGGTCTACCTGCTCGGCGGCTCTTCTGACGGCGAAGTGCTCGATGACGTTCTCGTGCTGCGCAACGGCTCTTGGGAGCCGAGGCCGGAAATGCGGCTGCCCGGCAAGCGCGGCTATGCGAACGCCGCCGTGTGGAACGGCAAGCTCTACCTCTTCGGCGGCATGGAAAAGGCCGGCGATTTGCAGGCGATCCGCGATAATGTGTGGATTTGGGAGGACGGCCGTTGGAGGCAGATGGCAGCCATCCCGCCCCCGGCGCGCGGCAACTACGCGTTCGCCGTGGACGGACACACCGCCTACTTCTTCGGCGGCGTCACCGCGATAACAGGCGGGTTTCACAACCTCGGCGAAGCCCTCGCCTACGACATGGAAACCAACCAGTGGCGGACGCTGCCCTCCGTCCCGGAGGCAAACCGTGCCTGGGGCGCCGTGCCGGTACGAGGCAGTATCCTGCTGCTCGGCGGCTACACCAATGACTTCGCCGCAAGTATCTTCCGCTTTGATCCGAAGACCGGCGCCTATGACTTTGCCGGCGAGTTGCCTCAGGGCCTCGCCGATACGCGCTACGTCCGGATTGGTGAAACAATCTATGTGACCGGAGGAGAATCGGGTGTCAAGATCCGCTCCGGCAATACGTGGGAAGGAGTGATTCCTTGAGCACACAAACGCTCTTTCAGGCCGCTGAACGCGAGGCGCGATTCCGCGCGCGGACCCAAGGCTCTCTCGAGCGCTATCAGCGCGCCGTACGATCCCTGGCGGGCGGCGTTTCCACCTCGCTGCGCCGCGGCGCGCGGCCCTATCCGCTGTACTTCTCACACGGCAGAGGCTGCGCGGCCATCGACGTGGATGACAACAGCTACATCGACTACGGGCTCGCCTGGGGACCGCTGATCCTCGGTCACTGCCACCCCGCGGTCGTCGAAGCCGCATCGAAAGCGCTCGCCGCCGGAGCCACCTACGGCGCGCAGCACGATCTGGAATTCGAAGTGGCCGAAATGATCCAGCGCATGGTTCCCTGCGCCGAACTCGTATGCTTCGCCAACAGCGGTACGGAAATCGTGCAGGTGGCCCTGCGCCTGGCCCGCGGCGTCACCGGACGCCCTCGCCACCTGAAGTTCGAAGGGCACTATCACGGCTGGGATGACAGCGTCCTGGTAAGCTACCGCTCCTCCATTCCGCAACTCGAAGCCGCCACGCCCGGCCCCGTGCCCACGGGCTTGGGCCAGCGCCCGCAAAGCAACGCGGTGGTCGCCCGGTGGAATCACCGCGAGAGCGTGGAAGCCGCCTTCGCGCGCTACGGCGGCGAGATTGCCGCCATCATTTGCGAGCCTCTGCTGTGCAACAGCGGATGCATCGCGCCGGAGCCGGGATTCCTCGAATTCCTGCGCGAAACGGCCACCCGGCACGGCGCATTGCTCATCTTCGATGAGGTGATCACCGGCTTCCGGCTCGCCCCCGGCGGCGCGCAGCAGCACTACGGCGTCACCCCCGATCTCGCCACGTTCGCCAAAGCCGTGGGCGGCGGATTGCCGCTGAGCGTGCTCGCCGGCAGGCGCGAGTTCATGGATTGGATTGCCGATGGCCGCGTGGTGCACGCCGGGACGTTGAATGGGAACCCGGTGGCGCTGGGCGCGGCCAAGGCCGCTCTCAGCGTCCTCGCGGAAAATGACGGCGCGGTGTACGGTGACATGTGGCGCCGCGGCGAAGCGCTGCGCGAAGGCATTGCCGCCGCATTGCGTGGCGCGGGCCTCACGGTGCAGACCGCGGGCGGCGGCCCCGTGTTTCAAGTCAGCTTCCAACCTTCCCCCGCGCGGGAGTACCGCGACACGCTGGCCGCGGACAAAGCAATCTATTCCGATTTCGCGATGGCGCTTCTCGACGAGGGCGTGATGGTGCTGCCCGATGGCCGCTGGTACGTATCGGCGGTCCACACCGATGCCGATGTCGAGCGGACGCTGGCGGCCGTGCGCGCGGCGGCGGGCTAACGGTCCCAACCTTCGGGCCGGCGATATTCCGCGGCTTCTTCGCGCCCAATGATGCGAGGACGGAGACACGTTCGAGATCCAGGCGGGGCCGGGATTCAAGATCCTGCGCGAGAACACGCTCGATGAAATGTGCATGGCCCCGCCGGCGATCGCGCGCGGGAGCCTGTTCATCCAAACGGAGAGCAAGGTGTACCGTATCGCGAAATAGCGCCGCTACAGTTCGAGTTTGCCCGCGTACAGCATGTCGTGAAGCTTGAACTTGAGCTTCACTTCCATGGGGCCGATCTTCGTGTGGAACTCGACCTCCTTATCCTCGAGTGTGATGGGGCTTGTCTTCGGGAAAAGGAAATAGAGGATGATGCTTTTCTCCGTTTTGCCGATCTGGACATCTTCGGCGTGCAGAGGGTCCTTGCCTTTCACTTGAAGCGTTGTTACGGACTTGAGCCCTTGCTGCATTCGCGAGGGATCGAGCCGCGCCATCATGGATGGGAGATTGTCGAGAGCGATGAGGTAGTGTGTCTCCTCGCGGGCGAGCAGTTCTTTCGCCTGCGCGGAGGTGGCTGCTTCCGAGCCGAAGCGCATCCTGACCAGGGCCTGCTTGATGGGCAGCGCGGTCTGCCAGCGGACGCGCGCCATCATTTGCGGAGGGCCGCCGCCGCCTTCCATGCCGCCGCCCATTCCGCCACGCCCGCCGCGGCCCCCACCCATCCCGCCGCCGCCCTCCATGCCTTCTCCGCCGCCGGCGCCGCCGCCGGCGCTTCCCATTCCGCCGCCTGGCCCGCCCATTCCACCGCCGCGGCCTCCGCGTCCGCCGCCCATTGCTCCACCGCCCCGGCCGCCTTCCATGGTCATGGCGGCGTCCCTCGCCCACGGAGAGTTGGTGAAGACTCTTGCCACTTCCTTATCGGTCCAATCGGTGTAAGGCTTCTTCTCCCAGAAGCCGGCGGCAAAGAGGGAGAGGGGCAGGAGCGCGAAGAATACTTGTTTCTTCATAGAGGCTGTTAATAGCATACTCAGGAGATGAGAGATCTGCGGGCAGCGACAGCCCAATTCGAAGCGAGAGACGGCGGCAAGGCGTACAACCTGTCCGTGATCGAAGACATGAGCCGCCGCGCGGCGGCCGGGGGAGCGGAACTGATCTGCTTCCACGAGTGCTCCATTTCGGGATACACCTTCCTCGAAACGCTGAGCTGCGCCGAACTGGAAGCGCTGGCGGAGGATGTGCCGGGCGGCCCGTCGGTGAAGCGATTGGTCGAGATCGCGGCCGCGGCGGGCGTAACAATCGCGGCGGGGCTTGTCGAGCGCCACGCCGGGCAACTCTTCAACTGCCATGTCGTGGTGGACGGCGGCGGGCTGCTGGCGAAGCATCGCAAGATCCACGAGTTCATCAGCGAGCACATCTCCTGCGGGGACCGTTACACCGTATTTGAAGCGTGCGGCGCAAAGATCGGCGTGCTCACCTGCTATGACAACAACCTGCCCGAGAACGTGAGGCTGACGGCGATGATGGGCGCGGAGGTAATCCTCATGCCGCACGTGACGGGGTGCCTGCCCTCGCCGATGCCGGGGCGGGGGACGGTGGACCCGGCGGTGTGGCGCGCGCGCGATCGCGATCCGGTGCGGTGCCGGCAGGAGTTCGACGGCCCGAAGGGCCGCGGGTGGATCATGCGGTGGCTGCCGGCGCGGGCGTGGGAAAACGGAGTGTACGCCATCTATTCGAATCCAATCGGAGTGGAGGGCGGAACCATCAAGCCGGGGGGGTCGATGATCCTCGATCCGTTCGGGGAGGTGGTTGCGGAATGCCGGGCGCTGGGCGAAGAGGTGGTGGTGGCGGCGCTGGCGCCGGAGAAACTGCAACTGGCGTCGGGCGCTTCCTACATCAAGGCGCGGCGGCCGGAGTTGTACGGACGGATGGTGGAGCCGAATCCGCACCTCCGTACGCACAAACGGCCGGAAGTGTATTGGAAGGCGATTCGCGGGGCGGGCTAGAATCCGGACGCGAGCATCTCACGAATCTGTTGGCGAAGATGTTGCGCCTGGGGTTCCCGCATGTCGTATTTCTGAAGAATCGCCAGCGCTTCGAAGAGAAGCCGTCTGGCATCGGCTTTCGAGCCGGCCCGTGCAAGACAGCCGCCCAAGTAGTACAGGCCCGACACATAGCCAATGCGGATCCGGGCGTTCCCGGGTTCGGCGGCCCATAACGCCCTCCGGATGTTTACGGACTGTTGGAACAGATTCTGAGCCTGAGAGAGATTGCCGGTATCGCTTTCGAGCGAGGCAAGCGTGCTCAGGGAAAAGGCGTAGTCAAGCCTGGCGCGCGCGTCCAGCGGATCACGCTCCACCATCATTTGATCCAGATCGGCGGCGCGCTTCGCATGGACGCGGGCTTGGCTGTAATTTTTCAGGCTGGTGGCTGCCGCCGCCAGGGATTTGCTGGTGACGGCCACGTCATGCATGCGGGCCCGCTCCGAGGGGTGGACGCGGAGCAGTTTCTCGAACAGGTCCAGCGCCTTTTGAAAGCAGGCTGCCTGATCCTCGAGCCGCTGCCGGGTTTGCGCGCGCATGAACCACACATTCGCCATGCCCTCCATGGAGCTTTCATCGTGAGGGAACCTCTCGAAAAGCTGGAGGACCAACCGCTCCCGCTCGGCATTCCACCGCGCGGCCTCTTCCGGCCATCCCGCCAGGCGGGCGATGGCGGCCATGCGTGCGGTAACCACGGCCAGGCTTAACGATGCCGCTTTGTCCCTAGGCTGCTCGGCGAGAATCCCGTTGAGGATCCGCCGTGACTTTTCGAAACTCGCCATCGCTCCCTTGCGGTCTCCAAGGCTCCAGTTCGCCCCTCCTTGAACATCGCCGAGCCGCGAGTAGGCGGCGGCCAGTTCACGCCGGAAGGACACATCCGAGGCCTGGCGGGAGAGCGCTTCCAGGTGCTCCATGGTCCTTGCGATCATCTTGCGGCGAATCTCCGTGGCGCCCGCCAGGTTGGCCAGGTCCTGCTGGAACTCGAATAAGATGCTGTTGGCGAGACGGCGGACCTGCTCGAAACGCTGTTCCGCCTTTTGCCGTTCGATGTTGGCGATGTGGTTCTGGTAGAGCGCCGCCGCCAAACCGGCAACGAGAAGAGTGACGGCGCAGAGAACCGCGGCCGAGGCGCGGGCATTTCTCTTCACGAACTTGCGCAGCAGGTAGCCCTTGCTTTCCGCGTGCGCCGTGACAGGGCGGCCAGTGAGAAAATTGCCGATGTCCCCGGCAAGCTCCCGGGCGGACACATAACGGCCGGCTGGACTTTTTGCCATGGCCTTGCGGACGATAAGTTCCAATTCGCCTTCAAGCGATGCGGCGGCCTCGGGCTTGGCCTTGCGCCGGAGGAGCGGAGGATCTTCTTCGCTGACGTAGCGGATGGCGTCCGCAAAGCTGCACGCCGTCAGATCATAAGGGCGGCCGCCGGCAAGGAGACAGTACAGGATGACACCCAGCGAATAGATATCACTGCCGGTGGAGAGGCTTTCGCCGCGCAGTTGTTCCGGGCTGGCGAAGTTCGGAGTGAACCGGCGCAGGTCTTTGGTGACGCCGGCGGAAGCGGGAGAATCGAGGAGACGGGCGACGCCAAAATCGAGCAGTTTCGGAGCGCCCTCGCCGTCAATGAGGATGTTCGAGGGCTTCAGGTCGCGGTGGATGACGAGGTGCTGGTGGGCATATTGAACCGCCAGGCAGACCTCGCGGAACAATGCGAGGCGTTGATGAAGGTTCAGGTGATGGATCTCGCAGTATTCGGTAATGGGTACGCCTTCCACCAGTTCCATCACAAGGTACGGCATGCCGGCGGCAGTGACTCCGGCATCAATCAGTTGCGTGATGTTCGGATGCCGGAGGGAGGCGAGAATGTTGCGCTCGGAGCGAAAGCGCCGGACCGCATCCTCGGAGAGCAGGATCTCGCCGATTGCTTTGATGGCCACGGAACGTTCGAACTGGCCATCGGCGCGCTCGGCGCGATAGACGACGCCCATTCCCCCAGTCCCGATTTGGCGGGTGATGCGATAAGGCCCCAGCATGTCGCCGGCGGAGAGTCGCCGCGGCGTGGCGGCGAGGGCAGTGTCCTCGAGGGAACCGCCGCGCGAGTAGCTCCCAAGGAGCGAGTCTACTTCCGCCCGTAATGCCGGTTGGCCGGCGCAGCGGGAGGAAAGTAAGAATTCGCGCGCCGCCGGATTGTCCAGTTCGAGCGCCTCAGCGAGTATTTCACTGACCAGGTTCCAGGTTTGCGGATCCATGTTGCGAACCCTCTAATCTTCTTTGCAGCCAGCATCGGGCCACCGCCCAATCCCGTCTTGTGGTGGTGGCGGAAATCTGCATGAGTTCCGCCACCTCCTCGACGGAGAAGCCGGCGAAGTAGCGCAGTTCCACGATGCGCGCGCGAAACGGATCGATAGAAGCAAACTGATCGAGGGCCTCATCCACGACAAGCCACTCTTCGAACTTTTCGGGCGTGGAAGCGAGAGCCTCGTCGAGTTCCAGGTCTTCCTTGCCGCCGCCGCGCTTGATGGCCTTGCGGCGTTTGGCGTGGTCGATAAGGATGCGCCGCATGAGCTTCGCGGCCAGATGAAAGAATTGTCCGCGGCTCTGCATGTCGGGTTCCCGCTGGCCTGTCAGGCGAAGGAAGGCTTCATGCACGAGAGCGGTGGCCTGCAGGGTGCAATCAGGCCCTTCGTTGCGCAGGCGGCTGCGGGCCAGCCTGCGGAGGTCATTGTAGACAAGGGGCATGAGCTGATCGAGAGCGGCAGCGTCGCCGGCGGCCCATTGTTGAAGGATGGCCGTAATGTCGTTGTCCGTCATCCGAAGTTGTTGGTCTTCGGCTAACAGGATACAGGAAACAGCCAGGCGCGACCTCAGTGTCTTGTAGGTGAAGGGGGCTCGAAAAGATCGCTTTGACCGTCAACATATCTCTTGTTAGCGATCGCCGAGAAACGTAGATTTTTGGACACTCGCCGGAGGGTGCGGAGAGAGTGCGCGAAGCTTCAGGCGTAGATGTTGGAGATAGGAATCCGAAAGAGGTTGCTGGAGCAGTTCGTCGATGACAGGCTGAAAGTAGGCGAGTGATCGAATGCGCGCCAACGGAGGCAACGACGAAGGACGCATCAGTCTCCGCAAGGAACCCAGCAAAAACGCGGCTTCAATGACCTGCAATGAAACCTTCTGCTGGCGAAAGCTCCGCGCCAAGGCTTGATCGGCAGAGTTGAAGCGCAAGGGCGTATCGGGCAGGTCGAGATAGAGTTCCAGCACGGCGGCGACAAAAGCAACATCGGCGACCGGCGTCATGATTTGGAGGACCTCCGCTGACGTGCGTTCTTTTCGATTTCGGCTTCGCGATAGCGATAGCTATCGCCTTCAAGCACGGTGGCGTCGGCGTGGTGTAACAAGCGGTCGAGCAGCGTTGCGATGCAGGTGGCGTTTGGGAACACTTCGTTCCATTGCTGAAACGGCCGATTGGTGGTGACAATCAGCGATTTCCGCTCGTAACGGCGGTTGACGACCTCATAGAGCAAGTCCGCGGCCTTGTCATCGCAGGAAAGATACCCGACCTCGTCCAGGCAAAGAAGTTCGACATTGGCATAAATGCGAAGCTTGCGCCGCCGGCGAATGACAGAGTGGCTGTGTGGACGGGGACAGCGGGTGGGGCGGAATCGAGTGAGAAGGCTGATGCGGATCATGGGAATCCAGGCCGTGTATCCGCAGCCGAAATTGAGCCGGCCTGGCGAGGGGCACAAGATCTACCCGTACCGATTGCGCGGCGTCGAAGTGACACGGGTCAACCAGGTGTGGAGCACGGACATCACTTACATCCGGATGGCCAATGGGTTTGTTTACGTGGTGGCGATCATGGATTGGTACAGCCGGTACGTGCTGAGTTGGGCGCTGTCGGCGACGATGGAGTTGGACTTCTGCGTCGCGGCGTTGAAGCGCGCGCTGCGCCGGGGCCGGCCGGAAATCTTCAACAGCGACCAAGGTTCGCAGTTCACCAGCGAGAAGTTCACCGGCGAGTTGGAGACGCGCGGCGTCACGATCAGCATGGATGGGCGTGGGCGCTGTTTCGACAACATATTCATCGAAAGATTGTGGCGCTCGCTGAAGCACGAAGAGGTCTATTTGCACGACTACGAACAAGTGCCGGATGCGCGGGCGGGGATCGGAAACTGGTTCCGCTTCTACAACCAACAGCGGCCGCATCAGAGCCTGGGCAATCGGACGCCGGCGGAATTGTACCGGGGATGAAGAAGTCGCAGACCAATCGGAAGGAGGTTGTTCCGCCATTGGGGGCTCAGCCCCCAAACCCCCGAGGTTTAACGCCTTCGGGCCAGAATGGTTCGGATACAATGAATGCACTCGAGAGGAGGATAGGGCAACGCAGAGGTGCGACCCGAGCGCCGACTCGAGGGCCGGAATGGCAGGGGCGGCTCCGGCCGCCCCATAGCAATCAGATCTGCCGATCTTTAATTAAGCTTATTGAAGACGAAAATTGGTCTTGACAACCGGGTCCACTTTACCGGTCCATTCGAGGAACGGCTGCGACATCCGCTTCAGCTTCTCTGCCGCCGCCTTCGCGGAGTCCAGCGACCCAGCTTCCAGAATCTCACGGATGAGGGCTTCGCCCTCTTCACGCGCGGGATTGTGACCATCCCACTGCAACATGGGAATGGGGTGATCGTAGGCGTAGCGCACCGGTTCCTTGCGCTTCTTGAACTGCGCTTGAGTGCCTACGTCGGGGCGCATCAGTGCGGTCTGGTCTTTGTGCGTGTAGCTCTTCGCCGGTGCCGGATCGCTGCTGTTCTTGGTGCGCTTGCCGCGTGTTGCCATAGCTAAGGTTCTCCGACAAAACGAAACCTCTATTATGTCGAACTGCAATCGCCAAACGGGCTTCCCTGAGGTCGGCCACGAACAATTCCACTAGAATTTGTTCATGGCATCTCCGTTCTCCCCGGAAGCGATACAGCGGATCATGGATCGGCTCACGGAAACATCCGTCGCCGGTGCCGATGGAGACGTGTCCGTGGAGTTCAAGCTGTCGTTCAACAAGTCCGGCATCCCGGAATATGGCCGGACGCTGGCGGGGTTCGCGAACGCTCAAGGTGGATACATCTTGTTCGGGGTTCGGAATGAACCGCGCGAAGTGGTTGGCATGGAGAATGACCAGTTCTTCACCTTGGACCCTACGATCACGACCAACAACTTGAACGAATACTTCGAACCGGCGTTGGCATGGCATCACCATGACATCGAGGCAGGCGGGAAGAAGATCGGCCTGATCTACGTCGGGGAAGCGATCCACAAGCCGGTGATCTGTCGCCGCAACAAAGACAAGGACCTTCGGGAAGGCGCAATCTACGACCGCTATCAGGGCCGGACGCAAGAGATCCGCCCGGCGGAACTGCGCGCCATCATGGACGCGGAGCGCAAGAAAATCCACGACCAATGGCTGCACGCGCTTTCCAAGATCGCGACAGTTGGCGTGTCGCAAGTTGGAATCCTCGATCTGAGCACCGGCGAAGTGTCGGGAACCAACGGTTCGTTCTACATCTCCGAAGAACTCTTGCCGAAGCTGCAATTCATCCAAGAAGGACGGTTCGTAGAGTCCGGCGGCGATCCTGCCCTCAAGCTGATCGGCGACCTGCAACCCGTTGGTGCCGCCGCCGTCAAACCAGTCCAAATCATGCAAGTGCCGACAGCCATTTCGGGCGTCGATCTGATTCGGAACTTCCTTCAACAGCGGAAGGTAGCGGAGCCGATGCAGTGGGTACGCGCCATCTGCAATGAACAGTCAGCGAATTTTCCCGTCCACTACTTCCTCACACAAGCCGGGAAGACGGTTGAAGAGGCGATAGCCGAAATCAACGAAGTGATCGTGCGCGGAAAGGTGAAGGAACGGCTTTTGCGGGCGATCAAGGATGGACGGCAGGATAAGCGTCCGAAACTAGACGGCGAATCCGAAAAGGCGGCGATCCGCCGGGACATGTTCGACCGGCTTCGCGCCGGGACCTTGACCCATGACGACGTGAAGAAGAATTTCGACCGGGCGATGGAAGCCGTGCTTCATCTGGATAGTAAAACCGGGAATCTTGAGTTTGTTGCCGGATTACTCAACGAAGTGGTACTGAAGCTGTACGGGAATCTGAACGGTAACCAAGCAACGCGGTTCCGGTCGGCAGTCTGCCATCTTGATGAGGAGTGGTTTGGACCGAAGGGGACTCAAGTTCCGGGCCAAGCAATAGGAAGTTCCACCGCCGCGATGCCTATGCATGTTGGACTTCCGCTGGAATGACGATCAGCTAGGCTGCGTCCTGATCGCCGGTCTTCTCACCTACGAACGCCTTGAACGGTTGAAGCTGAAGGCCCGATAGGTTCCTGCCAATGAGCACTTCGGCTGACTTGGCTTCAGAACCGTTGTTGCTTCGAACCACTGGCGTGCGGTAGGTGAATCCGTGCTGCTGACAGGAATCGCGAATCAGCGGAGAGTTTTCGTTGGTCATGATCCACGGGCCGGACAGTTCGGCCACTGCCGAAAACAGCGTATTTGAAGGCACAACGGGCGTTTGATACAGCCTGTCCCTGCCGTGCCGAAAGGTTGGGTGCGGCGGATCGAAGAACCATGTCGTTTTCGAGCACTGCCCGTACTTCCTGATGTACCTAAGACCATCCCCTTCCACGAAACGGATGCGCGGGCGAAGGTGGTTGAGCATGAGCAGTCGCATGACGATGCGCGTTGGATTCCAGCGGTGCAATCGAGCGCGGCTCAGAAGTTCCGCGTTATCCGGTCGAGTGATCGCACCGAAGACGAAGTGCGACTGAACCAATCGCTTGAACGCCCGTTCGCGCGTGGTCTTCGGATTCGACGCAAGGCATTCTTCAATCGCCGTTCTGTTGACTGGCAGCGTTTCGCATCGCTCCACCAAACAGGCAATCCCGCCGTTATCGTCAATGACGGTACTCCAGAATGCGGCAACGTCGGGGTCCTTTTCCACCAGTACTACTTCATCTGCCAACCTCAAGTGCGCGACGGCCAGCCCGATGGCAGCACCACCGGCGAAGGCTTCGACGAAGGTGGCGGGCCGGTTCTCGGTTAACCAAGACGCGATTGTTGGAACCAGCCATGCCTTCGATCCGAGGTAGTCAAGTGGCGTCAGGCCGGTGGCTTGGCGGGCGGGCTGAACTCCATCGCGTTGGGTTCGACGCCAGTTGCGGAGCAGTTCGTAGGTGTTCGGGATGTGCCGATTCCACCGTTCAGATACGGTTTTTCTGACCACTCCGGCTTCTATCAGTCGCGCGATAGATCGCTGCACAGTCCGCTTCGAGATGTCGGCGGCGAAGGCGATATCGTCAAGGCCGGACTGGAACTTGGGCGACTTCGCCAGCCGCGCGGCGCGTTCGAGAATCGCCAGAACCTTGCGGTCAGCCGGGGTCAGGTCAAGGTCGGGGAGGGATCGCCAAAGGCGGGGTGCTAGAGACATCCTGTGACCATAGATCGGTCACCCGTCAGCCTTCCTTTAGCGGATGCGACCTCAGTTCGGATCATTTCCAATTTTTGATCGCAGAGATCGACGGTAATCTGAATGCGGGTGATAAATACGGGTAGGGAGCGATCACATTTATGAACAGCACCGCACAACTGCCAACTCTCTTGGATGTTCGGGCCGTCGCCGCAATCCTGAACTGTTCAATGCCAACGATCTATCGATTGGCCGCGAATGGCGGATTGCCCGTCGTCCGGGTCGCCAACCGCGTGCTCTTTGTTCCCGGCGACATTCGTCGGTACGTCGAGCAAAGGCGGGCCCGGCTGTAAAAGAAACGGGGTGGTTCGGCGGCGCGTGTCAAGCATGTTGAGACACCCGGCATGGGAATTTACTGACTTCC
>JAIXKK010000126.1 GCA_026954325.1 Bryobacterales bacterium | reverse complement strand
AATCGGATTCGCCGCGCGGTCCAGCCTCGGCCGCTATTCGCCAACCTCCGGCATGGGATAGCGCGCGAATGAACCACCATGGACGCTCTCGTACCATTCGACGCACCACTGCTCGCCCGTCAGTTCATGAGCCAGCAGCAGCGCGTAGAGGGCCTCGGTGTGAGGCCACCACACCTTCTTCTCGGCATTGGCGAGGAACGGCGCGCCGCCCTGGGCGTCGATCCCCAGAAAGATCCCGCCATACTCCGGATCCCAGCCCTTTTCAAGATGCTCGCGGATCACCTCCACCGCTCTTGCAATGATGTCCTCCCGCCCGGCGCGGCGCGCCCAATGCAGGATAAACCACATCGACTCGATGGCGTGCCCCGGCATCACCGCTGTACCCTCATTGCCGGGCAGCGTGTGGAAGGAAGAATCGAGGAACTCCACCAGCGCTCCCCATTCCGGCCGGACGTGGTGATTCATCACCCGCAGCGCATACTCCCCGGCTGCCTTCGCGATCTCCGCGTCGCCTGTCGTCCGCGCCAGTTCGTTCGACACCTCGGTGAGGATCATCGGAACCGAGTGCGGCCGGCGGCCGGGCGGCAGGGTGTAGGGAGCCATCTCGCGAAACTCCGGCGACTCGACGCGCCGGCGCACCGAGTGGTAGCTGCGCAGCGCCTCCTCCAGAACCTTCGAATCCTGCGCCGCCCGATAGTATTCACTAAAACCGTATACCGCGAAACAATCGGAGAAGATGCTGATCGGCCCTTCCACCACTCGCCCGTCGCGTGTCGTGTGATACACCCAGCGCCCGTCTTTGTCCTTCCCGTGCGCCAGCAGGAATTCCACTGTCCGCCGCGCCGCGTCGAGAAATTCCGGCCGGCGCTCGATGCGATTGTAAAGCGCGGCGCACACCCACGCCCAACGCCCCTGCGACCAAATGTATTTATCCTCGCTGATCCGCCAGCCGTCTTCCGCCATCGAGGAAAGCACGCCGCCGTACTCGTGGTCCACTCCATGCCCCCACCAGAACGGGACAATGCCATCGAGCAATAGACTTCTGTACTGGTTGTAGAGTTCTTGCTTGTTCATGATTTCCAAACGAACCGGACGCGCTGTATCCTAGCATGGAAAGATGTTTCGACACCGGGCCGCAATCGTTTCCGCCCTGCTCGCCGTAGTCGCTCTGGCCTTCAGCGGCGGCAGAATCTGGAAAATCGGCCGTCAATCCGATGGCAGCTATCTCATCCCTACCGGACAATTCCTCACCCCCGCCGGTACACACATCGAGGTGAATGACCGCCCGCTGGGCATGGTGCTCAGTCCGGACGAGAAGTCGCTCGCGGTTGTCACCGGAAGCAATTTCGCCCCACGCGCATTGCACCTTATCGACCTCGCCTCCACCTCAGTCAGGCAGTCGCTGCCGCTTGGCGACAGCTTCGTCGGCGTCGCCTTCAGTCCGTCGGGCGATGCGCTCTACGTCGGCGGAGGCCAGGATCATGACATCAAGGTCTTCCAAAGATCCGCGGATCGCTTTCAGTTCCGGAACGCCTGGAAGATCGCCGGTTCCGCGCCCAGCGGTCTTGCCCTCAGCTCCGATGGAGCCACTCTCTACGCCGCGCTGAATCTCAAGCACGCCGTTGCCATCATCGACACCCGCGGCGGAGCCATCGCCGAGGTGCCCGTGGGAAGCTATCCATACACCGCCGCCGCTACGCCTGATCAGGTTTTCGTCACGAACTGGGCGGGGCGCCGCCCTCTGCCGTCAGACCGCACCGACGGCGTGTACCCCATCGTCCTTGATCCGCGCGGAATCCCCTCGAGCGGAACGGTGTCCGTGATCGACACAAAGACCAGGACGGTCACCGCGGAGATCGAAGTCGGGTTGCACCCCAGCGGGATGGCGCTCCACTCAGCCTCGCATCGCCTCTACGTCGCGAACGCGAACAGCGATTCAATCTCCGTGGTTGACACCCGCTCGCTCCGCCTCATCGGCGCCATCAACGTGAGGCCCTTTCAAAAAGCGCCTCTCGGCAGTTCCCCCAATGCCGTTGCCGTCAGTTCCAACGGCCGCACCCTCTACGTCGCCAATGGTGCGAACAACGCCATTGCCGTGGTGGATGTCTCGAAGAAACAGCCCGCCGTGCAAGGTTTCATCCCCACCGGGTGGTACCCCACGGCTGTCGCCGTTTCTCCGGATTCGCGGCGGCTGTACATCGCCAGCGGCTACGGCTTCGGCTCCATCGCTCCCACGCGCCAAGGAGCCAAGGGACGCAGCTACCGCGATCGCGTGGGCATCGTCTCCCTCATGGATGCTCCCTCCGGGAAACAACTCGCCGGCTTCACGAAGCAGGTGATGCAGAACAACCATGCGGCGCAGCCTGTGCCAGTCAGCGGCCGGCAGCCCTCCTCCATCAGGCACGTCTTCTACGTGATCAAGGAGAATCGCACCTACGATCAGGTCTTCGGCGATCTCCCCCAGGCGAACGGCGACCCCTCGCTTGTCCAATTCGGCCGCGACGTCACTCCCAACCATCACGCGCTTGCCGGGAAATACACCATCCTCGATAACTTCTACGCGCCCGGCGATCAATCCGCGCTCGGCCACCGCTGGTGCACGCAGGGGTACGCCGGCGATTGGCTCCACAAATACAGTAATGGCCGCAATGACCAGAATCCCATGCTCTTCGCCCCCACCGGGTTCCTCTGGGACAACGCAAAGGAACACGGGCTCCCGGTGCGTTCCTACGGCGAACGCGGGCTTGTCACCATCACCCCTTCCAAATCCACGTGGACGGACATCTACCAAGATTGGAAATCGGGAGCCGGCAGAATCTCCATCACCGCCCGCACGCCCATCCTCGGCCTTCAGGGCATCTACTCCACCCGCTATCCCGGTTTCAGCATGCTCGTCACCGATCAGTATCGCGTCGACCGGTTCCTCGAAGACTTCCGCGGTTACGAAAAGAACGGCGATTTGCCGCCCCTCGTGCTCCTGCTGTTGCCCAATGACCACACAAGCGGCACTGCGCCCGGATTCCCCACGCCGCGCGCCATGGTCGCCGACAACGACCTTGCCCTCGGCCGTCTGGTGGAAGCCGTTTCGCATAGCCGCTACTGGAAGGAATCGGCCATCTTCGTCGTCGAAGATGATGCCCAGAACGGTCTCGACCACGTGGACGGCCACCGCACCGTCGCCATGGTCATCAGCCCCTGGGTGCGGCGGAAAGCCGTTGACTCCAATTTCTACACCACCATTAATATGTACCGCACCATAGAGCAAATCCTCGGTCTTCCGCCCACCAGCCAGTTCGATCTGGCGGCAGAGCCGATGTTTTCCGTCTTCACCTCCGAACCCGACGATTCTCCCTACACGGCATTGCCCAACCGCATTCCTCTCGATGAGATGAACCCTCCGCTCAAAGCCCTTCACGGCCTCCAACGCCAATTGGCCCAAGCCTCCATGCGCATGGATTTCGACGAGCCCGATGAAGCGCCGGAGGATCTGCTCAACCGGGCCATCTGGCATTCGGTACGTGGCTACGGCGTGCCGTATCCAAAGCGCTAGCTCTCCTTCTGGCGCCTCCCCCCCTGGAATATGCGATTCTAAGTTTTCGGAATGTACCTACAGCGGTTCCTCTCGCATTCTTTCCATGCCTCGACACGCGCTGCCGGCGCTTCTCTGTTCGACGGCGGCTTTGTGCGTATCCTCGGCGGAAACCAGTGGAGTATCGATGCCGTCGTGCGGGATCCACGCGAGTGGAAGGTATCACTCCGCCGCGAGGGGGACTGCGTTACCCCGTCCTGCGACTGTCTGCAGCCCGGGGAAGGCGGGTTATGCAAACACATGTGGGCCGCCGTCCTCGCCGCGGACTCGAAAAGTTACCTCCTCGGAAGAATGGGCGGCCGGCCGTACCTCGCGGGACAATTGGAAAACCCGGAAGCCAGTGAGGCAATAGTGGCGCCGGCGCCTCGCCGCGACCGCCCCGCTATCAAGCGGCGGTCGATATTGAGGAAGCCCTCCGCCCCGCCGCCTCCCACCTGGCGCACGCTGCTCTCCGATATCCGCACGTCTTCTCAGCCCGGCGCCCATCTCGCGGACCACTGGCTGCCCGGCCGCCAGATCTACTACATCCTCGAATGGCGCACCTGCCTTGCCACCGGTCGCTTCTACGTGGCCATCGAGGTCCGGGATCCCATTCAGGGCGGCCGGCTCGGGAAGCTGAGGCCGCACAAAATCAATCGCGCCCACGTTGCTTTCCTCCCTCAACCGGAGGAACGGGAGATTCTCGCCGTGCTCTTCGGCACGTCGCAATCTTCGTATGGGTGGGCCTACGAGGCGGTGCCTTCCGGGTGTTACCTCACTCCACCGCTCGCCGATTCCGTCATCCCCCGGCTCTGCGCGAGCGGCCGCTTCCTGTTGCGCAAGGACAACTCTGATCCCGCCGAGGAGATGCCCGTTCTCGAATGGGATAACGGCCCCATCTGGGATTTCTCCCTCCGGATTGACCAGGAGGGCGATTACTACAAGATTCGCGGCTCCCTCACCCGTGATTCGGAAGAACGTAGCATAGAAGATCTCGATGTCCTTTTTTCCGATGGCCTCCTGTTGCATCGGAACCGTATCGCCCGCTACGAGCACCACGGGGCATTCTCCTGGACTCAGGCGCTGCGCAAGGAAAAGCAGATCGTCATTCCCGTCAGCCAAGGCCCGCAATTTCTCGAGGAATTCGTCAAACTTCCTCGCCCTCCTCGGGTATCCCTTCCGGAAGATCTGCGCTACGAAGAGGTGCGCGTCGCGCCCCGGCCTTGCCTGCGCATCTCACCCCCAACCCTGCGATCCTACGCCTACCGCATGCAGGCAGGCGGCAAACTTCGCGGCGAGCTGTCCTTCGAATACGACGGCCATACCTTCCAACCCGACGAAAATAACACCGGCGCCTACGAAGCCGGAGCAAAAAGATTCATTCACCGCGATCCGGGAGCCGAGAAGACGGCCATTGAACTCCTGATCGAGGCCGGCCTCAAGAGGCCAACCTATGCCTACTACGAGTCCGGCCTCATTTGGGAACTCCCCTCCAAGAAACTGCCGGGTGTCGTTCGGCAACTCGTCAAGGAAGGCTGGCACGTCGAAGCGGAGGGCAAGATGTTCCGCAAGCCGGAATCTTTCCACGCCGAACTCACCTCCGGCATCGATTGGTTCGAACTGCACGGAGCCGTTGATTTCGGCGGAGGCCATGTCCCCCTGCCCCAACTCATCAAAGCCCTCCAGAAGGGCGAAGGCATGGTCCTGCTCGACGACGGCGCCTACGGCCTTCTCCCGGAAGAACTCCTCTCCCGCTACGGAACGCTCTTCCGCCTTGGAAAAGCCGAAGGAGATCATCTGCGCTACTCCAAATCGCAGACCGGCCTGCTCGATGTATTCCTCGCCGGGCGCGAAGAGATCCAGGTGGACGAGAGGTTCCGCGCAGCCCGCGAGCGGCTCGGTTCGTTTGAAGGGATCCATCCCAGGCAGCAGCCGCCCGGTTTTAGCGGAGAGTTGCGCGGCTATCAGTGCGAGGGCCTGGGCTGGATGGAATTCCTCGCCCAACTCGGTTGGGGCGGTTGCCTCGCCGACGACATGGGAGTGGGCAAAACCGCCCAAGTGCTGGCGCTGCTCGAATACCGCCGCCAGCAGGGCGCTGGCCCTTCTCTCGTGGTGGTCCCACGTTCTCTCATCTACAACTGGAAAAACGAGGCCGCCCGCTTCACTCCTCACCTCGCCGTGCTCGATCATTCCGGGGCCGGCCGCGTGAAGGATCCGGCGCTGTTCTCTCAGTACAACCTTGTGCTCACCACCTACGGCATGCTGCGCCGCGATGTCCTCGATCTCAAGGATTTTTCTTTCGACTACGTCATCCTCGACGAAGCACAGGCCATCAAGAACTCAACGAGTGAATCCGCGAAGGCCGCGCGCCTCCTCACCGCCGGCCACCGCCTCACTCTCAGCGGCACACCCATCGAAAATCACCTCGGCGAACTGTGGAGCCTGTTCGAGTTCCTCAACCCCGGCATGCTCGGCGGCGCTTCCGCCTTGCAGGCCACCGCGAGTGTCCTCCGGAATCCCGATGAAGAGACACGGCGCCTGCTGGCGCGCGCCGTCCGTCCGTTTATCCTCCGCCGCACCAAGGAGCAGGTTGCGCGCGAACTGCCCGGGAAAAGCGAACAGACCATCTATTGTGAACTGGACCCGCCGCAGCGGAAACTCTACGATGAACTGCGCGATTACTACCGTGGCAACCTCCTCGGCCGCATCGAACGCAGTGGTTTCCGCCGGTCCAAGATCCAGATCCTCGAAGCGCTCCTCCGCCTGCGCCAGGCGGCTTGTCATCCGGGCTTGATCGATAAGAAACACGCGGGCGAATCGAGCGCCAAACTCGACACGCTGCTGCCACAACTCGAGGAAGTGCTCAGTGAAGGCCACAAGGCGCTTGTCTTCTCCCAATTCACCACCATGCTCGGCATCCTCCGCGGCCACCTGGACGCGAGGAAAACCACCTACGAGTATTTGGATGGCTCCACCCGCGACCGCCAGGGCTCGGTGGAGCACTTCCAGAACGACCCGGATTGCAAACTGTTCCTCATCAGTCTGAAAGCCGGCGGCCTCGGGCTCAACCTCACCGCGGCGGACTACGTCTTCCTCCTCGATCCATGGTGGAATCCCGCCGTCGAGGCGCAGGCCATCGATCGCACCCACCGCATCGGACAGACTCGCCCCGTCTTCGCCTACCGTCTCATCGCGCGCGACACCGTCGAGGAAAAAGTTCTTGATCTTCAGAGATCGAAGAAGGACTTGGCCGACGCCATCATTTCCGAAAGCAACAGCTTCATCGCCGATCTCAAGCGCGAGGATCTCGAGTTGCTGCTCTCATAGCTTCCTCAAAACGCCTGGCCGATGCTGAAGAACAGCTTCCCGAACCCTTCCCCCGGCCGGCGATCCAGTTTCACGCCGTAATCCACGCGGATGAGAATGTAGGGGGTTCTCACACGCAGTCCAAACCCGGCTGATTTTCTCATGTCGCCAAGATCGAAGTCGCTCGCTCGCCGGTATACATTGCCCGCATCCATAAAACCCACGCCGTCGAACATCTTGAAGAGAGGAAAGCGCAGTTCGCCGTTCAGAACAATCACCGCGTCGCCCCCCTCAGGATTTCCCAACGCGTCTCGCGGCCCGATGGAATTGAAATCAAAACCTCGGATCGTCGTGCCGCCGCCCGAAAAGAATCGCTTTGCGATCGGATATTCGTCGCCGCCGAGTCCGCCCGCGAACCCCACCCGCGCCCCGCCCGCGAACACAACGCGAGACCGCTCCATGGTGGAGAACGGAACCGGCGCGGGCTTCGACAACGGGATGAACTTGAAGTACTGTCCAAAATAGCGGACATACCGAAGCTGCGAACCCAATACCGCGGGGCCCCATTCAAAGGATTGGGAGACCATCGACCCGCGCGTCGCATCGAGCAGGTCGTCTCGAGTCTCCCGCGTCACACTGGTAAGCAGAGAAGCGAACCGTAGAGTCGCGTCAAGCGGAAACAGCGAATCCGGGTTCGGCTCATACGTATGGGTCTTCTCGATGTTGTAGCCGTAGTCGATCACGTAGTGCTTGGCCGGGCGCGCCTGCTGCTGCAGCAGCAACCCCTGCCGGTCTGTAATGAAGCCGGGCATGATTTCCCTGCGCAGAAAGCCGGAAGCAGTAGTTTGCAGGGGAAATCTCTTCAGCAGGGGCTGGCTGAAATAGGGCCGCAGCTCATGCAGGTCGGCGTCATAACGATACCGCATGCCGAGCACCCTAGCACTTCTCAGCATATTGCGGTTCGAGACATCGACAATGCCGCCCGGTCCCCGGTCGGTATCGTA
Organism: Bryobacterales bacterium; assembly: GCA_026954325.1. Lineage (GTDB taxonomy): Bacteria > Acidobacteriota > Terriglobia > Bryobacterales > Bryobacteraceae > CADEFT01. The sequence continues at coordinate 120,240 of JAIXKK010000126.1, read as the reverse complement.
ATACCCGCCGTAACGTATCTCCCAGGGCTGTATCTCCTGCACCCGGACTGTCAAACGAACCGGTTGCTGATTGCCTCCCGCGGCGCCGGGCACGGCAACCCGCTCGACATCCACCAGCGCGAACGCGCCCGTGTTGTACAGGTTCCGCCGAGCCGCTCCGATCTTGTTCAGAACGACGGGATCGCCTTTTGCCAGATGCAACTGGGTAAGCACCAGATTCGTGCTGGTGTACCGGTTCCCCTGCACGGCAATTTCTTCAATGACCTCTTGTTTGTTTTCGGTGACGGCGAACTTCACGTTTACCTTGCCCGCGGCCGCCTCCAAATCGAGCGAAGAGGTAATGTCCACGCGGTTGTATCCCTCTTCTCCATAAAGATCACGCAGCTTGCCGGTGGCGTCCTCGCGCAGTTTGGGGAAATAGAGGTCACCGGGATGTAAGGGAAGTCCGCTCCGTAACGTATTCGAGGAGATTGCGTGGTTGCCGCTGAACTCCACATTCCCCACGTGAAACAGCGGCCCTTCCTTGATTGGGATCACAACGCGTGCCGTATGCATCGCCGCGTTCTTCTCTATCCGAGGGCTGGATACCGATGCTGCGAGATAACCCTGCTGGCGATAGTAAGCCTCCAGCGCATCCGTCACCTTCCGCGGCTCCACATAAAGCGCCATCATCAGCCTGGCGCGTTGTAACTGCTCTTTCAGCGCGTCCACGGAAATCCCCTTCGCGCCGTCAAACGCTGGATCCACCCTGGCGAAGCGCTCGCCCGGATGAATATCAAAAAGCACCCTGCGCTCCCCTTTTTCCGGAATACCCTCCGTTGCCTCGACAGTCGCATCGAGGCGGCCATCCTTCAGCAATGCCCCCAGAATCCGCCGCTTCGAATCCTCCATCCGCTGTTCGTCAAACGCCCCATCCCGCCACGCTTTCTTCACGGCGTCCCGCACTGACCCCGGAACGCTCCATCCCTCGTAGACGAATTCCACTTTCGGACCTTCCGTGATGTTCACCGTGAGGTCCACCGTCTTCTCTTGCGTCTCCTTTTCGAGCCTCACACTCGATTCCAGCAACCCGGCACTCGAGTACATCTTCTCCAGCCGGTCAAGTCCGTTGCGGATCTTGAAAAAGTCATACTTCTGCTCCGGTTTCACCTTGAACCGGTCGCGCAGCTTCGATTCGCCGAAGTAATCTTCCCCAAGGAAACGGACTTTCCCGATCAGCCGCTCGATGCGTTCGTCAGCGGCGCTCGCCCGGCGGCGCCTGCCGCCCAACCGCAGGTCCTGCCGTAACTCCATGCGATAGCTGCTATCGCTCTGGCGGGTAAGTTGCGTCACGAACCGCCGGGTGATGTCGTATCGCGCAATATAGATCTGGTCCCGGCTGTCAGCGAGATTCATGGAGTAGATCAGGCTCAGCTTCGGCGTGATATCCTCGCCGATTGTGAGACGCGCCGTCGGATTGGCTTCGTCCTGAATCAACTGCGGCTCGATGCGCACCTCGCTGATGCCCGTCACCTTCTGCAACTGGCTGGTCAACGACGCGCTCGCGCTGCCCGCGAGGTAGCTCAATACCTGGTCCTTGGCGACCTCGGATTCATGCCCGCGGACCTGTTCGAGCGTACGCCCCGTGAGCAGCATGGCGAGTATGTCCGATTCCGGCGTCGGCGGGTCGGACGTCAGCGTGGTCGTGATCTTCTCGCTGCCCCCTCCGCTGATTTGCACGGAAACGTCGTAATCCTTCAATTGCGTCCGCGCCAGAATATCGAGCGATGGTTCAATGCGCTGTTCGTTCGTGAAGGTGATCACTCCGCGCTCCACCGAATAGTTGCGCTCATTGAGCATCAACTGGCCGCCCTCGTCAATGGTGATGCGGCCGGTCATTCCCGGCCGCGTATAATCGCCGGCCAGTTGCAGCCGCGCCGAAACGTTTGCCTTGGCGATGTTGTTTTCGATGAGCAGGGGCTGCGCGGTGTTCACGTTGATGCGGAATTCGAGTTTGGATAGCAGTGATTCTTCGTCCGCCGTCCCCGCGCGCACATCCTGTCCTGACCGGATGTATTGCAGCAGCCCCCCCTGCAAGGTCAGCGGCTCTTTGTAGGACCCTTCCTCGATCGTCACCCGGCCGCTCACTTCCATCCGGTCACTTGTGCCGTGCAGGTTCACATCCGCTTTGGAAATGGTTTTCAGACCTTGTGGAAAGTCAAGATATACGTTGTCGGCCTTCATGCCCAGGTTGATGTCGTTCAGAAAACCCCGCTGATACCGCACGCGCCCGCCGGCGGTGAGCGCGCCGCCGTTCAATACTCCCGAAAGTCTCGTCAGGCGGATGAGCGTGCCCTGGACATCGACCCGCGCCTTCAGATTGTCCACGGCCAGTTTGGGAGAAGGGATCACCACGGTGGCGTTGTCCGTCTCGACGAAGCCGTTCATGCCGGGTCTTGCGATTGTGCCCGAAACAGCCAGTTGCAGACGGCTGGGGCCTTGCAGTTTGACTCCGTCGGTCAAAACCCCGGCAATCGCGGCGTTGAAGCTGCCCTCGGCCTTCAGATCCAGCGGGTGCTCTCCCGAAAGGCCCGCGGCGCCGCTCAAGCGGATATCCGTGCCGGATCCGGTAAGGTTGAACCGCTCGATCCTCGCGATGCGATGCTCGATGCGGATCGAGGAGACCCCGCTCTGTTGCACGCGCACACCGCCGCCGCGGAGTTGCAATTCGTCAATCCGCAAGTGCGCCGTGAGCGAATCGAGATCGGCCTTCGGCGCTTCCGCATCGAGGCGCAGCGAAACAGCGCCGCCCAGCGTGGAAGGCATTCCCGGCAGCGAAGCGAGATTGACACCCTTGATTTGGAGTGACAGGTTGGCCGGCCCCTCCTTACGCACAATTTCCTCGGGCAGAGGGAACAGACCAAGCGGTACTTCACCGGAAGACGTGATCTGCCCCGAGGCCCATTGGGCGGAAAGTTCTTCCGTCACCGTACCGTTGCGGATCTGGCCTTGCAGAGACAGGTGAGCGACCGGCGGCATCCCGGCGACATCGATATTGGCGTCCGTGACCTGGAATCGCATCGCCGCGTCGAGTTTCTTCCACGTGCCGAGCAGATCGCCGTCGATCGTCAATTTCCCGCTCGCCTTCGCCTTTTGCTCGGGAAACAAAGCACTCACGCCGGCAAGATCGACCGACCCTTTCACTTGCAGTTGCGAGGGAAACGCACCCGCAAGCTCGAGCCGCGATTGCGAGGAGACGAGCACGGCATGCGTCGTCTGTAGGGTGCCGTTGCCGTAAGAGAACCGTACCGGGCCATCGTTGCGAACTTTCTGGCCGCGGACTTCGAGAGACACCGTGTCGAATTCCGCGCTGGCCGTGCCATTCTGCCAATCCGCGAGATCGCCGGAGCCGCGGACGACGCCCTGGAGCGTTCCCTTCAACGGCTCCGGAACATGCAGGGGCAGTTTTCCGATCTCCGTGCCGCGTGCCTGAACCTCGAATCTTGCCGGATAAGGACTGCCTGTCCCCACGGTTGCTTCCGCATGAAGACGGAAATCAGGTGAATCCAGCGCGGTGCTGACTTGGTGATTCGCCGCCGTGAGTTGAACATCTACCGAGCCGATCGAGTCGTCACCGTAGCGCGCCTTCCGGATTCTGAGTTGTGACGTTGCTTCCGGATTGTCAATTGTCCCGCTGCCGGTGGCCGTCAGATCCATGGTTGCCTGCAAGGGCTTTCCACCCGTGGGCGTGAGGCGCTCGAGAACCAGATTTCTGCCCGTGGCCGTAAACGACATGCGGCGCGTGGACAGATCATAGACGCCGCTCGCCTCCAGGGTTTGCCCCGGAGCCTTATCGAGCCGCAACTGCTCGAGACGCGCGGTTACGCTGTCGGCGCGCGCCCGCAGAGACGCCTTGCCGAATGGCTCCCCGTACGCTGAGAGGTTCGTCGCCGAGAGTGTCGCCGTGCCCTGTGGCTTCGAAACGGCGCCGGTGATCGCCGCCTCGCCCTCGATCGTCCCCCGCAGAGGAATATCGGAACGGTTCGCGCCGGCGAAAATATCCTCGAGCGTGGCGTTGTGCAGGCGCAGGCGGAAGTCGAGCGATGGGGATTCTCCGGAAAAACCGATGGAGCCTTCCCCCCGAATGGACTGGCCATGCCAACTCGTCTCCACTTCACTCACGCGCACCGATTGCGGGGAGTAAGTCGCGCGCAGACGGAGGGCGACATCTTGTAGCCTGCCGATGGCCGTCCTCGGCGCGGTGAGCGCTAAGGCAGCCTCGGGAGCCTCCAGCGTCCCGGCAAGATCCGCCGTCACTTCCGCCGGCCCCGCGGCGGCGACATCCAGATCCTTGCCCCAAAAAACATTGCAGTCCGATTCTGTTTTTGAAAGATCCGGCACGGCTGCCGTGACATGTCCGCTCAGGCGCCGCCTCGCATCAACCGCCACCGAACCGTTGAGTTGAGCCCCGAACATATCAAGCGGAGCGATCGCCAGTTCCATCCCGCCTTGCCGGGCCTTCACGTGTACAGTCCCCGAGACCGGCACTGTGTCCTGCGCGGCCGCTCCACGCTGAAGGGAAAACGTGCCCTCGCCGGAAGCTCTTTCCGCGGCCAGCCCTTCCCAGGAAGCATGCAGGTCACCCTGCGCGCTCCCGGCGATCCTCACCTTGGAAAATCTGGCGCTGAGTTCACCCAGGTCGGCGCGCGAAAGATGAATCGACGCCCGGCTGAGGCCTTTGTTCAAAGCAAGATCGGCATTGCCGCTCAGCGCCAGCGCGGGTGATCGCATCTCGAAAGAGCCGATTCGAAGGCGCCCGGCCGCGCCATCATAACCCACTCCGGCGGCGAGGTTCACGCCTCTCAGGTACTCATCGTAGCCGAACTCCGAGGCGCTCAACGAACCTTGCACGACAGGCTTCGCCGCCGGTCCAGTGACCGCGAGACGCGTTTGCACGCTGCCCGCAAGGTTTTGTCCGAGCCCGGCCAACCGCGCAAGCGGGCCGATGGCTGCCTTGGCCTCGATGCTTAAATTCAGCAGCGGGGCGGAGAGCGGCTGCACGGTTCCCGCCACCTTCAACTCCGCGTCGCCTGCCTGAAGATTGAAACCGCGGATGACAACGCCGTCCTTACGCGCCAGTATGCGCGCCGTGAAACCCGCCAGTGCCTCGCCCCGGCCTTGATAACTCAATTCGCCCGCCCGCCGCGCGGAGAGTTGGATCTCGTGAGCCAGAGTCGCCGCGTCGCCGTGTACCTCCGCATCCCACCCGGGAATGCTGATTGCAACCTGGTGCGCCTCATCCTCCACTTGCAGCGAGCCGCCCTTCACCGTAAGAGACTGAATGAGAATATCGGCGGGCTTTGCTTGTGGGTTCCGGGGCGGTAGCCTTGGGATGTTGTCTCCCCCGCCCGCCTTCATGACCAGGCGAACCTTCGGCCCGTCCACTACGGCCGACTCTATCCAGTAAGAGCCGCGCAACAGGCGCGCGGCATCCATCCGCAACTGCACGCGCTCCGCCGAAGCAATGGGCGGCAGCGCCGGCGCGGCGCTCGATCGAATCGTGACCCCGGTGGCGACAGCGCACAATCGGAGAATGCTGTAGTCGAGCGACTTCAACTCCAATTGCATGCCTTGTTGTTGAAGCGCCGAAATCAGTTCATCGGCCACCAGACGCTGCACTCGCGCGGATTCGAGCAACCGGATGCACACCGCGAACGCCACAATCAGAACAAGCAGTGAACCCGCTACCCACTTGACCTTGCGCACAAGAGCGTCCGCGGCTACCTGACGGCTCTCAGCAAAGAGCGCACTTTCGCCGCATTCGGCGAATCAGGCGCCAGTTTGAGAAAAGTCTGGAATTGATTCACCATCTTGTCGGGCTTCTTCAGTCCGTTGTACGCCAGCCCGGCGTAGTAATGCGCGTTCGCGTTCGAGGGGGTGATCTCCGCCGCGCGCTCGAGATCCGCGGCGGCAGCGGAATAATTCTTCCGCGTCAACTCGAGCACTCCGCGCACGTAAGGCAACTCTGGATTGTCGGCGTTCATGTCGAGCGCCTTCCCGATCGACTTCTGCGCACCCTCGTACTGCTTGGAGTTAATTGCGACCCACGCTCTGGCAAGTTCCAGGTAGTCATTGTCCTTGCACTCGTTGGGAACATCCGCCAGCGTCTTCGTGGCTTCATCCATCTTTTTGTCGTCTGTCAGAGCCTGCACCAGGTAATAGCGGGCGCGTCCGCTGGTTGGGTCCTGCTCGACAGCCGAACGGAGTGTAGCAGCCGCTTCCGCATTCTTCGCCGCGTGCAACTGTTCGATGCCTTCTTCAATGCTTTGTCCGAAAGAGATGGCCGCGAAAGCGGCTACCAGCACCGTAACCTTGTAGCCCAATGTACACCTCCTGACTGCGTCTATTACCCCTCTACCACTATCCGGAGTCGCCGGCGCTCCGGCTGGATTGACCGGCTCACCGTTTACTACCAGTTCAACACGCCGGTTCTTCCGGCGTCCAACCTCGCGCGGTCATACGATCAGACGCCACTTCCCGGTCAATCAGGTACGTGGCGAATGTTTTCGGCGCGCTCATCGGATGGCGTCTGATTGAAACGCTCGTTTCCAATGTCGTGGGTGTAGCCATCCACTTTAATCTTCAGATCCGAGCGGATCGGCAGGATGCCTGATATCTTCGCCGGTGTTTCACGCGCCCCTTGCCGCAGTGTGTACTTGCCGAGATCAAACGGAACAGCCGGCCTGCGTATGATCAGCCCGCGCGCTGTTTCGCGTATCTCGAGCGCGGTCTCAACTTTAGGGCGCAGCTCCAAACGCTTGTTCGCCCAGGACTGAGCCCGCCCGCGAGCCTTCTTCCCGGCTTCCGGTTTCGCTCCGCCAGTTGATCTTGCGCGGCGAGACGTTGGGCTTCCCGTTTCTCTTCTTCCATCCGTTTACCGGGAATGAGCCGCGCATCCTCGGCCAGTTGCGTCACGTTGCAGGCGAGGGTCTGGATCTTCTTCGTACTTCCGCGGGACCGCGGAAAGCTGCTGGGAATAATTTCCAGGTCTTACCGCCGCGAGATTCTTCTGGTTCGCGGAGCCACACTACAGCTCGAAGTCTTCAACCCGCTGATCTTGCCCGCCTCCGTTTGCATGGTCAGCCGGAAAGGCTCCTTGTCAAAACCGCTGGCCACGCCCTCCCAACTCAACGGCGTATTGAGTTCGGGCTTCCCGTGAAGCGGTTTGTCGAGTTCCAGGGCAATTTCGGCGTTACCCGCCGCCGAACCAGGCTTCGGAATTGCAACCAGGAGTTCCTTCGGGTTACACGCCGGCTTGGCGCCGGCAAGCACTCCCTCGAGCCGTGGAATCGCGGCCCCCTTCATCCCAGTGGCAAAGTACTGCTCGCCATCGCTTGCTGTGAGCGCGGACTTGATTTTGAGCCACAGCGCGTATTCCGGATGCTTGCTTTCGAGATCCGCCTGTTTGGCCTCGGCCACCTGAGCCGCAGACTTCAAGGTGAAACCCTCCGCGGGGAGAGGTGAATTCACGGCCAGTTGCTTCAATTGGTTCAGCCCCTCGGGATCAGCGCCATGATATTGCGTGTATGCTTTCTCGAGGTAAGGAACAACTGTCGCCTGCTGCCATTTCGGATCCACCATCCCTTTCACCGGATCGAGCGCGGCGGCCCGGGCAAACTCGTAAAGAGCCGGAGACGCTTTCGAGGGGTCCGTGCGCGACAGGCAAAGCTGCGCCGAACCCAAATACCATGCCGCCTGCACGCTTTCCGGAAACTGCCCCTGCGCCTTGAGCGCATCCGCTTCGGCCGCCTTGCAATCCCTCGCCTGTAAGGCCTTTGCGACTGGATTCAACGCGAGATAGAGCTGCGCGCTGCGGGCCGCCGCCTTCAAGCCTTTCTCCGCCTTCCGCCAGTCCGCGTCACTCATCCCTGCCGGAGGCTTGCTCATAGCCTCCAACTGCCGTGCCGCTTCATTCGCCGTAGCCGCTTGCTCGGCGCTGGGCGAAGCAACGTGTTCCACCGCCGTCACCAAAGCATAGAGCAGCCGGATACGGTCGCCTTCGGCCCGAAACACGCTCGCCGGATCCTTGACGAGCAGACCCGATCCCGCATCGAGCGCCTTCGCCTGCTCATTCAGGCCGGCATAGGCATGGACATACAAGACTTGCCGGTCGTCTTTGAAATCCGACTCCGGATATTTCTCGTTCCACACGTCCAGATCCGAAATAGCCTTCTTGTAATCCTTGCTCTCAAAATCCTTCGACACAGCCGAGTAGAGATCGAACTCCGCCCGGTCCTTGTAATTCTTCTTTGTCTCGCACACCCCGGCAAGGCCAAACGCCAATAACAGCACAGCAACCGTCAATAGTCTCCTTGAGCGCACTTCCCGTTCCTCCCTTTTCTTCCCGTTGAATCTCCCCGTTTCCGCGCCGGTTTTAGAACGCCTCGAAGGAGACGTCATCCACAAACACACGGCCGCGGCCAATGGACATTACGCCGAACTTGATGAACGTCGCGTCCGCGTCCACTTTGGTGCGGATCTCGCACATCGTCCAATTCCCGGCCCTCACCGGCCGGTCGCTCATATTGTCAAAAAACCTCCTCCTGTCTCTGGCCCGGTCCACGCTGAGCCACATCTGCGCGTGGTCATCCGGATCCACCGCCTCCAACCGTATCCATGCCCGCAGCCGCACTGTCTTCCCCTGGTAAGCTTTTGCGCCGAAACTCTGCATCAGGTTGCCTACGTGTACCGGAGCGTTGTCCGGCACCAGCACCACGGCGCAACTCCGGCTGTTCCGGCACCCATGCTTCGTGTACCGCGCCCATTGATCCGCCTCGTTCGGAAGAGCCGGAACAAACCACGCCGGCGGCAACTTTCCCGGCTCTCCCTGATCGAAGTTCAGATTGAGCGGTCCTGGAATCGGTTTCTCCAGATCCGCCAGGCGCGCCCTTGCTTCGGCCGCCGGCCCACTCTGGTCTCCATAGTCTTTGATGACTCGCCCGTAGGCGTCTCGCGCCTCTGCGCGCCTCCCCTCCTTCTCCAGACACCGGCCCATTTGATACAGCGCCCGTGCCGCAACAGGTCTTGGGGCATCCCGCTGCTTGAGAATTTGCTGATACTCCTCAATAGCGTCCTTCAAGCCGCCGAGAACGATCTCCCCGTGGATCGCTGCCTCGAGCCGTCTCTCGATGTCAGGCGAGCCCGTGGAAGCAGCCGCCAGAGTCATCACGAATCCTATTGCCGCGGCAATCATTCCTCTCATCCCCAGACTACGCCCGCCGGCTCCCGAGCCCGTCCGGAAAGTGTCACGATTCCGTAAGATTTCAGCCATCGAAGCGATAACCCAAGCCGCGCACATTCCGCAGATATCGTGGATTGGCGGGGTCCGGCTCAATCTTTCCGCGGAGGTTCGCAATGTGATTGTCCACCACACGGTCCGAAGCGAACGTATCCGGCGCCCACGCTCCGGCCAGCAGCCGCTCCCGGCTCAGCACACGCCCGCGCGAGCGGATGAACAACTCGAGCAGTTTGAATTCGAGCGGCGTCAGGTTCACCACCTCGCCGTTCCTCCGCAGTTCTCCGCGCGCAAAATCCACCTCCACCTCGCCGAACGAGTAGCTTTCCCTCTCCTCCCCCCTACTCCGCCGCAGCAGCGCCTTGATGCGTGCGCGCAGTTCCCTCGTGCCAAATGGCTTGGTGACGTAATCGTCCGCGCCCAGTTCGAGCCCCATCACCTTCTCCGCCTCTCGCGCCTTCGCCGTCAGAATCAGGATGGGAGTCTTCATGCCCCTCCGCCTCAGTTCGCGGCAAACTTCGAATCCGTCCTTGCCGGGAAGCATGACATCCAGCAGGATCAAGTCGAATGCTGATTCCACCGCGCGCCGCGACGCGCTGTTCCCGTCCGCTACCACCTCCACCTTGTAACCCTCCATGGTCAGATCATCTTCCAAACCAAGTTCGGGATCGGAAGAGGGCAAGGGGTAATAGAGCAGCCGCTTATCCGCGAAAGCAGCCAATCCGTTCTCCTTCATCTGGAGAATGATTCCATCCTGGACGGGCAGGGCATTCCGCGCTCCGGACTCCCAGTCACCCAGCCGGTCTCCCACTTCCGCGAGGGCGCCGCGGAATGTCGTCGCCATCCGCTCCGCCGTCTGCTCCAGCCGTTCTTGAGAACGCTGCGCCTCCACGAGGCGCTGCTGCGCCAACAGCCGCCAGCCGAACCAGCCCACAGCGGAAACCGAAACCAGGGTGAGAAGAAACAGAGAGAGCAGGAGCTTCCTTGGCGGCTTCAACCACTCCGTCCATGGAGCCATCTTAATTTCAGTGTAACGCCGGCGTCTTCCGGAACCGGTCAGAACACCGTCAGAAGTTCAAACAACACGCCGGCGTGAGCTTCCTGTCAAGAGGCACAAGCCGGCCTGAAGATCTCCTGATCCATCTGCTTCAGCGGCGAGCTTACCGCGGGCCGGAAGTCCATCTTCGCCAGCACGTCCTTCCCGACATCAATTCCGGGAGCAACCTCGATCAATTCCAGGCCGTCTTCGCGCAGCCGGAAGACGGCGCGTTCGGTGACGTACATCGCCTCGGCTCCGTGCCGCAACGCCACGCGCGAGGCGAAGCTGATCTGCTGCACCTGGTTTACGAACTTGCGGCTGGCACCCTCTTCCACAATCCGCAGCCGTTTCCCGTCCCAATCGACACCCAGTTGTCCCGCCGTGAAGGTCCCCGCGAACACCACGCGGCGCGCGGAATGCGCAATGTTCATGAACCCTCCGATCCCCGGCAGCCGGTTGCCAAACTTGCTTACGTTCACGTTGCCCGCCTCGTCGCACTCCGCCATGCTCAGCACCGCGACATCCAACCCGCCTCCATCATAAAAATCGAACATGTAGGGTTGATCAATAATCGCCTGGGGATATCGCGATGCGCCGAAACTCAAACCGCCCGCGGGGACGCCGCCGATCACCCCCGCCTCCACGGTCAGCACAAAATCCTCCATTGCTTCCCGCTCCGCCGCCAGTTGCGCCACACCTTCCGGTATTCCGATTCCCAAGTTCACAATGTCGCCCCTCCGTAACTCCGCCAAGCATCGCGCCGCGATATACCGCCTCGGCCCCGCTTCCAAGCGCTGCATCGGCATGTGCCTACAGTTGCCCTGCCGGGCGAAAGCCTCGTCGTATTCGCAGTCGTAGGTCTGCGGATGGTGCGAGCGCGGCGCGATCACAACGCAGTCGACGAAAATCCCGGGCACGCGGATCGATTTCGGATCGCGGCTGTAGTTTGGGACCAGTTCCTCGACCTGCGCAATCACCATCCCGCCGCTGTTTCTGGCCGCCTGGGCGATCGCCAGCGCCTCTCCGGTCATCACCTCGCGCTCGAAGCTGACGTTACCGAACTCATCGCTCGCCGTGCCCCGAATCAACGCCACGTCCACCGGCACGGCCCGGTACCAAAGCATCTCCCGGCCGCCGATCTGCATCACCTCCACCAGATCCTCATGCGTCACGCGGTTCACCTTACCCCCGCCCAAACGCGGATCGACAAACGTGCCCAAGCCGATGCGGCTGAGCATGCCGGGATTGCCGGAAGCGATCTCGCGGAACAACTTCGAGATGACGCCTTGCGGAAAGTTATAGGCCTCGATCTCGTTATTCACCGCCAGCCGAGCCAGCGCCGGGGCCAGATTCCAATGACCTCCAATCACGCGCCGCACTAATCCCGGCAACCCGACATGGTTCAGTCCGCGATCCCTGGCGTCCCCCTGTCCGGCCGCATAGATGAGCGTAAGGCCCCGCGGCTTTCCTTCCGAAAGGAAGCGTTCCCGTAAGGCTACGGTGAGGGCTTCGGGATGCCCGGCTCCGACAAATCCGCCGGTGGCTACATTTGCGCCGTCTTTGATTTCTCTTACGGCCTCGGCGGCCGTCATGATACGCACACGCATGGGAACCATTGTGCCGGATATGATGTAGCCATGAATCGCCACGTCACTCGCCGCGAATGGATCCGCCGCGCGCTGGCCCTCCCCGCCGGCGCCTGGCTCGCCCGCTACGAAGCCTTAGCGGAACCTCACCGGGGAAAGGTCAAGATCACCGCAATCAAGGTAATGCAGATCAAAGATATCGCCGGCAACTGTCTCATCCGGATCGAAACCGACGCCGGGATCACCGGCTATGGCGAGGCCGGCTCCACCGGGCCGATGGCTCGAGCCCGGGTGGAAACGATGAAGCAATATCTCGTCGGGCAGGACCCGCTGCCTATCGAGCGGCACTTCCACAACCTCACTACTCTCATGCACACCTACATGGCGCACATCCCCACCATCAGCGGGATCGACATGGCGCTGTGGGATATCGCGGGAAAGATTACCGGGCAGCCCGTGAATGTGCTGCTGGGCGGCCCGTTCCGCGACTCGATCCGGATGTACTCCCACGGCATTGGAGTGAACCTACTCGACGCGGCATCGTGCCGCGCGTGGGCGCAGCGCATCAAGGAAATGCCTGAGAAGTTCACGGCCTTCAAGTGCGGCATCGATTCGATTATCGGCGTGCCCGCCGCCCGCTATGCCACCACGCTCGACAGCGATCAACTCCGCCGCGTCGCCCGCGCTTTCCGCAACGCCCGCGAAGCGGTGGGCGAGGAGATCGACATTGCCGTCCATTGCCACAATGAACTCGACACCACCAGCGCCATGCAGGTGGCGAAAGCCGTCGAGCCGATGAATCCGCTGTTTCTCGAGGACCCGCTCAACGTACCCTTCTCGGAAGGGTGGGCCGCACTGCGCCGCGCGGCGCGAATCCCGCTGCTGACCGGCGAAAAGCTGGAACTCGTGCGCGGCTTCAAGCCGTTCCTCGATAGCCAGGCGGTGGACATCGTGCATCCCGACCTCGCCTTCGCCGGCGGCTTCACGGGAACAAAGAAGATCGCCGATTACGCGCAACTCACTCGCACGCCGGTGGCGCTGCATAACGTGGGCAGCCTGGTTCTCTGCTACGCCAACGCCCACTTCGGCTCGGCGATTCACAACTTCTACCGCTCGGAAAGCGCGCTCGGCCGCCCCACGCGCCACGTGGAGAAGATGTCCGCCGTCCGTCCGCCGGAAGTGAAGAACGGGCATCTCACCGTTCCCCAAGTCCCCGGGCTCGGATTCGAGCCCAACGAGGACTACCTCCGTTCGCAGTTGATGCCCGGTGAACCCTTCTGGTCCTGATTTATGACGGTAACCCGGTCATACGCCGCCTGTTAGAATAAAGGCGTGAACCAGTCCGAAGTTACCACTCCCGAGCAGGTCCCCAACACGGCCGCGGACAGCAAGAAGGAAACCCCTCGCGGCGCTATTGCCGAATGGACGGTGACCATCCTGCTGCTGCTGTTCGGCACAACCACGCTCGTCCAAGCCTTCGTCATCCCGACGGGTTCGATGGAGGACACGCTGTTGATCGGCGACCATCTCCTGGTGGACAAACTCGCGTATTCGCCGCCTGGTTCCATCAGTAAGTATCTGCTGCCGTATACCGAGGTCCACCGCGGCGACATCATTGTCTTCCGCTATCCGGTGGATATCCGGCAGACATTCGTCAAACGTGTCGTCGGAGTGCCTGGCGACCGCATTCATCTGGTCAACAAAGTGGTGTATCTCAACGGCCACCCGCTGAACGAGCCCTACAAGGTCAACAAGACCGAATATATCGACTCCTACCGCGATAACTTCCCGAGCACGCCCAACATGCGCCTGCTTGGGAAGGCGGACGAAATGCTGGAAAAGCACGTGGTGAACGGCGACGTGATAGTGCCTCCACACAGCTTCTTCGCCATGGGCGATAACCGTGATTCCTCACTGGACAGCCGCTATTGGGGCTTTGTTCCGCGGGAGAATATCATCGGGAAACCGCTGATCATCTACTGGTCTTATGACGCCCCGACGGAAGCCCTCGCCAGTTCGACGATCGGCCTCGACCACGTGCTGGACCTGGCGCAGAACTTCTTCTCGAAGACGAGGTGGAAGCGCACTTTCATGCTCATTCGCCCGTACAAGATTCAATAGCGAGCATGGCGACCCAACCCGGGAAATCCAACTATTACGGTCTCATTCTGGCCGGGGGTCGCGGCACTCGCTTCTGGCCCCGCAGCCGCAGAGCGAAAGCGAAGCAGGTGTTGCCATTTTTTGGAGAGGGATCCCTGATTCAGCAAACCGTCCGCCGCCTGAGGCCGGTTCTGCCTCCGGAGCGAATCTGGGTGCTGACCAACGGCTACCTGCGGACAGAGATTGTACGGCAACTCCCCGAAGTCCCCAAGAGGCAGATCCTGGCGGAACCGGTGGGACGGAATACGGCCCCCGCCATCGGCCTGATTGCCCACATTCTGCATTCTCTCGATCAGGACTCCGTGATGGGAGTCTTCCCCGCCGACCATTACATTACCAAGCCGTCGCGGTTTCTGCGCATGGTTCGCCCGGCCTTCCGGGCCGGAGGAAGTGGAAACCTCGCCGTTCTCGGCATTCAGCCGATGTGGGCGGAGACGGGCTACGGGTATATCGAATTTCCGCCTGGTTTCGAGGTGGGCGATACGAACGCCGTCCCCACTTTGAGCTTCCGCGAGAAGCCCGACGCGTCCACGGCGGAGAAGTTTGTCGAGGCCGGCAATTTCTGCTGGAATGCGGGCATGTTTTTCGGCCGCGCGGGTGTATTTCTGGAAGCGCTCCGGCTCTACCTGCCGAAAACCGCGACGCTGCTCGCGGGATTGCCACCGTTTTCGAGCCGCGCCTTCGGCGCCAAGCTCTCGCAGATCTTCCCGCTCTGCGAGAGCATCTCCATCGACTATGCCGTGATGGAGAAGGCCAGAAACGTGGTGGGCCTCGCAGTGGACAACGTAGGATGGAACGATGTCGGAAGCTGGAATGCCGTTTATGAACTGGCGCGCCGCGACCGGGATGGCAACGCCGCGCGCTCGGAGATGATTCAGAAGTGGAGCAGCGGCAACTACGTGGATGCGGCGGGCAAACTGGTAGCGCTGTTGGGCGTGAAGGACCTGGTGATCGTGGACACGCGGGACGCCCTGCTGGTGGCGGATCGCAACCAGGCGCAAAAGGTCGGCGACCTGGTGAAGCTGCTGGAAAAACAGAAACGCGACAGTTTGTTGTAGGGTCCCGGTTTCAGATTTTCTTCGATTTCGCATCGTCCCCCTGTTTTTCAACCGCCGCATGCCGTGTAGCCACCGGTCATAATCGGAGGCCTTGCGCTGGAAGTAGGCGGCTACTTCCGGATGCGGCAGAATGAGGAATTGTTCCGAGCGCAACCCATCCATCACGGACTGCGCCACATCCTCGGGATCAATGGATCCGGCTTTCAGAAAGCTGTCCTGCCCGCCATCCTCGCCAAGCAACATGCGCGTCCTCACACCCCGCGGGCATACGCACGACACGTTGATTCCGGCATCCCCGTACTCCATGGCGATCCACTCCGCCAGAGCGAGAGCCGCATGCTTGGTAACGGCATAGGATACCGAGCCAATCTGCGTCAGCAACCTGCCGCCGACATCACTTGCAGCAGGTACCCCTCCCCATGCTCCAGCATCCGCGGCAGCACCGCCCGCGCCGCGTAGAGGTGCGCGCGGAAGTTGACGGACAGGATGCGCTCCCATTCCTCATCGCGAGTCTCGAGCCCACCATCGATGAAGATGCCTGCGTTCGAGCAAAAGAGGCCGATCTGTCCGTACCAGTTTCCGGATGTCCGCTTCCCGGAAAACATCGGTAGAGAAGGCGATTCCTCCGATTGTCTCGGCGGTATGGCGGGCCGCGGCTTCCTCCACATCGGCCACGGCAACCTTGGCCCCTTCGAGGGCGAAGCGCATTGCGAGCGCCCGGCCAATGCCGTGTCCCGCGCCTGTGACGACTACCGACTTACCGGCGATGTGCATGGTTTCTCATGGTACATGGTTCGGCGGCGACAGACGATGGTCGAGGTCAAGCGCGGTGGTGGGGTGCTATTCGGGCATAGGGGCGGGAGGCGGCGCGGGAGGCTCGGGATGGCGGGTGAAGACCGAGAGCCAGGAGAAGAATTCGGGGAAATAGAAGGTGAAGGACGGAAGTTCGGGGAGCGCGGCCGGTTCGGTCGGAAAATGGAGGCGATTGCGGCGGGATTTGGAGGATCTGCGGGAAGAAGGACGAAGGAACGCGAGCAGGGAGAGGAGGAAGGCAAGGATACGGGTGACCCAGCCGGCAGGGGCCGAGGGTGATTCCGGGGCGGGGGCGGACTCTTCGGGCGTTTCGGGCGCGGTAAGATCGGCGGGGGTGACGAAGAGCGTGGGTGCGATGTCCGGGGCGTGGCGGAGGCGGCGGAGTTTGAGGAGTTGGTCCATGGAGGAGCGGTAGAAGCGTTCGTAGCGGACTTCGTAGCGGTGGAGGATGTCGAGGGTTCCGGGGGCCATATACTCGACGGACGCCATGGCGTCCATGGCGCGCATGGCGGGGTGGTGGTGGGACCAGGCGGCTTCGAAGTCCTCTTTCTGGGTGAACATTTCGGAGTCGAAGAGAGCGGTTTCCATGGACCAGATGCGGCAGAGGCGCCAGTAGGAGTTGGTCATTGCCGTGACGAGGTTGCTTTCGGTGAGGGAGGCGGGCTGCCATTCGGCGCGGTGGGCGGCGAGGAGGTTGTCATAGGCTTCCTGGGATTCGTTGGCGAGGACGACGCACTTGGAGGCGAGTCCGTGAGTGATGCCGTTGAGGGAGGAGCGTTTTTTGCCTTCCGGGGTGATGGGGCCTTTCGATTTTTTGCCGTTTTCCCTGGCGATCTGTTGCTGTTGTTCCAAATTGCGCATTGTTTGGCTCAT
Source organism: Bryobacterales bacterium (assembly GCA_026954325.1). Lineage (GTDB taxonomy): Bacteria > Acidobacteriota > Terriglobia > Bryobacterales > Bryobacteraceae > CADEFT01. The sequence continues at coordinate 103,437 of JAIXKK010000126.1, read as the reverse complement.
TCCACGTCGAAGTCTCGACTCGATTACAGGATACAGGGCGGGCTTGAGCGCGCAGAGGGGCGGAGAAGGGAGAGATGTAGAGAAGTGATACGGTTTCAATGAGTTGGGAATGTCGAAATTAACCACATCCGATTGTGAATGAGAAATCGAGGACTCTTACGCGGCATGTAGGAGGCCCCAGAACCGGTGCTTCCTTAGGCAACTTCGCGAGCCGGCCGGTTGAGGCTGGGCGACGGCTGCCGGGCGGCGAAAGACGGATTGGTCCGCGGTGCGGACCAATCCGGAATCGCCTCTACAAGGTTTTCACCATGTTCGAGAGAACCCTCCCCCTACAATTGGCGCTCCGAAAGGCGAAAAGCTGACCATGCCGCACATTTCGCCCTCTGAGTTTAGACCGTGGACCATGGTGTGAGTCGCGCCAGGGTAGTCCATGGCACCGCCCCTGAATCCTCGGCGGGCAGAGATCTCCTGCCGGGCCGGCTGGCCGCCGTTTCCCGAACCGAGTGCTACAATCTCAGCCGAGGCCAGAAAGGCTCGCGAATGACTGCCGCCCCACGCCAGCATCCGGCGTCATTGAAGTTGTTTACGAAGTGTGGATTTTTCTAACGGAGGCCTCCGTTGCAGGCAAAACGCTTCTACATCTTCGGTTCCTACCGGTTGGATCCGGATACTCGGGTTGTGCTTCGCAGCGGGGATGTGATCCGTATACCACCCAAAGCAGTCGATATCCTCCTGGCGCTTCTCGAGAGCGCCGGGCAACCCGTGGACAAAGAGACGCTGCTCCACACTGTCTGGCCAGACACATTCGTCGAGGAAACCAACCTCGCACACCACGTCTCGGTGCTGCGCAGGACACTCGGCGAGGGGGAGAGCGGCAGGGCTTATATTGAGACAATCCCGAAGCGTGGCTATCGCTTCGTGGGCGAGGTGAAGGAAGCCACCGAGGATGCCATCGAGAAAACCGGGGAGGCCCACCACGATCCCTCAGCCGCGCATGCAGGATCCCACGGGACGCGACGGGCCATCATAGCCGCGGTTACCCTCCCGGCGGTGAGTGGGCTGGTAGGATTCTGGTGGCTGACTCATCGCAGTCCCCAGGCGCCACTATACAAGTCGCTCGCGGTGCTGCCGTTCCGTAACCTCTCGGGTGAGCCTGCCGACGATTATATTTGCGACGGACTGACGGAGAGCCTCATCAGCGAAGTAGCGAAAATCAGAGTACCGCGGGTGATTTCCCGGAGTTCGGTGATGAAGTACAGGGATAACAGAAAGCCGCTTTCACAAATTGCGCAAGAGTTGCATGCGGAGGCACTGATCGAAGGGTCCATCGCCCGCTTTGGCGCCCGGGCGCGGGTGAGCGTTCACCTCCTCGACGGGGCCGGGGATAAGCATTTGTGGGGAGAGACATACGAACGCGATTTGGCGGATATACCCAGGCTGTGGGGTGAAGTGGCCATTTCTATTGCGCATGAGATCCAGGCGCAGATCCAGCCGGATGCGCGGCCCGGCGGCGGTCCGGTTCAGCGGGACGCCTTCGAGGCTTACCTGCGGGGCCGCTACTATTGGAACAAGCGAACCGCGGATCACATTCGCAAAGCCATAGCATTCTTCCGCAAAGCAATTGATGCGGACCCGGCCTACGCGGAGGCCTATGCGGGCTTAGCCGACTGCTATAACCAACTGGGGACGGTGTTGATCGGCGGCGCGCCACCTACGGAAATCCGGCCGCTCGCTATCGCGGCCGCAAAGAGGGCGCTGGAGATCAATCCGCAACTGGCCGAAGCGCACGCCGCTTTGGCATACGCGAAGCTCTACGACTGGGAGTGGGCCGAGGCCGAGGCTGGATTTCAGCACGCACTGGGATTGAATCCCAGTTATGCCTCCGCGCATTTGTGGTACTCCCACTACCTGTCGATGAGGAAGCGCCATGAGGAAGCGCTACGGGAGGTGCAACTCTCGCAACAACTCGATCCCCTTTCTCTCATCATACAGACGCAGGTCGGGTGGATCCTGCAGCACGCAGGCCGGTGCGACGAAGCGATCCGGCAACTGAGGAAGGTGCTCGATGCCGACCCGGATTATCTGTGGGCGCTATGGCGCATAGGTTCCAGTTACACCTCGAAATCCATGTTTGCCGAGGCGATTGAGGCGTTGGAAAAGGCGGCGAAACTTTCCGGAAGAAGCCCGGCGATTGTGGGAACGCTCGCGGAAACTTACGGTCTGGCGGGCCGCAAGGCGGAGGCGCGCAAGCTGTTGGACGAGTTGAAGGCAAAGGCCCGCCAACGGTATGTCCCGGCGATCGCCTTCGCGCACGCCTACATCGGGCTCGGTGACGGGCAACAGATGTTTGCTTCGCTCGAGAATGCCTATCAGCAACGGGAACAAGGAATTGCCTGGCTCGCGGTGTGGGAAAAGAATGACGCGTACAGCTCGGATCCGCGGTTTCGAGATCTGATCCGGCGGGTCGGCCTGCCGGCAGAATAAGGATGGAGAGGGGAAAGGCGCAGGGCGCCCTGCCCCTCGCCCGGGACGGAACTGAGGCGCCCGGTTACTCGGCGTCGGACAGCGTATCGGCGCTGGTGTCGTCGCCGAGCCCGCTGAACGTAAGGCGGGTCTCTTCGTCGTAGCCGGGGATGGCGTCGGCAAGCAGAGGCTCGGCCTCCTGCTCGACGATCTCCTCGATGTCCTCGCCGGCGATCTTCACGCGGCGGTAGTATTCCATGCCGGTGCCGGCGGGAATCAGCCGTCCCATGATGACGTTTTCCTTGAGGCCGCGGAGGTAGTCCACCTTGCCGTTGATGGCGGCTTCGGTGAGCACGCGCGTGGTCTCCTGGAAGGACGCGGCGGAGATGAACGAATCAGTGGAGAGCGACGCCTTGGTGATGCCGAGCAGTACGCTGTTGCCCTGCGCGGGGCGGCCGCCGGCGGTATGCACACGGTCGTTCTCTTCGCGGAACTTGAAGCGGTCGACGACTTCCTCGGGGAGGAATTCGGTGTCGCCGATGTCGACGATCTTCACCCAGCGCAGCATCTGCCGGACGATGGTCTCGAGGTGCTTGTCGTTGATGTTGACGCCCTGGAGCCGGTAGACTTCCTGGATTTCATCGACGAGGTAGCGCTGGACGGCGCGCTCGCCCTGAATGGTGAGGATGTCGTGCGGGTTGAGGGGGCCGTCCATAAGCGGGTCGCCGGCGCGGACGCGTTCGCCTTCCTGCACGTTGACGTGAACGCCGCGCGGGACGGGGAACTCGTGGACCGTGCCCTCGTCGCCGACGATCTGGAGTTTACGGGTTCCCTTGGAGATTTCGCCGAATTTGACCAGACCGTTGATGGGGGCCATGTAGGCGGGGTCGCGCGGCTTGCGGGCTTCGAAGAGTTCGACCACGCGCGGCAGACCGCCGGTGATGTCCTTGGTCTTCGTAGTCGCGCGAGGGATCTTCGCGAGCACGTCGCCGGCGTGCACTTCTTCGCCGTCGCGCACCATGAGGTGGGCGTGGGTCGGCATGAGGTAGCGCTTTTCATCATGCTTGCCGCCGGTGGTGGGACGGACCATGATCGAGGGGACACGCTTTTCATCGGGGGAATCGACAACCACCCACTGCGACATGCCGGTGATTTCGTCCACCTGCTCCTGGACGGTGACGCCGTCGATGAGGTCGCGGAAGTGGATGACGCCGCTCACTTCGGTGAGGATGGAGAAGGTGTAGGGATCCCATTCGAGCAGAAGCTGGTTGGCTTCGGCGCGGGCGCCTTCGTTGACGAGAATGCGGGCGCCGTAGACGACGGGATAGCGTTCTTTTTCGCGGCCCTTGTCGTCGAGCAGGGCGAGGATGCCGTTGCGGTTCATGGCCACCAGTTCGCCCTTGGCGTTATGGACCGTGGCCACGCCGAGGAACTTGACGATGCCGGAACTCTTGGCGTCCTGCGTCGACTGTTCGGAGGCCCGGGTGGCCGCGCCGCCGATGTGGAACGTACGCATGGTGAGCTGCGTGCCGGGTTCGCCGATGGACTGGGCGGCGATGACGCCCACGGCTTCCCCGCGTTCCACCATGCGGCCGGTGGCGAGGTTGCGCCCGTAACAGAGTTGGCAGACGCCGCGCTTCGATTCGCAGGTGAGCACGGAGCGGATGCGGACGCGCTCGATGCCGGTGTTCTGGATGGCGCTGGCAAGCGTTTCGGTGATTTCGCCGTTGGCGGCGACGAGCACGTTACCTTCGTAGTCGAGGACATCTTCGAGCGCCACGCGGCCGACGATGCGGTCGCGAAGCGGTTCGATGATTTCGCCCGATTCGATGATGGGCTCGACGAAGATGCCTTCAGTGGCGCCGCAGTCGTACTCGCTGATGATGACGTCCTGCGCCACGTCGACGAGGCGGCGGGTGAGGTAGCCCGAGTCCGCGGTCTTCAATGCGGTGTCGGCGAGGCCCTTGCGCGCGCCGTGCGTCGAGATGAAGTACTGGAGGACGTTGAGGCCTTCGCGGAAGTTGGCGGTGATGGGGGTCTCGATGATTTCGCCGGAGGGCTTGGCCATGAGGCCGCGCATGCCGGAGAGCTGGCGGATCTGTTGTTTCGAGCCGCGGGCTCCGGAGTCGGCCATGATGTAGATGGGGTTCAGGTAGCGGCCGGTGCGGTCGTCCTCTTCCATCAGCTTGAACATCTTGTCGGAGACGCGGTCGGTGACCTTGGACCAGATTTCGATGATCTTGTTGTAGCGCTCACCCTGGGTGATGGCGCCTTCCTGGTACTGCGACTGGACTTCGATGACCTGGCGTTCGGCGTCCTTGACGAGATCCTTCTTGTCGCTGGGGACCACCATGTCGTCAATGCCGATGGAGATGCCGGCGCGGGTGGCGTAGAGGAAGCCAAGCTGTTTCACTTCGTCCAGCATCTGCACGGTGGTGTGCAGGCCGAACTTGAGGTAGCAGTATTGAACAAGCTGCGTGAGTCCCTTCTTCTTGAGAAGGCCGTTGATGAAGGGCATGTCCTCGGGCAGGACGTCATTGAGAATGACGCGGCCGACCGTGGTTTCCATGTACTGCTTGATGTACTCGATGGGCTCGGTGTGCAGGATGTTCTGATTGTCGAAGGCCTTGGAGAGATCGATCACCTTGCCGGTGTGACGCAGCTTGATGGGGGTGAGAGTTTCCACTTCGCCCATCTCGAGCGCGATCAGCACGTCGTCGGTGGAGGCGAAGGTGCGGCCTTCTCCCTTGGTGCCGGGGCGGGCCTTGGTGAGGTAGTAGAGGCCGAGCACCATGTCCTGCGTGGGGACGGCGATGGGCGAACCATGCGCCGGCGAGAGGACGTTGTTGGCGGCCAGCATGAGCGTGGAAGCTTCAATCTGCGCTTCGGGCGAGAGCGGGATGTGCACGGCCATCTGGTCGCCGTCGAAGTCCGCGTTGAAGGCGGTGCAGACGAGCGGGTGGATCTTGATGGCCTTGCCCTCGACGAGGACGGGCTCGAAGGCCTGGATGCCGAGGCGGTGGAGCGTGGGGGCGCGGTTCAACAGGATGGGATGATCGCGAATGACTTCCTCGAGGATGTCCCAGACCACCGGGTCCTGCTGTTCCACCAGTTCCTTGGCCTGCTTAATGGTGGTGCAGTGGCCGCGCTGCTCGAGGCGGTGATAGATGAAGGGCTTGAACAGCTCGAGGGCCATCTTCTTGGGGAGGCCGCACTGGTGGAGCTTGAGTTCGGGCCCGACGACGATGACGGAGCGGCCGGAGTAGTCGACGCGCTTGCCAAGCAGGTTCTGGCGGAAGCGGCCCTGCTTGCCCTTGAGGGTATCGGAGAGGGACTTGAGCGGGCGGTTGTTGGCTCCGCGCAGGACGCGGCCGCGGCGGCCGTTGTCGAAGAGCGCATCCACGGCTTCCTGAAGCATGCGCTTTTCGTTGCGCACGATGACGTCGGGAGCGTGGAGTTCGATGAGCTTCTTGAGGCGGTTGTTGCGGTTGATGACGCGGCGGTAGAGGTCGTTGAGATCGGAGGTGGCGAAGCGGCCGCCATCGAGCGGCACGAGGGGGCGGAGTTCGGGCGGGATGACGGGGATGACGTCGAGGATCATCCATTCGGGCTTGTTGCCCGACTTGCGGAAGCTTTCGGCCACGCGCAGGCGCTTGGCGAACTTGAGCTTCTTCTGGGCCGAGACTTCGGTCTTCATCCGCTCGCGAATTTCCACGCTCAGCGATTCGACGTCGATCTTCTTGAGCAGTTCCTTGATGCCTTCGGCGCCCATCATGGCGGCGAACTTGCCGGGATATTCGGATTCGAGCTGGCGCTTGCGCTCGTCCGAGATGACTTCGCCTCGATTGAGTCCGGGGACTTCCCCTGGGTCGATAATGACGAAGGCTTCGAAATAGAGGACGCGCTCGAGTTCCCGGAGAGTGATGTCGAGCAGGTAGCCGATGCGGCTGGGCAGGCCCTTGAAGAACCAGACGTGGGAGCAGGGGCTGGCGAGTTCGATGTGGCCCAGGCGCTCGCGGCGCACGCGGGAGAGGGTGACTTCGACGCCGCACTTGTCGCAGATGACGCCGCGGTGCTTCATGCGCTTGTACTTGCCGCACAAGCACTCCCAATCGGCGACAGGGCCGAAGATTCGGGCGCAGAACAGTCCGTCGCGCTCCGGCTTGAAGGTCCGGTAATTGATCGTTTCCGGCTTGGTGACTTCGCCGTGAGACCAACTGCGGATTTTCTCGGGAGAGGCCAGACTGATCCGAATCGAGTCGAAGTCGGCGATCAGATTCGCCCGGTCATATGGAGAGGAACGATACATTCAATGTGACTCCTATGCTCACTTGACTGGCCCGCGGCGCGTCTCGGCCGCCGGCGCATTGAACGGAGGGCTCGAAAAGGAGCCCCTCCGCGGGCTAGTCCGCGGCGAGCGCCGTATCCGGCACTTCGCGCGGCTTCTTCATCAGTTCGACGTCCAGGCACAGCGACTGCAGTTCGCGGATCAGGACGTTGAAGGATTCCGGCACGCCGGGTTCAGCGGCCGCTTCTCCCTTCACGATGGCTTCATAGATCTTGGCGCGTCCGTAGACGTCGTCGGATTTGGCGGTGAGGAGTTCCTGGAGAACGTAGGCGGCGCCGTAGGCTTCGAGCGCCCACACTTCCATTTCGCCGAAGCGCTGGCCGCCGAACTGCGCCTTTCCGCCGAGAGGCTGCTGGGTAATGAGCGAGTAAGGCCCGATGGAGCGGGCGTGGATCTTGTCGTCGACCAGGTGCGAGAGCTTGAGCATGTAGATGTAGCCCACGGTGACCGGCTGTTCAAAGGGCATTCCGGTCATGCCGTCGTGCAAACGGATCTTGCCCGAGGTGGGCAGGCCCGCTTTGGTGAGCTGGTCCTTGATGTCGTATTCGGTGGCGCCGTCAAAGACGGGGGTTGCAAAGTGCAGGCCCAGCGCCTTGGCGGCCCAGCCGAGGTGGGTTTCGAGAATCTGCCCGACGTTCATACGGGAGGGCACGCCGAGCGGATTGAGCACAATCTCGACCGGGGTGCCGTCGGGCAGATAGGGCATGTCCTCTTCGGGGACGATGCGGGCAATGACGCCCTTGTTGCCGTGGCGTCCGGCCATCTTGTCGCCGACAGAGAGCTTGCGCTTCATGGCGATGTAGACCTTGACCAGCTTGATGACGCCGGGAGGAAGTTCGTCGCCCTTTTTGAGCTTGGCGGTCTTCTCTTCGGTGATCTTCTCGAGCACGGCGATCTGGCGCGAGGTCATCTCTTCGATTTCGTCGATCTGTTCGTTGAGGCGGGCGTCCTTGTCCTTGAAGCGGAGGCGTTTGAGGTCGCGGGCGCGCATCTTTTCAATCAGGTCGCGAGTCAGAAGAACGCCCTTGCCGATGAGCTTTTTGTTGGTCTTCTCGTCGTGGAGATCGGCGAGAATCTCCTTGCCTTCCATGAGGAGGGCAAGGCGCTTGGAGCGCTCGTCGTTGAGGATGCGCTTTTCGTCCTCGAGATTGCGGTGCAGACCGGCGATCTTGGTTTCGAGGATCTGCTTGCTGCGCTCATCGAGGTCGGCGCCCTTCCGGGAGAACACGCGCGCATCCACCACGACGCCCTCGATGCCGGGCGGGCAATAGAGGGAGGCGTCTTTGACGTCGCCTGCTTTTTCACCGAAGATGGCGCGCAGGAGTTTCTCTTCCGGCGTGAGTTGCGTTTCGCCCTTGGGCGTCACCTTGCCCACCAGGATGTCGCCTGGTTTGACGGAGGCTCCAATGTGGATGATGCCGCTTTCATCCAGATTGCGGAGGAAGGTTTCGGAGATGTTCGGAATGTCCCGGGTGATCTCCTCCGGGCCGAGTTTGGTGTCGCGGGCTTCGATTTCGAACTCCTCGATGTGAACCGAGGTGTAGTAGTCTTCCTTCACCAGCTTTTCGCTGACGACGATGGCGTCCTCGAAGTTGTACCCGCGCCAGGGCATGAACGCCACCAGCACGTTCCGGCCAAGGGCAAGCTCGCCCAGTTCCGTGCAGGGGCCGTCGGCGAGAACCGCCCCCTTGCGCACCTTCTGTCCCATCTTGACGATGGGCTTCTGGTTGATACAGGTGTTCTGGTTGGAACGTTTGAACTTGATGAGCTGGTAGATGTCGGCGCCTACTTCACGCGACATCTGTCCTTCATGGACGTTCCCCTCGACGCGGACAATGATGCGTTCGCTGTCGACGGAATCGACGACTCCCGCGCGGCGGCACATCTGCACGGCGCCGGAGTCGCGGGCGGTGACGCCTTCCATGCCGGTGCCGACGAAGGGCGCATCGGCGCGGAGCAGCGGAACAGCCTGACGCTGCATGTTCGAACCCATCAGCGCGCGGTTGGCGTCGTCGTTTTCGAGAAACGGGATGAGGCTGGCCGCGACCGAGACAAGCTGCTTCGGGCTGACGTCCATGTACTCGATTTCGTCGCGGTGGACAAGGACGAAGTTGCCCTGTTTGCGGGCGTTCACCAGATCGTTGACGATGGCTCCGTGCTTGTCGATTTCCACGTTGGCCTGGGCGATGATGTACTTGTCTTCTTCCCAGGCGGAGAGGTAATCGCAGTAAGCCTCGTATTCGGCGGGCTGCTTGCCGGATTTGAGTTCGGTGTTGACCTTTTCGATATCCACGCGGTCGTCGACATGGCCGACTTTCAGGCCGGTATCGCCGGGGTTGAGGATGCGGACCTCGTCGACCAGTGCCCCGGCCTTGACGCGGCGGTAGGGGCTTTCGATGAACCCGTAGTCGTTGATGCGGGCAAAGCAGGAGAGCGAGGAGATGAGTCCGATGTTCGGGCCTTCGGGCGTTTCAATGGGGCAGATGCGTCCGTAGTGGGTGGGGTGGACGTCGCGTACTTCGAATCCGGCGCGCTCACGGGAGAGACCACCCGGTCCAAGGGCCGAGAGCCGGCGCTTATGGGTGATTTCCGAGAGCGGGTTGGTCTGATCCATGAACTGCGAAAGCTGGCTCGAGCCGAAAAATTCACGGATGGCGGCCATGACGGGCTTGGCGTTCACCAGGTCGTGCGGCATAGCCGTGGACATTTCCTGGTAGACCGACATCTTTTCCTTGATGGCGCGCTCCATGCGCACCAGGCCGATGCGGAACTGGTTTTCGAGCAGTTCGCCGACGGCGCGGACGCGGCGGTTGCCGAGGTGGTCGATGTCATCGACGCTGCCCACGCCGCGGCGGAGTTTCAGCAGGTAGCGAATGGTGTTGATGAAGTCGTCGTCGTTGAGCGTGCGGCGGTCGAGCGAGGTTTCGTCGGCCTTGTCGAACAGCTTGATGTTGAACTTCATGCGGCCGACACGCGAGAAATCGTACTTGCGCGGGTCGAAGAACATGCCCTGGAAGAGCTGGGTGGCGGTATCGAGGGTCGGCGGGTCGCCGGGGCGGAGCTTGCGGTAGATTTCGAGCAGGGCGTCGTTCTGGCTCTTGCAGCTATCCTTGCGGAGGGTGGCGGAGACGACGTTTCCCACCTCGTCGCGCTCGGGGAAGAAGATTTCGAAGGCTTCGATGCCGGCTTCCAGGAGCTTGCCGACGACGGAACTGGTGAGTTCCTGGTTGGCCTCGACCAGGATTTCCCCGGTGGACATGTCGACGACATCGGCGGCGACAAATGCGCCTTCGAGGTCGTTGGGCGCCACTTCCACCTTTTCCACCTTCGACTTGGTGAGCATGTCGTAGACGCTGCGGGTGATTTTCTTACCCTGGGTGACCAGGGTCTGGTCGCCCTTGTTGATGGCATGAGAGAGCTTCATGCCGATAAGTCCCGGAGAAAGGTTCCAGTAGAGCTTGCTCCCCGTGATGGAGATGGTGGAAAGCGTGTCGCGGTAGAAGGTCTTCAGGATCTGTTCGTCCGTTTTCAGCCCGAGAGCGCGCAGGAAGACGGAGCCGTAAAATTTCCGCTTACGGTCTATGCGGACGTGAAGAAGATTCTTGTTGTCGTATTCGAATTCGACCCAGCTTCCGCGGTAGGGGATAATCTTGCCAAGGAAGTAGCCCTGGGCGGGGACGCGCTCGAAGAAGACGCCCGGAGAGCGGTGCAACTGGGAGACGATGACGCGTTCGGTGCCGTTGATGATGAAGGTGCCGTTCTGGGTCATCAGCGGGATTTCGCCGAAGAACACCTCCTGCTCCTTGACGTCGCGCACGGATTTGGAGCCGGTTTCGGGGTCCTTATCGAAGACGGTGAGGCGGATGGTGACCTTGAGTGGAGCGGCATAGGTCATGCCACGCTCTTCGCACTCGGCCTGATCATATTTCAACTGAAGGCTGACCGGGTCGCCGCAGCGGTTGCAGAAGGTAACGATGTTCTTATTGAAGGTTCCGCAATGAAGGCAAAGGATGTCGCCGGGGTGGAAGGGGTCCGTCTTGATGGTGGAACCGCAGGAGCGGCAGGTGGAGCGAAGGTGGTGCAAGCCTTTGAGATTGCCGCACTTGCACTCCCAGTTGCCGATGGCGTAGTCGACGAAATCGAGCTGGCTCAGACCGCGAAAATCGGTGATGGGAAAGACTGAGCTGAAGACACTCTGGAGGCCGGTGTCGTCGCGCTCCGGAGGCAACAGGTCCATCTGGAGGAAGCGCTCGTAGGAATTTTTCTGGACCTCGATGAGATTCGGAATCGGAATCGTCGTCTTGATCTTCGAAAAATCCACTCGTTCCCGAGTGCTACCTGAAACAGGGTTTTGCATTGATCCACTCCTCAAGGCCGGCAAGCCGCTGGCACGGACTGATTACGCACTAATCAAACAAACCAAAGCAGTTACGCGGCCCGCGAGGGTGCCGCGCGAAAAATCGCGAATCGGGGGCACTGGAAGACCGCCGGCGGAAGAGTACTCCACACGGGGACGCAGAGCGGGTTCCGGCCCTGGCGTGGAAGGGGAAGAAACCGAGGACACACGAGTAGTGAGGACGTTCGAGGAACCTGTGGGCACAGGAAAATTCCCGAAGCCGTTTCCCTCGACGAAACAGCCTGCTGGCTGTTGTGTAGAAACGCAGGAAGCAAAAATCACACGCGCAAAGCCCGGAAACGCTACCGCCCGAATCTCTCCCAGGGTAACAAAACTGTCAAGGCTCCGTCAAACCGGGCGGGGAGAGCCTTCAGGGAGTCTCGGGAAGAGACGTGCGGCATCGCACGAAGACCTTCCAATTAAAGTATCATGTCTGAGGCAAATATGACCAAATGGCTGCTCGTCTGGATGCTGGCGGCGCCGGCTCAGTCCGCGCTCGCTCAAAAAGTAGTGACACAGGAAGGGCACGAAGGTCTTCAGCTTTCGAGCGGAAAGGCGGAGTTGGTGGTGCTGCCGCAAGGCGGGGCGTTCGTCAGCTTCGTGCTGGCGGATGATGAGAAACATGTAAATCCTTTATGGGACCCGCTACGCATGGCGCGAGAGGCCGGGCTACGGCCGAACTTCGGCGCCAGTATGGGTCATTTCCTGTGCGTGGACGGATTCGGCCCCGTGACGAAGGCCGAGCAGGCGGCCGGATTCCCCGGACATGGCGAAGCGCACGAACTGCCTTGGAACGTCGTTACTTCCAAGGAGAATGAAGTGACGTTCCGGGTGCTGCTGCCAAAGGCGCGGGAAGTGCTGACGCGAAAGATCAGCATGGTTTCGGGCGAGCAGGTGGCGCTGGTGGAAAGCGACCTCGAGAGCCTGCTGCCGTTTGACCGCGTGATGCTGTGGGCGGAGCACGCCACCATCGGCGCGCCGTTTCTCGCATTGGGGAAGACCGTTGTGGATCAGTCCACGTCGCAATGCCAAACCAAGCCGTACCAGGGGGCGAAGGGGCCAAGGACATTCCCCAGCGGTGAGAATTTCACGTGGCCCATGGTGAAGACAGCGGGAGGCGAAGTGAATGCGCGCGCCGCCCCGGGCAAAGACGGAACCATGAACCACATCGGATGCCTGTTCGATCCGAAGCGCGAGCATGAATTCATCACGGCAATCAGTCTGACCGACCACTTGCTGATCGGCTACCTGATTCGCCGCGGAGACTACCCCTGGGTCCAGCACTGGATGAACTACCCGTCGAATCGAACATATTCCTGGGGGCTCGAATTCGGCATGCAGCCTTACGACATGACCAAGGAAGAGATTCTTGCGCTGACGCCGATGTTCGCCAAACCGACCTTCCGGTGGCTGCCCGCGAAATCGAAGGTGTCGACGAAGTTTCTCATGTTCCTGGCCAAGACGCCGGATGGGTTTGACAAGGTGGATGACGTACGGTTGGAATCCGGCAAACTGGTGATCGAGGACCGCAAAGCGAACAAGCGGATTACGCTGGCGGCAAGCCGCGGGCTCGAGTAAACGGCGGCGTCAATTGCCGAGATCGGCCGCCACTTTCCACGATCCGTCAGCCTGCTTCTTCCAGACGTGCGGGCAGTGCGCGTCGGGTCATACGCGCAACAGGTTACCGCGCGGCCGGGGTGTCAGTACATGGCGCGGTTCGTTACACCCGTCTTGCCGAGCATATCGAGAATCGGTTTTGCCCCATCCGACATGAGACGCACTTCCGAGGGCGCTTGTAGAAACTGGAACCCCTGCTCGATGAGACCGGGAATAGACGCATTGCTGAATGCGGGCCGGCCGGCGAACTTGCCATGTTTTTTCGCCGCCGCCACGACGCCGGCGAGGGCGTTTTGCAACTCCGGCACATCCTGCCTCCCGCGGAAGCCCATGGAGAAGGAGAGGTCGCTCGATCCGACGAAGAGCACATCGATGCCGGGGGTTGCCGCGATCTCATCGATGCGCTCGATGGCGCGGTATTCCTCGATCATCGCCACCACCATCACGTTCCGGTCGGCGAAATCGGGGTAGCCGTCCTCTGCCTGCCAGCGGAAGGCGGCGAGCCCCGAACCATGTCCTCGCTTTCCGATTGGGGGATACTTGCAGGCATCGGCCGCCGTGCGCGCGAGTTCCGGAGTGCCGGCAAAGGGGAAAATGACGCCCATCGCGCCCATGTCCAGGGCGCGTTTCGCGGTCCAGGTCTCGACGACGGGCACGCGGACGAAAGGCATCGCCGGCAACCCCCGCGTCGCCAGGATGATATCGCGAACGGTTTCGAGCGTGAGCGGCGAATGCTCCATTTCGATCCACAGAAAATCGAAGCCAAGTTGCGCCGCCTGCGCGGCCACTTCCACGCTCGCCGCAGTGATGGTCATGCCCACCACGGGCTTGCCCGCCTCCAAGGTCTCTCGGACGGGATTCTTCCAGGTTTTGGGTATCGGCATATGCTCCTATCGCCGGACGAGCCATACCTCGGCGACTTGCGTGCCGCGCCCGTTACCACCCAACCCGGGCTTGTGCTCCCAGCGAAGTGTCAGCTTACCATCGGCGGTAGCCGCCTGGGGAATGTCGAATTCCACGGGACGCACGGGGCGGTCCTTCGGACGAAAGGAGTGGATTTCGTATTGGCCATCGGCAACCAGGCGCAAGTCCACCGGCACGTTCTCGCCGGCATAGACGATGCGGATTCGGTAGTGCGCCGCGGGATCCAGGTGGTTGTACCGCATGGTCAATGGAGTGTCTTGGAGCGTTTCGGCATGCCGCAGCCAGGAGGTGCGCCAGGGGGCGACTTGAGTATCGGGATTGATGGCAAAACCGGTGAGGGGGGATTTCAGATGCGCGGGGTCCCGCGCATAGGGGAGTCCGCGGACCAGATGAGGTTCGGCCGCGGGATTGCCCAGATCGTCATAAAATCCGCCAGGACCGGGGTTCGTCCAGTCAAGGATCTCCCGAATCGCCGCCGGGCGTTCCGATGGCTCCATCTTGCGAATTCCGGCGAACTGCTGCTTCAGCCACGCGCGGTTGTTCAGAGGCGTGTCGATGGCATCGAGATTCGCGCCGCGGCCCACGGCGATGGCCTTATAGCGTTCGACGCTCAGTTGCATGCGGATGCTCTGGAAAAGGGCCTCGGCAAGTTCGAACGCGCGCGCCCGCAAGGCTTGCGCGGGCTTGTGCGCCGCGGCGTCGTCCAGGATTTGCCCGGCGCGGCCGATGGCGGTGTCTCCGCCCTCCCGCAAGACCTCCATCGCACGCCCTTCGGCGTCCGTTTCATAGATTAGCCGCGCGCGCTCATACGCATCGTAGTAGGCGCGATAGAGAGCCTGCTGAAACCGCCAGTTCAGCAAATCCCGCGGCGTCGCGGCACGTTCCATGGATTGAAACTGCTCGAGGGTGGTGTCGACCCCGCTATTGGTGAGCAGAGGCCCGCGCCAGTTCTGTTCGAGGGCCATCAGTCCCTGCGCGAACCCATCGGCAAAGCCTGGGCTGATGAAGTATTGCGCATAGTCCCGCAGTGCGGCAGCGATGTCGACATCCGGATCCCAGCCAAGCCGGCTCCAGAGGAACTTGTTCACGTCGTCGTTACACCCTTCGGAATAGGTGAGGAAGCCGTTGGTGTAGGGCGCGAGCAGGCGGAAGATAGCGGCCATGTCCCGCGGCCGCGGATTGATTCCCTCGCGGCCGATGGTGAGGGCGTAGGCGAGATCCCAATCAGGCACGGGGTACTGGCAGCGGATGCCGTGAGTGATATCCGGATAGTGCCGGATGGGGTATTTCTTCGGGATGGCGGCGCGCAATTCCGGCAAGCTGACGCGCACCTGCGGGCCGAAGACGATGCCGCCGAGCCAGGCCGGTTCCTTCTTCACGATGGCGTAGAACTCCTCGAGCCATTCCCGGTTGAAGCCCTGGGGAGCCACCCACATCCTGGCTTTCGGGTGGTAGCGGTGCAGGTTTTCGGTCTGCTTTTCAAGCAGCGCCATGAGGTAACGCGGCTGCGTATGGCCGGGGTCGCCTCCCGGGACGAAGACATGGTCGATACGCGGCAGTTTGCGGAACACCTCACCCCATTCCTTCAGCGCGAACTCGACAGTCTTTGGATCCGAGTAGTCCTTGTCCATCGCCGGATACCAGACCCACACATCGAGCCCATAACTGTCGAGGATGCGCGACATCCCGATCATGGTCTCCATCTTCGGCAACGGGAAATGGGGGCTGTCATCATCATCATCCGAGCGCGGCGGAATGAGTTCGACGGCATTCGTGCCGAAGACGGCAAGGTCGCGGATGTATTGCTCCCACATCGGCAGGCTCCAGGCGTCGTAGCTGTTGGTCTTGGGACGATAGCCCAGTTGATGGCCGCGGAGCGGATATTTGGGCGCTGTATCGAGATGAATTCCCTGGGGAATGGAAAATGATTGACGCGACATGCGGGCAAGCCGCAGGAAGCGGCCTGCTCCGAACAGGACGCCACGGGTGTCGTTGCCCTCGATGATCACTTCCGTCGAGGAGGTCCGCAGGCGGTAACCCTCGGCGGGCCGCCCGGCAGCGGCGCGCAGCAGACGGATCACCGGTTTCCCGGCAGCGGGGGAGTGCGTCACCCTCAACTCGCATTGCGTGCGTTTGGCAATCTCCTCCACCAGCATTTGGACAGCCTTCTGTTCCGGTTTGGAGGGATTTGGCGGCGGAACAATGGCGGCCTCGCGTAAATCGAGGTCAGCGGCCAGGGCGCACGTAGCCGCGAGGATGAGGAACGGAACGGACTTGGGGATGCGGAGCATGGAGTCTTATCCATTTCATCAAAGAGCGCCGTGTTCCGTCAGGGATAAAGAAGTTTAATTGGGCACGATCCGCGGGCCAAACCATTTATTCCACCATCGGGCAATTCCGCGGAGGACGCCGCGGATCGCTTTCCACAGCAGCGGCAGCAGGCAGGCGATGAGGACGAGCAGCAGGCAGACGATTGAGAGCGCAACGTAGGGATGCCGGGACGCCAGGACGACGAGGGTGACGGCGAAGACGTCCTCACCGGCGCTCATGGCGGCTTGCGTAAAAGGCTCTCCGGAGCCGTGCGCGAGAAGGCGGACTCCCATCTTGGTGGTGTGCGAGGCGAGGGCGACGGCGCCGCCGGTAAGGGCGGCGATCGTCTGGTCAGCCGGACTGAGATGTGAGGCGGCGGTCAGCGCAATCACGACTGCTCCGATGGGGCGAACGAACGTGTGGATGGCATCCCAGATCGCGCTCACAATGGGGATCTTGTCAGCGAAAAACTCCATGCAGTATAGAACCGCCGCCACGGCCAGCACGAGCGGATGGCCTAAGGGAGCGAGTTCCGGGGGAAATCCGGTGAGCCAGTGGTAGCGGATTCCAAGGCCGACCACCAACACTGCGGCGTAGAGGTTGACCCCGGAAGCGAAGGAAATTCCGAGTAGACCCGCGAGCGGCACAAGTGAGGAAGTCATGACGCAACGCTCTCCAGTTGGGTATACGCCGATCGGCCGCCGGAAGTTCCGCCAGATTCGCTGTTTCGGCCCTTAGTAGCCTTTCTGCTTGTCGACTACGTTGATGAAGGGCAGCCCTTCCGCAAACCGGCGGATGTTTTCCTTGATGGTATCCGTCATGCGCTCGGCGTCGCGGTCAGAGCGGCCGGCGATGTGCGGCGTCACGATGGCGTTGCTGAACTTGAACAAGGCGTGGCCCTGGGGGAGAGGTTCGGGGTCGGTGACGTCGACGCCGGCGCCCGCAAGGCGCTTGGAGTCAAGACCTTTGACGAGAGACGGAAGATCGTAAATTCCGCCGCGGCTCACGGCGATGAAGAACGAGCCGTGTTTCATCAGGTCGAACTGAGAGGGCCCCATCATCTTGTGGCTCTTCTCGGTATGCGGAGCGGAGATGAAGACGACATCGGCCAAGGGGATCACTTCGTCGAGTTGATCGGGCTTGACGTAGCGGCTGACGAATGGATTCATCGGCATGTCTTTCGGATCGACGCCGATGACCGTCATGCCGAAAGCCCAGGCGCGGATGGCAATCTGCGTCCCGATGCCGCCCACGCCGATAATCACCGCGGTCTTGCCGCGCAACTCGAGCAGGCCCGTCCGGTCGCCAACCCATTTGCCGCTCTTATCCATCTCGATGAACTGGGGGATTCTGCGGGTGAGGGCGAGCAGCATCGCCAGCGCGTGGTCGGCAATCTCCGGCCCCTGCACAATCTGGTTGTTGGTCAACACAATGTTGGAATCCCGTAAATCATTGCCGCCGGAGAGGAAGAGAACATTTTCCACGCCGGCGCTGCGCACGGCGACCCACTTCAGATTCTTTCCCGCGCGGACCATCTCAGGCGTAATGTTGCCGATGAAGGCATCCGCATCGCCGATTTCCCGCATCACGTTCTGCTTGGTGACGGGCACAATCCTGACCTTGTTGGAGACGGATTGATAGTCCTGAGCGTCGGCGGGCGACATACCGTAGGCAAGAATCTTTTTGGTCTGCGCGGGGAGCGCCAGAACCGTGACGGCGGCAAGTAGGATCAGACGGTACATGTGTGTGTTCCCTCTTAGAGAAGGGTCATTCTATCAAACCCGCAGAGAGTTGGGCGCGGCGGTTCAGTTGACGAAATAGATGAAGCCCTCGTCGATGAAGTGGTCTCCGAAGGGTTGGTGGCTGACATGGAGATCGCGCGCTTTTTTCAGACCTCGACGGAGGCTCTTGGCGAAGTGTGATTTCGGAGTAAGCAGCGAAAGGCTGAGTTCGTCGATCTTGGGTCTTTCGCTCACAGGCGCTTGTCTCAGGATTTTGAGAAGCTTCAAATAGGCCTCTCGGACTCCGGCCTCATCGACAACCGGAGATACGAGGACCAGATTCCATCGATCAAACAGACCTTTGCTCCAAAGCGCGCTGTTCACTTCAATACCGGCGTCTTGAAGGAGTTCGATGAATTTTCTTCCTTCTTCGATGTCCTTCTCTACCAGTGTCGTCTTATCCATCGAAGCACTCCGAATCTACGGTCTGTAACCGCATCAAACAAGCCCCGAGCGTCCCCGCTGCTGGTTTCCGAATAACGGCTTTCCTCGTTCCAGTCTTTCACTGTGTTCCAGTTAGCGGCAAACTCTGTCCGCATTCTCGCTTCTGCATCCAGGCTCGATTCAAGGTTTGCGCATTTTAACAAGGCAACCAAGTCATGTGTATAGACCTTCTCCGACCACTTTCTGTGAGCCGGGAAATCGTATCTCCTCGTTTGCTTTGCGATGCAAGCCTTCAGTGCGCACTCCACTGCATATCCGGCCAGGTAATACGCCGCCTCAAACCGTCCCGCGACGAGCAACGTCCGCGCATCTATCACTCGCTCAACCGCGAGCTTCTGAAAGTCGTAGCGGTTCACCTCACTTCGATCCTAACGGTACAATGGAAGACTAGTCAATTGATGTCATCCCGCATACGTTCCACCACCATCCTCTGCGTCCGCAGAGACAATAAAGTAGTAATGGCCGGCGACGGACAGGTCACCATGGGCTCGGAAGTTCTGAAGTCTTCCGCCAAGAAACTGCGCCGTTTGTACAGCGGCAAAATCCTTGCCGGCTTTGCCGGGTCGACAGCCGATGCGTTCTCGCTGTTTGCGCGGTTTGAAAGCAAGCTCGAACAGCATGGCGGGAATCTTTCGCGCTCCGTCGTGGAACTGGCCAAAGACTGGCGCACGGACAAAGTGTTGCGCCATCTGGAAGCGTTGCTGCTGGTTGCGGATCTTGTCAATACGTACATTGTCAGCGGCAACGGCGATGTCATTGATCCCGATGCCGAAATCGCCGCCATCGGATCCGGAGGGCCATTCGCCAAGGCCGCCGCGGTCGCGCTCATGGAAAATACGCAGCTTCCGGCGCGGGCCATCGCCGAAAAGGCCATGGCCATTGCCGGCGATATCTGCATCTACACCAACCGGAACATCATTTATGAGGAGCTTGGGTAATGGTGATCTACCTTCCCAGTCAGTCGCTCGAGGAGACGCCTGCTCTCGATGAACTCACTCCGCAGGAGATTGTCAGAGAACTCGACAGGCACGTGGTGGGCCAGGCCGAGGCGAAAAAGGCCGTGGCCATCGCCTTGCGCAATCGCATCCGCCGCCAGCGCCTGGAGCCGGAAATGGCCGAGGAGGTGATGCCCAAGAATATCCTCATGATCGGCCCGACCGGCGTCGGCAAGACCGAACTCGCGCGCCGCTTGGCCAAGCTGGCCAATTCTCCGTTCATCAAGGTGGAAGCGAGCAAATTCACCGAGGTAGGCTACGTCGGCCGGGACGTGGAAACGATGATCCGCGATCTGGTCGACATCGCAATCGACATGGTGCGGGAAGAACGGCTGGACGAGGTGGCCGACCGGGCCGAGCGCAACGCGGAGGAGCGGGTGCTGGACCTGCTGATGCCCCCGCAGCCGGAGCCATCCGAGTCAGTGGACCGGACGCGCGAGAAATTGCGTGAGAAACTGCGGGTGGGAAAACTGGATGACCGCGTGGTGGAGATCGACGTCAAGGAGCGCGGCCCGAGCTTCGAGATTACCACCAATACGGGCATGGAAGAGATGGATATCAACCTCAAGGATTTCATCCCCAATCTCTTCGGGCAGCGTACCCGGCGGCGGAAGATGCGCGTGCATGAAGCGCTCGACTACCTCATCCAGGAAGAAGAGCAGAAGCTCATCGACATGGATCAGGTGACGCGCACCGCGCTCGAACGGGTGGAAAGCAACGGCATCATCTTTCTCGACGAGATCGATAAGATTGCCGGCCGCGAGGGAGGGCACGGGCCGGATGTGAGCCGCGAGGGCGTACAGCGGGACATCCTGCCGATTGTCGAGGGTACGACGGTCAACACGCGCTACGGATTCGTGCGTACGGACCACATCCTGTTCATCGCCGCCGGCGCGTTCCACGTGAGCAAGCCGAGCGATCTGATTCCGGAACTGCAGGGCCGCTTCCCGATTCGCGTCGAGTTGAAGTCGCTCACCGAGCAGGATTTCATCCGGATCCTCAAGGAGCCCAAGAACGCGCTCACCAAACAGTACGTGGCCTTGCTCGAAACCGAGGGCATCAAGTTGCATTTCACCGAAGATGCCCTTGAGGAGATCGCGCGTTTCGCGGCTCAGGTGAACCAGCAGCAAGAGAATATCGGAGCGCGCCGCCTGCACACCATCATGGAGAAGGTGCTCGAGGAGATTTCCTTCCTGGGGCCCGACCTGAAGAAGAAGAACGTGAAGATCGACGCCGGTTACGTGCGGCAGCACCTGGCGGAGATCGTGAAGGATCAGGACCTGAGCAAGTACATTCTCTGATGCGCCTCACTCTCGTCTTCGCGAGTGTCCTGTTGGCGGGTTGCGGCTACGTAGGCGACCCGCGCCCGCCGGCGCTCAATATTCCCAAGCGCATCGAAGACCTCGGCGCGATCCAGCACGGGGCCTCTCTACGGCTGACGTTTGCCCTGCCGAAGATGACCACCGAAGATCTGCTGATCCGGGAACGGGGAGAGTTGGATGTCCGCGTCGGGGTTCCGGGCGGAGGCGAATTCAACGTGGACGCCTGGGCGCCCGCGGCCCGGCGTGTGCCCGCATCCGCCGCTTCCGCCAACCAGGACGGAGCAATGGTGGTGGAAGCGCCGGTGGGCGAGTTCGCGGGCAATGAAGTGTTTGCCGCGGTTAGAACATCGAACCCCAAGGGAAGATGGTCGGGCTGGTCGAACGTGTTGACTGTAAAGGTGGTCAAGCCGCTCGAGGCTCCCACGGGCGTCTCGGCCGAAGCTTCCGCGGATGGAGTCCGCCTCTCGTGGCAGGGAGAACCGCAAGGCCGCTACCGGATCTACCGGCAGGCCGAAAAGGAAGAGACGTTCACCCGGATAGGGGAAGCACGGGGCTTGATCTATGCCGACAAGACGGCGGATTTCGGCAAATCCTACCGCTACCGGGTGCAGGCCGTACAGAAGGCAGGCGAGAGGGAAGCGGAAAGCGACCTGTCGGCCACGATGGAGATCACGCCCGTCGATACCTTCGCCCCCGCGGCGCCGGCGAGCCTCACCGTTCTCTCGGGGGTGAGTTCGGTGGAACTTGCCTGGGAGAGGAATCTTGATAAGGATCTGCGCGGCTACCAGGTCTACCGCGCGACGGGTGACGGGCCAATGGAGCGCATCGCTTCGCTGGTGGAATCCCCGGCCTACAGCGACAAGGCCGTCGAATCCGGCAAGTCGTATCACTACGCGGTGAGCGCTGTCGATCAGGCGGGCAATGAAAGCGCAAAGTCGGAACCCGTCACCATCACTTTCCAGCCATAATCAAAAGGATAGCTATGAGCAAGTACATCCGGTTCAGCCACAACAGGAACGCCTGGTCCACTTTGCCGGACGGATCGCCGCTCGCGCGGTACGGCATTATCGAGGGGGACCGCGTTTTTGAGACCGGCTCGCTGTGGAGCACGGAGAAGAAAGGCGAGTTTCCACTGGCGGATCTGCGGCTCCTGCCCCCGTGCTGGCCGTCGAAGATCGTCTGTGTGGGCCGGAATTACGTGGATCACGCAAAGGAACTCGGGAACCCCGTGCCGGCGGAACCGCTGCTGTTTTACAAGCCCGTTTCCTCCCTCATCGCCGGCGGAGACCATATTGTCTATCCGCCCATCTCGCAGATGGTGAGTTTCGAGGGAGAACTCGGATTGGTTATCGGCAGGCAGGCCCGGCATGTTGCGGCGGAGTCCGCCATGGGCTATGTCTTCGGTTACACCATCGTCAATGACATCACGGCGCGGGATCTGCAAAAAAAAGATGGCCAGTGGGCGCGCGCCAAAGGCTGCGACACTTTTTGTCCCGCCGGCCCGTGTATCGTCCCCCGGGCGGAACTCGATTTCGACAGTATTCGCATCCGCAGTTGGGTGGACGGGCAACTCAAGCAGGACGGCTCCGTGCGGGATATGATCTTTCACCCGAGTGTCATCATCGCGTATATCACGCAATTTCTGACGCTGGAGCCTGGCGATCTGATCGCTACAGGCACGCCTCCGGGCGTGGGGCCGGTGGAGCCGGGCAACACCGTGCGCGTCGAAATTGAGGGGATCGGCGTGTTGGAGAACACGGTAATCCGCGGGTGAGCAATGGGACGTGAAAATCAGCAGTGCAAACCTACTCCGCCACCGGATAATATCGATAGACGGTAGCCCTCCGGCTGCCACACTCTCAGGTTCGTCGGAGTGACAGGAAATTGAGCACGGCGGCGGCAATCATCATCCTTGGCGTTCTCGGCGGAGTTCTGCTTGTCGTGGCGGGCTTTCTCCTCTTCGGCAGGCGGCGCTCGCCGGATGAAAAAGAGCGCGCCAGGCGTATCTTCCTCGGCACGCAGGGACGCGTGAGCGAAGCGGAGATTACCGACGTGCAGGGCGAACTGGTAGGCTATTCCTATCAGGTTGGGGGCGTTACCTATCATGTGGTGCAGGATTTGGCTCCGTTCCGCCATCTCATGCCGCGGGATCCCTCGCTTCTTCTGGGACCGGCCCTCATCCGCTATTCGCGAGCGAATCCGGCCAACTCGATCATTTTGAGCGAGGAATGGAGCGGCATCCGCATGGCAAGGCCGGATTCGATGAAACAAAAAGGAGATTGATGAACGCAATGAAAAATTGGACACGACGTACGCTTCTCAGAGGTTCGGCCCTGGCGCTGGCGGGAACCACGACACTGTCAGCGGCGGGGAAACCGAAGTCGATCATCCATGTGGTGACTCTTTACTGGAAAGAGGGGACCACCGCCGCCCAGAAAAAAGCTGTCTTCGACGGGATCGAAAAGATGGGCGCCGAGATACCGGGCATCAGGAATGTCTGGCTGAAAAGCATCAAGGTGCAGGGAGACGCCGACGGCAGGAAACTGGAATCGGCGTTCGCCATGGAGTTTGAAAGCGCGGCCGCTTTCAAAGCCTATGACAACCACCCCGCGCACAAGGCGTGGGAGAAGGTATACCTGCCGGTGCGCGGAGAAAGCCGCACACACGACATCACAAACGATTGAACCGGAACCGCCGCCGGGAGCGGGCGTGAGCGCTCCGTGCGCTCCCGGCTACTTCGCAACCGTATCGAAAACCTGCATGCGGCCGAAATTCAATTGCAGAACACGTTTTCCGCGTGAAGGCCCTTTGGCCCCTCCTTTACCTCGAACTCCACGATGGCGCCATTGTTGAGGGTACGGTAGCCGTTCATCTGGATCGAGGAGTGATGCACGAAGACATCCTCGCCGGTATCCCGCTGGATGAAGCCATATCCCTTGGCGGCGTTGAACCACTTGACTGTGCCTTTTTCCTTTTCCTTCAACACGTTTTTCTCTCCTGAGCGCTAAAGCGCGCGGCAGGGCGCCGGCGGCGCCGCGGCCGCGCATCCATGATTCCGGGGAGCATTTCCGGACCCTCCCCGCGGAGCGAACTTCCGGTATCGAGCCTGATCGCGGTCAAAACGAAAATAGCCACGGGAGCCGAAGTTCCCGTGGCCGGCGGCGATGAGATCCGTTTGGATGAATCCACGCATTCGTACCGCGCAACTGCTTGCGTTTCCCGCATTGTGGCAGAAGAGTCTAAAACATTCAAGCGTTTTTTTGTTTGAAACAGAAAAAGATTGGCATGTCGGCCGACGCGCCGGTTCCCATTGACTGCGATGCCGGGATCCATGCCGAATCGGCCGCAAACTCTTCGCCGCCGGCCGGCAGCCGCTAAAATGAAGACATGTGGCGAATTGTCTTTCTCCTCGCACTCGCGGCCCCTCTTCCCGCCGCGGAGAAGTACACTGGCCCAAAACCGCCCAAACCCGATGTCATCTATATCGTCCACGCTTCCAATCTGGTTCCGGCCGAACAGGCCGAGGCCACGGAAGGAAAGAAGAAGGACGACACGACATACACGGTGAGCGGGGCCGAATCTCCGGCGAAAACTCCCGTCGCCGAGCCGATCTTCATTCTCGAAAGCAAGTCGCTGAGTCCGGAACGATTACAGCTCTACCGGATGGAAGTGAAGAACGGGCAGCGGGAGATCGTGTTTCCGCCTCCCGGAAAGCGCCGCAAGGATGCGCCGCGGCCGATGCACCTGAGCCTGCGCCGGCTGGGCGACGGGCTCTACCGCATCGAAGCGAATGAGTTCCTCCCCAACGGCGAATATGCCCTCAGCCCGGAGGGCTCGAACACTGTGTTCTGCTTCCAGGTCTATTGAGTCCCATAATCAGCCTGCGGCGCCGCGGGATTACCCGCCGCGGCCCCGTCACGCCAGCACAAGGCCGGCTTGAGCTTTCATGGAATAGTCCGAGAACTCGCCGTGCCGGAGCTTAGGGTATGCCGCGGCGGCGATCATCGCCGCGTTGTCGGTGGACAGCGCCGGGGTGGGAAAGAAAACGGGATAGGGAATGCGAGAGCAGAGAGCCGCCCTCCGTAAGCCGGCATTGCAGGCGACACCGCCGGAGACTACCAAAGAGCGGGCCCCGATCTGTTCGGCGGCTGCCTCCGCCCTGGTCAGCAACTCCTGAATTACGGTTTGTTGGAAAGAGGCGATGAGGTCCAGGGTACGCTGCGGGGTGAGTTTCCGCCACTCCTCCACACCAGGGCTGGGGTTCGTCCGCGGTAACGCCTTCCGCGCTGCAATTTCCGCCTCCATATCATGAGCCTGCACCCACCGCAGCACGGCTGTTTTCAGGCCGCTAAAGCTGAAATCGAGCGTGTTTCCCTTCATCTTCGCCATGGGGAAGCGGACCGCCATCGGATTGCCGAACACAGCCAGTTGGTCGAGCACGGGGCCGCCGGGATAGTTGTAGCCCAATAGCTTCGCCACTTTGTCGTAGGCCTCTCCGGCGGCGTCATCGCGGGTCTTGCCGAGCAACCGGTAGCTGAAGCCGGCGCTCATCTCGAACAGATGCGTATGGCCGCCGCTCACCACCAGGGCAAGGGCCGGGAATTCGAGACGCTCACCGGCCTCCATCGCCACCGCATGGATGTGGCCCTCGATGTGATTCACGCCGATGAGCGGCAGTTTGCGGGCAAAGCAGATGGCCTTGGCGTAGGTAATTCCCACCAGCAGGGAGCCAACCAGACCCGGCCCTCTCGTCACCGCCACGGCGGCGAGATCGCCCCACTGGCAGCGCGCCTGCTCCATGGCCTGCCGCACCACGGCGGTGATCGCGCGCAGATGCTCGCGCGAGGCGAGTTCCGGAACTACGCCCCCGTACTTTCCGTGCACATCGAATTGGGAGGAGACGACGCTCGAGAGGATTTCCCTCCCGCCGCGGACCACCGCCGCCGCCGTTTCATCACAGGAAGACTCGATTCCGAGGATCTGCAACTTGCTATTGTAGCGGCTAAGTGAACCTCGACGAGTTTCAGTATGATCTGCCTGAAGATCGAATTGCGCAACAGCCGCTCGAGGATCGCGCGGCTTCACGGATGCTCGTGGTGTATCGCCGGGAAAGACGTTGGGAGGACCGCGCATTTCGAGACCTGCCGCAATTTCTTCACCCAGGCGATTGCCTGGTGCTGAACGATTCCAAGGTGCTGCCCGCGCGTCTTTTCGGACACCGCGAAGGCTACACCGGACATGTCGAAGTATTGCTGGTAAGCCCTCGTAGTGACGATCACCTGACGTGGCTGGCGCTGGCGCGCCCGGGGAGAAAGCTCCGCACCCGGGAACACCTCGTCTTCTCGGAAAAACTGCGGGCGGAGATTATCGGGCGAGATCAGTTCGGAGAGCGGCTCATCCGCTTCACCAGCCAGGGTGATTTTTACGAAGCCATCGCCGAAGCCGGACACATGCCGTTACCGCCGTACATTCATCGCGGCGACACGGCGGCGGACCACACTCGCTATCAGACAGTGTACGCGCGAGAGCCCGGTTCGGTGGCCGCGCCTACAGCCGGTTTGCACTTCACTCCCGAAGTCCTGAGCCAATGTGAGGCGGCCGGGGCGGTGATCGCGCGGGTGACGCTGCACGTGGGGCTCGGCACGTTTCAGCCGCTGCATACGCGGGTGATCGAGGAAGTAAAACTGCATAAGGAACGTTATTCGATCACGCGGGAGGCAGCTGTGGCGATACAGGCGGCAAAACGCGTGATTGCCGTGGGGACGACCAGCGTGCGCACCGTGGAAACCGCCGCCGCGCACGACTGGACGCGGCTCGAAGGCGAAACGGGGCTATTCCTCTACCCCGGATACCAGTTCCGCCGCGTCAATGCCATGTTGACGAACTTCCACCTGCCGCAATCAAGTCTGCTGGTTCTGGTATGCGCCTTCGGAGGAAAAGATCTCATCCTAGAGGCCTACCGCCACGCCGTCGATTCCGGCTACCGCTTCTATTCCTACGGCGACGCGATGCTGATCGTGTAAATTTGAGTCATGGCCTTTCCCATTCAACGCATGCGGCGAATGCGCGCCACCGCGGAGTTGCGCGGCCTTGTGCGCGAAACCCGGCTTGGCCCCGGCGACTGTATATTGCCGCTCTTCATCGTCTCCGGCGAAGACGTGAAGCGAGAGATCGGGGCCATGCCAGGCAACTACCAGATGTCGCTCGATGTCGCGGTAAGAGAGTGCGAGGAAATTCACCAGCTCGGTATCGGCGGAATTATTCTCTTCGGCATTCCCGCCATCAAGGATGAGCGCGCCTCCGGAGCGTACGCCGAACACGGCATTGTGCAGGAGGCGGTCCGCGCCATCAAGCGCGCCGTCCCGCGCCTGGTGGTGATCACCGACGTCTGCAACTGCGAGTACACCGATCACGGCCATTGCGGCAAAATTGTGGGCCAGGATGTGGACAACGACATTACGCTCGAGTGGCTGACGCGATCCGCCGTCTCCCACGCGCGCGCCGGCGCCGATATCGTGGCGCCTTCGGATATGATGGACGGCCGCGTGGCGGCCATCCGAAGAGGGCTGGATGAGGCGGGCTTCCAGAAGACCCCCATCCTCAGCTACGCCGCCAAATACGCCTCGGTGTTCTATGGGCCGTTCCGCGAGGCGGCCGAATCCGCGCCGCGGTTCGGCGATCGGAGAAGCTACCAGATGGACCCGGCAAACGCGCGCGAAGCGATGCGCGAGATCGCGCTCGATGTCGAAGAGGGAGCCGATATGATCATGGTGAAGCCGGCCGGACCGTATCTGGATATCATCCGCATGGCTCGCGACCGCTTCGATCTGCCGCTGGCCGCCTACCAGGTGAGCGGGGAATTCAGCATGATCGCCGCCGCCGCGCGGAACGGATGGCTCGACCTGGACCGCGCCATCCTCGAGTCGCTCACCTCTATCCGGCGGGCGGGCGCGGACCTCATCCTCACCTACTTCGCCAAGGACGTGGCGCGGCTGGTCGGGTAAAATAAAAATTTCCAAAGCATCATGTCCAGCACATCCACATCCGCCGTAAGCGGCGAACGAGAAAAACTCCGCGCGGAGCGAAAGCTCCGTGTGATCGATGACAAGGAGCAGGGGGAGAGCATCGAGCAAGTCTCCGCCGGCGTGTACGGATTCACCGGATCTCCCGGCACGGAGGGCTCGCCCATGTTCGCCAGACAGATATTCCAGTCGTTCGAGGTCCACAAACTGGGCAAGGACGATGTCCACCTTATCGGATACATGACCGCGGATGAGGCCAGGCAGTTCGAGTCTTCCGCAGACATGTTGGAGTTGAAGCTGTACCCTGAACCCCACGAGGATGCGACTCGCTTCGTGAGCGTCCCGAACGCGCGTGTTCTCAAGACGAAGCCCGTATCCCGGGAGCACGGCAACTTCCTCCCGATTCTGCTGGCCCCGCGCTGAGCGCCTTACACTAAAAGGCATGCCGCGCCTGGTCCTGATGGCCGCCGTTGTCTTGTCCGCCGCGAATCGGGAAAAGGCATCCGATTGGCCCGTGCATGCCGCCGCCGGCAAGGCGGAGGTCGGCGCCGAGTACATGGTCCACTCAGTGATCCACGGCGGCGAGACGGTGTTCGTGCGTGACTACCTTGCCGTCGAGGTGGCTCTGTTTCCCGTAAAGGGTGAACGCCTCGAGATCAGCCAGGGACAGTTTTCCCTGCGCGTCAACGGGCAGAAAACAGCCATGCCGGCGCAAACAGCCGGCATGGTGGCGGCGTCGGTGAAATACGCGGATTGGGAGCAGCACAAGCAACTCGAGGCCACGGCCGGGGTGGGCGATGCCTCGGTGATCCTCGGCCGCCCGCGGACCGGCGCGCGGTTCCCCGGCGATCCCACGCAAACGCGGGACCGCCTGCCCTCGCCCCCCAAGGCGCCTGCCCCGGAAGACCGGAGCGGAATCGAAAAGCCGGAGAAGCTGAGCGCGGAGGAGATCATCACCCGCGCCGCGCTGAGAGAAGGAGAGACGGAGAAACCGGCGCGCGGCTACCTCTACTTCGTCTACAAGGGGAATGCAGGCAAGATCAGAAAGCTGGAACTTGCTTATACGGACCCCGCCGGGACGGTTGTGTTGCCGTTGAGGTGACCTCCCCGCGCTAGCGGCGGAGGCGCTCCACATCCTTTCGGGGTACCCGCAATCCCACACCGCCGCCGAGAGTGATGACGTCAAACCGTCCGCGCACTCCGATGAGCAGGTGGGCTTCCTCCGCGCCGAGACCCTGTTCTCCGGTGAGCCAGCGGAGCATGTCACGGACCGCGATGGCCGAGCTCTCGTTGAGGCTTGCGTCCTCCTTTCCGCCTATAGACACCAGCCATTCAGCCGTCTCCAACCGGGGCCCCGTCAGCGTACGCCCTTTCCGCACCCCGACGGTCAACTCCACATCGAGCGATGTCTCCACACCCGACCCCACGGCCTCCCCATCGCCCTGCAGCGCGTGCCCGTCGCCGAAAAACAACAGGCCGCCTTCATGAAAGACCGGCAGTAGAACCGTGGCGCCCTCGCGAACCATGTTGTAATCCATGTTGCCCCCCCAATAGCCCGCGGGACCGGACCTCGGGGAATAATCGCCTTCCGGAGCCACGCCCATGCAACCGAGCATGGGCCGCGCGGCAAACTCCAGCCTCCCATGGCGCACAAGGGCGTGGCGCAAGTCGATGGTCCAAGGGACCAGCGTGTCATAGCCTTTGTACACGGCAGCGGCCCCTGGCTTCACTCCCGCGGGCGCGGCGTCCTTCACTCCCACCTGATAGCCCGTATAGCCGCTTGCGCGATTCAACCGCAGCCGCTCAATCCGCACCTCCAGCGTGTCCCCTGGCTGCGCGCCTTTGACGAAAAACGGGCCGGTCAGCGGATTACCGTGTGTCTTGGTCCGCCGCACGCCCGAGAAATCGAAGCCCGCGGAATCGACGGTTTTCGTCACAATCCGGTCGCCCGGGTCTACAGTCAACAGGACCGGGTGCGCCGCGGAAAACGTGTGCCAGTAGTGTTCCGCCACCAGACGATGCTCGGCCGCCAAGCCGGGCCATGCCGCCGCTATTCCGCACAGGATGACAATCTTCATTCTAAGTAGCATAAAATGTTCTGAACATGATTCGCATGAGACGCTTCTCCCTCAACGGTCAAGGCCGCTTCACGGCGGCTGGACATTTTCTCGTTTATCGAGCGCCGCAATCATGGTATCTTCCATTGGTGACGTTCCAATCTGGGATGCGTACGAATTTTTTCAATCTGAGGTCTGCACGATGAAACCAGTCCACAAATTTCTTTCCCCACTGATCGCGGCGATTGTTCTCGCCATCCCCGGATATGCGCAAATCGGCACATCCACGGTGACGGGGCGAGTGACAGATCCGACCGGCGCCGTTGTCCCTGGGGTTCAAGTAACCGTTATAAACACGGGAACAAACTTCACCTTCACGGCTCCAACCAATGAGCAAGGCATCTTTCGCGTTCAGTCGCTTCAACCCGGGTCCTACCGCATCACGTTTAATGCAAGCGGCTTTAAGACCGTGGTCCGGGATAACGTCACTCTCCGGGTGGGGGATACCCTGGCCGTGGACATCACTCTTGAAATAGGCGCTGTCGCCGAGCAGGTGGAAGTCACGGGAAAGCCTTCCCTTCTGGAGACGGAGACGTCAGCCACCGGGACGACGGTGGAAGGCTCGATGATTTACAAACTGCCCATCTATCAGCGCTGGGTAAATTCGACGTTTCAGTTAACCCCGGGCATGACTCAGTCAGGCTACGCCTGGGGCGGCAGCCTCGGCGGGTATCACATCGCCGGGCAGCGCGCCAGTTCCATCGGCTACTTCGAGGATGGCGTCAATGCACAGGACCAGATGAGCGGGAACACGAATACGAATACCATCCAAAACTCCATCGAGGAAGTAAAAATCCTCACCACCGCGCTTCCCGCCGAATACGGCCACTCCGCGGGCGGCATCATGAGCGTTGTCAAGAAAACGGGGACCAACAGCTTTCACGGAATGGCTTCCGAATACGGACGTACGCGCTCCATGACGCATCGCCGGTTCTTTGACCGGTGCAAGACCTCGCAGAAGGACCAGAATTGCGTTCCGCAGGATAGCTTTTTCATGCAACCTGACGCCAACGGCGGCGGACCAGTCGTCATCCCCGGCCTCTACAACGGGAGGAACAAGACGTTCTGGTTCGTCGGATACCAGAAGCTGATCGAGAAGAAAGCCAACCAGTTCTATCAATCGACGCCCACTCCGGACATGTTGAATGGCGATTTCACATTCGGCGGCATCGGCAACCCGCTCTTCGATCCAGCCACGACGCGCCGAATGCCTGACGGCGCCTGGATGCGGGACCCCATCCCGGGCAATATCATACCGAAGGCACGTTTCGATCCGGTGGCGAGTAAGATCCTGAGCTACAACCCTTGGAACGCGCCCAACGTTTCGAGCGCCAGTTACCTGGCGACCGGGCCTTCCAACAACCTGCTGTATGACGAAAAATCGCGCACGTTCTATGAATGGTACAACGGGCGCCTGGACCACCAGTTCAATTCCAACTTCAAGATCTACGGCAGCTATAGCTACGACCATAACAGCGGCCGCGGCCGCCCGAACATTGTGAAATTCCAGCCCTTTGACGGGGATCAGGGAAACGAAACCCCGCATACCGCGCAGAACTACTCCATCGGCGGGTCGTACGTGATCAACCCCTCGATGATTAACGACGCGCGCGTGGGTTACTTCCGGAACCGGAACGATAAGAGAGTACCTTCCTATGGCGGGAATTGGCCCCAGACGCTTGGTATCCCCAATGTTCCCCAGGACCTGATGCCCGGGTTTGGCGTCTACGGCCTGACGGTCAGCGGCCCGAACCGGACCATCGGCGAAACACTTTCCTTCCGTGACGACCTGACTAAGATCAGAGGCACGCACGCCTTCAAAATGGGGTACGAAGTGCTGCGCTTCCGGCTGAACGGTATCCAAAGCACCTATCCGAGCGGTAACTATAACTTCTCGGGAATGACCGCGGGCCTGCAGCCCACCGGCAACACGTCGCCCCGTACCGGCAACGATTTTGCCGGTTTCCTCATGGGATACGTCGGGCAGGCGAGTTTTTCGTCGCAGTTGACCAGTTGGTTGCCGCGGTCAGCCGTCCACAGCTTCTACTTTCAGGATGACTGGAAGGTGAGCCCGTCCCTGACACTCAACCTCGGCGTTCGCTACTCGAACGAAAGCCCCTTCAACACCAAGTACGGCAGCATGACCAACTGGGATCCGGCGGCGACGGATGACGTCACCGGCTTGAAGGGGGCCTTCGTCCACACCAAGTCCGCGCTGAACAAGCGCGACAACAACAATTTTCAGCCGCGTATCGGCCTTGCGTGGCACCCTTTGCAGAAATGGGTGATTCGCGGCGGATTCGCCGTCAATACCGTGGATATCAAGTTCCCACAGGCGTTCGGACAATTTGAAGAGTATACGGCAAGCGCCAACTTACAGTCGCCGCCGGGCGATCCCACCCCGGCCTTCCGGTTGGCCGCCGGTCCGCCGACCATCCCCTATCTCATCCGGCCGAATGGCACAGCGCCCTACCGCGGAAGCAACTTCAGTTCCCGCAGCGCGGATATGTGGGACCCGAACATCCGCAACCCATACGTGTTGAACTATAACCTCAGCGTCCAATACGAGCTGAATCCGAGCTATCTATTGGAAGTCAGCTACCAGGGCTCGGCGGGCATCGGCCTGCTCGAACGGTGGCAATTGAACACCTTCCCGGTAAACTTTGCGGTAGGCAATCCGGCTCTGCTGAACCAGGTGTTCGCCGCTCCGCAAAATTATAGGCCATTCACTAACTTCGGCGATGTTCTGATGCGTTCGAACTTCGGCCACTCCACTTACAACTCAGGCACCATCAAACTCGAGAAGCGTTATTCCCACGGCCTGACGTTCAGCACCTTCTACACTTACTCGAAAGCGATCGACAGCCAGGATGACGATAACGCGGGCACCGGCGTGGCGCCCATCCAGAGCCGCGCGCTCGAAAAAGCCCGCGCCGGCTACGACCGCAACCACCGCTATTCCGCCCATGCCAGTTACGAACTCCCCATCGGTAAAGGCCGGCGCTTTATGAACCGTGGCGGAGTTCTCAACGTGCTTTTCGGCGGCTATGAGATTTCCTGGGTCCAATCACTCGAAACCGGGAACCCGTTGACGTTCGGCTTTGCCAACAGCCCTTACAACTACTATCCCACCTGGGTAGGTTCACGGCGTCCCAACGTGAACGGCAATCCGGCGATTCGCGACGGTTGGAGAGATGTGGGTCCGGACCGGTTTGTCACGAACAATGAAAACCCGGTCATCTCCATGGATCCGTTCAGCTATCCGGCAGCCTTCACTCCCGGCAATGCGGGACGCAACATTGTCACCGGATTGCCGCTGGTGTGGTCCACTTCCTCGGCGCAAAAGAACTTCAAGATCACGGAGAGGTTCAATCTGCAACTGCGGTTGGATTACAACAATACCCTGAAGACGTTCAACTTTGACCCGCCCACGACCACCGTGGACTACCAGAACCCGAAGGCGTTCGGGAAGATCAGTTCCGACCAGCGAACCGCCAACTGGGGCGGCATGCCGCTCATGGACCTGACGCTCAAGCTGTCCTGGTAACCATCGTTCCGGAAACCGGGGGGGCCTGGCGCGGCGTGGGGGCCCCCGGCTTCCGCCTTCATCCCAAGTAGCATAGAATGTCCTGCATATGATGCACCTGAGTTGCCTCTCTCTCAGCTACCAAAGACAGTTCAAGGCCGGGAAGATGGATATCTTCTCGTTCATCCGCCAGTGCCGCGCCCTGAACCTCGATGGTTTCGATCCCCACTACCGCGACCTCGGCGGCGCCGGCCGGGACATGGTGAAACGCGTGCGCCGCGCCGCCATCGACAACGGGCTCAGCATCTCGAGCATCTGCGTCACCACCGAGTTCGGGCGCAATGCCGCGGCCGTGCCGTCGGAGATCGAAAAAGCCCGTATCGCCATGGAAGCCGGGATGGTGCTGGGCTCGCCGGTGTGCCGTGTGTTCGTTGGCTCGGCTCCTTCGCCGGACAAACGGGAAGAAGCCTTCCGGCGGAGCGTCGAAGCCCTGCGCAAGTGCGCCGAAATCGGAGCCGAACTTGGCATGCTCGTGGCGCTCCAGAACCACAGCGGACTCACCTCCACCGGCGATGACATGCTCCGCTTCCGCAAGGAAGTGAACCACCCTAACTTCAGCCTCCTGCTCGACACCGGCCACTTCACCGGACGCGACGGCCCCAATGGCCCGAAGATCCCTGGCCACACCTACGAGAACTACTACCACTCGATCGAACAGGTGGCCCCGCTCACTCAGTTCGTGCGCGCCAAGTTGTACCAACTTGACGGCCGCGGCCACGAGCAGTTCATCGACTACAACCGCGTCTTTAACATCCTCCGCGGAGTGCGCTACAACGGCTTCGTCAGCCTGGTGTATGAAGGACAGGAGGATGAGTTGACGGCCATCCCGCGCGGGGCACGGTTTCTGAGGTCGTTTGTTTCCGCTTGTTGACTGCGTTAACCGGCGGGGCGCGCATCGGCTCCCCCAATGCGCTTGCCTCATCGTCAGACTATTCCCGGCGCGAGCAAACCGTAGCAAGGGAGAGATTGGCGCGTCCGCTCGCCATCCGTGCGAACGCGCCAAGGACAAACTACCACGTATTGTCTTGAACGATTAATTCGAATTTACGCGGAAAGACGGATTGAGGAAATAGCCTCGGAACGCTAGCCTCCCATCCCAACCTCAAGTGAGTCCTCACGGGTGGCCCGTCAAGCCGCAAGGAGCGCGCCGGCGCGCTTCCTTAAATCCGCCGGAACCAACGATGGGAACTGGCCACGATTTCCCATCCCTCGCTCGCATAGAGCGCATTGCCCTTGCGGTTGTCCGTGAGGCATTCCAGGTTCGCGTACTCCATTCCACGAGACCGGAAATGGTCGAGCATGCCGCGCAGCATCAACCGGCCATAGCCCTTTCCTTGAAACCGGATATCCACGCCGAGCAAGTCGATGAAGCCGAGCCCGGCGCGTTCGTCCACGGTCCCCGTGGCCACGGCCGCAACCTCGCCATCCACTTCGCCGGCGAGAATGATCTGAGCCTCGAAGACGTGGTCCAACCGCTTCTCCCAGCGCTCCCGCCAATCGGAGCCGTTCAGCGGCCCATACTTTTCGTCAAGTGTCTTGTACCAGGTAATCGGCTCAAAGCTCGAGATAATCATTTCGCGCAAGCGCGCGTATTCTTCGGGTCGGGCCAGGCGGAAGGTCATGACAGGTTCTTCGAAGAATTATATCCTTCCGGCCGTGGCCATCCGGCAACCGGAGGCTCAGTTCTCATCGGCGTCTGTCGCGGTACGGGCAGAGGAGAGCATGAGTTTTCCCCGGACCAACTCTCGCACGGCCGCAACTCCTCCCGCTCGCTGGAGTCCGGGGATGAAAAGATTTTTCCGCAATTCCTCATCGGTGACGCTCGAATCATTCAGGTCATCGTCGAAATCGAAAACCTCCGGTGAGAGCGCCTCCGCCAGCAGGCACCACGCGCGCGCGCGGCCGAAACACAGCAGACGCCGGCGGGGAGAGTCCATGGGAGCGACGAAAGCCATGCTGGTGAGGATTTCCTGCACCCGGTAGGCGTCATCGGAAAGATGGTAGGTGAGATAGTCCTTGCCTCGCACGGGAGCCCTGGAGTTGGCGGGCGCCCTTTCGTAGGGCTCGATCAGTAACACCGACGAACCACGCGCCAGTTCCTGAGCTACCTTCGGCAACCGGCGCGCCGCGTCCGGACCATCCGGATGCACGACGATTGTTACGTTCCTCGACAGGCCGGGGTACCACGCCGCCCGAACCAGATCGGCATAGCCTTGCCTGTTCAACAATACCCGATCTCCCGCGGTTACGGCGCTCACTTCCGATGACCATTCGGCCCCGGTCACGGCCAGAAGCGCATCCTCCAGGTTCGCGGCCTGGCTACCGGCTGAATGCACCGCGGTCAGCTTCTGCCATTCCGCGAATACATAGTCGAGATTGGGAGTGATATGCAGAGACTTCAATATCTCCGGCCCAATCAGCAAATCCTTCGTGTCAAAATCAATGCTCACCGTCTCTTTCGGGGTGGGGCCGGGCGCGGGCGACAAGACACGGCGGAAAAACCGGTAAACCGATTCCCGGCTTGCGCGGTTGTAGTTGTGCCCGGCATCGATCTGCGTCACCGCCAACCGCCCCGATTCCCCAAACAGCCGGTACACGGCTCGAATCGCCGGGTATTCCAGGCTCGGAGTATATCTCGTCCAGTCTTTCGACGAAGAAACCAACAGCATCGGCCTGGGCGCCACCATGGCGGCTATCTCGACATTGTTGGTGCCCACGCGCAACCCGGGCGCCATTTCGCACGTGTCGTCCCCCTGAAAGATCGCGGAAATCATATTCACCGGAGCAGCCACCGCTATGCGCTCATCCACGGCCGCGAGCAACAGCGTTTGGGTTGCGCCGCCCGAGGC
The DNA here is from genome assembly GCA_026954325.1 of Bryobacterales bacterium. Taxonomy (GTDB): domain Bacteria; phylum Acidobacteriota; class Terriglobia; order Bryobacterales; family Bryobacteraceae; genus CADEFT01. The sequence goes on along the minus strand of JAIXKK010000126.1, from coordinate 67,263 downwards.
GCCGGTGGCCGCGATACGGGATGGATCCACGATATCGAGCGAACTGAGAAAATCCAGCGCTCGCATCGAATTCCACAATTGCAGCCCGAGCGGATGAAATGCCCACGATTCCTCGCTAGGGGACTCCCCGAAATCGTGCGGCGTCTGGATAGTATCGTTATACCCCACCATGTCGTAGGCAAAGGCGACGTAGCCTTGAGCGGCCAGATTGGCGCATAGCGCCGGTACGGAATAGTCCGCCGCATCGTGAATCCGCCCATGCTTCCAGTGCCCATGAGGCGCCAGCACGCCTGCCATTCGCTGCGCGGCATGCGCCTTCGGATAATACAGATTGCCCGCGAGAAAGTAGCCCGGCATGGTCTCCAGAAGCACCTTCTCCACCACATAGCTTCCATGGCTGGTGCGCCCGAACCGGCGTGGATGCAGCGGCGTGGGCGAAGGTATGGGGTAGAGTCCCGCGGCGGTGAGGATCTGTCTGCGAAGCTGCGTCTTGCGCGCCGACCATTCCGCCAGACTCCGCGGCGGCGGCAGCGTGAACCTCGTACGGGTATCTGTCCGCAGCGTATTGCGCAGATCCAGGGTTTGCGCCCCACTCAACCACACGGAAGCAATGAACAGAATAAGTCTGAGGCGTCCTGAATGCATGACTAACCAGTTCAGCGACACGAGACCAGTGGCTATAAGATGCTTCCTCCCACCCATTTGGTTACCGGTTCCTCGACGTGAGACGTTTGGCGCCCTATGGTGAGAATGCCCGCCGCCTGCGCGATCACGAGCATCCGCGTTCGGGCTACGGGGCCGGCAGCGGCGCGCGGATGTTGATCCCAGCGCTACGGCTGGTCATATCCCTTCAGCCGCCGCACCCGGATGTTCGTAGCGGTTCATGATAGAACAACGGCATCCGATGGTGGATCGCCTGGCTTTGCCCCAGGGGGGACCCCTGCCGGTTGCGGACGCGCGATGTCATGTACCCGCCACTTCTGCCCCGGCAGCACCGGCGTATCCGAATCTCCCGCCGGCGAAGTGCGATACCCCTTCTGCTCCTGCCCGGAAACAACCACTGCGCACACCAAAACAACTGCAACCGGCGCACGCACTCTCATTTCAGGCTTTCTTCAAGTCTTCATTGGCGTCCCGCAACAGCGCGCGAATGTATCCGATCGAGTAGGCCCATCCCACCATTCGATGCCCAACCATTGCCGGCACGTGGTCCGCGATGAGATTTCCCCGGAAGTCCACTTCCACCAGCGTGCGCATCACCTTGCGCATATCCGTATACCCGTTGTCGACGAAACTTTCCACAAAATAAGGAATGGGACCGCTCACGTTCCGGAAGTGGATCTTCCACAGTTTTCCCAACTTCGCAAACTCACGGATTGCCCCGAATACATCCCTGCCCATGTACTTGCCCCCTTCCATCCAGGTGCCGCAGCACAGGCACACACCGACGTTGGGACTGTTGGCGATTTCCAGGGCCTTCATGTATCCATCGAAATTCCCAAAGATACATCGCGGCACTCCGCCCAATTCCGGAACCGGCGGGTCGTCCGGATGAATACCGATACGAATTCCCACCTCCTCCGCCACTGGAACCACCTGTTTGATGAAGTAGGTGTAATTCTCCCAGATCTCTTCCTTGCTGAACTTGCGGCCGTGCGTTAATGGCGGTTCGAATACTTTCCCCGCCCAGTAGCCCTTTGCCGTGGCCTGCCGGAAAGCGCGCGCGGGCGCCCCGCCTCTGGTGGTCTCCCGCTCCGAACTCCAGATTCCGTTACCCATGTGCGCATAAGTCGTATACGTCAGTCCGGCCCTCCCCAGATTGCGGAGAAACTGTTTGTACTCCTCGATCTTCTGGTCGCGCCCCGGCAGGTTCAGCGTCACTTCGGGCATATTGTGGACGTTGCTGTTTCCGATGTTCCATACCTTCAAGCCGGCGGCTTCCACTTTCTTTACAATGCGGATGAAATTCTCCGCGGTGGCCTTGTCACCGCCCGTTGGCACGTTGACCCACCCCACTCCAAGCTGTTTGGCGAGAGTCAGGTCTTCCTCTGGAACCTCGGTGGGCATCTGGAGGGAGACCTTGATCCCGGGCGTAAGTGGCTCCAGGGATTTCCTGGCGCCCTCGGCAAGAAACGGAGCGGCGGCGGCGCCCGCGGCGGCAATCTTCGAAAAAGTGCGGCGTGTGGATGACGGCATGTGGCAACCTCTCGAGTCGGTGTCGCTATGGATTATGTCACGTCTGCCGCGCCGCAAACCACAGGGGGGCGTCGCGCCGCCTCTTCTTGTCGTTTAAGGCCGGCTACCGTGGCGAACCATGCCGGTCCGTGGCCGGCGTTCACCACGATGTTCAATGAGGGCCGGAGATACATGGAGGCGTACACGCCCTGCCGCATCCGGTCATCACTGCCGGGACCGGCGGCAAGTGCTGCTTTCCCAACTTGTGTTCGTCAGAACCCGTTCCACAATGCGCACCCCTCCCGGCGTAACAGCATGCCCGGCCTCACGGCCACCACGACGTCGCTCAATGGGCCGCGATAGACAACCTTCAGCCCTTCCTGCTCGAGAAACTCCCGGTCGAGGACAGCATGAAGTACATAGGCCGCCCTTCCAATCGGGGGCGGAGCCGGAGCCGCGCTGGTAAATTCCTCCAGACTATCTCCGCGGGAAAGTGTCCGGTAAAAATTCAGGGCTGCCACATACATCCAGGTTGTTCCAACATTCTCGACTCCGTATGTGTGGTTGTAATAAGAAAGGACCGGATATGCCTGGTTTACTTCCGCGCCCCATTTCCATTCCTTGAAGTAGCTCAGGCGCAAACAGAACAGGAAATAGCACGCCGTGAACCCCATCACCGCAATCAGCCCTGCCCGAGTGAATCTTCCCGCAAAGCCCGGCGTGGTCAACTCCACGGCGATGGCGGCCATCAGTGTGAATAGAGGGACAAAGAAGATCGCCGTGCGCTCTTTGGGCAACAGCAGATGAAACACCTGGAAGGCGAGCCCGTGCAGCGCCAGCGCCGTCAGGAAGATGCCCGCCACCACTCCGCCGAATAAGGCCGGACGACGGTTGTGCCGGTCCGCGAGAATCCTGCCGTTCCTCGCAATCGGCACAATCCGCCACAGGCACAATACGCCAAGCAGCGGCAGCACGGCTGGCCGGCAGAATTGCAGAATCCGGGAAATCCATGGATTGGCCAGGTTCGGATTCAACTGGTGGAAAGACGACTCGGCGACCCCCCTGAACGTCTCGCCGGGCGAAGATGCCCCGAACCATAATTGGCCCTTCGGCCAGTGAGCCACGGTGGATGCCGTCAATAGCAGGCTCACTCCCAAAGCCGGCAGTACGGTACAGATCAACAGGCGAATGCGCGCTCCCCGCGTGTGAGGTCCGCGCGAACAGTTCCAAAGGAACAGAAAGAGCAGCGCTGCCGCATCCACGAACGCGAAAGAAAAATTCGCGGCAAAGGAAAGCGCCAGGCATGCCGGCGCAACCGCGCGCTTGTTCCCGCCGGCCCCCTCTCCGTATGCCGTCCCCGCGATGGCGCTCAACAGAAATCCCAAAGCCAAACCGTAACCGCGCGCCGCCACCAGGTAATCGAGGATGAACGGATTGAAGACAAGGCACGCCAGCAATATCCACTGCCGCGTTACAGTTCGTGCAATCAACCGGCACAGGTAATAGGAGGCCCCTAAATAGAGGATTGCGCCGCCAACCGCCGGCAGGCGCACCGTGAACTGCGAGACGCCAAACATCGAGACCGCCAGCCGCATCAACATCGAGTTCAGCAGATGATTGTTTGATGCCGGCGCCCAGTGCGAAGGCGATGAGGGAGCCACCCAACTGAGAAACGTATCCGCTTCATCAATCGTGATGGACTGCGTGGCCGCGCGTACCACCACCACAACGAGGGCGGCGGCCGCCGTGCACACCAGGAGCGCGGGTTGACGCTGGAATGGGTTGGCTCGCATGAACAGCGGCGTGCGTGGGCCGCTAGTCCAAAGAGTTTAGAAATGCCGCCGCCAACTACACCAGTCTGTTAAAACGTGCGCCGCGCCCCCGTGGCGGCCCCTCATTGCCGGCAAACCGCGATCAGGCTGTCGCGCCCATCACTTTCGGCCGCGCTACGGGCGCCGGCGCCGCCTGCAACACGAACGGTTCGCGGAATCCGGCCAGCACCGGCGTCAACTGATCAATCGCCCGGCGAAGTTCCGCCATCGTTTCCACGAACTCCCCGTCTCTTCGCCGGTCCAAGGCGCCGCGCATCGTTTGAAACTCCTGCGTCAGTTCACTCAGAGCCTTCTCGATGCCGCCGAATTGCGCCTTCTGAGCCGGTACGACCGTCGAAAGAAGCGGCAGCCACAGGCTCCCCATCTCCCTCCGGATTACGCCTAGCATCCGTTCTCCGTTCACCAGCAGCAGGCTCGCCATCCATTGCAACAGCACGAACCCCGTAATCCCGGCAAGCGCCAGGCGGGGCATCTCCATGTTCATTGACCGCGCCCCCTGGAAGACCGCCATTGCCGAAAGCGAGCATACCGCCGCCGCCGCAACCCCCCAGGCGTGCATCCGGATCTCGTGAACATTGGCTCTCAACGAATGTCGATCGGCCTGCTCATGCTGCTCGGCCGGCAGACACGCCCCTGCCATATCGCCTGTTTTCAACGTGGCGTGGATCCTGCGCAGCAGTGGACTTGCCTGTGCCGCCTCTCCTCCAAGCCTTTCCGACGTCTCCCCAACCGCCTTCGCCGTCAACAACCGCCTCGTCTCCTGAACCGCGTCGGATTCGAGCGTTCCTTCCTCCGCCCACATCCTCCACCGGATGGCGAACCCCTGCACTACCCCCGCGACAAACACCATCGCGCAAGCCGCCAATCCCCATCCGAGCCAGGGAGCCAGCGCTCCCGCCGTGCTGAATGCCACCAGCAAGGCGAACGCCTTGCGGCCCGCCGGCGAGATTCTCACCGCCGGTGGAGCCTTGTCCGGAACCCTGGGCGGTAACCGTACCTCCGCCGGTGGCCGCCCTGCCGGCCGTGACGGTTCTGACAACGTGACGGATCCGTAGCTCCGCCCCCTCTGCCAGGCCTCTTGCAGCCACCGCGAATGGCAATCCACCATCTCGCCCGCGCATGTGATCCGGGCCGCCATCGCCAGCACTTCCTCTTGCAGCGCCATCTCATCCACGAAACGCTCGCCCGCCGGCATCAGCCCTCTCGCCATCGAGGATGCGAACAGATGGCGAATCTTTCCAAGCACTGCGCCGCTCTCCGCCTCCACGGCGATGCAATATGGCCTCGCCCGGCCGTCTCCTATCTCGCCGTGATACAACGTACACCCGGCCAGTTCACGAGGCGGCGCCACCGCGAACAAAATGCGAAATGCCGTGTAGCCATAGAAACCTGACCCGAGCTTTTGAGAATCGAACAAAATGCCTATTTGCGGCATGGGGAGGTACTCCTTCTAGGGCCCAAACTTATTTGCAAAAGGTAAGTGCCTCCGCTCTTCCACAATTCTCAACACGCCGATGCGGGGTGCGGTACCATGCCGGGACCGGCCCCTTCCCGTACTTCTCATCCTGTCTCAGCGAGTCCATATCGCCTCCGCCGGATTAGTACTTCCCGCCTGATGGTGTGAGCCTGGGCGAACAGGAAACTTCCGCGCAAGAACCTGAGCTAGAATTCAATAAAGTCAGAGGAGGCGACATCGCTATGTGCCTTACCGGATCGGTCGGCCCCAAGGCTCTCTCCGATAACAAGCGGGAGGAAGTCCGCTTGGTCCAGATGCTGATCAATGGCAATCTCGGCAAACTCATTCCACTCGCGCCTCTTGTGGAAGACGGTTGGATTGGCGACGGCACGCTGGGAGCTATCGCAGAGTTCCAGCGCCGCGTTCTCAACATGCCCAGCCCGACCAGCAAAGTCGAACCCGGTGGCGACACCTGGAAGAAGCTCAAGGAAGGACTCGGCGCCGGCCTCACGCGGGAAAAATTCCGCATCATCATGTATCCCGCTTCGGATACCCTCGTCGGCCGTTTCTTCCCGCATTTTGCTGCCGCGCTTACCGCCAACAACATCAACACCCCTCTGCGCCAGTCCCACTTTCTGGGGCAACTCGGCCATGAGAGCGGCAACCTCCGCTATACCGAAGAGATCGCCGGCGGCGAGGCCTACGAAGGCCGCGCCGACCTCGGCAACACTCAGACCGGAGACGGCGTCCGCTTCAAAGGCCGCGGGCTCATTCAGATCACCGGCCGTTCCAACTACACCGCCTACGGAACCGCGCGCCACACGGATTACGTTACAGAGCCCAACAACCGCCTCCTCGCTACCGATGCTTCCGTCGCCGTCGATTGCTCCGGGTGGTTCTGGTCCGCCAATGGCTTGAATGCCCTCGCCGACAGCGATGACATCCGCGCCGTGACGCGCACCATCAACGGTGGATACAACGGACTCGATGACCGCACGAAAAGGACGAATAGAGCGAAATGTATCCTCTTGCCGGACTGATCGCGATTCTACTGACCGCCGCCGGATGCGCCCAACGGCCTGCTCCGCGGGCGGCAGCCTCTGAAACCCCAGCCGCTGCATTGTCTGCCCCGGCCTACGTCCAGGACTGTCAGCCTTGCGCCATCCGGATTTCGCCGGCCGCGGGCGCCTTCCTCTTCCGCTTCTCCTTCTCTCCGGCGGGAGCCGGCCGCGTGGTGCATTCCATTGCCGTCACGCCTCCGGGCGGTCAAGCCGCCTCCCAGACCCTCCAGGTAAAAAACATGATGCCGCTACTGCCGGGCGCCAAAGTATTTTTCGGAGGGCAGGATCTGAATTTCGACGGCTACAAGGATCTCATGATCATCACCAGCCACGGAGTCGCTAACGCGTACGCCGACTACTGGCTGTATGATCCCAACACCCGCAACTTCGCCTCCCTCGGCGAATATCCGGTCTTTACCGTCGACCAGGCCTCCAAGCGGCTCAAGACTTATGAGCGCGGCGGCTCCGGCGGCATGATCTACGAATCGCGCCAGTATGCCTTTCTCGATGGAAAACTCACGGTGATGCGCGTCGAAAAACAGGAAGCCATCGAGGGCTCGCCGGACTTCCGCAAGACCATCGAGGAACGCAAAGACGGCAAACTCGTCACCATCGAGCGCCAGACTGTCCGCCCGCCCAGGTAGCACGCCCGTGTCAGCCACCCGGCTATCGATGTACTCGATCCCCTTCGGTATCGATCGTCCCGATTCTCGAAGCCGCCGGTGGATCTGTCTCGCATCGCCGTTGATTCCCGTATGCTGAAGTCAATGCGGCACAAGACGGAATTGGGTGGGCGCTCGATCCTCATCGCCGCGTTCGTGGCGCTGCTGTTGCTGATGCTCGTCGCCGGCTACGATAGCCTGTCCGCCCAGAAGAGGGTGCAGGCCGAAATTGCGAATCTCCGCGCCGAGCGCCGCGCCAAGGTCGCCGCCGTCGTCGTCATCCGGCGTTCTACATGGCTCTACTCGCGCGAAGTGGAACGGCTGGCCGATTACCGCGCGCCCGCGGCCTCTGCGCCGGCCATATCCTCCGTGAAACGGTTCTCACTCGACGTCGACGCCGCTCTCACCCGGTATCCCACCCCCTCCAGCGGAGAAGAGGACGCCCTCCTCGCCCGCCTCCGCGCCGAGTTGGGCGAGCACCGCCAGGCGATCGATTCCGGGCTATGCCCCTCGGCATCATCTCTGGCGGAGCTCACCGCCACCGTCGAACGCTTGCAGGAGTTGGATGCGCGCGTGACCGAGGATGCCGACTCGCAACTGGCGCAACAGTTGTCTCAACTCCAGCAGAGAGGAACTACCTTCCTCCTGTTCTCTCTGGGCGCCGGCCTGCTGATCGCGCTCGGCAGTCTGGCGTACATCTTGAGACTGGAGGCGAATGCGAGAGTGCATCTCGAACAGATTCTCCGCCACCGGTCGGAGTTACAGGAACTCTCCGCGCGGCTCGTCGAGGCTCAGGAACAGGAGCGGCGTTCTCTTTCCCGCGAGCTTCACGATGAGGTCGGCCAATCGCTCGGCGCGCTGTTGGTGGATACCGGACGCCTTGCCTCTCTTGTTCCCCCCGGCGAGGACAGCATGCGCCCCTTGCTGAACGGCATTCGCGAAAGGGCTGAGCAACTGCTCCGGGAGGTCCGTGATATCAGCCTCCTGCTGCGCCCCTCAATGCTCGATGACCTCGGCCTCATCCCGGCTCTCGAGTGGCTGGCCCGCGAAACCTCCCGCCAGGGGGGGGCCGAAGTCGAAGTAGTGGATGAAAATGTCTCCGACGACCTCAACGAAGACTACAGAACCTGCGTCTATCGCCTCGTCCAGGAGGCGCTGCGAAACGCCAACCGCCATTCTGGCGCACGGAACGTGATCGTTGCCGTCCGCCAGCGCGAAGACCGCATCCTCGTCGAGGTGCGGGACGATGGAAAGGGCTTCGATCCCTCCCGCATGCGCGGCATGGGGCTGCTCGGTATGGAAGAGCGCGTGCAACGCTTCGGCGGCGCGCTGCGCATTGAATCGCGGCCGGGAGGCGGGACAACCGTCGCGGCGGACCTGCCTCTGCGTTAGCCTTGAGGATACGGAACCATGCGCGAGACGATTCGAATTCTGCTTGCCGATGATCACACCGTAATTCGCACCGGCCTACGCCTCGTCCTCGAGCAGGAACCGGGATTTACCGTCGTCGGTGAAGCGGCCGACGGGCGCCAGGCCGTCGATCTCGCCGCCTCTCTCAACCCCGACGTGGCCGTACTCGACATCGGCATGCCGAACCTCAACGGGATTGAAGCCGCCCGCCAGATCCATGCCCAATCGGAAACCATCGCCATCGTCATTCTCTCCATGCACTCCGACGAGGGCTATATTCTGAGGGCCCTACGTGCCGGCGCCAAAGGCTACCTTTTGAAGGATTCCGCCGAGGCGGACCTCATTCGCGCCGTGCGCGCCGTGCGGGAAGGGAAGTCCTTCTTCAGCCCTGCCGTCGGTAAGGTGCTGCTCGAAGATTACATGCGCAAACTCGAGCGAACCGGCGCCGAGGACTCCTACGAACTCCTCAGCCCCCGCGAACGTGAAGTCCTCCAACTCGTCGCCGAGGGAAAATCGAACAAGGAAGTGGCCGAAGTCCTGCACGTGAGCCCGTACACGATCGAGACTCACCGTGCCCACATCATGGAGAAGCTCAACCTCAAAGGGCTGCCCGAGTTGATCCTCTTTGCCGTCCGCAAGGGTATCATTTCCTGACCTGTAGTCAGACGCCGGAGCGCGGAATACTGACCCGCCGGGATAATCCCCGCCGCTCCGCCTCCCGTCCAAGGGAGTAGGCGGCCCGAAAGGCTGCCCGCAGATCAAGAAGGAGGCAGAATGAGACGGATCGATATGAATTTTCCCAGGGCGGGAAAGCTGCCGGCGGCGGCGCTGAGCCTCGTCCTGGCCGCAGGCGGGGCCTTTGCCGCCGTGGTGGCCCACCGCGCGCTGAGCAGCTTTCCCCCCGCTACTGTCAGGCTCGCGAACCCCAATGAGGGTCCTTCGCGCAATACCTACGCGCCCATCGTGAAGAAGGCGCTTCCCTCGGTGGTCAACATCTCTTCATCCCGCGTGGTGCGCACGCCCGCCGGATTCTCCGGCCAGATGGATCCGATGTTCCGCCAGTTCTTTGGCGAGGATTTCGGAGGACGCTTCAACATCCCCAAGGAGCGCCGCGAACAGAGTCTCGGCTCCGGCGTGATTGTAAGCCCCAATGGCTATATCCTGACGAACAATCACGTCATCGACGGCGCCACGGATATCCGGGTCACCATGGGTGACAAACGCGAATTCAAGGCGGTTCTGGTCGGCAGTGACGCCAAGACCGACGTTGCCCTGCTCAAGGTCGATGCGGCGGACCTGCCCGCCATCACGGTCGGCGACTCCTCGAAGGTGCAGGTCGGCGACGTCGTGCTCGCCATGGGCAACCCCTTCGGCGTCGGCCAGACCGTCACCATGGGCATTGTGAGCGCCACCGGCCGCGGCGGATTGGGCATCGAAGACTACGAGGACTTTATCCAGACCGACGCGCCCATTAACCCCGGCAACTCCGGCGGCGCGCTCGTCAATGACCGCGGCGAACTGGTGGGCATCAACACCGCCATCATCTCCCGCGCCGGCGGAAGCCAGGGCGTCGGGTTTGCCGTTCCCTCCGGTCTGGCGCATCAGGTGATGGACGATCTTCTCAAGGACGGCAAGGTGACGCGCGCCTACCTCGGCATCGTGCCCCAGAACGTCACCCCGGCCATCGCCAGGAGTTTCGGAGCCAAGCAGAATCGCGGAGCCCTCGTGGGAGACGTCAGCCCCAACAGTCCCGCCCAGCGCGCCGGTGTCCAGACCGGCGATATCATTCTCGAAGTCAATGGAAAGACGGTGGAGGACAGCAACCAGTTGCGCAACGGGATTTCGATGATGCGTCCCGGTTCTACCGTTCAACTCAAGGTTCTGCGCAACGGATCGGAGCGGGAATTGACCGCGAAACTCGATGCGTTCCCCGACAAGACCACGCAGGCCAAACTCGGCAAGGAAGGTCCCCACTCCGCCTTGGATGGCGTGACCACGGAGAACCTCGACGCCGGCGCACGCGCCCAACTGCGGCTGCCTGCGAACACGCAAGGGGTGGTGGTCACCGGTGTGGACGCCGCCAGCAAGGCTGCCGAGTCCGGCCTTCAACCCGGCGACGTGATTCAGCAAGCCAACCATAAGCCGGTGAAAAACACGGAGGATCTGGCAAACGCGCTGAAGAACTCCGCCAATCCCAATCTGCTCCTGGTGAACCGGCATGGAATGACGCTGTTCGTCGCGGTCTGAACGCCGGCTGCCGCGCGATTGCCCGGCGCCCCGCGGGGCGCCGGGCGCTATTGTATTAGGAGAGCCGGCCACCACCATGGAACCCATCGTCATCGACGGCGAGCGTTGCCGGGATTGGACCCGGTCCTCGGAATTGGAGTGGCTCGAAACTAACGCCGCCGGCGGGTTCGCCATGGGAACCGTTGCCGGAGCCAATACACGCCGTTATCACGGGTTGCTGGCCGCTTCCTTGCGCCCGCCCGTCGAACGCTACATGCTCCTCTCGCGTCTCGAGGAGAAAATCCTCTGTGACGGTGAGCGCCACAACCTGGGCGCCGCGCAGTTTCCTGGCGTCATCGCCCCGTCCGGGTTCCGGCTCCTCGAGGAATTCCGGCTGGATCCGTTTCCCGTCTGGAGCTACCGTGCCGGCTGTGCCTGTGTGGAAAAACGGCTCTTCCTCGTACAGGGCGAGCAGACCGCGGTTGTGCAGTACCACGTTTCGAACAAAGCCGGCCTCTCTGTCCGGCCGTTTCTGGCCTATCGCGATTATCATTCCCTCCAGCACGCCGGCGAGGGGTTTCACCGGCAAGTGGAAGATCGCGGATCCATGCTTCTCGCCCAGCCCTATGAGGGTCTGCCCGCCCTGCGCCTCTTCCATAATGGAGCCGGCTTCATCTCGGAGGGCAACTGGTACTACCGCAATGAATACCGCAAAGAGATGGAACGGGGCCTCGATTTTCAGGAAGATACCTACTCGCCCGGCTGGATTCATTTCGATCTTCTGCCCGGAGAGATGGCATACCTGGTGGCGACCATCGAGAATCACTCCTCGATCGATTGCAGGAAGGTGCGCCGGTGGGAAGCCTCCGAACAGGAACGGAGGACCGCCATCGCCGCCAAAGCCCGGACGGAATTCGAAGCCCGCCTGAACCTCGCGGCGGACCAGTTCCTTGTGCATCGCGCAAACGGCTCGCCCACGGTGATCGCCGGCTATCCCTGGTTTACCGATTGGGGCAGGGACACAATGATCAGCCTCCCAGGCCTTCTCATCACGCGTGGCCGTCCCGGCGAGGCCGAGGACATAATTAAAGGCTTCCTCCAGGCGATGGACCAGGGCGTGATCCCGAACCGGTTTCCCGATGCCGGGGAAAAGCCCGAGTACAACACCGCCGACGCAACCCTGTGGATGTTCCCGGCCGTCTGGGCTCTCCAACAGGCGGGTTTCAGCGGAAAGTTCCTGAGGGAAACGTTCTATCCCGCGGCGAAGGAGATTCTCCAGTGGCATACCCGCGGCACGCACTACGGCATTGGCGTGGATGCCGGGGACGGCTTGCTGCGCGCCGGCGCCGAAGGAACCCAGCTTACCTGGATGGACGCCAAGACCGGCAACTGGGTGGTCACGCCCCGCCATGGCAAACCCGTCGAGATCAACGCCCTCTGGTACAACGCCTTGCGGATGATGGCCCGTTGGGCGTCGGAGTTTGGAGAACTCCGGTACGCCGCGGAACTGAAAATGGAAGCCGCGCGCGTGCAAAGCAGCTTCGAAGCGAAGTTTTGGAATCCGAAGCGCCGGTGCCTTTACGACCGGTTGGCCCCGCAAGGCCCCGATGAGCGCTTGCGTCCGAATCAGATCTTCGCCATTAGTCTGCCCTTCCCCCTGATGAGCGAGGATCAGCGCCAATCGATTTTAGAGCGGGTGGAGGAGACCCTGCTCACGCCCGCCGGTCTGCGAACGCTCGCCCCGGGCGAACCCGATTACCGCGGCCGCTACGAGGGGGGACCGCGAGAACGGGATGGAGCCTATCACCAGGGGACAGTGTGGCCGTGGCTGTTGGGCCCATTCCTCGAGGCGCGCCTTCGGGTGTTCGGGTCCACTGCCGATAACCTGTCATTTTGCAGAAGATTACTGCAAGGTATGGAAGTGGAACTTCAACGCTGTTGCCTCGGTTCCCTCCCCGAAATCTACGACGGCGACGCCCCCCATCGCCCCAAGGGAGCCGTCGCCCAAGCCTGGAGTGTCGCCGAATTGCTGCGCATGATCCCTCTGCTTGCCGGAAGATAACATCCGTTTTTCCCTAAGTACTTCCTCCCACGGGTAAAGTGGAAACCCCCTACGTTCGATAGTAAGGACGTGGTGGTTGTGACCGGCAAATCTCCCGTGCTTGCGGATGCCGCCGACGTGCTGAGCGATCAGCTCAGAAACCACCTGCGCCGGCTCGCTGTCCTGTTGCGGCCACATGCCCACTCCATTGAGAGGCGCTTCGAAAAGCGGCTCAAACTGATGCAACTGGGAAGCCGGGAACGCGCTGCTCTCGCCGCCATCACTCCGGGCGCGGTGGCCAGGTCGTTGGCCAACGGGCAGGTGGCCGGTTCCTTCTTCGAACAAGTCGAGTACAACGGCCGGCGGTTGGCCAAGCTCAACCTCCCACCGAGCCAGATCATTACGGCTCTCGAAGAGTACGACAATCTCCTCACCCCCCTGCTGCGAAAGATGTTCCCGGAGGAATACCTCAACTTCCAGTGGGTCAGGGATCAACTCCACTTCTGTGTCATCCTCACCCTGAACAACGCCTACTACCAGGTGCGCGAAACCGAGACGCAGGCCTTCTACGAACTGTTCCGGGTAGAACTGGAATCGCGGAATCTGGATGAGCTTCTGGGGCGCTTCCTGGCAACCCTGGCCCACTTTTGCCGCGCCGACGCCGGGCATCTCTTCCTGCTCGAACCCGAAAGCGGCGATTGGCAGCACAAAGGCAGCGTCGATGGCAGTGGCCGCCGCCCCACCGTTCCCGCCTTGGACGGCTTGCTCAGGGATGCCAAAGTCCTGCGGAAACTGTACGCCCCTCGCTGCTGGAAATGGACAAAGGCGGACGGGAACGGCAGCGGACGAGCCTGTGGGGTTCTGCTCGACTCTTCCTGGTCGAAACGTTTTGCTTCCTGCTGGTCCATCCCACTGGTGGAGGGTTCGCGCGTCGCTGGAGTCATCCAGTTTGGTTTCCGGAAGAACTACGAATGGCTGCCTCGGGAGCAGGAACTGCTCGCCGCCGCCGCCGAACGCTGTCTCATGGCCGCGGAGAAGGCGCGCCTTGTCGAGGATCTGGCCAAGCGCGAAGAGCAGGTTCGGACACTCGCCGAACATATGCTCCATGTCGAGGAGGTCGAGCGGCGCCGCATCAGCAGAGAACTGCACGACGAAGCAGGTCAATCCCTCCTATGCGTCCGGCTTCAGCTCGAAATGATTGAACAATCGATGCCCGAGGATTCGGCTTCGAGGTCAAGGCTGGGAGAAGTGCGCGAAATGACCGAGCGCACCATTCTCGAGATTCGCCGCTTGATCGCCGCCTTGAGCCCCGCCGTATTGGAGCAGTTGGGGCTCGGAGCCTCCTTGCGGCAACTGGTTACTCGCTTCCGGCGGGTCCATCCGGCCAAAGTCAAGTTACAGTTGGCCAAACTGCACAACTTGCCGAAAAAGCTGGAGATCATCGTATATAGGCTGGTACAGGAGTGTTGTAACAACATTGCGAAGCATTCCATGGCTTCGCGTGTAAACATTTCCGCCTCAACTGCCGATGGGGTACTTAGATTGCAGGTTGCAGACGATGGCGTCGGGTTTCATGTCGAAGAGGCTTTAGAGAAAAGAAACTCATTCGGTCTCGCGGGAATCCGTGAACGCGTGGTCCTCATGGGAGGAAGGTTCTCTCTCGAAAGCCGTCCTGCTCCGCATTCGGGGCGGATCCCCCAAAGGGCGCGCGGGCGGCAAACGCGGTTTCCGCATGGAACTCGTATCACGATTGATTTACCTGTTGCTCAAGGAAGCAGTAAGACCGTAGTTAGACACTAATCGAACGTCGGACGTACTTATGCCAAAAATTCGAATCATGCTGGCGGATGATCACACTCTCTTCCGCCAAGGAATCCGAACGCTGATCGCCGCCGAACCCGACATGGAGGTGGTGGGCGAGGCGTCCAACGGAGGCGATGCCGTTGACAAAGCAGGAGAAGTCCGCCCGGATGTTGTTCTCATGGACATCGGCATGCCAGGCTTGAGCAGCTTCGAGGCTACACGGCAGATCAAGAAAAATCGCCCCGAAACAAAGATTCTCTTTCTCACCATGTACGACGATGAAGACTACCTCGTCGAAGGCATGGAGGTCGGCGCCAGCGGTTATGTGCTCAAGGACTCTCCCGCGGCGCAACTCGTCGCCGCCGTCCGCGACGTCGCCCGCGGAGGCAGTTACCTCAGCCCCCGCATGCTCTCCCAATTGGTGGACGACTTCCGTTCGCGTATCAAATCGGCAAACCGCCTTCCCCGCTTCGCCACCCTCACCACGCGTGAGCGCGAGGTGTTGAAGATGCTTGCCGAAGGCAATTCCGTGAAAGAGATCGCCTGCGACCTCAACCTCAGCGTAAAAACGGTCGAGGCGCACAAGTTCAACCTCATGCGCAAGCTCGACATTCACAACAAGGCCCAGCTTGTGCAATACGCCATCCAGAAGAAGATCATCAAAATCCCCAACCTCGTCTAAAGGTCTATCCGGCGGCGCCTTGCATCACGGGACTCGGCGCCGCCGACCTTTCCCCTCTACCCCCTTTCATTCCCTCCGTCCGCTCTTCACCCTCCCTGCCATCCCCTCGCGCTATGATTTGAAGCGGAATGGCAAACCTTGTTTCCTACTACAAAGAAGGCAATGTCGCTGTCATCGCGGTGGACAATCCACCCGTGAACGCCCTCAGCCCCGGCGTCCCCGAAGGCATCATGGAAGGACTCCGCTGGGCATTGATGCACGATGATGTGGAGGCGGTGGTTCTTGCCGGTCGAGGCCGTACCTTCATCGCCGGCGCCGACATTCGGGAATTCGAGAAGATTCACGCGGGCCATCATGGTGGCCTCGACCCCATCCTGCGGCTATTGGCGGACTTGGAGGACAGCGACAAGCCCGTCGTCGCCGCCATTCACGGCACGGCGTTTGGCGGAGGTCTGGAAGTGGCCATGGCCTGCCACTACAGGGTGGCCGTCCCCACCGCGCAGGTGGGCCAGCCCGAGGTCAAATTGGGGATTATACCCGGAGGCCAAGGCACCCAGCGCCTGCCGCGTCTGGCCGGCCTCGGGAAGGCCCTGGAAATGTGCTCACTCGGCGAACCCGTCCGCGCCGCCGAGGCCAAGGCGGCAGGCATCATTGACGAATTGATCGAAGGTGAACTGCTGCCCGGAGCCATCGCCTTCGCCCGCCATGCCACGGCTCGGACTCCGCCGCGGGCCAGCCAGAAGATTGCCGCTCCCGATCCGGACGCGGTTGCCGCCGCGCACGAGGCCGCCTCGAAACGCCTTCGCGGGCAGACCGCTCCACACGCGGCGATTGAGGCCGTTGAGGCCGCCTCGCGGCTGCCCTTCCGCGAGGGCTGCCAGGTGGAGACACGGCTGTTCGATCAATGCCTCGCCTCCGATCAATCGAAGGCCCTCATCCACGTCTTCTTCGGCGAGCGCACTGTCTCCAAGGTGCCCGGCATAGGCAAGGACGTGGAAACCCTGCCCATCCGGCGGGTGGCCATCGTCGGAGCCGGAACCATGGGCGGAGGCATTGCCATGGTCTATGCCAATGCCGGTATCCCGGTCCTTCTGAAAGAGGCCAACGAGGCGGCTCTCGACCGCGGCATGGCCACCATCACGCGAAACTATGCCAATTCCGTAAAGCGCGGACGATTCACGGAGGAGTTCGCCGGCCAGCGGTTGAAACTGATCACCCCTCACGTCAACTACGGCGGATTCGAAGACGCCGATATCATCGTCGAAGCGGTGTTCGAAGACATGGAACTGAAGAAGCGGACCTTCGCCGAATTGGACAAGGTGACGCGTCCCGATGCAATCCTCGCGTCAAACACCTCCACGCTCGATATCGACGAAATCGCCGCGGCGACTTCACGTCCACACATGGTCATCGGCCATCACTTCTTCAGTCCGGCGAACGTCATGCGCCTCCTCGAGATCGTGCGCGGCAAGGCAACCGGCGCGCAAGTGATCGCCACCTCAATGGAACTGGCGCGCCGCCTGAAAAAAGTCGGCGTCCTGGTGGGCAATTGCCGCGGCTTTGTCGGAAACCGGATGTTCGCCCCCTATTGCCGTGAGTCCGTGTTTCTCGTGGAAGAGGGTAACGCTCCGGAGCATGTCGATGGCGCCCTCTACGCCTTCGGGATGGCGATGGGTCCGCTCGCCGTGCAGGACCTCGCCGGGCTCGATGTCGGCTGCCGCATCCGGAAGGAGTTCAAGCACCTGGAACAGCCCGGCCTCCGCTACGCCGAACTCGACTCCCTCTTGTGCGCGGCGGGGCATTACGGCCAGAAGACCGGGCGCGGATTCTACATCTATGATGCCGCGCGCAAGCCTTCCCCAAATCCGGAGGTGCTCGCCCTCGCCGGGGAATACGCCGCCAAGGCCGGGCTTGCCCGGCACCCCGCCACCAGTGAGGAGATTGTCGAGCGTTGCGTCTATGCCCTGATCAACGAAGGGGCGCGCGTGCTCGAAGAAGGATTCGCGCTCCGTTCCGTGGACATCGATATCATCTACATCAACGGATACGGCTTCCCGGCATGGCGCGGAGGCCCCATGAAATACGCCGATCTCGCCGGTCTCGCGAATGTTTACGCCAGGGTGCGCCAGTTCCACGACCGCTTCGGTGAGCATTGGAAACCGGCCCCGCTCCTCGAGCATCTGGCCAGGCACAACTCCACATTCACCGCGTACGACAAATCGAGGGCTGCCGCCGCATGAAGATCCTCGCTCTCGCATCAGCCGTGGCCTGCTTGGCTGCCTTGGGGCAAGTCCCCTCCGAGGACGCGCGCTGGAGGGCCGTGGAAGGGACCCGCTTTGCCTACCCCATGCCGGTCTATGCCTCCCGCGCCGAATGGGAGGCCCGCAAGGCGCGCCTGAAGAAGCAGATTCTGGCGGCCGCGGGACTCTTGCCCATGCCCCGGCGCGGCCCCGTGCACGCCGAAATCTTCTCCCGCCTCGACCGCGACGGGTATTCCATCGAGAAGGTAGCGCTCGAAACGATGCCCGGCTACTACCTCGGGGGCAACCTCTACCGCCCGCGCGGCAAACAAGGGAAATTTCCCGGTGTCCTTACGCCGCACGGCCACTGGAAACATGGACGGCTCGAGAATACCGATCTCGGTTCCATCCCGGGGCGGTCCATCAACCTGGCCAGGCAGGGCTATGTCGTCTTTGCCTATGACATGGTGGGCTACAACGACACCAAACAGACTCCCCATGCCTTCGGAAGCCCCGAGGAACAGTTGTGGAATTTCGGACCATTGAGTCTGCAATTGTGGAACTCCCTCCGCGCGGCGGATTTCCTCGCCTCTCTTCCCGATGTCGATGCCGGGCGCCTCGCCGCCACCGGCGCTTCCGGAGGCGGCACGCAGACGTTTCTGCTCGCCGCCGTCGATGACCGTATCCGCGCCGATGTTCCCGTGAACATGGTGTCCGGCATCATGCAGGGCGGTTCGCCCTGCGAGAACGCGCCGGGTTTGCGGCACGATACGTTCAACGTCGATTTCGCGGCCATGATGGCCCCGCGCCCGATGCTCCTCGTCTCCGCCACCGGCGATTGGACGAAGAACGTCCCCAAAATCGAGTATCCGGCGATTAGGAAAGTCTACGAACTCTACGGCGCTGCCAGCCAGGTGCGGGTGGTGCAATTCGATTCCCCTCACAACTACCACCGCGGAAGCCGCGAAGCGATGTATACGTTTTTCGGCAAGGTGTTGCTCGCCGGCAACGGAGATCCCGTGATGGAACAGCCGTTCACCGTCGAAAAGGACGAGGACATGCTCGTGTGGAGCGGCAGAGCGATGCCCGCCAATGCGCTTCCCGGTGAAGATGCCGTCTTCGCCGCATGGCGCAGGCTGACCCAGGTGGCGCGCCCGGACCGCGAGGCGCTGCGCTACGCGCTATCGGTCGAGAACCCCGCCCGCGTGCTGAGCGTCCGGGATGGCGAATCCATCACCCTGAGCCGCCCCGGACGCGAGGATCGCGTTCCCGGAATTTATCTCAAGGGAAAGGGTATTCCTCTTCTCGTCGTGGATTCCGAAGGCGCTGCCGCCGCGCGCGCAACCGTGCCCGCCAACGGGCGGCCGGTGCTCTACCTTGACGCCTGGAATACAGGCGCGGCCCGCGGGGAGCGCTACACCGCAGCCGATCATTTCTACACCTTCCAGCGCACGGACAGCCAGAACCGCGTGCAGGATATTCTCACCGCGCTCGCCTGGCTGCGGACCACCACCAAGGGCCCGGTCGAACTGCAAGGTGTATCCGATGGCATATTGTGGAGCGCCTTCGCGGCAGCCGTCTACGACGGTCGAGCGCGGCTGGCGGATCGCCCGGAGGCCGCTGGGACTGACGAAGACATGCTCCGCGGGTTCTTCGTGCCCGGAATCCAGCGTGTCGGTGGGCTGAAAGCGGCGCTGGCGTTGGCGCGCTGACGGAGCATCCCCTTGCTCCGCAAA
This sequence comes from Bryobacterales bacterium, assembly GCA_026954325.1. GTDB lineage: Bacteria > Acidobacteriota > Terriglobia > Bryobacterales > Bryobacteraceae > CADEFT01. The sequence goes on along the minus strand of JAIXKK010000126.1, from coordinate 47,939 downwards.
AAAAGGCCGCCGGAGCCGTTAAGCCCCGCGCGGCCCTATTTTGCTAAAGGCCCTCCGGCGAAGTTAGTCGCCGAAGCTGCCCACTTCCTTCTCGGCCTGTTTGGGTTTGGGACCCTGGGCCGGTTTGGCGGTTGGAGAGATGGTGCTCAGCGGCACGAACTCGACGCTGTCGGGTTCCTTCAACACGTGCTTGCGATACAGACGCATCATCTCGGCATCCTTCGGATCCTGGTGCGTCAGCTTGGCGTCGCGCGCGCGGATCTTCTCCTCGCGAGCCGTCTTGGCGATCCCCAGCTTGTCGAGGTCCTTTTGCGTTTCCTTGGTGACGATATCTTCCCTCAGCGTCATCGAATGCTCGGCGGTTTCCAGCTTCACCGCCTTGCCGCCCGCGAAGATTTCGTGCCGGCCGCGGTCGCCGTACCATTTGGTGAGGGTCGCGGTCATGTGCATCTTCTCGATGATGTTCCGCCATCCGATACCGGTGTTGTAAGCGCAGAAGCTGATCTCCCCTTCCTGCGTCGCATAGGGAATGATGCATTGCTCGGTACGCCGGAAGTCGTAGTTGAACAGATCCTGGAACCACATGCCCACGATGAAGAGGAAGTTCCAACGGTCCTGGCGCCGCGCGTCGATGTCCTTTCTGCTGCGGCCCGCGTCCACGCGCCCGTAGTTCTTGCCCGTGGCCCCGAAAGTTTTATCGAACTTCTTGAGCAAGTCGGTCATCTTGAAGTGCTTGGGAGCCATGAACGGATCATAGTTCCGCGCCACCGCCAGCGCCATGCCGAACATCGAGAGCTTCTTGCTCCGCGCGCCGTCATTGACCCGGGCGACATCCTTGGCCAGACGGTCCGCGTTGAGGAACGCCGTAACCGGAACCGCCTCCTTCGTTTCCTTATCCACCATGATGGCCGTGCCCACGCCGCAGTTCGGATGGCAACCGCAGCTCAACTGTCCCCAGTCCGCCTCGGGACCCTTCACCAGGTCAGACCAGTCCGAGAACGTGCTGATGAAGCTGATCGGGAACCAGTCGCGGGTCGGCTCGCCGATGCCCATCTGATTCTTCACGTCATGCGCGAGGTGCGAAAGGGTGTAGCGCTGCGCTTTCCGCCGCTCGTCGGAAATCGCCTCGTCCCGGCCCGTGAACGACACCGGCTGGAAGCTGAGAAACGGTATCTTCTTCGGGTTGTCGAGAGCGAACTGAATGATCCGGCCCACCTGCTCGTTGTTGATGCCGTTGACGATCGTGGTGACCGGAACGATGTCCACGCCGTTGTTCCAGAGGTTCTCGATGGCTTGCAGCTTTACGTCAAACAGGTTTCCCACCGCCCGGTGGGAATTCGCCGCGTTGCCGACACCGTCGAACTGAAGGTACGCATAGCGCAGACCCGCTTCCGCGGCCTGGCGGCAGAATTCGGGGCTCTTGGCGAACTCGATGCCGTTGGTAGCCGCCTGGACGCTCTGATAGCCGACTTTGCGCGCGTACCGGATAGCATCCAGGAAGTACGGCGATAGCGTCGGCTCGCCGCCCGAGAACTGCACCGACATCTGCCGGCGCGGCTTGATCGTAATCGCGTTGTCCAGCAGTTGCTTGATGTCATCCCAGGTCAACTCATGCACGAAACCAACCTGGTTGGCGTCCATGAAACAGGGATCGCACATCATGTTGCATCGGTTCGTCAGGTCCACCGTGAGCACGGAACCCCGCCCGTGGCGAACCGTCGAGGAGCCGTGGTTGTGCAGCTTGTCATCGTTGTGGGCGCGGATGTCGCGTCCCGGGAATGACTCCTCCAGGTGCTTGTAGAACGCCGTGTCGATGGACATTATGTCCTCGAACTTGCCGTGGATGGGGCACTCCTTCACCATCATGATCTTGCCGTCGCGCTCGATGATCCGCGCCTTGATCTCTCCCACCTTTTCGTGGATCAGATCCTTCCAATCCTTCTTCCCGTCCAGAATCTCTTTGCGGGTCTCGGGAACGCACTTGGGGCAAAGGGAATCCGTCTCGCGAGGCCACCCCAGTGGCGGCTTCGTCTTCTCCCAGGACTTCAGCAGAGGTTTGTCAGACCACCTCGGGGTGAACGAAGGGTTCGGGCGGATCGCGTTGAGCCGGTCATAGATGGCCCAAGCTGCATTGGCGGTGTACGAAACCGCTTTTTCCACGTACTTGATCGGTTTATGCATTCCTTAAAATCTCCTCATCCTCCGTGCGTGATCAGATGGATGTCGCTGTGGTTAAACTATCCCTTGGGCTTTACTACACGAGTGCCACGTGTGCAGTATATCGGAACCAGCCGCCAAGTCCCACGGCAATTAATCAAAATGCGCATTTTCAGCGTTGTGTGGCCAAATGAGGCATTGAACGGGACCGAGTCTTGGAAGACACATCGCTGTTTAATTGTACATTTGAGCATAGTATCAAAGGAATCAGTCACTTGCCTCCTTCCCTCCAGGCCTCAAAATTGAAATCTTTGGCTCGCCAGGCAGGCTTCGAACTGGCCGGAATTGCCGCCGCCGAACCGCTCGCCGACAGGTTCTGGTTCGACGACTGGGTCCGCCGCGGAATGGTCGGCCGGATGTCCTACCTCACTGACCACCGCGCCGCCCTCCGCATGGATCCACGGAGCCTGCTCCCCTCGGCGCGCTCTCTTCTGTGCGTCGGCAAGGTCTACAACGGCCCCCAGCCCTATTCCACGTCGCGTACGCCGCGCGAGTTGGGATGGATCTCCCGCTACGCCTGGGGAGACGATTACCACCGGATTGTTCGCCTGGGCCTGGAAAACGTGGCGCGGCAAATTGAAGGCGTCGAGCACCGGATCTGCGTCGACACCGCCCCCCTGCTCGAACGCGGCTATGCCCGAATGGCCGGTCTCGGCTGGATCGGCAGGAACACCTGCCTGATCAATCAGAGCCTGGGTTCCTGGGTGTTCCTCGGCGAGATGCTCCTTTCCGCCGAATTGGATCCCGACACCCCCGCGCCGGACCGCTGCGGAACCTGCCGGCGCTGCATCGATGCCTGCCCCACCGGGGCGCTCGTGCCTGGACCGCACGGTTGGCAACTCGATGCCCGCCTGTGCATCTCTTATTTCACCATCGAACTTCATGGACCCATTGACGAGCAGCACCGCGCGCGCATGGGCTGGCACGTGTTCGGATGCGACATCTGCCAGGACGTCTGCCCCTGGAACCGCCGTGCCGCTCTCACTACGGAGCCCGCGTTTTCCCCACGCTTTGAATCCCCGCCCCTCGAGCAGTTGGCCGCGGTGACGGAACAAGAGTTCCGGGAGATGTTTCGCGGATCTCCCGTCGAGCGGGCGCGATACCGCGGATTCTTGCGGAACGTTGCCGTGGCGATGGGCAATAGCGGCCTCCGGCGTTTCCAGGAGCCGTTGCGGCGGCTGGCCCGGTCAACCGACGATGTCGTCGCCGGACATGCCCTCTGGGCGCTGCGCCAACTACAATAGCGGGTAGTGATTGTTCTCCTCTGTTTGCTGGGCGCCGCAAGTCTGTGGGCCGCCGATGATTCCATGGCGAAGGGGTGGGATCATTTCTACAACCTTGAATTCGATCAGGCCATTGCCGCGTTCCAGTCCGCGGTTGCAAAGAATCCGAACGACCCCTATGCTTACAATGCCTTGTCACAAGGAATTCTTTACCGCGAGATGCTGCGTTCGGGATCGCTCGAAAGCGAACTGGTGACCGGCAATAATCCGTTTCTCAAGCGCGAGAAACTCAAGCCGAGTCCGGTGGACAGGAAACTGCTCGAAGATTCCATCGCCACGGCTCTCCAATTGACCCAGGCTACACTGGACAAATCGCCCGATAACATCAAGGCCTTGTACGCGCAGGGGATTGCTTACGGACTGCGCGCCAACTACAACTTCCTGGTGCGCAAAGCCTGGATGGACGCTCTGCGCGACATCACGACATCCCGCAAACTGCAGAATCAGGTCACGAAGCTCAAACCGGATTATTACGATGCGCGCCTCGTGCAGGGCGTTCACGACTATGTGGTGGGCAGCCTCCCCTGGCACTACAAGATCCTCGGCTTCCTCATCGGATTTCGCGGCGACAAGGAAGAGGGGATCAAGACATTGCAACTGGTGGCGGAGAAAGGCGAGCAGGACCGCAATGACGCGAAGGTTATCCTCGCGGCTATCTACCGGCGGGAACGGCGTCCCGCGGATGCCATCCCTTTGCTGAAGGAGTTGCTCCATACCTATCCTCGGAATTATTTGTTCCTGCTCGAAATGGTGCAGATGTACGCCGATGAGGGAGACAAACAGAAGGCGCTCGAAACGCTGGCCGAGCTCGAGAAGCGCAAGCGCGCCAATACGCCGGGATTCGCCGCCATGCCCGAGGAGAAGATCAATGTCTCGCGCGGAAATCTCCTGTTCTGGTATCGCGATTACGACTACGCCATCTCGGAATTGGAGAAGGCCGTCAGGAACGTGAACGACCTCGATCTGAACGCCTCCACCACCGCGTACCTCCGCCTCGGGCAGTGCTACGACATGAAGGGAGAACGGGCCGAGGCGTTGAAGGCCTACCGCGGTTGCATGGATCTGGCGCCCGATTCCGACGCCGCCGGGCAGGCCAGGAAGTATCTCTCCTCACCCTACAAGCGCGGGAAAGAGTGAGCGCGTTGTGATACTCTATCCTCGCGTGCGACGCGCGGCCCTTGCTCTGACTTTCCTGGCGGCCCTCGCCTTTGCGCAACTGCGCAACCTCTCGGCTCGATTGGAACTCGCCACCGAACCCCTCATGCCGGCCCGCGTGTATCTCTTCAAAGACGGGCGCCCGTTTCGTTTGAGCCCCGTCGACGCGATGCTTCCCCTCCGCGTGGATCTCTTCTACAGGGAGCGGCTTTGGCGGCGCGTTCCTGACCCGGCGACACTGGAAGTAACCTGCAACGACATCTCGCATTTCTTCCTGCTCAAGGGGCGCGCCGGGTTTGACCTGCCCCCGGGAAACTACCGGGTCGAGGCTTATCGCGGCTTGTTCTACAAGCCCGCCGTGCGGGAGTTTACTCTCCACCCCGGAGAAACAAGCCGCATCACGCTAAGAATGGACGATTGGACGCATGGAGCCTCGCGCGAGTGGCTCTCGAGCGACGACCACATCCACCTCGTGCGCGACGTCCTCGATGACAAGGTCTTCCTGGAATGGATGGAAGCCGAGGATCTCTCCGTCGCCAATTTGCTTCAGTTGCAGCGCCAGATGGACGCCGCCTGGCAATACGGCTTTGGACCGAAGGCGGAGGCGAAACTGCCAGGCCGGTCCATCCGCTCCGGCCACGAATCGCGGTCGGAGTTCTTCGGGCACGTCAATCTGCTCGGAGGCCGTGAGATGATCCGGCCCCTCGGCGTGGGATCGGCGTACGCGAACTCGCCCGAAACATTTCCCTATCCTTATGTATTATTCGGCCTCGGCCGGAAGGTGGGGGCTACCGTCGGCTATGCGCACTTTGACGGCTCTCAGAAGCATTCCACCCTGCTCATGGATCTCGCCCTGAAAAGCATCGATTTCGTGGAAGTTTTTCAGTTCGGCCGCCTCAAGACCGGGCAATGGTATCAACTGCTCAATGCGGGTTTCCAGGTGACGGGCGTCGCCGGAAGCGACTTTCCCGTGGCGCTTAACAATTGGACCAGGGAAAAGGAGTGGTCCCGCTGGTTGCCGCTGCTCGGTCCGGAACGGATGATGGTGAGGGCGAAAGCAGGCGCCTCCGCCTACGAAGCCTGGTCGCAAGGCGTGCGGCGAGGCGAGGGAATGGTAACCAACGGCCCTCTTGTCGAACTGGAGCAGGCGGCGGGCGGCAAGCGGGTGAGCGCGCATGCTTCCTTCTACCTGCCCGTGGACCGGTTGGAGATCGTCGCCAATGGCAAAGTCATCGCCTCCGGGGCTGGGAACACCCTCGAAGCGGAAGTTCCCGCGAACGGCCCCGTCTGGCTGGCGGCCCTGGCCGTTTCCGGAACTCTTCAGGCCCATACTAACCCCATCTATCCGCGCTGGGACAGAACTCCGCCGGACCCCGAGGCAAGGCGCGAACTGGGGCGGCGTTGGAAAGAGGAACTCGACTATTACCGCTCCGCCCCCCTCGTCTTCCCCTCGGAATCAGAGAAACGGCAGTTCTTTATGCGGGGAGAAGAAGCCCTACGGATTCTTTCCGGTTCGCGGCAATAACAGCCACTCGCGCGTCATACTATACGTAGTGCGTCTTCTGCTCCTTCTATCGGCCGCCGTCCTCTGCGCGCAGAATGTGCCGACGGACCCCGGTGTGAAGGTGGGCGAACCCATGCCCGCTTTCTCGCTTCCCAATCAAAACGGCGAGGCACAGACTTTGGAGACACTGCGAGGTCCCAAGGGACTCATGCTGGTGTTTTTTCGCTCGGCGGACTGGTGACCGTACTGCAAAGCCCAACTCGTGGAGTTGGAGCGCGGCTTTGAGCAATTGCGCCGGCAGGGAATCGGTCTCGCCGCGGTGAGCTACGACAGCGTGGCGATTCTGAAAAACTTCGCCGCGCGGCGAAACATCACCTACCCGCTGCTGTCGGACGAAGGCTCGAAGATCATCCGGGCATTCGGTATTCTGAACACCTCCCTCGAGCGGGAATCCTTCGCCTATGGCGTCCCCTACCCCCTGACCCTGGTGGCCGATGCCGCCGGAATAGTGCGGACCAGGTACTTCGAGGAGGATTACCGCGAACGCCCGACACTGGCCGCGATTCTCGACCGCGCCTACGGACTGCCGCCAACCGCCGCGCGTGCGGAAACCGGAGCCAGGCACGTCAGGATCACCACCACCGCCAGCACCGCCGTGATTCGTGGAGGACAGCGAATCCTGCTCGCCGTGGATGTCGGCATCCCACCTGGCTATCATCTATATGCGCCGGGAGTCCAGGGTTACCACGGCGTGGACTGGACGTTCCCCGAATCCCACGGCTTCAAGCCTCACCCCGCAAGCTTTCCCACTCCGCGCATTCTGTACTTGAAGGCGATTGAAGAAAAAGTTCCGGTGTTCGAAGGTAATCTGCACATTATTCGAGATTTGACCGTCGGGCAAGACGCCGCTCTCCGGCCCCTCGCCAACGCCCAAAACAAGGTCACCCTCGAGGCGGCTTTCCGCTATCAGGCATGCAGCGAGTCACTCTGCTACCCTCCCGAAACCGTGCCCCTGAAGTGGACCTTCCAACTCGAAGCGATGGACCGCGAGAGGGCGCCGGAAGGCATCCGCCACAAGTAAGTAGCCCGTTGTTACCTTCATGAATCCAGTGCTACGCTACGGAAAACGATTGAGGTGTCGAAGGTACAAGTTCATGCGCCTCGCTGTTCTCTGCCTCCTCCCGCTTTGCCTCAGGGCCGATAGCTTCGACGACCTCCGTCTCCGCTGGCGGCGGATGTTAAGCGGAGGCGCTTTCGTCGATACCACGCTTCCGGCCGTCGGCGCCCGTCTCTCCGCCATCGAATCCACCGCCCGCCGCAACTGGACCTCGATGCTGAAGGATTCCGCCCGCCAGTCCCTCTGGACCGATCTCTCTCGCGCCAACATCTCCTCCGGCATCTCCGCTTCTTACAGCCGGCTTCGCGCGATGGCTCTCGCGTGGGCCACTCCCGGCCAGGCGCTCTATGGCGACCCCGGGCTTCTGGCGGATATCCGTTCCGGCTTGGCGTGGATGGATGCGAATCGTTACAACCAGGATGTCCCGGCGGAATACGATAACTGGTGGGACTGGGAGATCGGAACGCCCCTCAACCTCGCGGATATCGGCGTGCTCCTCTACGACAACCTTTCCTCCGGCGAACTCGACCGTTACATGGCCGCCATCGAACGCTTCGACTCCGATCCGCGATACATGATAGGCAAGACCATTTCGACCGGCGCCAACCGGACGGACAAGTGCAAGGCGGCCCTCTTGCGCGGCGTTTTGCTCAAGGATCCCGCCAAAATCGAACTGGCGGTGCGCGAACTGAGCCCGGTGTTCGACTACGTCACCGCCGGCGATGGGTTCTACCTCGATGGTTCGTTCATCCAGCATCGCCGGCATCCCTACACCGGCAGTTACGGCCTGGTTCTGATCGCCGACATCGCCGATCTGCTCTATCTCACGGCCGGATCGCCGTGGGAAACCTCCGGTCCGCCGGTTGCGATCGTCAGCCAGTGGATTTCCGGCGCCTTCGCGCCGCTGATATTCCGCGGCGCCATGATGGACATGGTCCGCGGGCGCGCCATCTCGCGCGACGGTTCCAGCGACCACGCCGCCGGACACTCCACCATCGCCGCCCTGCTCCGCGCCACCCATTTCCTCGGCGGCGCCGATGCCGCCACTCTGCGCGGACAGATCAAGGCATGGCTTGCCGCCGACACCTCGCGTGATTACTCGAGCGGACTGCCCATTGATCTCATCGGCGAGGCATGGAACCTGCTCAACGACGACGCCGTCCCCGCCGCCGTCCCGCCCAACGCCGGCATCGTCTACGCCTCCATGGACCGCATCGTCCACCTGCGGCGGGACTGGGCCATGGGCATCGCCATGCACTCAAGCCGCATTTATAACTACGAGAGCATCAACAACGAGAATCTCAAGGGCTGGCACACGGGCGACGGCATGACGTATCTTTACAACGCGGACCTGACGCAGTTCTCCGGCGCTTACTGGCCCACTATCGACGCTCAGCGCATGCCGGGAACCACCGTCATCGCCGGCTCCACCCCGCGCCAGAGCCAACTCGGAGCAAGTAACATCGCCGGTGGAGCCACGGTGGACGGCTACACCGCCGCCATGCTGGACCTCGAACCCGACGGCAGGCCACTCAGCGCGAACAAGAGTTGGTTCCTGCTGGATGATGAAGTGGTCGCGCTCGGAGCGGGCATCCGTTCGGCGAACCCCTCGCAAGCCGTTGAGACCATCGTCGAAAACCGCCGCCTCACCAGCCCCACCACCTTTACAACCGGGACGGACGGCAGTTGGGCCCACCTCGACGCCGGCATTGACGGAGCCTCGATCGGTTACTACTTCCCCGCCGGCGCGGGGTGGCAAACCACGTCCGGAATGCGCGCCGGAGCCTGGCGCGATATCAATGCGGGTGGCGGCGCCGCGCTGCTGTCCGCCGCATACCGGACCATTTGGTTTGATCACGGCAAGGCCCCGGCGGCGGGCGTCTACGCCTACGTCCTGCTGCCCGGTATCACCGCCCGCGGCGCCGCGGACTATGCAGCCGCGCCCGCCGTCAGCATCCTCGAGAATTCAACCGCCGCGCAGGCCATTTGGCACGGCGGTCTTCAGGTGGCCGCCGTCAATTTCTGGAGCAATTCCAACAAGACCGTGGCGGGCATCACCAGCGATTCCATCGCTTCGCTGGTGACCCATGCATCCGGCCAGACCCTGGCCGTCGGCGTCTCCGATCCCACCCAGGCCAATGACGGACAGATTCACATCGAACTCGCCATGCCTGCGTCTGACATTGTCTCGCTCGATGACGGAATCACCGTCGAACAGCTTTCGCCCACCATTAAGCTGGCTGTGGATGTGAAGGGGGCGCGGGGCAGAACCTTTCGCGCCGTTTTCTCTTACTTGCAATAGCGGACGCCAGTCTCTATCGGTATCGAAATCGAACGGAGCCCCCTGTTACAATTTGTCTTCTTCGCGCTCTCTCTTCTGCCGTTCCGGAAACAATTCCTGAACGGATTCATCTAATGATAAGGTCCGGCCGCCGACATCGAGTGGGGCTTTTCGGGGCTGGTGATCGCGTGTTGCCGCGCTATTGGCTCCGAAGCCGGAGCGCGTCCGGAGACATTGCCCCGGACGCAAACGAAATACGCCCGGAACATGAGGCCCGTCATTGAACCACTTGGCCCGGTTGGCCGCCATCGCCGGCGGGATTCGGATGCCAAAGTCCGAGACGCGGCGGCGCGCTCTTCGGCTCCCGGGATGGCCGTAAACATGTCCACGGCCACGAAAGAGGCGAAGAAAGATCGCATAAAAAGTATCTTCCAGGACAAGGAAAAATACGGGATTCCCATAAAGACAAAACTCTGTTATTGTAGGTTTGCAGCGTAAGCTGTACGCGGCAGTTGTCTGCCGTAGTTCGCCAGTAACTCAAGGTCGGAACTTCGTCCGTGTATGGTGTGCGAGGGATTACCGTTGAGTAGCTGGGATTGGAGTTCGTGACCGTGAAGAATATCTTTGTAGGCAATTTGAGTTTCAACGCCAATGAACAGGATGTGCGTTCCATGTTTGAGCCCTATGGCGTTGTGGATCGTGTCAGCGTGATAACCGACCGCGAGACGGGGCGTTCTCGAGGATTCGCATTTGTGGAAATGCCCGATGACCAGGAAGCCGATCGCGCCATCTCCTCCCTGAACGGGTCGCAGGTGGGCGGACGGGCGCTGAATGTCAACGAGGCCAGGCCCAAGGGTGAGGGCGGCGGCGGCGGCGGACGGAGCTCCGGCGGGTATGGCAACCGGGGTGGCCGGGGTGGTGGCGGCGGCGGCTTCCGGGACCGCCGCGGCTACTAGATCCGGCTGTTTGCGCCGGTAGCAGCGAATTAACGAGCGGGGCGGATTTTCTGGTTGCCGGGCCGAGGGGCTTGGCCGCGAAATCAGAAGTCCGCCTCGTTCGTGTTTAACGCGGCGTAATCAATCCGCCAAGCTTGTCGCTCTCCCCACCCGCGTTTCGTGGGAATCTCGTCGAGTACGCTTCCAGATACTTCAAGCCCGCTCCCGTGTTGTAGATCACGACACGATCCTCTTTCTTGAGAACCCCGGAGCCAAGCAGTTTCGGCATCGCCGCCACGCAAGCCGCTCCCTCCGGAGCCGCGAATACCCCCTCCCGCGCCGCTAAGTCCACTCCAGCCCTCATGGATTCCTCGTCCGGGACCGCCAGGGCCACTCCTCCGCTTTCACGCACGGCGCGCAGGATGAGGAAATCCCCAAGCGGTTTCGGGACGCGCAATCCGCTGGCTATTGTCGAGGCATTCTCGAAAAATTCCGCCCGTTCCTCGCCTTTTTCAAACGCCCGCACCACCGGCATGCATCCCTCGGCCTGCACGGCGATCATCTTCGGGCGGCGCGAAGTGATCCAGCCAAGCGCTTCCATCTCCTCGAACGCCTTCCACATTCCGATGATGCCGACGCCCCCTCCGGTAGGGTAAAGGATCGCTTCCGGCAACTCCCACCGGAACTGCTCGGCAATTTCATACCCCATGGTCTTCTTCCCTTCGATGCGGTACGGTTCCTTCAGCGTCGAGACGTCGAACCAGCCCTCCCCCGGAGCCTTGGCCGCGACAATTCGTGCGCAGTCGCTGATGAGTCCGTCCACCAGGGTGACCTGCGCCCCAAACGACTTGCATTCAATGTAATTCGCCTGTGGTACATCCGAAGGCATGTAGATGTGCGCTTCCATCCCGGCCGCGGCGGCGTAAGCCGCCAGCGCGCTCGCCGCGTTGCCCGCCGAGGGGATCGCCACTTTTGTCACGCCGAGTTCCTTCGCCATCGAAATCGCGCAGGAAAGCCCCCTCGCCTTGAACGAACCCGTGGGATTGACCCCGTCATCCTTCAAATACAGATTCGCCGCCCCGAGCGTCTCCCCAAGCCGCCGCAACCGCAGCAGCGGTGTCATCCCCTCCCCCAACGACACGATCGACGAAGGCTTCGATACCGGCAGGACTGGCGCGTACCGCCACATGCTCGACGGGCCGCTGGGGATCCATTCCCGGTTCCAGCTCTGCCGCGCCTTCTCGAGGTCATACCGCGCCAGCAGCGGGAAGCCTGTCGAGGAGAGATTGTGGAGTTTGCCGGCAGCGTAGCGCTCGCCGGTCTTGCTGCATTCCAGATGAGAGACAGTGGTCATGCGAAGCGACCATGATAACGCAGACCGGTGGGCAGGCCCTCCAAGCCTACCGTAACTCGATGAGGCGGAAGTCCCCCGCCGCCGCCGTGCTGACGCTGCCGCCTCCGCTCTTCGATGGGCTGATTCTTCCTCCCGGCCCGATGAGGTGGTGGTTCATCGGGATGGTGGCGCCGCCCTCGGGAAAGAACAGCACGAGTTTGCTCGTAACCGTGCCTTCGTCGTCGCGCGAGAACCACGCCGCCGGTACCTGAAGATCATTGATGCGCCGCGCTTTCTTCGTCTGGAACCGCCCGCCGGACCCGGACCAGTTATTTCCCTGCGGCGTGCCCACCGTCGGCTTGCCCCGGCCCGTTATGTCCAGCCAGTATACGGCCAGTAGGTTGTGCTTGATGTCCGCCACCAGGAAGAACAGGTCGTCTTCGCCCCCCACCGAAACCTTCCGCGAACTCATGTGGATGAGGAAGAAATCGGTAGCCTCGGGAATCACCGGCTCCGGTGGTTTCGGCGGGACGGGAACCTCGGGCTGCTTGTCGAACTCATTGAGCTTGGCGAGCGTGGGCCCGTCAGGATCCACACGTCCGTCCGCTCCCTTCCATCCGAAGTGCTTCAACTGGAACTTCTGAATCGCCCCTTTGGTGAGCGGGCCGCATTTACTGTCCTCGGCGAGAAGCGGAACCGGCCCCCCCTCGAACCCCGGAACTTTGTTCAGCAATTGCTGAACGGTCAGTGTGTCGTCGGGCAGGTTCTTGCCGCCCATGCCTACGGAGAGAAAGATGGAGCGTGCCATTCCGGCTGATTCCTGTATGCCTCCATGGTAATCGCCCGGGCGGCGGAATGCGAAGGGCGCCGGCCGCAATCATCCCTTTCCGATTTCGCCGGCGGCGCCAATCGTAGTAGCCTCTATGGATCGGACCGCGTTCCCACAAACCAGCGGTCCGCGGAGACACTATGAAAAAACTTTTGTCCACACTCAGCATTGCGGCCATGTTTATCCTGGCTCAACAGAATCAGCGGCAGCCCATGACCTTCTTCGTCACCAGCGTCGGCGGCATGATGGAGCGAACCTCGGCGGATTGGCGGGCGCCGATGCGCACTGTCAGAAACTCGCCGCCGCGGCGGGCGCCGGCGGGAGCGCCTGGCGCGCCTATCTAAGCGCTTCAGCTACCGGCGGCGCCCCCGCCGTCAATGCCAGAGACCGCATTGGCCAGGGACCCTGGCACAACGCCAAGGGAACCATGATTGCCCGCGATCTCGCCCACCTCCACGGCGATACTCTTGACCTGGCACGCACTGGCAATCTCATCACCAGGAACAATGCGTTGACCGAGAACGGCGCACTGGTGAACGGCGTCGGCGACAAGCCGAACATGCACGACATCCTCACCGGGAGCCAGCCTGACGGCCGCGCCTACACCGGCGGCGCCGACCATACCTGCAAGAACTGGACTTCCAACGGCGCCGGAACAGCTCAACTCGGGCACAGCGACCGTAATGGCGGCGGCATCTCCTGGAACTCCACTCACCCCTCGCGCGGATGCAGCCAGGAGAACCTCGTCGCCACCGGGGGAGCCGGCCTGTTCTACTGCTTCGCCACCGGCAACTAGCGGAGCCGCCCATGCGGACGGCACTCTTCACACTGGGAGTTACCGGAACACGAGAGTGCCGAAATGTTCCGGCACATGGTTCGGGTCGCGGTTCAGGACGCAGGTCGGCTGCCAGCACAGGAAATGGCGCTGCGAATCAGGCCCCTGGCCGTCGATCCGGTAGAGGTTCATCCGCCACCGGGTACCCCGCTTGACGGGGGCTTCGCTCACGGATTTCAGCGGGATCTTCGCTGCCGCGTACCAGATCTTCTTCGATTCATCGATGCGCCCCATCGTCTGCCATCCGCTGCGCCACGCGCGGTCGTAGTTCTTCTTGTCCAGGTCGATGGCGAGGTCGATCCAGTCTCCCGTGGGCGCGATCTCGAATTCCCGGTAGTGCCGGATGTTCTTCCAGTCGTCGCCGAGAAACATTTCGACCACGTCGCGGTCCCAGAGCTTGACGCGCGGCTTATCGTTCTGCGGGGGAAGCCAGAGGTTCAATACCTGGTAGGGGCAGATGAACAGGAAGTAGAGGTCGGTGTCCGTGTAGAAGGCGCGGATTTCGGTTTTGGTTTCCGGATACTCCACCCGGCGTGTGCAATCCTTGATGATCCAGGCGGAGGCGGTCTTCTTCCACAGTTTGGCTTGCGGATCGAGGCTGAGCGCTTCGGCCGTTTTCGCCCGCGGGATGGTGAAGGTGGCGGTGGGGGAGGCCACCGTGCAGACTTCCTGCGCCGCCAGCAGCGGCGCGAACAGGAGAGCGGAGAAAAGCATTTGATTCATGGCTGTTGTGGGAGATGGCGAAGTTGGGGGGCCAGTTGATAAGCCTTTTCGAACTCGAGACGGGCGGCTTCGGGCTTGCCCGCCTGTTTGAGCGCAAGCGCGAGATTGAAGTGCGCCTCGGCATAATTGGGTTTGAGGCGCAGCGCCTGGGCAAACGCTGCTTGAGCCCCCGCCGGATCGTGAGCCTCGAGCAAGGCAAGGCCGAGATTGTTGCGAGCTTCGGCGAAGTCCGGCTTGCGGCGAATGATCTCGCGGTAGACGTTGGCTGCCCCGAACGGATCATTCTTGCGGCTCAGCAGGAGGCCCAGTTGAAGCCGGGCGTCGAGGTAGTCCGGTTGCAGGCTGAGCGCTTCGGCGAATCCGGAACGTTCCTTGATGCAGCACCGCGGTTCTTCGGCAGAGCCGGATGGGTTGTTCTCATGCAAATAGACCAGAGCCGGCATGTCACGGGGTTGACGCACGATGGCTAGTGTACCGCGAGCCCGCCCTCAGTCAAGGGAACTTCACGCAAGGAACTTCACACTGAGCCCGGAACTGGAGCGGCATGCTCTCCGGCAGACGGGTATCCTGGTGGCTGGCAGGAGTTTTGTAAGAATAGGGTGTCCCGTTCCTTATAACACCCATTCTTTTGAAACATTCAAGTCTTAAAAAGAGGCAGTTGGTCAGGCAAAATCGGCCCGCCGGCCCGGTCACCCCCCCTTGCCCGGAGATTTTTTCACCTTCCTGTGAACTTTTCACCGGCCGCTGACGTTAGATTAGGACAGAGCGATAAACGCCATGAAACTTTTGCGCGGTCTTCTCCTTTCGCTGGTCGCCGCCGGCCTGTCGGTTGCGGCCGATCCGGCGCTGCTCCGAATGATCCCCCCCGGCGCGGCCTTCGTCGCCGGAGTCCGGGCGGATCAGATTAAGTCCTCCCGCTTCGGACAGTACATCCTCGACCAACTCAAGACCGAAGATGAGAACATGAACAAGTTCGTCTCCGCCACGGGGTTCGACCCGCGCCAGGACCTGACGGAACTGATTGTCGCCTCGAGCTCGGCCGCGCCCCGACGCCAGAATCACGGAAAGACCGTAGTACTGGCCCGTGGCCGGTTCGATGTCAGCCGCATCCAGAGTTTCGCGCTCGCCTCGGGGTCGTCCACCACCAGCTACAATGGGGTCCAGATCTTCACGGGCCGTGAGGATTCGCGCGGCTGGCTGGCCATTCCGGACTCCGCCACCGCTGTGGCCGGCGACCCTGATTATGTGAAACTGGCTATCGACGCGCGCCAGGCGCCGGGCCCCGTGCTCGATGCGAAAACCCTCAACACAATCACGGACCTCGGCAACCGGTTCGATGCCTGGATGCTGACCGCGAGCCTCGCCGCGATTACCAGCGGCATTCGCGCACCCCAGTTGGGCGGAGCCGGGAACGGCAATTTGGTGCAGTCAGTGGACAGCGTGAACGGGGGCGTCCGGTTCGGCCCGGATGTCGAAGTCATGGCCGAGGCCCAGATGCGGTCGGCGAAAGACGCCGCCGCAATGGCCGACGTGGTGCGGTTTCTGATGGGTATGATGCAGATGAACGCCCAGAATGACAAGCGCGCCGCGGAGTTGGCGCGCCTTCTCGAGAAGATGGAGCTCAAGGCCACCGGTACGCAACTCAGAATGTCGTTGGCGATTCCCGAGGATATGCTGGAAACCTTCCTCAAGCCGGCCTCCGCCGGACGGCAGGTGTTCTGAACACGGCGTCCCCCGAAAAGTGATACCTTCGGGGGACAGCCCATGTCACTGTCTCGTCGCAATCTTCTGAAGCTCCCGCTTGCGGCCGCCGCCGCGCAGACCGGGCGGCGCTTTTTCATCGACTCCCATCAGCACTACGAGGATAAGCCGGATTATATCGGCCGCCTGGTGCGGTATTACAAGCCGCGCAACGCGATGGCGTGCGTCAACGCCTTCCGCAAGCACATGGACGCCTTGAAAAAGGCCGCGGCGCAGCATCCGGACGTCATCATTCCCTACGGCCGCATCAACGTCGATGAGCCCGCGGCGCTGGAGGAAATCGATGAGTTTGCCGCCGCCGGATTCAAGGGAATCAAGATGCACTGGCCGCGCCATAACTGGGATGACCCGCAGTACTTTCCCCATTACGCGCGGCTCGATCACCACCGCATGGTGGCCCTTTTCCATACGGGAATCGCCGCCCACGTCGAAGAGCCGCAATTCACCGGCATGGAGCGCATGCGGCCGGCCTACCTGGATACGATCGCCCGCGCGTTCCCAAAGCTCTACATCCAGGGAGCCCACCTCGGAAACCCCTGGTATGACGAGGCCGCCGAGGCAGCCCGCTGGTGCCCGCGCCTGTACTTCGACCTCACCGGGTCAAGCCTGGCGAAAAAGGCCAAGAACCTCTCCATATTTCGCGACTATTTGTGGTGGGAGGGGCCGTCGATGCACAGCTCTCCGCATGCCGTTCCCGCCTTTGAGAAGCTGGTCTTCGGAACGGACGAGCCGCCGGAGGATCTCGACGCCGTCATCGCGCGATACGATGCATTGCTCAACGCCTGTGAAGTTCCCGAAACCATTCGCGGGAAGGTGTATGGCGGGACGCTGGCGCGCATTCTCGGCATCACTCCCAGGCCCTAGCGGATGAAACAAATCCCACTGCGCTGGTGGATCGGAACAGCCCTGTTCCTGTCCACCACCATCAACTATATTGACCGCCAGACGCTCAGCGTTCTCGCGCCCCACATCAAGACCGAATTCGGGTGGAATAACGAGACGTTCGCCCTTCTCATCATCGCCTTCCGCGTGGCGTATACCATCGGCCAGACCGCCTGCGGGCGGGTGCTCGATCTGCTCGGAGTGCGGCGCGGACTCAGTCTCACCGTGGCGTTCTATTCCGCCGCGGCCATGCTCACCGCGCTCGCCACGGGGATCAAGAGCTTTTCCGCGTTTCGCTTCCTGCTGGGCGCGGGTGAATCCGCCAACTGGCCGGGAGCGGCAAAGACCGTCTCCCAATACTTTCCCCCGCGGGAACGCGGCTGGGCGGTGGCCTTGTTCGACAGCGGATCGGCCGTGGGGGGAGCCGTTGCCCCATTCCTCGCCTATTCCGCCTACCACTGGTTCGGCAACTGGCGTCCCGTGTTCGTGCTTACCGGAGCCCTGGGGTTTCTCTGGATCCTGCTGTTCCGCAAACTGACCCGTGGCCCTCAACCTATACTATCCGGCAATGGAGACGAGGGAAAGCCGCTCCCTTACAGCGTGCTGCTCGGCTGGCGGCAGACGTGGGGGATCATCGCCTCCAAGTCGCTTACCGATCCGGTCTGGTTCTTTATCACGGATTGGTTTGCGATCTACCTCGTCTCGCGTGGCTATGACCCCGAGCAGACGCTCATTGCCTTCTGGGTCCCGTTTCTTGCCGCCGACATCGGGAACTTCGCCGGGGGCGGGCTGTCCAGCTACCTGATCCAGCGCGGTTGGCCCACGCTCCGCTCGCGGCGTTTCGTGGCGCTCGTGTCAGGCCTGGGAATGACTACCCTGGCGGGAGCCGCCTACGCTCCCAACCTCGCCTGGCTGATCTTCTTCTTTGGCTTCTCCACCCTCGCCTACGCGAGCTTTTCCACCATCATCCTCACCCTCCCGGCAGATTTGTACCCGCCGCCTTCGGTCGCTTCGGTCAGCGGGATGAGCGGCACGGGAGCGGGGGCCGGGACGATCGCGGCCACTTATCTCACCGGGCTGATCGCCGACCGCTACTCCTTCCAGCCGATCCTGCTGACGGCAAGCTTGATCCCGCTCCTGGCGACGATTGCGGTGCTCAGCCTCATACCGGCAAAGTCGCCGGCCGGCCACCCGGCGGGTTAGCTTCATCCGCGGGAAGACAAGGCGGCTGCCATGGCCGCTCTCAGCGCGCCTTCACAGGTGGAAAAGTCAACCCAACTGTAGTGATCGTCATACCCTTCGGCGACGGCCGCGTTCGTGGGGATATAGCCAGGGGCGCATTCCCCATAGCCGAGCGTCAGAACCATCTTCTCCGGGGCGTCTCCCCGCGCCCAGAGTTGGTATTGGACGAAAGCTTCCGCCGGGACGACAACGATCGCGGCGGGTCCGAGGTGTAGCGCGGGTACATCAATTGGCTGCTTTCGGGCCAGCCGCCGCAGCCAACTCATCCCAAGCGCCGCATCGAGCCGTTCGCGGCGCGGCGTTGCCGCCGAGGCCAGCGTCTCGCGCATTTCCGCAAGCGAATAGCCCTTGGATTTGCGCGGCTCGAAGACCAGTTTCTCGTTGCGGAAGCTTGCTTCCCCAAGCGGCGCGCGCCGCGTGGAATGGAATGCCGCCGCCATCGCCTTCTGGAGACGCCCGGCGAGGATTGGGCGGTTGGCGCGGTCGCCGTCGTTGTAACGCCCCGCCATCGTGTCCCCGCTGGCCCCCGAACAGTAGATGTGGAAGGCCTCGGGAAATTCGGATTGCATGGCGCGGCGCGCCATGCCCGGAAAGTCAGCCGACACGTCGCCTTGTCCGTAATAGCTCATCGGGTGCGTCGAGTATGCGTAGAGGATGGCAACAGGCTTCGAACCGTTCCAGAAACTGACGGCCTTGAGGGCAGAATCAATGAGCCCTTCGGGCTGGTTGCGCACATAGGCATCGCGGGTGGCGCTGGTGCGGCCGAAAGAGATCTTGCCGTCGGGACGCACGTACCGGCGGTTGGAAGCCACCCGCTCGACAGCCGCCTGTCCGGCGCCGATTTGAGTAACCGTTTGAAACGAAGATCGCCGGATTGCCTCGGCGGCCTTATCGATCGAGGCGCGCTCAAAGACAGGGTCGCACAGCTTGTGCGGGGAGCGCGCCTGGTCGAGCAGTTCCTGCGCTTCGCTGTCCGTATAGGGCGCATCATGCGGATGCACGCAACTGAGCAGCACCCGCTCCGGTGTTGTGCCGGCGGCAGAGCCAAGTCGAGACCGCCAAAGGTCGTAGGATCGGTTGCGCACTTCACACCATTCGAGTGAAGCGATGACAACCGGCCTGCCGGGTCCGCGCAGCACGATGCCCCGCGCCTCGAGCGGACTCACGATGGAGCGCGCCGTGCCGGTGTAGATGGGTGATCCGATGGGAGGCGTGATGTCGGCCTGAAACGTAGCGAGTTGATAGCTGGAAGCTATCGCCGGCGCGGCGGAGGCGGCAAGAAGAAACGAACGGCGCAGCATGTCAAAGATGGTATCAGCCATCGTCGAATCTTTGGAAGCGCTCCCCCCGGCCCCGGGGAAGAAACGCCTCTTCTGTTCAACGCAACCGCGGAAGCGCGGGAAGAAGAACATTGCGGGAATGGGAACAAAGCTGGTATCTTGGTAGTCGTTCCGGACACGGAAACCTCCGTTGAAGACTAGGTTTTCTGTAATCCCGATGTCCGTAATTATCCTGTTGATTCGGGGCGTGGCTCAGCCTGGTAGAGCGCCTGGTTCGGGACCAGGAGGCCGGTGGTTCGAATCCACTCGCCCCGACCATCTTAAAAGCAATTAAATCTAGGAATTAGAAGCAGCCTCGGGTTCATCGCCCGACGCCGTTTTGCTAGTGGTATGCCCAGACGTAAGCCCACCCCAGGCCTTCGCCATCGCCTTGCGGGCGGTCTCCTGCTGAGGGTGGATGTAGCGCTTGGTCATCCCGAAGTCCGAGTGGCCGGCGAGGTACGCGAGAGTGCGGGGGACCATGTGCTCGGCCACCGCGTCAGGCAGGTGTGGCGGCACTCGGAGAGGACGAACGCCGGGACTTTTGTTCCTTGATCGCGAGGGCGTGCTGCTTCTTCAGGCTCGGCTTCTCGATGTGCCCCGACCTGGCCGGCGCCGGGAAGACCCACGACGAACTCGGCGCGCCCTGCCTCCGCGACTCGATCACCGACGACGCCCGCTCGGGCAGGGGGATCACGCGGCGCGCGTTCTCCGTCTTGCCGTGCAGGACGTGCCCCGCCCATGAGCACCATCCCTTCGATGCCGTCTTGGTTCCGGGCGAGATCGCCCTTGCTCATCTCCGGATCTCTCTTTCCTCGCCGCCGTTCAACGGCGGCCTGATCGAATATTGGCGCGAACGACTGGAAAAGGGAGCGCCCGTTTCCGCTGAATTTTCTTAACATTCGGCCGCGATGCATAAGCCCGGCTGCGGAACGCTGCCGTTCCAGCCGATACGTAGTACAGTGGTCAGGAAAGAGCCGGATGGACACCCTGACCATCGCCGAGCGCAGCGAGCGGATGAGCCGAGTCCGCTGCAAGGACACGAAGCCCGAAATGCTGGTCAGGAGCATCGTGCACGGGATGGGGTATCGCTATAAGCTGCACGACCGGAGCCTGCCGGGGAACCCCGACATGGTCTTCCCGAGTCGGGGTAAAATCATTTTCGTGCACGGATGTTTCTGGCACCGGCACGGGGCCGGATGCGAGTACACAAGGTGGCCGAAGTCTAAGCTGGAGTTCTGGCGGCCGAAGCTGGAGCAGAACAACCGGCGAGACAGGGTGGTCGGAAGAGAACTGCGGAAGCAGGGATGGAGCGTGCTGGTAGTTTGGGAGTGCGAACTCAAGAACCGGGAGAGGCTGGCCGCGCGCGTGCGCGCGTTCATGGAGGGCGATTGAGGTCCGTCGAACTGTTCACTGGCGCCGGAGGCTTGGCCCTCGGGATCGAGAAGGCCGGCTTCCACCACCACACCGTCGTCGAGCGGGACAAGGACTGCTGCGAGACGATCCGCCAGAACCAGCGGAACGGGTACCCGCTGCTCGAAGGCTGGCGCCTCTACCCCGGCGACGTGAAAGACTTCGAGTACTCCGCGATCAAGGGCGAGGTCGATCTGCTCGCTGGCGGTCCCCCCTGCCAGCCGTTCTCGATCGGCGGCAAGCACAAGGCCCACGAAGACAGGCGCGACATGTTCCCGCAGGTGGTCCGTGCAGTGCGCGAACCGCGGCCACGCGCGATCATGGTCGAGAACGTGAAGGGCCTCACGCGCAAGACGTTCGCGAACTACTTCAGCTATATCGTGCTGCACTCAGCCACCCTGAAATCGTCAGGGGAGAGGACGAGGATTGGACGGAGCACCGCGCGAGGTTGGAGAAGTATCACACGAAGGGCAGTTGGTCAGGTCTTGAGTACAACGTGATACCTCCGCGCTTGCTGAACGCCGCCAACTACGGAGTGCCGCGGCGCCGCGAGCGGGTGTTCTTCGTCGGCTTCCGTTCCGACCTGGGCGTCGAGTGGAGTTTCCCGGAGGAGACTCACTCGCTGGACTCGCTGTTGGTGCGGCAGTGGGTGACTGGCGAATACTGGGAGCACCACGAGGTGGCCAAGAAGGACCGGCCCAAGATGCCGGCGCGGTTCGCCGCCCGTGTGAAGGAGCTCAAGTCGTCGCGGCCCCGCTTGGCGAAGTCGTGCTCTTGAAGGAGCACCGCCCGCTGTGGAATTCGTGGCTCCACGGCTTCGGCGGCAACCCGGCCGGCGGCGGCCGCGACAAGACTAAGAAGTCTCTCTGGGACACGCTGCATCCGGGTCGCGAGCGCGCCGCGGGCTTCAAAGACGCGTGGAACAGAGAAGAACTCATGAGCCAGGTGGAGCGGCGCCTGCTCGGAGAGAAGGTCGATCAGCGGCTGTTGAGCCTCGCGCGGGAGGAGTCGGCGGCGGAGGCAGAGAAGGAAGAACGCGCGGACGAGGAGACGGACGCCGAAGAGAACTCGTGAATCGGCCGGTCGCTCCGGGTATGCCCGATAGTATGCCCGCGCCGCGCCCCCGCCGGGTCACTTCGGATCACATGAGCCCGGGCGCAAGCTCTTGAGAATGTTGCCCGATGTAACTTCTGTTCCGCCGCCCCGGCAGCCGAGTTGTTTCCAATCTTCGATTACAACATGGAGCGCTGCGTACCAATGCGAAAGAAACATGCCGCGCTCGGCGGCGAACCAGGGCGAGGCGGGAGGCGCCTGCCGCGGGTGCTGCGGATTCCGCCACTACTCACTGCCCCGCCGCCCAATATCCCGGCCGCGCGCGCACCGTCAGCCCTTCACGGCCCCTCGCCACAACCCGCAAATCGTGATACCCCGGCGCCGCGCTCTGGGGAACGAAGCTCAACAGATATTGATTGTGCAGATCTTCGCCCACCTTCAGAAACATCTCCTCCAGCGCCTTCAACCGCAGGAACGAGAACCGCGCCCCGCCGGTGGCCTTCGTCAGCGCGCCCGCCGTGTTCGTCTGCCCCAGCCGCGAGAGTTCCACCAGCGCCGTAACCAGGCTGCCTTCCCCAGGTTGGTACACCTTTGGGCGCGTATCCTCTGGATCCTCCTCGCGCTTCTTGCCGAAACGTTCGTCCCCTCGTGACGTAAACGCGGTCAAATACACCGAAAATGACACCGAATAAATTGTGACATTTGTCCGCGCGGCCGTCCTCAGCACTTGATCGAGCTTCGTTTCCGAGCCGCGATCCCTGGTCTCGCCCACCACAATCAGCACCTTCCTCTGCCGCTCGCCGCGCTGCCCGAGCAGTTGCACCCCCTCCCCAACCGCATCCAGCATTCTCGCGCCGAATCCGTCCGGCCGCATCGCGCGGATCGCGCCGGTGAACCGCGCCTGGTCAGCGGTGAACTCCTGGCGAAGTTTCAGGCGGTCCGAATAGGTAAGCAAAGCGGCCGCTCCGTCTTCTCCCGCAATCAACGGCAACAGAAGGCTCCCGATCTTCACTACCTTCGCCAATGCCGGGCCGGATTCGCGATTCGTCTGCACGCACAGAACCACCGATACGGGCTGGTTCGTCACCTCGAGTTCATGTCTTACCAGCCTGTTCCCGTCGTAGACTTCGAAGTCCCCGCTGTCGAGGCCCGCGTACGGCTTACCCGCTGAATCCGTCACCGTGGTGGGGACCAGCACCAGCGGAACCGTGGTGCGAATGCGGACTTCCGGTTGCTGCGCCTCGAGCGCCAGGCTGACGAGTAACAGAGGCAGCATGGGCATTAGGACGGGCGGCCCGCAAGCGCGGTTTCGATATACTCGCCAATGTGGATATCGCAGCGTTGATTGCCGAACGTAAGATTCAGGAAGCAATGGAAGAAGGGCTCTTCGAAAACCTCGCGGGCAAGGGCCGGGAACTCGATCTCAGCGAGAACCCCTTCGAGGCCCCGGAAGCGCGAATGGGCAACCGCCTTCTGCGCAACAACGGCTTTGTCCCCGCCTGGGTCGCGGAAAGTAACGACATCGACGAGGAGCGAGAGCAATTACGGCGCCGGCGGGAGGCCGCCGCCGGCGAGCCCCGGGCAATCGCCGGCCTGGCGCCGCGCATCGCCGCGCTCAACCGGCGCATCACGCTGTTCAACATGACGGCGCCAGGCCCGGGCCGGCGGAAGCCCCCGTTTTGACTATCGCGTCAGAATCTCCCGTAAGATCCGCCCGTCTACCTTTCCCATTTCCACTCCCAGTAACGCCGCCAGCGTCGGCGCAACGTCGACATTGCGGACGCGATCCAGCACGGCGCCCTTGCGGATTCCGTATCCCGAAGCAATAAAAATCGCGTCCATCTCGGGGTCGCTTGAAGCATAGCCGTGCCCGCCTCCCTGGCTCGGCCGGGTCACCACGCTTCCTCCTGTACGCCCTCCGCCGAACGCATATCCTGATTTCGCGAACAGCATCACCCGGGGAGACTGCGGATCCTTGTCCGGATCAGGAAGCCCCAATGCGGCGTAGTCCTGCGGACCCGCCACGCGGTCCACGCCTTCGGCGTTTTCGAATACTTTGCCCACCGCCGCCGCGTCCCCGCGTTCGCAGTAGACCAGAGCGGAACCGCCCTCCGGCAGCGCGAATGCCTTCGCGCCCAACCCCGCGGCCTCCAGCATGACGGCGGGCTGAATCTGTTTTGTATACGCCTTGAATCCGTGATCGGAAACAATCACTACCGTGCTCTTCTCCCCCATCCCGGCTTCCCGAATCGCCTCCAGAATCTGCTTCACCCGCGAGTCGAGGAAAGCCATCGCCACCGTTCCCGCCAGTGTCCTCGGACCGTAGGTGTGGTGCGTGCTGTCGAGCGTCAACAGGTGAAACAGTAACAGATTCGGCTTGTGCGCGCGGATGATATGAGCCGCGGCATTCGTCCATACTTCGTCACGCCAGACGATGATCTTCCTGCCGAACTGGTCGATATCCGCCTTGCTTACCATGCCCCGCTCCAGCATCTCGCGCTCCACCGGACCATCGGCGGATGGAACCTCCGGGAACGCGAACGTAACACCCGGCGCCTTATGAATGGCCACCCAATCCACCTGCGCCGTCGTCAAACCGGCGCGGTGAGCCACGTCATAAACGGTCACGGCCCGCACCATCTTGTCCTTGTCGATCCAGGGTTCCACCTTGCGCCGCTCCCCGGAGCCTTCGCGCGTGATTGTGCCATTGGCCAGCACGCCGTGTTCCGCCGGGTTCACTCCGGTGACCATCGCCGTGTGATTCGGCCACGTCACGGTCGGATTCACCGTTGTCATGCGTCGCGCCGCCGCGCCCTCTTCCATCAGCTTGCGTAACGTGGGCACGGGCAGTGCCGGATCTTCCAGCGCGTAGGCCGGGAATCCGTCCAGACTGATCAGCACCACCATCCGATCGCGCGCGGGAGTCTGCGGAAAGGCCGCTCGCGCGCCAAGCAGCGAAATGGCAACCAGCGCAATTGTGTAAAATCTCATCTCGTGTTTAGAGTACCTTATCGAGTTCGTTCGCCAGTTCTTCGTAGGTCATCTTGCCTGGGTGGTACATGCGAGCCAGTCCCTCGCGATCGAGCAGAACCAGGGTCGGCGTAGTGCTGGCGCCGTACGTCTTGAAGTTGTCCTCGCTCACGGGAACAGGCATCTCGAGCAGCCCGGAATAGAACTCGCGGCGGATCTTGTCGATGTACCGTTTCTCCGCTTCCGGCGCCGCCTCCTCCCCTCTCGCGGCGTAACCGTAGTACCGGGTTGGGCCGTAGATCACCAATCCCTTCGATTCATACTTGTCGCGAAGCTGGGCAAGGATCGGTGATTGGTATTTGCAATCCGCGCACCAGTGCGCCCAGAAGAACAACAGCACCACTTTACCCTTCAACTCCGAAAGCGCGGGAGGCCGCTGCTTCCCAATCCAATCCTTCCTCTCGAGCGGAGGCGGCGCAGTCCCCGCCAGGCTCAGCAGATTGATGTTTTTCTGAATGCGCGCGCGGATGGAGGTGTCGCGCCACCTCGCCAGTTCTTTCTTGAGAAACGATACCCCCTCGCTGCGTTGACCGCGGCCGGCAAGAACATTCGCCTGCACCTCGATGGATGCGCCCAGCGCCGTCGGCAGGCGCGTCTCGTCATCGAGTTTGCGCGTTTGCAGCATTTCCAGGCACATGCGGCGGGTGTCTTCCGCGTACTTCTCCGCCTGGTCGTAACGCTTCCGCGCCAACGCACCCCGCCCAAGCCAGGAATACGCTTCCAGCATTTCCGCCGTCACTCCCTGCTTTCCCCGATAGTCCGCAATCAGTTTCCCGGCCGCCGGAAAATCGTCCTTGGCGATCGCGGCCCGCACGTCGGCGACAAGCGCTCCGAGAGCCGCCGGTTGCAGCATGATGGCGAGCAAGATAACTCTCATTTCACAAGGATAGCAGCCGGACCGCGGGTCAAAACGCGCCACAAGGCCCATCCCAGCACCGGAAATGAAGCCGCCATGGCGAACGCCGCCGGGTAGGCGTGCATGTCGAACAAACGTCCGAACCACGGCATCGTCAACGCCACCAATGCCGACCAAGATCCGGCGCCCAGTCCGGCAAGAAACCCCGCATGGTCGCTCGAATACGCGCTGGTGGCATACGCCACGCTGATGATGACGAATCCCCCGGCAATGAACATCGCGAAAAACAACAGCCCCATCAACACCGCCACCGATTTTACGTATGCGCCCAGCGCAAGTGGAAGACTCAGCAGCATCAGCAGGAAGTACACCCGGCGAAAGGCGCGCATGGAGCCTTCCGCGCGCAACCCCTGACGGTCCGCCTGCCATCCCCAGAAGAAATACCCCACCTCCCATCCGAGCGGCGGAATCCACAACAACTTCCCGATGTCCGCCTGCGACAAACCCATGGGCGAGCCCAGGTACAACGCCGCGTTGTAGAGTACAAAAGCGAGAGGAAGCCCGCCAAGCGCGTAGGACGCCATGAAACTCCACAGCTTGGAATCGAGCAGACTCGGATGAGCCAGGCCCGTGTCACTGATCGCCTTGCGCCGGCGGATGTCTTCGCGGCGGCTGACAACACTCCACCATCCGAGCCACAATGCTCCCACAAACCCCGTAAACCAGAACGCGCCTCGCCAACCCCACCAAACCGCGATAGGCGTCACGATGATCGGCGTAATCACCGCGCCCAGCGATCCGCCGCCGTACGCCACGGCAATCCCGCGGGAGCGGAGCCGTGCGTCAAGCGTCTGCACCACCGTTCGCAACCCGCCGGGAAACGTGGCCCCCTCGCCGAATCCCAGCGCTGCCCGGGCGATCGCGAAACTCCAGAACCCCGCGGCGAAAGCATGCGACACCGAAGCCAGCGTCCAGAACCCGACGGCGGCCGCCATGCCTCCCGCTATGCCCATGCGGTCCAGGACGCGCCCCCACACCGGATTCCCGATCATATAGGCTACGGAGAACGCCGAGATGATCCACCCGTATTGCTCGGCGCTCAGATGCGTTTCCTTCAGAATCGTCGGAGCCAGCAGCGCCAGCGTGTTGCGATCGATGTAGCTGATCAGCGAGACCAGCGTCATCGACAGCGCGGGAATCCATGCGGAGAGTCGTTTCACGGCGGGAATTAGACAGTGTATCCTGATCGCGCCGGAGCGCGGTTTGCATCCGATCCCGCGGCGTTGGCGTTGGCTCTCGGGTGCTTAACAGTTTTGGGGAATAAGGATCGAACCGGCTCTTGAACCGCAAACTCGCCCCGCGGCGACGCCCCGACTGGAAAGGTCTGGGAACAGTCTGGAACAGTCACGCCACCGAGGATGAGACGGTCGCTGTAAAAAACATTTGCGAGAAGTCTTGTTGTTTTGTCAAGCTGATAGTAATATTACTATCAGATGACTTCCGATAGCGATTCTCCCACCCCTCACGGCTCCGAAGCATCCCGCCTTCGCCGCCGCGCCCGCCTCCTCATCGCTCGCTTCCAAGTCCCCGGTGATGCCCTTCCAGGGTCGCTTTCCCTTTCTCACCGCCGTTGCGGAAAGCCCTCCTGCCACTGCGCCAAAGGCGACGGCCATCCTCTCTGGACTCTCACTTTTATGGCTGGCGGCAAGAAACGTGTCGAAGCCATTCCTGTCGACTGGCTCGATGTGATTCGTCCTCGCGTCGAGGCGGGCCGGTTCTTTAAAGAAGCTGCCGCCGAACTGCTGGTCATCAACGCGGAGTTGTTGGTGCTCGCCCGAAACCAGCGCCCCCGTCCATCCCGCCGTACTGTTCCACCACCCCCATAGATGGAGAAGTTATGCCCAAACAACTGCCTCGCCAAGAATCCGCGGCGCCGCCCACACGGCCTGTTTTGGCCGATGATGCTTTATGTTTCTTGTCGCTGGAACGAGACGTGGAGATCGAGTTTCGCCCTCAGATATTGGCGGCACTGCAAGGCAAAGTTGATGCCGTCGCCCGTGCCGCGCGTGGCACTGTGCCCTCGTGTCCGCATTGCGGTCAACCGATGCGCTGCCAAGACACGCGAGCGGTCTCGTGGCTGGCTCGCTGTGGGTGTCTGCACGCTCCTGTATCGCGGTATCGCTGCCCACCCTGCCGTTATGAGTGCCGGCCCTTGCTGGATCTGCTGGGAGTGGAACCTGGCCGCATCAGCGGCGCGCTGGCCCGCTTGCTGGCTCTGCTGGCCACGGTGGTGCCCTATCCGCTGGCGGCACGCCTGGCCTGGTTGCTGTTGGGTGTAACGGTCAGTCCCATGAGCATATGGCGGGTTGCGCAGCGATTGGGCGAAGCGGCGGCGCATCATACCGAGGCCTTGAGCCAGTATCATGCCGACAGCCGCAGTTCAGGCGCATCCACGCAGGCGGCTCCGGCAGCTGTAGTGCTGGGGGTAGATGGCTGCAGTTTGGGAATGCAAGTACGCTCTACACGGCGTCGCCGCAAAGACGGTGAAACACTGCCTCCGTTGCAGCCCATTGAGGAGGGCCACTTCCGCGAAGTCAAAACGGGCGTTTTGCTGCTGCCCAGCGAACGGGTGGAAACCTCTCCAGGGAGGCGCTCTGTAGTGCGCCGATTTCTGGTGACCTGTCTGGGTGATGCTGACGCGATTTTCGCTCGCCTATATGCGCAATTGCGGGAACTGGGCTGGGTCGGCGCCCACACGGTAGTAGTCATTGTCGGCGATGGCGCGGAATGGATCTGGAATCGCGCCAGCATGTTTGTGCACCGTTGTGAAATCCTCGATTTCTGGCACGCTCTGGAACACGCCTGGGGATTTGCTCATCTCCGCTACGGGGAAGGTTCTGCACAAGCCGATCGTTGGGTCCATAAGATCGCTGAGGATCTGCGGGCCGGAAAGGTACAGCAGGTCATTGCCAGACTGAAGCGTCTGCAGCCGAAAACACCGGAACTGCAAGAGAGTTTGCAGCGGCTCATCCACTACTACAGTGAGAATGCCGGGCGCATGCGCTATGACGAATACCTGCGACTGGGCTATGGGATCGGCAGCGGCGCCGTGGAAAGCGCCCATAAGCAGGTTGTCCATGCTCGTTTCCGCCAAGCGGGAATGCGCTGGAGTGAAGCGGGAGCCCGTCGCCTGTTAGCACTACGTCTGCTGTTGTTGAATCATGACTGGGCGAAGCTGGACAGGATGCGCATGGTCTCGCTCGCCTAACCTACTCCGCACTGCGGCCCCCAGCCGTTGACCTCGATTTCGCAATACGCCATCATCGGGCCATGGCCCGTCGCTCCACAGTTGAAGTCCCTGTTGATCTCCGCGCCCGTCTGGAAGCGGCGCGACTCGATCTGCTGGCGCTGTTTCGTGCTCTCGACAGAATGGATCTGACACCGTCGGAGATTCCCCAGCGATTGATTCGACAGCTCTTTGAATTGGATGCCGACTATGCGGAGGCGCTCTGGGCACTGGATCAACCGCTGGGAACCCTGGACTTAAACGCCATGCTCCGCGATATCCTGGCCGCCTTGGATCAACTCCCAGAAGCCGAGAAGCGATTCCGAAAGAATCTCCCCCGCCGTGCTCAGCCCACTCTCGGTCAACTGGAAGCCAGCATTCGCAACGCTCTGCGACCCGCTGAGGCCTACAACATGGTCCCCGGTCGCGATCCCCAAAACGGTTAAGCACCCTTGGCTCTCACACAGCGCCGGTTGCGCCCGGTGGTACGATCCTATTGATATAAGGGAGGTCCATGAGATTGCTGGTTTGCTTCGGGGCGCTTCTCTCCATTCTCGTCTCTGCCGCGGCGGCGCAGCCCAATATCGCCCGCCCCCGGGCCGTGGCGGAAGTCCGCGCCGGCAAGCGCGACACCGCCAACGCCGCCTGGTGGGGATTCTCCGCCGCGGATTCCACGGCCGCGCTCCAGGCCGCGCTCGATTCCGGGGCAAAGAAGGTCATCGTCCCTTACATGGGCGCCCCATGGATTATTACGCCCGTGAAATTGCGCGGCAACCAGGAAGTCCTCTTCGATCCGGGAGTGGTCGTACTCGCCAGGAAAGGAGCCTTTCGCGGCTCCAACGATAGCCTTCTCACCGCGGACGGGGTGGATAATCTGACCATTCGGGGCTACGGCGCCGTATTGCGCATGCACAAAGCCGATTACCAGCAGCCGCCTTATCAGAAAGCGGAATGGCGCATGGGTCTCTCGCTCCGCGGCGTGAAGAACGTCCTCGTCGAAGGCATTTCCTCCGACCTCAGCGGCGGCGACGGCTACTATATCGCCGGCAACGCCACGCGGCCCTGGAGCGAGAACGTGATCATCCGCAACTGTTCGGCCGACGGCAACCACCGGCAGGGAATGAGCGTCATCAGCGCCGTCAACCTGCTGGTGGAAAACTGCCGCTTTTCCGCCACTCAGGGCACCGCGCCGGAGTCCGGCATCGATCTCGAACCGGACATTGAAGAGGAACGGCTGCAAAATGTCCTCGTGCGCAATTGTATCTTCGAGAACAACCGCGGTCACGGCATGCAGGTGTATCTGCGCCCCTTAACGCGGAAATCCGCCCCGGTTTCCATCCGCTTTGAGAACTGCCTCGCGCGCATGGATCCGGACGCCGCCGGCGTGGGCGCGGGAATGGCCGTGGGCGCCGCCCGCGACGACGGGCCGCAAGGGTTGATCGAATTCGTCAACTGCACTTCGGAAAATACCGCGCGTGAGGGCGCGCTGATCTTCGACAAGTCCGCCGCGAGCGTGAAGGTCCGGTTCGTCAACTGTCGCTGGCATTCGCCCTGGCGGGGACAGGTTCCCACCTACGCCGGGCCGAGGGTCCCGGTGCTGTTGGACGCCCGCCGGCCCGCCATCTCCAGTTCGCCGGGCGGCGTGGAATTTGACGAGTGTTACGTCTATGACACGGTGAACCGGCCGGCCGTGCGGTTCGAGTCGGAAAAGCCGCTCAGCCTTTCCGATGTATCCGGCGTCATCTACTCCGTGGGAGCCAAGACTCCCCGGGCCAGGCTCGGTGGCGGCGGCGGGAACGTGAACCTGCGGGTAATCGTCTCCGCGGTTTCCCAGCCTTGACCTTTAGAATCCGCTGCGCGGCCGGTATCCGGGGCGGGCGCGAACTCTCAGCTTCCGCCCCACGTCGGAGACGACTTCCACGCTGATCTTCCGGAATCCCTCGTTGGGGTTCGATTGCGGATAATAAGTGACCGTGTACGAATTGCCCAGCGATTCGCGGATGGATTCGAACGCCTCCACCTGTTTTTGCCATGTCTTGGCGAAGTACACCTGGCCGCCGGTCCGCGTCGAAATCCGCTTGAACACGCTCGACGATACGGCATCCTTGGAAGCGTCGTTCGTCGAAATGACGTAAATCGGAATCCCCTCGTCTTCGGCAACCGCGCGGACATCGTCCGGAGCCACCATGCTCGCATTGTCGGGACCGTTCGAAAACACGATCACCACCTTGCGTCCCGGAACCTTGGCGGCGTCCCGCAGCGTCAGCAACAGCGCATTATAGAGCGCCGCATCGTCGCCCGCCACCGCCTTGCGCAAACCCATGATGGCGTCCCCGTGTTCCTTTACCAGGCTGGATGCCCGCGAAAGATTCCGGCTGAACGTGTACACCGCCACCGAGTCGGCTCTGTCCAGGCCGCGGATAAAATCGGCAATGGCGTCGGAGGCGTACACAAATCCGCGATACATATAGTTGCTCGTATCGAACAGGACGAACACGTTGGTGCCCACGAAGGCATCCGCGGCGTTGCCCTTTTCACGTTCCTCCGTGTTCACCACCAGCGGGCGCGTGGTCCCGTCTTCCAGTAACTGCACAGGCGTCTTGTTGCCTTCGGCAAAGGTGTTCACCTTCTGGACAATCCCGTCTTCGAGGATCTTGAAATCCTTGGGCTTCAATCCGTTGATATACCGTCCTTTGCTATCCGTGACGGTGAAGCTGAGCACCACCATGTCCACCTTCACCCGGAAGGTGGGACGAGCCGCTTCCTGAGCGGCCAGCCAGGTTGCGCCGGCGAACGCGGAAGCAACCATCCCGAGAATCCATAGCCTGCGCATGATGCGAAAACTCCTCCTGAACACAGCCAAATCTTACTCCAACGCTTTTGTCTCAGCCATGCCCCCCTTGCGGGCGGTCTCCCTCGCGTCCGCTCCCACGACGCGGAGCGAACGCAGCAGCGCGGGCCAGTCCTCGAGATGGGTGGCAAAGATCCTCTCCACGGTTTTCTGCGTCCATTCCGGGATCAGCAGATTCAACTGCGAAGGCGGTATGTGCAACTCATCGGCCAGCGCCGCGTAGTAGAGCAGGTTCGATTCCCAGCTCTCGGCCATGATGCGGCTGGAATAACCCATGAGGGTGGGGAAGGTACGTAGGTTGAGTAATTCAGGATGATAACTATTGGCCAGCGTCGGCTTCGGGGTTCCAAAAGCCCTGGATATCGCCGCGTAGTTCACCTTGTCCGGGTGTTCGGCCGCCAATCGCCGGATTTCGCGCGCGATGGGCTCCGAGTTCTCTGCATTCGCAGGTGTCAAGTCCTCCGCCAGAAGAAAAAGCTCCGCCGGCGTTGTCAACTCGAGGGCATCGCGGTATTTCCCGGATGCGAGCAGGTGTTCAATACGGCTGGCGCGGTTCGGAGCCGCGCGCCGGTCAATCGACGCCATCACCAGCGGCCTTTTCCCGGCATCGAAGACAGCGTCCGCCAGAAGCGATTCCCCCCGGCGCATGTGCAGCCCCACCCAATGTAATTGCGAAGGCGTCACGTTCCACCAGCGCGGCACTTTTGCCATCAGGATCATCTGCGGCACCAGATCGCCCCATATCAATGCCTGCTCCCGCGATGGGATGAGGAAGTTCTGTTCCGCCTCCGCCAGCGCGTAAGGAAGTCCGGATAGCGACCCAACCAGGCGCCCGCCCGCGCTCGAAGGCCACCCGGTTCCAAAAACCTCTGTCGATTTCCACGTCTGCGCCGAGCCTTGCAGCCCGAGAAAATCGTGGCTCCGTACGAAGATCGGATTCGTTTGCAGAATCTGCGCGCCCGGCGGCGCGTAGTGCACGTAGCTCAAGCCCACCAGCGCGTCGCGCAGCATCGGCGCGAGTTGGCCGCGAATATCGGCCAGTTTTCCCGCATCCGTCCCCGCCTTCTCCGCCTGCGCCCGAATATTGAACTTGCGCTGCTGCTCGATGTGCCGCTCCGTCCAGTAGCCGAACGCCATGGAATTCTTTTCCACAGTCGACATCGCCGCGCGCGGCGTCTGTATCTCCGATATCCGCGCCGCCAGCCGGTTGATCAGGACAGTGTTCATCTTCCCGCCCTTGGCCATCGCATCCAGGTTGTCGGCCGTGTCGAACAGCAGCTTGACGGAAGGAAGCCGCTGCACCTCATACAGCCGGATCATCTCCTGAACCATCAGACGTTGCGACTCGGCGTCGGCGGGATTCACCGAACCGGCCAGCAGATCGAGCAGGCGGTCTTGCACATCGGCGTTCGCCGGAACTCCGGTGTCCTTCAGCAGTAAGTTCACTCCCGCGCGGCCGGCATCGAAGAGTTCTTTGTTGTTGTGAATCTTCGTGAATCCGGCCAGCAGAGCGCTCAAAGCCGGATCGGCGTCCGCAACCTTGATGGATTGTTGCCTCACGAAAATCTGCCACAGGCTGATGAGCGCCTGTAGCGTCCCGGCTGTATCCGCGCGCAAGCCCTGATCCTTCATTTGCGCCACGGCGCGCGCCGTATCCATGTATTCGAGAATCGTCTTGCCGGTTAGCGTAGGCGCTTCCGCGAAGATCGGATACTGCGCCCCGTAGGCGCGGTAGTCCCGCGCCAGCCGGTCCACCGTGGCCGCCTCCAGCGGATGCTCCCGGCGCCGGTTGATGTCGCTCAACGCCATGTAGATCTTCAGCGGCTCGTTCTCCACAGCCTTCCGGCAAAGAGCAAACAGCGCTTCAATGACATCGTCGGGGTCCTTCCATCCGGCGGCCGCCTTGGTCAGCTTTCCGTCATACTTGCCATGCGGATGTTGAACGAACAGGCCCTTCCATACCTCGATGTTTCCCGGTATGTGCGGCTTCCCGTTCGGCTCCAGACGCATCCGTGTGGTGAGCAGCATCAGCTCCGTGTTGCTTCGGAAGACGGGACGCGCCGGACCCGGGCTGGTGATCCGTCCGCGCAAGGCCGAATAGAACCTCTTTAGCCTCGCCGGCTCCGTGAGGTAATCGAGAACCGGTCCTTGAATGCGCGCCAGCGAATCATAGTAGCTGGCCAACCAGCCGTCATCCTTCCCAATCAGCTTCTCGAAGAAAACTGCTCCCTGGTCCGGCGATACGCCCACCAGTTCCGCCCACGCCGCCGCGGATCTCTGCCCGCCCGGCACGGGAATCCTACCTCCCCGCAATTGAAGCATCCCGCCGAAGAAATCCAACACATGCGCGAACGCTTTAATGCGCTGCAAGGGGAGCGCCTTGCGCAGTTCCTCGGCGGTTTCCGGATCGAGTTTCGACAAAGCGAGATAGAGGCGGCAGAGCGACGGGTCACCGAGAAAAACATCGATAAACTCGCCGTTCTGTTTGTCCTTGCTCGAAAGCCAGTATTCGGGCGAGTACAACACGGGGACCTTGGCCGGCGCATAGTCGTAGACAAAGGGCCGGTTGGTGCGAAGCTGCTGCTCCAGTTCCGCCAGCGGGAAGCCTGAGTCAATCGTAAGAAACGCGCGCGAAGCGTTCACTGTCTCGAGAACCACCTCGCTGCCGCACCCGCCCCGCATCCGGTACCCGAGAACCCGCAGCAAGTCGCCGGTTTGCGTGGATTCGCAGGTCTCTATCCTGATCTTCTTTCCTTCCCCGGCGAGTTTGGAAAGCTCCCGCGCCTGGGAAAGATATCTCACCACCAGCTTCAGATATTCGGTCTGGTCAAGCGCTTCGCTCGAACTCGCCGCCTGGTAACCGTTGGTGACCACATTCCGGGCCAGCGCGCCCAGCACATCATCGGCCGTCAAATCGGGGGAGAGAGCCGCCATGCGGGCGAAGGATCGCAGCGGCCCCGGAATCTCGATCGTACCCATGGGGCGGTCCTTGGGAGCGCTCTCCCCAGGCAGTGTCAACTGCGAACCACCCGCCGACCGGTAGACCTGCATGTGCCGCGATACGGCAGCCGTATCATTCGCCATGAGATCCAACAACACCAGGCGGTGCGCAATCGAAACCTTCTTCGACTGGTCCGCGTCCGTCAACTGGAGTGCTTTCTCGTAGGCAGCCCGGGCCCCCGCATCCCGATAGCGATCGAGAAATTCCGCGTAAGCCATTTGGGCGCCCGCGTCGTTTGGCCGTTCCTCCACTGCCTTTCGCAGCAAACCGCCGGCTTGGGCGGTTTCTCCCCGGGCCTCCAGGCGCCGCACCTGGGCGGTCACATCTCCTTGCCCCGAACAGATCCCCGAAAGGAGGAACAACAGACCAAACGCTCTTCGCATCAGGCAAACCTCTTTGGATTTTTACTCTACCACTTTCAAAGTCCGATAGCCGGACCACCCCAGCGGCGGCGGAATGCCGAGCGCTCATTCTAGGGCAAGTCGGGCTCCGAATCAATAGAAAACACGAAAAAAGCACGAACCAGGCAGGACATCTCTCTTAGACAAGCCGGAGCAACCGGACGGAATGGATTTCTTTCCCACCTTGCTCCAACACCTTTGTAGATGACCCTGGCGGGTGCCCGTTTCTTTCTTTCGCATCCCGGGCTCTGCGGTATCATTGCTTTCCATGGCCGGGCGCGTTGACAGAATCCTGTTCGCCTGTACCGTCTTCCTCAGCTCCGCTCTGCTCTTCCTCGTTCAACCGATGGTCGTACAGGCGATCCTTCCCCGCTTTGGCGGGTCCGCGAGTGTCTGGACGGCGTCCATGCTCTTTTTTCAGTTCGCCCTCCTCGTTGGCTACCTCTACGCTTATGCTGTCACGCACTTTCTACCCTCCGGCGCCCGCGAGGCTGTCCATCTGGCGTTGTTGTCAGCCAGCGCTCTGGCGCTTCCCATCGCCCTCCCGTCGGCGGCGAGGACCTCGGAAAGCCCGGTTTGGAGTGTCCTCGCTTTGCTGGCCGTTCTTGTCGGCCTGCCGTACGTCGCTCTCTCCACCACCGGACCACTCGTGCAATGGTGGTACGCGGGAACACTGAAGCGTTCTCCATACCGGCTCTTCGCCCTTTCCAATGTGGCGTCGCTTCTCGCCCTGCTTGCCTATCCCCCGGTAATCCAACCGCTCCTGCCGGTGAGGCGCCAGTTGTCCGTATGGTCGGCGGCGTTCGTCCTCTTCCTGGTACTCTGCGGAGCGTCCGCTCTGCGAGGCCGGCGGGCCGCCGGCCGGGGATCGATCGAAGGTCCCGCCATCGTAGCGCATCAGGCTTGGCTTTGGGTGTTGCTGGCCGCTTGCCCCTCAATTCTCTGGCTCGCTGTCGCCAACCACCTCAGCCAGGAGGTAGCCGCTGTTCCTTTCCTCTGGGTTGGTTTGCTGGGAATCTATCTCCTCAGCCTGGTTCTCTGCTTTGACCACGACGGATGGTACCGGCCCGCCTTGTTCCGCTGGCTGGTGCCGGCCGCCTGCCTGGCGATGGGATGGCGTCTGGCCCGCCCCGGCCCGGGTGGCGGCTTCCTGTGGGAGTTCGCCCTCTATTGCGCCGGAGTGCTCATCTGCTGTGTGTTCTTTCATGGAGAACTGGTCCTGCGGAAACCTCACCCCGGCCCCGTGCTCACCTGTTTTTATCTGGCGGTGGCGGCGGGCGGAGCGCTTGGCGGCATCTTCGTGGCGCTGGCCGCGCCCGCGATCTTCAACTCCTACCTCGAACTTCCGGTCGCCATCATCCTCTGCCTGGTCATGGCCCTGGTCTTTCTCTTCGCATACAAACCGCGGCGCTTGTTGCGCCTTTCCGTGGTCCTTGCGCTGACCTTCGTCATCGCCGCCAAACTGCGCGAGGGTGATAGTGTTCTCGAAACCCGCAACTTCCATGGCGCCCTTCGCGTGGTGGATTCCGGCGAAAGCGCTCACCGCATCCGGACCCTCTACCACGGCGTCATCCGCCACGGGACGGAGTACCTTTCCCCCGATGGCGGCCATATCTTCACCACCTATTACACGCCCCTTTCCGGAATCGGCATCACTATGGCGGCACATCATCAACAGGGCCGCCGCGTGGGCGTGGCCGGCCTCGGAGCGGGGACTCTCGCAGCCTATGGCCAGCCCGGCGATACATTCCGCTTCTTCGAAATCAACCCCGCCGTCATTCAAATCGCCTCCGCCTGTTTCCGCTTCCTGCGCGACTCGCGGGCCCGGGTGGAAGTGGTCTTGGGCGATGGCCGCCTCGCGCTCGAACGCGAAGCCCCCTCCAGCTTCGACATCCTCGTGCTCGACGCCTTCTCCGGCGACTCCGCCCCGGTCCACCTCTTGACCCGGGAAGCCTTTCAGCTCTATCTCC
This sequence comes from Bryobacterales bacterium, assembly GCA_026954325.1. Classification (GTDB taxonomy): domain Bacteria; phylum Acidobacteriota; class Terriglobia; order Bryobacterales; family Bryobacteraceae; genus CADEFT01. The sequence continues at coordinate 10,662 of JAIXKK010000126.1, read as the reverse complement.
GCCGCCTGCGCCCCGGCGGCGTCATCGCCGTCAATATCACCAATCGTTATCTCGATATCGGACTACCCGTGCGCGCGGCCGCCTGGGAGCTACACAAGAAGGCGGACGCCATCCACAGCGAGGCCGATCCGGCGAAGGGAATTGAAGCCGCCGATTGGATGATTCTTACGGACCTGCCGCCAGGCGCGGCGCCGGCTCAACCCCGCATCTCCGCCTGGACCGATGACTACAACAGCCTGTTCAAAATCCTCAAGAAATAGTGTTACCTGGCTCATCCTCAAGTCGAGGATGAGTCCCGGCCCCTGGGAGGATGTGGCTGCGTGGGCGGAAAAGTAAGCAGGTGTGAAGTCCGGCCACAATCCTACGGCCGTATCTCCAGCGTCGACACAGCCTTCACCTTCCCGAACTCCATCGCAAAACTCGTCCCCGCGTAATAGGCGTTCCATTGATCACGGAAATGAGAGGAGAACGGCTGGCCCGATTGTCCAATCGTGATATTGTGCAGCGAGCGCTCCCAATCGGAAAGGTCGGCGATGAAACGCATCGACGGACCCAGCCGGCGCGTAGTCTGCTTCACCGTGGTGGATGACCCGTCCATCGGCATGGGACCAATGCGGAAATACCCGCCCACGTAAGGAAGACGCCCCAGCACGGGATGCTGGAGCGCGAACTCCGTATAGCGGCCATAGTCCCACTTGCCCGGATCCTTGCCGAAGCCGCGCCGTCCCTCTTCCATCGCCGCGTCAAAGCACTTCAGCAACAGACCGTCATAATCGTCGAACCAGTCCCTGGGGCGCTCGCGGAGAAGTTTCCCGATCGCCACGGGAGCCATGTGGCTCTCATAGGCCGCGCCCTCTCCAGGCGCCGCGCGGTCTCCCACGGCTTTCCGCAGGTGCTGGTAGATCAATGTCACAATCAGCGGAGCAGCCAACCCCCTGCGCATCTGCCCGTTCCAGTTCTTCAACAACTCCGCCGGCGCCGCCAACCCCTGGTTGCCGCGCCCGCGCTTAGCCCACGCCTTGTAGACTTCCCGCGCCAGGAAATGGCTGAAGGCGGAATACAGATCCATTTCCACGGAAAGCATGTCCTGGGGCTTCCAGCCTGTGCGCGAGCGAAGACGCGCCTGGATCTGGTGGGCGCGGTAGGGCGCGGCGAAGTTGCCGTTCACCCGGAATGGATAATCCGCCGGAAACGGATTCTGGTTGGCCGTCACCACGATTCCCGAAGGCGGATTGTACGCAGCGGGAAGTTGTTCGAAGGGGATCGTGCCCTCCCATTCGGTCTCCCCCGCGCTGCCGTCCGTGGGTACGTCTCCTTGAAACGTTTTCCGCACCGGCAACTTGCCCGCCGCATGGTAGCCGATGTTGCCGTCCACATCGGCGTACACGAAATTCGAACCTGGTCCGGAGATTCGGGCCAGCGTCTGCGTAAACTCCTTCCAGTCCCGCGCCCGGTTCAAGGCCAGGAACGGAAACCGGAATCCATCCTTATCCTCCGCCAGCCAGTGCAGCGAGAAGGTCTCAGTCCCGGAAGTGACAAAAATCGGACCATGCCGGGTCACCCAGGTCACCATCTCCAGCGGAGATCTCCCCTTGATGCGAATCGTCTCCCGCTCCGGACGCGCCTGCTCCACCTGGCCCCGGAACATGTACCGTCCGCTTTGCGGATCGAATTTCTCGAGGTATAGGTCCTGCACGTCAAATTGCAGATTCGTGATCCCCCAGGCGATCCGCTGATTGTGGCCAATGATGACGCAGGGGACGCCGGGTAGCGAAAAGCCCATCACGTCCAGTTCCGGGGCCTTCAGGTGAATGGAATACCAGGGGCTGGGAAACGCCCATTCCAGATGGGTGTCGTTGGCCAGTATGGGCTTTCCCGTCGCCGTCCATTTCCCCGAAACGGCCCACGCGTTGGAGCCGAACTGCGCCTCGGTTCCCGCTCGCACCGGCAGGAGAAACGATACTCTCCCCGGATCGCCCCTGGAAAGCAGCTTACGTTTCAGAATCTCATCCTTCCAACTGTTGGTGAGGCCGCGGAACATCTGCATCCCCGCCAGCATCGAATCCACTACCGACCACGGCCGGGGGTCGTATCCGAGCAGGGCAAACTCCGCGGGAAGCTTTCCACGATGCGTCTCGAGAAAGTGATTCACCCCCCTTGCGTACGCCGCGAACTGCGCCCGTTCTTCCGCTCCCAGATTGGCATAGTGCGCCTGGGCCGTCCGCCGCATCAACAGCCGGCGTGATTCCTGATCGGACTCGAGCGCGGCGGGTCCGACGATCTCCGACAACTCTCCCGCCGCCAGCCGCCGCAACGCGTCCATCTGCCACAACCGGTCCTGCGCGTGCGCGTACCCTTCGAGGAAGAGCGCATCCTCGACGCTCGCCGCCGTGATATGCGGAACCCCAATCGCGTCCCGGACAATCTTCGCCGGTCCGCTCACCGGCATCTTTAACTCGCCGGAAACTCGAGGCAAGGGCCGCCACATATACCAATACGCCCATGCCGCCGCCATCACGAGCAGAGCCAGAATCAATACATTGACTACACGAAGAATGCGGTTCACTACACGTGCATTGTAGCTCGCGCGGAACGGGCGGCCCCTCCTCCGCGACTCTCTTCCGCATGAGAGAATAAGGCATTATCAAGTCGTTTTCCCGGCGCCGGACCCGGGAGTCCGCGCCATTTCATGGATAGCAATTTCGGATACACCATTCTCCTGATGATCCTCATCGTGGGAATGAACGCGTTCTTCGCCGCCTCGGAAGTCGCTCTCGTCTCGAGCCGCCCTTCACGCCTTCGCGCCCTGGCCGAAGAGGGCCATGTCGGCGCAACCGCCGCTCTCAGTCTGCTTGCGAACTCGGAGCGGCTGCTCTCCGTGGTCCAGGTAGGGGTTACCCTGTGCAGCATCGCGCTCGGCGTAGCCGGGGAAGAAGCGCTCCGGGAGCGATTCGACGCCTGGCTCCATCCGCTGATGTCCTCCCCCTTGCTCTCCCACTCTTTGAAGATAGCCAGTGTCGCCCTGGCATTCCTCCTGATGACCTATATGCACGTCGTCATCGGCGAGGTGGTTCCCAAGAACGTCGCCATTGATAAGCGCGACCGCCTGGCCGTCATTGTCGCCCCTGTCCTTCTCATCTTCTACCGCGTCCTGGAACCCTTCGTCTTTGTGCTGGAGCGGTCAGCCGCCGCCATCTCGCGGGCCATCGGAGTGAAAGGAGATGCCGGCGGCGGGCATTCGGTGGAAGAACTTAAATTCATTCTCAGCTCCAGCCTGCGCGAGGGCGTCCTCGAGGGGTTCGTCGAGAAAGCCATGCAGCGCCTGCTCGAGATGCCTGAGTTCCTTACGCGGGAAATCATGGTGCCCCGCAATCAGATCGTCTCCGTGCCCGCCGGTACTACACTCGATCAATTGTTGCGCGCCGTCAATGAGCACCAATATACGCGCATCCCCGTTTACGAGGAAAGGCCCGAACAGTTGATCGGCTACCTTCATATCAAGGATCTCCTGCGGGTTTGGGAAGAGCGCCGCATCGCCACCGAGCGCCGGCGCCAGGTGCGCCGCTTCGATGCGCGCCGCTTCCTTCGCCATCTGGTCGTGGTCCCCGAATCGAAGCCCGTCGTACAACTTCTTGACGAGTTCCGCAAGAGCCACTCGCACATCGCCCTCGTGGTGGATGAATTCGGAACCGCCGTCGGCGTGGTCACCCTCGAAGACGTCGTGGAACAGATCTTCGGCGAGATCGAGGACGAACACGATGCGCGGCGTCCGCTCGTGCAGCGAACGGCCCCCATTATCCACATCGATGGCGTCATCCCCATTCGCGACCTCGAGACGCAGTACGGCATCGAACTTCCCGTGGAGGCCGGCTATGAGACACTGGCCGGATTTCTCCTCTACAGGCTCGGCTACATCCCCAAAGCCGGCGACCAGGTGGAGGAAGGCTCACGCCGGTACATCATCGAGGAGATGGATCGCAACCGGATTGCGAAGGTGCGCGTCGAGAATCTGGACAGTGGTTCGGCGGCGAGGGAATCCCTGCCCGGGTAGGGCTTGCACTACAAACGGTTCAAGCCTTCCGTCAACTCCACGTACGTGCCCCACGGGTCCGTGAAAAACGCAATCGAAATCCCCAACCCCGGCGCCTTTTTGTAAGGCACATCGAATTTCACGCCCTTCGCCTCCAACTGCTTCACGAACTGCCGCAACCCCTCCACTTCGAACCCGATGTGGTCCAGCGCCCGGCCCTTCGTCGGAACCGTCGGCTTCTCCGATGGCGAAAACGTCAGATTCACCCCCGGCAGGTCCGCCGCATCGAACTTCAATCGCTTCCCCGGTATGGCGCCGAACATCTTCGCATACCACGCCTGCGTATCGAGCACCGCCGTGTCAAACCAGTGAATGTGATGATTCACGATAGGCCGCGTCATCGATTTGTCCTCGCTCAGTTCCACCTTCACCGAAGCCGGCGACATGATGAACGCCTGTCTTGTCTCCTTGTTGAAGCTCACCTCCCGGTAACCCATCGCCTTCGCCTTGGCGCGAAACGCGTCCAGGTCATTCACCTTGAACCCGACGTGATTGATGACGGAACCTTCCGAACCCCCGGAAACAGCCGTAACCTTGCGGACCATCACCAACCCATTCGGGAATTTGTAGACATCCAACTTGCCGAGCTTTACGGTGGACGCTCCCAGGAAGTCCACCCAAAACCGGCGCGACGCTTCGGGGTCCGTCGTGTTCAGGTGAAGATGTCCCATCGAGACGCCCATGCTGTTCGGAGCCGGCAGTTGGGCGGCGAGACAAAGTGGAGCAAACAAGAGAGCCAGTGTGCAACGCATCAAGCCGATGGTATAACGATCAGTGCCCTCCGCGCAGATGCCACTCCGCCTTCACCTGCGTCGCCGGCTTGTTCCAGGGCGTGCGCGACCCGTTCTCCGGACCTCCGAATCCGTCGTCCCGATCTTCCACCAGTACGCTCCGGAAACTACGGCTTCTCATGGAAGCCTCGCATCAGGCGCGGCGCGGCGCCGCGCCTGATCCCGCATCGACAGCTTGCGCGGCGTCTCATCCCGCGGCTGCCGGTAAGGCGCTTCCAGGCTCGAATCGCCGGCTTCGGGAAAGAGCACCGGCTTGCGGAATCGCCGCCACGCCTGTTCTGTTTCTGGGCCGGGGCCTGATCTTCCACTCGATGGCCGTGTTCGCGGAGCCATCGCCTGGACGCCCTTCCACCGCGTCGTGCTCTTCATCGAGGAGCCTCACCCGCGTGCGCGAGCAGGCGATTGCTATGGGCTCAATTTCCGCGAATCAACGTAATCCTGCGAATCCGGACGCTCGATGACTTGTCGTCATCCGGCAAACTGAAGCTGATGAGTTGGTCATCCCGGGCCACCTGGAGCGCCCCCGCTGCCTTCCTGGTGACGTACTGGCCTCCCGTGTTTTCTATCCGCCCTTCCACGGCCGCGCGCGGCGTGCCCTGGTTGCCCTTGTGAGCCGCGATCCGGAATCCGCTCCCCGCCGCCTTGGCGTCGCACGCATAGGTGATCTCGACGCTGTAATTGCCTTCCAGGCTCTCGTAGGGATACCACCACAGTTCGTTCTTCTCCGTGTCCGCCTTCTTGAAATTACTTGCCGCCATGGACTTCTTGTCATACCGGATCTCCTCGCCCCGCAACCGCGCCGTCCAGGCATACAAGTCCAACTTCGCGGGCAGCGTGTTATTGGCGAACCCCGCCGCCACGCGCGGTGTTTCATCCGCGATATCCAGCGCAAGCACGCTGTCATAAGGATCCACCGGCGTCTCGGGAAGCGTGAATGCGAGCGTGTTCCCTTCGCGCTTGTAGGGCACATCCTTCCCGTCCGCCAGCAAGTACGCCTTCTTCACTTCGCTTTCGAGGCCCTCGAAGCGGAAGTTGCGCCCCGGCCAGTTGATCAGGTGGAGATACACCTTCCCCGGCTTCACCGTGCAGCGCCAGGTGATGTCCGGGAAATAGAACGGACTCGCCGACGTGCCGTAAATCGACTCCCCGTTCACCGCCAGCCACTTTCCGATGGTGCGCAGGATGTTCTGGCTCTCCTCCGGTATGAGTCCTTCCGCCGTCGGCCCAACGTTCAGCAGATAATTCCCGCCCTTCGAAACGATATCCGCCAGCTTCGCGATCAAATCCGCCGGATCTTTCCAGTTGTGGTCATTCTTCTTGAAGCCCCACGTGTCGTTCAACGTCGCCGGAACTTCCCACTTCGTCTTCGAGTACACCTGGATCGGAATCGCATTGTCCCCGGTTTGCAGATAGTCGCCCTTCCCGTGCCCGATACGGCTATTGATGAGGCACATCGGCTGAAGCGTCTTCACCATCCGCCGCAAGTCCGTCACCTGTTGATCGGATAGCATGCCCGGTGTGTCGAACCAGATCAGGCTCAATTGCCCGTAGCCCGTCAGAATCTCCTTCACCTGCGGCATCACTTTGTTTTGCAGATATTCCCCCGAGTTGCGCTCCCCAGGAAAGTCCCACGTGTTGCCGCGCCCGTTCGGCTCATGCCAGTCCTGATCCTGCGAGTAGTAGAAACCGAACCCAAGCCCGTCCGCCGCGCACGCCGCGGACAAATCCTTCATCGGGTCGCGGGCGAACGGCGTATCGTCCACGATGTTGTACTTCGAAGCCTTCGACCCGTACATGGCGAATCCATCATGGTGCTTCGAGGTAATCACCACGTACTTCATGCCCGCGTCCCTGGCCACCTGCGCCCACTCTCCGGCGTTGAACTTCACCGGGTTGAACTGCTTCGCCAGTTGCTCGTACTCCTTCACGGGAATCTTCGCCCGGTTCATGATCCATTCCCCGATGCCGCGAACATACTGCCCTTTCCATTCGCCGGCCGGAATGGCATAGAGGCCCCAGTGGATGAACATGCCGAACTTGTTCTCATCGAACTTCTTCAGCGCCCGCGGGGTTTGGTCAGGGAGTTCCGCCGTCTCCCGGGTCTTCCGGCCGCAGGCGGTCAAACCCGCCAGCAGCGCCGCGCACGCGGCCAGGCGCCACAAAGAGCGTTGCATGAGAACTCCTCTACTTTAACGATTCAGTACGCGCTCTTTCTATCATGCCCGCTCCACGGGCGTCAACTTTCCCCTCCCTCGCTTACAATAGTTCCCAATGTTCCGAATCTCATTAGCCCCCGTCGACTACCTCATTCTCTCCACCTACCTCTGCTTCGTCGTCGGCATCGGCTTCGCCCTCAAGCGCTACATGCGCACCTCGACTGACTTTTTCCTCTCCGGCCGCTCTATCCCCGCCTGGATCACCGGACTCGCCTTCCTCTCCGCCAACCTCGGCGCGCAGGAGGTGATGGGCATGGCCGCCTCGGGCGCCAAGTACGGCATCGCCACCAGCCATTTCTATTGGGTGGGCGCCGTCCCCGCGATGGTCTTCGTCGGCGTTTTCATGATGCCCTTCTACTACGGCTCGCGCGCCCGCTCCGTGCCGGAGTACTTGAAACTCCGTTTCGATGAGAAAACCCGCGGCTTCAACGCCATTACTTTCGCCGCCATGACCGTGTTTTCCTCCGGTATCTCGCTTTACGCGATGGGCATCCTCCTCACGGCCCTGCTCGGCTGGGATTTCAGCGCCTCCATCTGGCTTTCTGCTTTCATCGTCCTCTGCTATATCTTCCTCGGCGGCCTGACCTCCGCCATCTATAACGAGGTTCTCCAGTTCTTTCTCATCGTCGCCGGCTTCCTTCCGCTTGTCTTTCTCGGACTCAAAGATGTCGGCGGGTGGGACGAACTCGTGGTGCGACTGCAATCCGTATCCGTTTCCCGCGGTTTCGCCCCGGGAGCCTTCACCTCCGCCTGGCGCCACCTCGGAAACACCGCCGATAACCCGCTCGGCGTCGAATGGTTCAGCATGGTCATGGGACTCGGATTCGTCCTCTCCTTCGGCTACTGGTGCACGGACTTCCTCGTCGTGCAGCGCGCCATGGCGGCCAAATCCATGGCCGCCGCCCGCCGTACGCCGCTGATCGCGGCGTTTCCCAAAATGCTTTTCCCCTTCCTGGTCATCCTCCCCGGCATGATCGCCATCGCCCTCACCGGTTCCCAGGCGTCCAACGGATTTCACTTGCCCCCCAAACCCGACGGCTCCCTCAACTACGACATGACCATCCCTCTCATGCTCGGCCACTACTTCCCGCCCGGCATGCTCGGCCTCGGCCTCACTGCCCTGCTCGCCTCCTTCATGTCGGGAATGGCCGGCAACGTCACCGCCTTCAACACCGTCTGGACTTACGATATCTACCAGTCCTACATCCGCAGGAACGCCTCCGACGCCCACTACCTCTGGATGGGGCGCATGGCCACCATCTTCGGCATCGCCGCCTCCGTCCTTGCCGCCTACCTCGCCACACGCTTCAACAACATCATGGACTTCCTCCAGTTGGTGTTCGCCTTCGTCAACGCGCCCCTCTTCGCCACGTTCCTGCTGGGTATGTTCTCCAAGCGCACCACCGGACACGGCGCCTTCACCGGTCTACTGTGCGGCACCCTCGCCGCTGCCCTCCACCATGGCCTCACCCTGCCCAAAGGCTCCATTTCCGGCATCAAAGGAGGCTGGCTTACGGTCCTGCATACCTACCCCTCCGAGATGGCGCAAAACTTCTGGACCGCCACCTGGGCATGGGTGGCCTGCTTCCTCATCACCATCGCCGTCAGCCGCCTCAGCGCCCCGAAACCGCATGGCGAACTGAAGGGTCTCGTCTACTCCCTCACGCCGAAACCGGAGGCGGAGAACATCCCCTGGTTCGAACGCCCCGGACCGCTGGGCGTGGTGATCCTGGGGTTGGTGGCGATCCTTAATATCATCTTCTGGTAGTGTGGCCCCGCGCGGGCTCTGGATGAGCACTTGAAGAAGAAGGATCTTCCGGTGTCGTGGACTCAGCGGAGAACCAGGTAGAACCGGTTGGGATTATCGCGGGGGTTGGGCTCTTCAGATTTCGGTTCCGGGGCAGCGTGGTTCGCCGGCTCGTTTGGAGGGGGGGGGATTCCGGCTTGAGGTCCGGCTTCGTTTTGTCGCATTTGGAATCATGGGCTTCCAGGTTGGGATTGGCCGCTGAATTGGGGCAGCCGGCGGGTGGCTCGGCGACAGGCTGGCCTCCTGTTTGCTCCAGATCCGGCAGTGGCGAGGGTGGAGCGGGTTGGGCGTTCGCGGCGCGGTCGTTTTGGAGGAGGCGAAGTTGTTTGACACCGCGGCAGTAGGAGCGCTCATTGAGGGTCTGGTGGCGGGTATAGCGCTCCAGTTTGGCGACGATGGCAGGGTCATCCGAGGCGAGCGGGTCAAGGCCCTGCTCCTCATAGAGGGCGAGTGTGAGTTTTTCGATGCGGCGGATGTTCCAGGAAGCGAGGCTGATGCGGCGGAAGAGGTCTTCCTCATGGACGCCTTGCGGGTGGAGTTCCACGCGGAGATTGACAAGGAATCCGTCGTAGCATTGCTGGTCTTCGGGGGCGACGATGGCGAAGGAGGCGGAGAAGCCTTCCTTGAGCGCGTTACGGCTGGAAGACGCCTTGCCGGCGGGAGTTTTGGGGCCGGTGGATTTGCGCGCATTTTCGCGATTGATTTGGGCGCGGGATTTATTGAAAAGAGAGCGGAGCATGGGGGCCTCCTGCGAATGTGGGAGAAGGGCTGTGACCTTTTCCAGTTTCAGAATAATGCGGGGAGGAGGTTCTCGCGGAGAATGATGGATGGAAGTAGTTGAAACCAGGAAGGAAATAAAGGGGGGAGCGGCGTGATAGGTTGGGGTTTTGTGTTGTAGCGGGGGGAGATGGTTATGAGGCCTCGCGGAGGCGCGGAGCTCGCAGAGATTTAATAAGAACATTTCCAGTGATATTTTTCTTGGTGTTGATTTTGTGTATCGCTGAAAGCTGCGGCGCATTGTTCCGGACGTGATGGAGGAGTACGGGTCGCGGATGCCCGGCGGAGGCATTCATGACGAACGCGCGACGCTCTGGCCGGGCCCTTCCTCGTCTTTGTTTACGAGGTTCGAGTCCCTGCCGCTGAGACGGCGGCTTGTGCATACTTTCGCGGCATGGATGCGATCCCTCGCTTCATTGTCAGGACGGGATGAAAGCCGGCCGGCCACCGGCCATTCCCATCGGGTGCGGGGCTTATGCCGGCGCGATGTTGTGGTTGAAGCGGAACATGTTGGCTGGATCGTAGCGGGCTTTGATGCCGGCGAGGCGGCGAAAACGGGCGTCACCGTAGGCTGTGTGGACGTCGTCGCCCTCGGAAAGATAGTTTACGTATGAGCCACCCGTCGAGTGGGGTACGATTCGCTGGTACAAGCCACGCGTCCAGGCGATGTCGGCCGCATCGAGCGCCGGATTGGTGGAAATGCCGAACATCCCCAGATTGAACCGCACCTGCCGGTGTTCGAAGGCCGTCGCATCCCTGGCTATGCGGGAAATGGCCCCTCCGTGAGTCTCGATCATAACCTGATCCAGGTCTCCCGCCGTGTTCTCCATCGCGGTGATGATCAGGCCGATGACTTCGTCAGACAGCTCATTCAGGTATGCGGATTTCCAGTAATGACGCTGCCCTTTCGGGGAGTTCGCATCCAGTTGCCGCTGCATCACACAGTAGGGAACCCGCGCCACCGTGTCGAACACAGCCGAA
>JAIXKK010000033.1 GCA_026954325.1 Bryobacterales bacterium | reverse complement strand
AAACCAACGGGCTCAAGGCCGAGTACGGCCAGACCGCGGGACGCGTCGTCAACGTCGTGACCAAATCCGGCGGCAACAACCTGCGCGGTTCGCTCTACGAGTTCCTCCGCAACGACATGTTTGACGCCCGTCCCTACTTCTCCTCCGCCAAGAGCCCCCTCAAGCTCAACCAGTTCGGCGGAGCCCTCGGCGGCCCCATCAAAACCGACAAGCTCTTCTTCTTCGGCAACTACGAGGGCCTCCGCCAGCGCGCCGCCGGTTCCCCGCCCCTCTACCGCGTCTTCTCTGATAACGACCGCGCCGGCATCTTCTCCACCGCTGTCAAGGACCCGTTCACCGGCATCCCCTTCGCCAACAACACCATCCCCCAAAGCCGTATCGACCCCATCTCCCGCAAGGTCCTCGATCTCGTCCCCGCCGCCAACCGCTCCGACCCCGCCCGCAACTACATCTTCGAAGGCCGCAAGCCCGCCGAGATTAACGCCGATAACGCCGTCGGCCGCATCGACTATAACATCGGAGCGAACGACACCCTCTATGGACGCTATCTCTTCAACGAGGAGCAGTACACTTCCTCCGCCGCCTGGCCGATGCCTTCCAATGCCGGAGGTACGGATCTGAAACTCCGCGCCCAGGGAGCCAGCGCCCACTGGAACCACATCCTCAAACCCACTCTCATCAACAATCTCTCCATTGGCTACACCCGCTACCGCAACCTGCTCGGCACCCTGAACTCCTTCAAGCAGGACTTCATCAACGCCGCCGGCATCACCAACACCCTCTCCGCCGTCGATCCTCTCTTCTGGGCCGTGCCCAACGTCTCCGTCACCGGCTACAACCTGCCCTCCGACGGCACCCCCAACTACCGCACCACCAACAACTACCAGCTTCAGGACAGCGTCTACTGGAGCCGCGGTAAGCACAATATCAAGATCGGCGGCGACCTCCGCGAAATCCGCGAGTACATGTTCTACACCGGCGGGAACGGCAGCACCGCCTTCACCAACAACTACGCCGGCAACGTCGTCGCCGACTTCCTCCTCGGAGCCGCCTCCAGCGTCAACAAGACCGCCCGCGCCACCCAGTGGAACTCCAAACTCCACTACCTCGGCGTCTTCGCCCAGGATGATTGGAAGGTCTCCCAGCGCCTCACCCTCAACCTCGGCGTCCGCTACGAAGTGGAAAGCGCCCTCAAGCAAGCCGGCGATAGCGGCCTCGGCTTCGATCTCTCCAGCGGCACGATGCTTCTCTCCCAGAACGTTGCCGGCCGCTCCATCATCGAGAACTTCTATAAGACCGTCCGCCCCGATGTCCCCATCAGCTTCGTCAACCACGGCGCGCCTTACAACGCCGACACCAATAACATCGCCGTACGCCTCGGCTTCGCCTATCGCGCCCGCCAGAACACCGTCATCCGCGGCGGCTACGGTATCTTCTACGACTCCCCGCAAGTGCAGTCCCTGGCTTCCACCAACGACTTCGCCCCCAATACGCTCCGCCCCATCTGGACCTCCCCCGCCACCACCCCGCAATCGGCTACAACCCCGAAGGCAACACCAACGCGGAACTCACTCTCAAGACCGCTCCCCTGACCATCTTCCCCTTCCTCTCCCGCGACTTCCCATACGGCAAGGTTCAGCAGTGGCTCTTCTCCGTCCAGCAGCAACTCACCCGCACCCTCGTCCTCGAAGGCCTTTATCAAGGCTCCACCGGCGTCAACCTCCTCGCCTTCGATAACCTCAACGCCAAACTCCCCGGCCCCGGTAACGTCCAACTCCTCCAACCCTTCCCTCAATTCGCCCGTATTCAGGCCGAGGTCATGAACGCCCGCTCCTGGTATAACGGTGGAGCCCTCAAGCTCGAACAGCGCGCCTGGAAAGGCATGTCCTATCTCGTCGCCTACACCTACTCCAAATCCCTTGACACCGCTTCCACGCTCAACGCCGGCCCCGTCTGGACCGACCCCACCCGGCGCCTCCAGACCGCCAAGGGCCCCTCTGACTTCGACGCCCGCAACCGCTTCTCCGCGGCTTTCGAATACTCCCTCCCCTTCGGCAAGAATCGCGCCCTCTTCAACAACCTCAACGGCCTCGGCGACCGGCTCATCAGCGGCTGGGGAGCCCGCGGCACCGTCTTCTTCCAGACCGGCGATCTCGTTTCCCCGGCCATGAACCTCAGCCGCGTCAACATCTGCGCCGCCGCCTGCACCGCCCGCCCCGATCGCGTCGGTGACGGCAACATCTCCAAGAGCCGGCGCACTCTCGACAACTTCTTCGACATCGGAGCCTTCAAGCTCCTCCAGAATGGCGGCCTCGATCAGCGCGTCGGCAACGCCGGCCGCAACATCCTCTATCAGCCCGGCATCAAGAACCACGACCTCCAGATCTTCAAAACCACCCGCATCCGTGAGTCCCACACCCTCGAGTTCCGCTGGGAAATGTATAACGCCTGGAACCATGCCAACTGGGGAGGCGCAAGCGCCAACGTCGAAGCGCCCGCCACCTTCGGCAAAATCCTCAGCCGCGGCGCAACCCGATCCATGCAGTTCGCCCTCAAATACGAGTTCTGATATGCGTCGAACCCTCACCGCCGCGGCCCTCGTCACAGCCGCGGCCTTCCTTCTCCAGGCCAGGCTCAAACAGGCCTTCGAATACGTCGTCGCCCCTTCCACCGAGTCCAACAAGCGGAACTCTGAAGCGGATATGCTTGTCCTCAAGGACGGCCGAGTCATGCTCGCCTGGACCGAGTTCTACACCTCCGCCGGCAGCGAT
>JAIXKK010000134.1 GCA_026954325.1 Bryobacterales bacterium | reverse complement strand
TTCTGGAGTGAAAGCGGCTTCGAGAGCGGGGAAGGGGTTGTAATGAGTGAGCATTTTGATTGGGCCTCCTGTAAAAATCATTTCCACATGCACAGTATAAAATCTTAGTGTTTATATGTCAAGTAGTCTGCAATATAATTATTAGATCATCGCTGCCCTTCCCCGGCTACAATCATCCTTTCCCCTCTATGTCTCCCTACGCCTCCAAACCCTGGCTCGCCCACTACCGCGTTCCCCACACCCTCCCCATCCCTTCCACCACCATTCTCGACGCCTTCGAATCAAACGCCCGTTCTCACCCGCAAGCCATTGCGATTCAATACTTTGACCGCTCCATTTCATACGCCGAACTTGACTATCTGGCATCTTGCTTCGCCGCCCTGCTCGCCTTCCGGGGTGTCTTGAGGGGCGACCGCGTGGCGCTGTCGCTCCAGAACAACCCGCAGTTCGCCATTGCCCAGTACGGGGCCTGGAAGCGTGGGGCGGTCATTGTTCCGCTCAGCCCTATGTACAAAGAGGAGGAGATCGGCTACCAGTTCAACGACTCCGGGGCTAAGGTTTGGGTAGGCCTCGATTCCCTGTACGCCGCCGCCCGCCCCGCACTCGAGCGGGCGGGGGTGCGGCATGTCTTTACGACCAACGAGCACGACTTCGCCCCGCAAGCGGCTATCCCGGGATCGCAGCCGAAGCTCGCTTTGCCGGAGACAACCGATCTGCTGAGCGCCCTCGGCTCGGCCGTGCCGGACCCGGGCCACCGATTACGAGTCGAACCCAGCGACCTGGCCCACATCGTCTACACATCGGGGACGACGGGGAAACCCAAGGGAGCGATGGGCCTGCACCGGCACATCGCCTTCAATGCCAACGTCTTCCGGACGTGGATGGAACTCACCCCGGAGGACGCCGTGCTGGGTATGGCGCCGTTATTTCACATCACGGGCCTGGTGGCGCACCTGGCCGTGGCCGCGCTGGCCGGGATGCCGCTGATCCTGTTCCACCGCTTCACCGCGGGCGAAGCCATCCGCATGGCGCGCCAGTATAAGGCAACGTTTTCCGTAGCCTCCATCACGGCCTACATCGCCCTCATGCGCGAACCTGCCTTGGCCGAGGGCGCATTCCTGAAGAAATGCTTCACGGGCGGGGCGGCGGTGGCGCCCTCCGTTACGGAACAGTTCGAAGCGCGCTGCGGCAGCTACATCCACAACACCTACGGCCTCACGGAGGTCAACTCGCCGTCGCATTCAGTGCCGTACGGCGCGCGCGCCCCGGTCCATGGTGAAAGCGGCGCTCTCGCTATCGGCATTCCGATCCCGAACTGCGAAGCGCGGATTGTGGACCTGACTGATGCCGGGCGGATTGTGCCTCCGGGCGAACCGGGGGAATTGGTATTGAAGGGTCCGTTCGTGTTCGAGGGCTACTGGAACCGGCCCGAGGCCACGGCCGCCGCCTTTCATGACGGCTGGTTTCTCACGGGCGATGTAGTCATCATGGACCGGCAAGGCTGGTTCTATATCGTGGACCGTAAGAAGGATATGATCAACGCCTCGGGCTACAAGGTGTGGCCGCGCGAGGTGGAGGACGTACTCTACCGCCACCCCGCCGTGCGCGAGGCGGCCGTCGTCGGCATTCCCGACCCCTACCGCGGCGAGACGGTAAAGGCGTTTCTGGCCCTCCGCGCGGAAGCCACCGAACAGGAGGTGATCGCGTTCTGCCGCGAGCGGCTGGCCGCGTATAAAGTGCCGCGCCAGGTGGAATTCGTCGAGGAGATCCCCAAGACGGCGAGCGGCAAATTCCTCCGCCGCCAGCTTCGCGCGTATGCTACCAAAGAGTAGATGGAAATCCTTGTAAATGGTCAGCCTCGGACTGCCGCGGAAGAAAATACGCTCCTCGATCTGCTCCGCTCGCTCTCGATCGACCCCTCTCGAGTCGCCATCGAGTTGAACGGAGAGATCGTGAAGAAGGAGGAGTGGCAGGAAACGCGCCTCACTCCCGGCGCGCAGATCGAAATCGTGCATTTCGTCGGGGGAGGGCGCCCCTGATGGCGCCGCTGCGCATCGGGATCGCCGGCGCGGGATTTGCGGGCAGGTTTCACCATCGCAACCTGCGCGGGCTGGCGGCGGTGACTGCCGGCGTCACCTCGGCCCGGGCGGAAAGCCGCAACGCCTTTGCGGCGCGGTACCACGTCCCGGCTTTTGATTCGGTGGAGGCGATGCTGCCGCACATTGACGTGCTCGATATCTGCACGCCGCCCTCGTCGCATCTCACCTACATCCGCGCCGCCGCGCGGGCGGGCAAGCACGTGATTGTCGAGAAGCCGTTCACGGGATTCTTCGGCTCGCCGGAGACGCACTTGAAGGAGGAGATGCTGGCCGCGGTGACGGAGGATCTGCGCTCGGTGCGGGACCTGATCGCCTCGGCGGGAATTCTGTTCGGCTACGCGGAAAACTGGATTTACGCCCCGTCCATCCAGCGCGAGCGCGAGATTCTCGAGGCGGCGAAGGGGCAGATTCTGCGAATGACCGCCGAGGAATCGCACAGCGGGTCGCACTCGCCTGTCTATGGAATCTGGAGCGAGCAGGGCGGCGGGTCGATGATCGGCAAGGGCTGCCATCCCCTCGGCGGGGTGTTGTATTTGAAGCGCAAGGAGGGGTTGGCGCGCAGCGGGCGGCCCATCCGTCCGGTGGCGATTTCCGCGCGAACCCATTCCATCACCAAGCTCCCGGCATTCGAGGACCGCGGCTATCTGCGCACCACCTATAAAGACACCGAGGACTACGCCTTGCTGCACGTCATTTTCGAGGACGGCATGGTGGCGGACGTGATCACGTCTGAACTGGCGCTGGGCGGCATCTACGATTACGTCGATGTGTTCGCCAACAACCACCGCACGCGCTGCCATCTGAACCCGGTGCATGTCGTGGACGTGTACAGCCCGCATCCCAAGGAGATGGACGGGCTCGACCTGGTGGAGAAGATCAGCTCGAATGAAGGCTGGATCCCGGCGTATCCCGAATTCGGGTGGAGTTCCGGCCAGTTGCACGAGATGCGTGATTTCGTGGAATCGTTCGCCGCCGGACGCCATGCGGAATGCGGCCTCGATCTGGCGATCGACATCACGCTGACAATATACGCCGGTTATGTTTCGGCGGATCGCCGGGGAGCGGAAGTCGAGATCCCGCGGCTATGATCATGGACAACTCCGCCAACCGGTAATGGTTGGGGAGTACGGCGGCTATAGTCCGAACTGCTTCAGATGATGGTCGAGGTGGCGGTATGTCAGGCAGCCCCAGTCTTTCCGGGAGAGGGTTCCGAAAGCGGGATGCGGCGCCAAAGTAAGCGCCGCCGCGAAGCGTTCCAGAACGGCGGTTAGGGCGTGGATGTTCTTTGAAAAGTCTTCTTCGCCGGCATGAACGTACTCGGGAACGGTGGGGACCCCCCTTGGCCACGGCAGGACATGGATGACGAGGTAGCGGATGATCCGGTTCCGCAACGGGCCGGGCTTACCGGTCACTTTCATTTCCCCCATGGCGCCGCGCATTGGAGCGGCGACGTGGCCTAGCATCTGCGCAGCGGTCATCTTTCCCCATTTGGGCCTCGTGCCGGGTTCGAGTCTTGCCATCCGCGCCAGGATTTCCTTCCTTGCCGCCGCATCACGGACGCTCTTCATCGGAGTGAATCACCTCTCATGTTTCTACTCGTACCGTAAGGCCGCCGCCGGATCCACGCCCGCGGCGCGCCGCGCCGGGACGTAGCCCGCGAGCAGCGCGGAGGCTGCAAAGAGAAGGCAGGCGCCGGCAAGCGTCAGAGGGTCCGTGGGGCCGACGCCAAAGAGCATAGACCGCATGACGCGCGCGGCTGCAAGGGCTGCCAGGATGCCCGCCAATAGCCCCACGCCGGCGGCAACCATTACCTGGCCGGTTACCACCCAGGCAGCCTCTAACCTGGCCGCCCCCAGGGCCATGCGAATCCCCACCTCCCGCGTGCGGCGCACCGCGGAGTACGACATCAAACCATACACACCCACCATCCCCAGGATGACGGCGAGCAGAGAGGAAAGCCCGGTCAGCCAGGCGCGGAAGCGCGGCTGAGAAATGGAGCCCGCCGCAATCTGATCCATGGTTTTCACGTCCGTTACCACGGCGCGCGAACTCAGCGCCTTCGCTTCGCCGCGGATGGCCGCGGCGAGCGCCATGGGGTCACCGCCGGTGCGCACTACCAGCGCCGGGTTGTACCAGGGGAACTGCCGGTAGCAGGAATACACCTCGGGTTGAGGGGACTCATCCAGAGCCGAGCCGCGGACATCTCCCACCACGCCCACGATCTCGCGCCATTCCGGTTGTCCCTCGGAAGGAGGCACGCGGAAATAGGCAAAATGCTCCGCGCTCCCAAGCCCCACTCTTCCGCCAACCGGGTCTTGCCCCGGCCAGAACCGGCGCGCCGCTGTCTGGTTCACGATCGCAACCATCTTCCCGTCTCCGCGATCCCCTTCGGTGAACAGCCGCCCGGAGACGAGGGGGATGCCCAGTGCCGAAAAATAACCTGGCGTTACAGCGGTCGCCAGCACATGCGGGGATTGGGCGGCAGGGCGCGCGGGGTGGCCCTCGATCGTGATGGGCTGATCGGGCACGCGCCTGCGGGCGAGCGGGACTTCACCCACACCGCCGGCTGCTCGCACGTCTGGAAGCGCGGCGACCCGGTTCATCAGCTCATGGAAGAGCGGTTGCTGGTTACCGGGTCCGCGGAAAGGACCTGCGGTGAGGTCGAACGACACCGCCAGCACGTGCCCACTACGGAACCCCGTATCGACACGCTGCAAGGCAAACAGGCTGCGGATCAACAGGCCCGATACCGCCACCAGCGCCACGGCAACGGATACCTCGGCGGCCACGAGCGCATGGCGCAGGAACAATCCTCGACGGTCTTCCGTTGCTGCCCTGGATCTGCCCGCGGCCAATGGAACGGCGGCAGCCAGCGCGCAGAAGCAGGCGGCGGCCCCGGCGGCGCACATGGCGAACGCAAGCACTTGCCAATCGAGCCGTGTGAGCGAAACCATGGGAATGACTGCGACCAGGCTTCGGACGACCAGCCCTTGCAACCACAATGCCATGAGAACTCCTCCGCAGGCGCCGATCAGGCTGAGCAAGAGCGTTTCCGCCAAGACCTGCCGAACCAGACGCCATGTGGTCGCTCCGAGCGCCCTGCGAGTGGCGATTTCCGCGCTTCCGGCCGTTATGCGCGACAACACCAGGCTTGCCACGTTTACACAACCGATGAGGAGAACGCATAGAACGGCGGCGAACAACACCAGAAGGCCGGTTCGCTGATCGCCGAGCATGTCCGCGCGCAGCGGGGCAATTGCGATGCGGGGAACGCCGCCGCCGGAGGGATGCCGCCGCGAAATTCCGCCGGCGAGGGCCGTCATCTCCTGACGGGCTTGCTCCAGTGTGACTCCCTGCTTCAGGCGCGCCACCACGCTAAACCAGGCGCAGCAGCGTTGGGAGGCATCCACGGGAGGCAGCGGCCCGCCGCCCCAAAAGGCGATGGGAAGAAATATCCGCGTGCCATGAGGGAAGTCGAAGTCCTCCGGCATGACGCCCACAATCGTGTACACGCCGCCGCGGAACGTGTCCACTTCGATGGTCTTGCCGAGAATTGCCGCATCACCGCCGAACCGTTCGCGCCAATAGGCGTGGCTCACGACTGCTGAGCGGTGATCGCGCAGCCGGTCCTCTTCGGGAAGGAACGTCCGGCCGAGAAGCGGCGGCACGCCAAGGGTGCGGAAGAAGCCGGCCGAGACGTACATCCCGTTCACCCGCTCCAGGGAATCGCGGCCTCTTACATTGAATGCGGTGACGGCATCGCTCACGGCCGGCCAGGCGCCCATGTCCTGAAACACCCGGTTGGGGCTGTTCCAATCCACAAAATTCGCCGGGCTCACCAGTTCGCGCGCAATGCCTTGATCGGGACGGCTCTGCCATAGCATCACCAGGCGGTCCTCCCGGGGAAAGGGCAGAGGCGTGAAAAGCGCCGCCCGAATGACTCCGAATATGGCGGTGTTGGCTCCAATGCCGAGAGCGAGTGTCAGCGTTGCGACGAGTGCATACCCCGGGTTCCTGCGCAGAACCCGGCCTGCAAGGTGAAGATCCTGTGCGAAGCTCATTTGCCTTCCGCCTTCCCGGCGCGCCCCGCCGCCAGCGGGTACCCGGCCACGGTATTCTTCAAAATGTATCGCATCCGGTCGGCCAACTGCGGGACGTGGAGGTAATTCGAATGCGTCACGTCGTTTCTTTGTCGTGGACGATAGCACTTCTCGTTCCGGTTGCGTCCGCTCAGCAGCAGGCACAACCGAACGCCATGATCCTCAGCCCCAGCTACCAGCCTGATTGGCCGGTTCAAGTCAACGTCGCTCCAGGCCAAGTGTTGCCGCTAGCCGTGCATGGGCTGGAACTGCATCTCGACAAGGATGTCAAGGCGGAAGGATATCCGCTTCCCACGGAACTCGCTGGAATTTCGACCAGGTATGGCCTGTCGAGTGACAGCAGGAGAATTCCGATCCCAGGCATCCGGCCTATCGCCGATTTCCTGGTCATTTCGGTGCAGATTCCCTTCGAAATCGGCATAGCCGTCAACACGGGCGCATCGCTATTTACGTATCTTTTCGTGTACGAACATGGGGCGCCGGCAGGTGCGATCATGGCGGCGCCAGGTCCCGCGGAACCTCATGTGGAACGCCGCGTTGCGGCAGCGGCGGGGGCGGGCTTGACCCGGGAGTGAGAAGCAACCTCATGGTGAATATCGGGTACACGGTGCTTTCGGCAAGGCCTGACCGCTATGACGGCGCGGGTATTTGCGTAGCGGTCCGGTCAGCAGAGTAACGCATTCGCGCGATCAGCGCGGTCCATTCCTCGGGGAGCGGGGCCTCGAAGCGCATCCGGGCGTGCTCTTCCTCGCAGATCCACTCCGAGGCATGCAGCGCCTGCCGCTCGAAGGGCAGCGCGGCGGCAAGCCGGGGCGTCCACCCGTGCTCGATGAACTCGAGGAAGAACCGCTCATCGGGTCCGTAAATCTTGTCTCCCGCCACGGCATGCCCCAGCCAGCTTGCGTGCACGCGGATCTGATGGAGCCTGCCGGTGTGCGGCGTGACGCGCGCGAGCGTGAACCCGTTCCCCCACGCCAGGGGTTGAAACTCTGTCTGTGCGGGCTGGCCGCCGGGCGTCACCGCGCGGCGCACGATGACGGCGGAGCCTTCCGCCTTGCCCAACGGCTGATCCACCACGACGCCCTTCCGCAACTCGCCGCATAAGATAGCGTGATAGACCTTGCGCACCTGGCGATGTTCAATGGCGCGCTGAAGCCGCGAGCCCAATTCGGCGTCCCAGGCGAGGACAACCACCCCGCTGGTCTCGCGGTCCAGCCGCGAGGGCATGTGCAGGCGCGGAACCTCGAGGTATTCCCGGCAGGCGCCCACCAGGCTCGACCACGGGCCATGCTTCGAGGGATGGCACGGCACCAGCCCCGGCTTGTTCACCACCAGCAGTCCGCCGCCGCGATGGATGGTCCAGGCCTCGATCTCCCCGGGTGTGATTTCCCAACCCCATTCGGTTCGCGGCATCAGGTGTACATGAACTCCACCGTGGCCGCGCAATCAGTGAGCGCGGCGACGCGGATCCAATGCGCCGAGTAGCCTTCGGGGAACACGTGAAAGGCGTAGCCCGAGGCAGGGACGTTCACGCGCGCATAGGGCTTCCATTCACCTGTCCCGATATCGGCTTCGAGCAGGAATTCCGCCGCTTTGTCCGTGGAGAAATGCACAACCTTTCTGTCGTATCCGGTCATCAGGTAGGGGTCGGAAACGGTGTCGCGCTTCACGGCCTGCTTCCGCCAAACGCCGCCCCAGCCTTGCGGCTTGCCCCAGGACCACAGGTCGTCCGTCTTGCCGAACCAGATCCCCGATTGGGGTTGCCCGACAACGGGATTGGCGTCGCCGTTCGCGGTTGTCTCGTTGCCCGCCACGGCCAGCAGGCCGCGAAAGCCGGTGTAGTCGGGGATAATGCGCAGGTGCTGGCAGATGGGCTTCACGCCCCAGATGCGGCCTTCAAACGCGATCGGCTGCAACTCGAAGAACGAGCCTTGGATGTCGATAAGAAAATGCTCGGTTTCCACTTCGCGGATGCGCATCCATTCCGTCTGCCAGGCGTGCTCGAAAGCGTGCGAAGCTTTGGGAAGACGGTAGCGTTGCCACTTGCCCTCCACCAGCGCCCACAGCAGTACCGATGCCTCATCCCAACCGGTGGCGAAGACTACCTCTCCTAAATTCAGCCGTCCGGCCACGTCCATGTGCGGCTTGCCGGAGAGGCGTCTCCATTCGCCCTTGCCGTCCCACTCGAACAGGCCCGCCCCATCCTCGCCGTATGCGTAGAATCCGTTGTTCGCCACCACCACGCGCCCCTGTCCGGTGAAGCCGCCTTTGAAGTGCGGCCGTTTGGTGAGCTTCATCACCTGGATGAGGTCGGCTACCACCCTGCTCTTCAGGGTTGCGACGTCCGTCTCCATCAGCAGCCCTTCCATGGTCATCTGATAGACGCGATTAGCCGGGTCCGTAAGGTGGCGCATGGTGGCGGTGAGGCGGTGGTCTTCAAGGTCCTCGATGAAGCGCCAGTTGCCGCGCATGCCGATGGCATACGGCCCGATGAAGCACTGGTTGGATTCGTGATGGATCAGCCGGTTGGCGTGGGTTCCGTTGTGGACGTGGATTTTCTCACCTTTCAACTGATCGTCGATGCGGTAAAGCGCCAGATCGGAGCCGGTGGCTTTCTTGTGCGAGTTGTAGGTGACGGCCCAGAGCGCCTCCGCCCATGGCATGAGGGCGCCGACGCCGCACTCCGTGCGCACGGGTCCCGTGTCCGCGCGGAAGCCGAGATTGGCGCGCGCGGGCAGCAGCGTCTGGGCCGCGGATCCGGTTCCGCAGGCGAGCAGCGAGAGGAGGGTGCGCCGGGAGAGGTGCATGACTCCAGTGTTTCATGACCCGCGGCACGGTTGCCTGGAACCCGGCCGGTGCAGTAAAACAAAAGAAGTAATTAGAAATTGCGGCTTTCTAATTCATAAACTGGGAGGATTTCAATCTATGTCCTATGGAGTATTTGTCCGGCTGCAGGCGGTCAGCACGGACACCCGCATCACCGAACTCATCCCCTGGGGAGACTTCCCCAAACCGGAGGCGAAAACAATCCGCGGCATGCCGAAGGCGCGCGTTACGAATCGCTGCCACATTATCGGCTGGGACCTCTATGCCAGATCCTATGCCGCGCGATTCACACAGAAGAGCATTCTCGAAGTGGGGCAAACGCTGGGCTATAGCGGCCCCAGTGAAGTGCGGCCCCTGCTCGATTTCGTGGAGGAGAAGATCAGAGAACACTACAGATTGATGAATAACGATCTCACGCTCTACTACAATGGCTGCGCATCGGAGAATAGCAGCGCCGGGGCATTGTACCGGGCCGCGAGAGAGCAATGCGACTCCATCTATGATCAGTGGGAAGCGTGGGCAAGACAAGATAAGACCGTTCCCCAAGACGATAAGCTCACCCATCTCGCGGCGACCATCGAGGACCAACAGTGGAAGATGTTCGTCAATGGGTTTGACAGACCTCCGGATCACCTGTTCTCGAGGGAGGAAATCGAGGCCTACTATCTGCAATACGTGCAGATCTACCACGGTTTCATCACCGGCCGCGAACCAGACCTGTACTACCGCTATTTCTACGGAATCGATACCGCGGACTTTCTCGGCAAGGCGAAAATCAAGCTCGGGATTTAGGCGCCCGAAGCCCCTTCCCGGGGCCTGCGTCCGAAGTCGGCTTCCGGATCAGCAGGCGAGGGTTTCGCGTTCCACCTTGAGGCCGTTCAGTTTTCCGAGGACAGTAAGGGCGATGCGGTCCGTCTGAAAGTATTCGTTGGCGAGGCCCAGGAGATCTTCCGCCGAAACCTTTTCGATGGACTCGATGATCTCGTCCATCGTGGGAAACCGCTTGAAGTAGATGAACTGGCGGGCGAGGTGAGACATGCGGCTGCCGGTGCTCTCGAGGCCGAGCATCAGCGAGCCCTTCAGATTATCCTTGGCGCGCCGCAGTTCCTCGTGCGGCACGGGGTTGTTTTTCAGGTCGCGGAATTCGGCGAGCACGAGTTGCAGCAACTCGGGAACGGAAGCCGTGGACGTGCCTGCGTAGATGGAGAACAGGCCCGAATCCCGATAAAGGAACTGCTCGGAGCCTACCGAGTAGGCCAGGCCGCGCTTCTCGCGAATGTTCTGGAAGAGGCGCGAACTGATGCCGCCGCCGAGAACCGTGTTGAGCACGTACGAGGAGTAGCGCATGTCATGCGGCAGCGGATGGCTGGGAACGCCCAGGCACAAATGTGCCTGTTCCAGGGAGCGTTTGTTCTTGAGAGTGAGCTTCGCGTGCGGCTTGGGCGAAGCGTCCTGCCCGGTGGTTTCCTTGCGCGGCAGACGGCCGAACTGCTGCTCGACAAGACTCACGAAGGCCTCGTGCGTCAGGTTGCCCGCCGCCGTGATGACCATGTTTCCCGTGACGTACATGCGGTCAAAATAGTCGCGCAGCATGCTTCGCGTGAAAGAGGAGATAGTCTGCCGGGTGCCGAGGATGGAGCGGCCGAGGGAGTGCCCTTTCCAGACGCTGGCGGAGAAGATGTCGTGGACAATGTACTCCGGATTATCCGCTTCCATCTTCAACTCTTCCAGGACGACGCCCTTTTCTTTCTCGATATCCTCTTCGTTGAAGAGGGGCCGCAGCATCATGTCGCCGAGGATGTCGAACGCCAGCGGCAGGTGGTCATCAAGCATCTTGGCGTTGAAACACACCAGTTCCTTCGAGGTGAAGGCATCGAGATGCGCTCCCATGGAGTCCACCTGCCGGGCGATATCCTCGGCGGTGCGATTCTCCGTCCCCTTGAACAACATGTGTTCAATGAAATGCGAGATGCCGTTTTGCGGCAGAGATTCATTGCGCGAACCGGCGGTCACCCAGATTCCAACGGAAACAGAACGCACATGCGGCATCTGTTCCGTCACCACCGTGATTCCATTGGAGAGGGTATCGGAACGCACGCTATCCGAAATTTGGACCGTGCTCATCACTTGTTACCTCATTGTATCGCGAAGCGGCGGAGGCTCCCGCTACACTGGGGATTGGAACGATGGAACAGGCGCTGGTAGGGCTGGATGAGGCCGAAATCGCGGAACTGCTGGAACGCGTGTGGGGCGGCGGCGTGCCCTCGTTCCGCGCCCGGCAGGTTTACGAAGCCGTTTACCGTCAGCGCGTTTCCTCAGCCGCCGCAATCACCACCCTGCCCACGGAGCTAAGGGAGCGGCTCGAGGGCGCGCTGCCGTTCGGGCTTCCCGGAGCGGACCACAGCTACGAATCCACCGACGGAACCAGGCGCTACCTGCTGAAACTGGCCGATGGCAAGAGCGTCGAGACCGTGCTCATGCTGGAAGGCGAGCGGTACACGTTCTGCATCTCTTCGCAGGTGGGTTGCCCCGTGAACTGCCGGTTTTGCCTGACGGCGCTGCTCGGGCTGGAGCGAAACCTGACCGCGGGCGAGATTGTCGGCCAGGTCCTGTTCACGGCCGCGGCGAATGGCCTTTCCGCCGAGGTGAGCAAGCTGAACGTGGTGATGATGGGCCAGGGAGAGCCGCTGCTCAACCTGGACAACGTGCTCAAGGCGACCCGGTTGCTGGTGGACCCCAAGGGTGTGGGGCTCTCCGAGCGCAGGCTGACGCTTTCCACCAGCGGCATCATTCCAAAGATGATGGAACTGGGGAAATCGCCGCTGCGTCCGAAGCTCGCCATTTCGCTGAATGCTTCCACGGAGGAACAGCGCCGCGAGTTGATGCCCGTGACGCGCAAGTATCACTTAAGCGATTTGATGGAAGCCTGCCGCGCCTATCCGCTGCGTCCCTGGGAGCGGCTCACGTTCGAGTATGTTCTGCTGAAGGGCGTGAACGATACGGACGCCGATGCGCGCCGCGTCGTGAAGCTGGTGGCGAACCTGAAGTGCAAGGTGAACCTCATCGCCTTGAACCCGGGGCCGGGCATTCCCTTTGGGACTCCGGATCAGGCGCGAGTGGATGCCTTCCAGCAGATTGTCCGTCGCGCCATACCGTGCTTTGTGCGCAAACCGCGGGGCCGCGATATCTATGCCGCCTGCGGGCAGCTAAAAAGAATGTCGGAAGAGAACCTGCTGCCCGTAGTGGGATAGTCCCTCTCCCGACACTTTTCCGCGGACTTGTGCATCATGAAAGTGGGAAGGGTATTCCATGGACTCCGCTCTCACTCTTCACCGCCTCCACTTCGCCTTCACTATCACCTTTCATTACATCTTTCCGCAGCTCACCATGGGCCTGGCGCTGCTCATCGTGATATTGAAAACGATGGCGCTGCGCTCGGGCAACCAGCACTACAACGATGCGGCGCGATTCTGGGCGCGCATCTTCGCCATTAATTTCGCTCTCGGCGTTGTGACCGGGATTCCGATGGAGTTTCAATTCGGAACGAACTGGTCGCGATTTTCGAAAGCGGCGGGCGGAGTGATCGGGCAGACGCTGGCGCTCGAAGGCGTGTATTCGTTCTTTCTGGAGTCGTCGTTTCTGGGCCTGTTCCTCTACGGCGAGAAACGGCTCTCCCCGAAGGCGCACTGGGCAGCCGTATTTCTGGTCTTTCTCGGCTCATGGCTCTCGGGATTCTTCATCATCGCCACGGATGCGTGGATGCAGCACCCTGTCGGCTACACAATAGCGCCGGATGGCAGCATTCAACTCTCGAGTTTCTGGGCGCTGCTTACGAACCCATGGGTGGGATGGCAGTACTTACACAACATGATTGGCTCGGTGGTCACGGCATCAGTGGTGATGGCCTCCACCGGCGCGTTCTATCTGCTGCAACACAAGCATGCCGGGTTCGGGCGCACGTTTCTGCGGCAGGGTGTGATCGCGGGCGCCATTGCCTCCATCCTCATGATCTTCCCCACCGGCGACGGCCAGGGGAAGAACATTGCGCACTATCAGCCGGCCACGCTGGCGGCGATGGAAGGCCTGTTCCAGACGGAGCAGGGCGCGCCCATCGCCATCCTTGGCCAGCCGGACGTGCCCAACCGGCGCCTGGATAATCCGCTGCTGGTGCCGCGGGCGCTGAGCTTCCTCACCTACCAGCGGTGGGAGGCCGAGGTGAAGGGGCTGAACGAATTCCCGGAAAAGGACTGGCCGGACAATATCGGGCTGCTGTACTTCAGCTACCACATCATGGTGGGCCTTGGGACCATCTTCATTGCCGTGCTGACGTTCGCGGCATGGCTGCTCGGACGCGGCAGGTTGTATGAATCGCGTCCCCTGTTGTGGACGCTGATGTTCCTGTTTCCGTTCCCCTATATCGCCACCACCTTCGGATGGATGACGGCGGAGTTGGGGCGGCAGCCATGGCTGATCCACGGGCTGATGCGCACCTCCGAAGGGGCGTCGGCCACGGTTTCCGCGGGCAACACGCTGTTCACGCTACTCGGCTTCCTGGGCCTCTATGCCATTCTCGGCATACTTTTCCTCTTCCTCGTCTGGCGCGAGGTGGAGCACGGGCCCGGGGAAGCGCAAAGCCATTAGGAAAGCATCATGGAAACTCTCTGGTTCATGCTTGTCGCGTTGATGCTGGCCATCTACGTGGTGCTGGATGGCTTTGACCTGGGGGCCGGCGCGCTCCATCTTTTTCTCGGCAGAGACGAAGAAGGGAGAAAGCAGATTCTCGGCTCCATTCTTCCCTTCTGGGATGGAAACGAGGTGTGGCTTCTCGCCGCCGGAGGCACGCTGTATTTCGCCTTCCCGGCGCTTTATGCTTCGAGCTTCAGCGGCTTCTACCTGCCGCTGATGATCGTCCTGTGGCTGTTCATTCTTCGCGGCATCTCGATTGAATTCCGCAATCATATCGACAGTCCGCTGTGGAAGCAGGTCTGGGATACGGTGTTCGCCGGTTCGAGCGGGCTGCTGCTGGTGTTTTTCGGCGCCGCGCTCGGCAATGTCGTGCGCGGCGTGCCGCTCGATACGGCAGGGGAGTTCTTCCTGCCGCTGTGGACGGACTTCACACCCAATGGGCCGACGGGGATTCTGGATTACTACACCATCGCCGTAGGCGTGCATGCGCTGTGCGCCCTGCTGCTGCACGGCGCGCTGTGGCTCGGTTATCGCACCCGGAATCCGCGCGCCATCCCGCTGGCGGCGCGGCTGTGGTGGGTGGTGGCCGCGTTGACCGCGCTGACCACGGTGCTGACCTTCGCCATTCAGCCCCAGGTGGCGCACAATCTCGAATCGAAGCCGTGGGGTTTCGTGTTCCCCGCCATCGCGATTGGATCGCTGCTCGCCATCCGCTACTGGCTGGGGAAACCGGAGCGGTTGCGCCCATTCCTTGCCTCCGCCGGCTATCTGTTGGGGATGCTGACCAGCGCGGCCTTTGGCATCTATCCCTATGTGCTGCCGTCCAACGAGAACCTCGCCAATGGCCTGACCATCCAAAACACGGCCGCATCCGGTTATGGACTCACGGTTGGCCTGGCGTGGTGGATCCCCGGGATGATGCTGGCCACCGGGTACTTCGTGTTCCTTTACCGGCGGTTCGCCAAAGCGGCGTAGCTGGTCAGTAATACCAGTCGCGAAGCCGGACCTCGATGCCAGAGCCGGCGAGAGCGCTCTTAAACTCCTTCACATCCGAGCCGCGGTAATGATACGGGTACACCACTTTGGGATGCAGAGCTTTCGCCGCTGCGGCGGCTTCTCCAGGCGGCATGGTATAGGGCAGGTTCATACAGAGAAACGCGACGTCGATGTTCTTCAGGGCGCGCATCTCCGGAGTAGCTTCGGTGTCGCCGGAAATGTAAAATCGCACCCCTCCGTATGTCACGATGTAACCGTTACCGCGGCCCTTGTCGTGAAAGAGCTTGCCAGGCGCGGGACCGCGCTTTTCGTTGTACATGGGGACCGCCTCGATCTTCCATTTCCCCACGGCCTTCGACTCGCCGTTGCGCAGAACGGTGGCTTCCTTCACCGTTTCCGCAACAGCGGCAGGCGCGAGGATAACGGTGGAGGCTTTCTTCATCTTGGCCAGCGCCTTGGGGTCGAGGTGATCCCCGTGAATGTCGGTGAGCAGAATCAGATCGGCTTGGGGTAGGCCATCGTAGTTCCCCTGGCTCCACGGATCGACGTGAACCACCTGTCCGCCGGCTTCGAGCATCAGGCTGGCATGCCGGATGACGGTTAGCTTCAGAGGACCGGACTTGGTTTGGAAAGTGTCGGCCGGGCGGTATTGCGCGGCCGCGGCAACAGCCGCCAGCAGCAGGACGGGGGCAAGGTTCCTCGAAAGCCTCATGGAGAGTGATGCTATCATCATTTCTTCCCATGGAGGAAGTCGAACAGCAACAGGCGGAACAGGCCACGGGGCCGCGCGTGACGGCGATCATCGCGTCGTTCCATCGCGGGGAGATGCTGCACAAGTGCCTGCAAGCGCTGGCGCGCAGCCGGCCGGCGGAGGCTTTGCAGGTGATTGTCCTCGACATCGGCACGCACGACACCACTCCGGAGATGGATCTCGACTATCCCGAGTTCACATTCCTGCGCATGCCGCGTAATTTCGGGGCGCCGAAGGCGCTGAACATCGGGATCCGGAGCGCGAAGGCGGAGACGTTGTGCTTTCTCGACCCGGCGGTGGAGGTGCAGCCGGACACGATTCCGCGGCTGGCGGATGCGCTCGATTCGGCGCCGGAGGCCGGGGCCGTGTGCCCGCTGCTCACGGATGCTTCGGGTTCACCACTCGCGCAGGTCAGAAGGCTGCCGGACCGGGACGTGCTCGGCCGGTTGTGGCAGGATGAATCGGCGATTCCGGAAAGCGTTCCGGCAACCCTCGACGCGCCGATGGCCTTGGAGTATCCGGGCCGCAAAGCGCTGCTCATCCGCCTGGCATTCCTCAAGGGGATGAACTATTTCGACGAGCATTACGGCGAGTGGGGCGGCGACCTCGAGTTGGCGTTCCAGATCCGGCACGCGGGCAAGAAGGCTCTGTTGATTCCGGCGATCCGGGTGACGGATCACGGCGCGTCGGAAGCGCCGATGCGGTGGACCAACTCCCAGAAGGCGACGCTCGCGGCCGATCGCTTGAACGGGGTGGCGCATTTCCTTTCGAAACGCGCCGGCTTCTTCGCGGGATTGCTGCTGCGGATTCAGGCAGTGCTGCTCACGCTCGCGCGCGCGTTGACGTTCCAGAACGCGGGCTACAACTGGAGCCTGCTGACGAGCCTGCTGGGCGGGCAGAAGATCGACGGGTCACAGGGGTCGCTTTAGGGCGCGGGGAGAGGCGCGCAATCGCCGGGCCCTTCCAGCATGCGGATGCGGTTGCGGCAGGTGTCGCTGAAGACGAGGTTACCGGCGGGATCGAGCGTCATGGCGCGGATGCACCCGGTGGCAATGGCAATTCCGTCCTCACCCTCGGCGCGAGGCGTGCTATCCGCCGCGATCAACTGGGGTTCGCCTGTTGGAAACCACTTCCAGATTCGCGTTCGTTGATCGGCAATGTACACGCTACCATCCGCCGCGGGGGCAATGGCGTAAGCGCCCTCACGAAAATCCACGAGCCGCGCATCCGGGCCGGTCTTCATAAAGGCGTACCCTCTGTTCCAGTCATCCCAGGCATACAGGTTGTTCCGGGAATCGAATATCAGGCCCGCCCTGGGGTAGGAAGTCGAGCCCAAATATCGGATTGTTACGTAGCCGTTCCACGAACCCCGAGGATCCCACTGCCATACTAACCCCGTGCGTTCGTCGCGAGTGTACACATTCCCGAGGCTATCAGCGGCAAGACCTGATGGGGAATTGATGGTGGGAGGACCCGGGATTTCGGTGACTGCTCCATCAGCGGTAATCCGCACGATCAGGCCGCGATACAGAACGAACAGAGTACCGGAATGGTCTACGGCAATATACTCCACCGAACTCACACCGACGTTGGGAGGAGGAGCGGGAAGCGCGAACACTGTCGTAATCTCGCCGGCCGGTGTAATCTTCCGCACTCGCAGGTTGCTGAAATCAGCGAAAAACAGATTGCCGGCGGGATCGAAGGCGAGTGAACGTGGCAAACTGAGCACATCATAATCGGGAGCCCTCCCGGCGATGGGTTGGATGAGCCCCTCCGAATCCATCGTAAAAATCCGGTCGCGGGCGATGAGATACAGAGCGCCGTCATTGGCGGGAGACAATCCCGTAATTCCATACAAGCCGTTTCGCGGCATTCGCGGTAAGGAACGTAAATGGATGATTCCTTCTCTCACCTCCCACAAGGACCCGTTCACCAAGAAGACGATCCGGCCGCTTTCGTCAATAACGTACCGGAGAGAGGGCAGATCCACGGCGGTGGCGGGCGCCCCGTCAGCCAGGTTCTGGATGGTTTCCGAACCCCACCCGAGCACCAGGCGCACGTTCCATTGGGGATCGATTTCATAGACATTTGATACATCCTGCACATAGAGGCTGCCATTGGGGCTATGCCGCAGGTTGGCCGGATAGCGGAAGTGCGTTTCGGATAACGGGATGGCTGCTCCCACCGGAAGTCTTGTGCGCAAGACGGGAGAGGTCAGGAGCGTGACTTCCCCGGCCTTGTCAATTCTCTTGATGGACCCGCCCCATCTGGAAAACCAGAGATTGCCTTCCCGGTCGAAACTGAAGCCTCGCGCGTCCTCTGTTCCGGGAACAGTTTGAATCGCGCCCTCAGAGGTGATCCTACGAATCAACGGTACAGCCGGTCCGTAGTCCAAAAAGTAGACGGCGCCGTCCGGACCCAGGCGCGCCACGGCGGGAAGAATGTAGGCTTCCGTCGCGGGGACACCGTTAGAGGGCGGAGTGGTTCCACCGCCCGCGATGGTGCTGACGATGCCATCGGGACTGATCAACCGGATGCGGCGGCCGTCGCCGACGTAGAGGGCGCCATCCGCGCCGCGGTCCACATCGTTCAAGAGGAAAAACTGCGCCTCGGTGGCCGCGCCCCCGTCCCCCGCCGCACTGGTTGGGCTTCCCGCCAGCGTGCGCAGCGTACATTGCGCCTGCGCGGCGAGGCACACCGCGAAAAATACCGTGAAAGGCCGCATTCGTTAGGATCATAGCAGGAATTTACCGGCACATAGCCCGCTTTACCCCGCTTCGGGCGCGCATCGCGCTTTGCTCCCCCGATTCTGATACCATCTCCCTTCTGTGTCGAATCCCCGCCCCACCCGCGTCCGCCACATCGTTCTGTGGCTCACCGTAGCCGCGTACATGATCACCTACATGGATCGTGTGGTCATCTCCTCCGCCGCCCCCACCATCATGAAGGAATTCGGATTCACGATGGGAACCATGGGCGGCATTCTGGCCATTTTCCGGTGGGGGTACGCGCTGTTCAACATTCCCGGCGGCTGGCTGGGGGACAGGCTGGGGCCGCGGCGGGCGCTGACGCTGATCGTCACATGGTGGAGTGTGTTCACATCGCTCACGGCGGCGAGTTGGAACCATCTTTCGATGCTCGTGTTCCGGCTGCTGTTCGGCATCGGAGAGGCGGGGGCGTTTCCCATCGCCACGCGCAGCCTTTCGCGATGGATGCTGCCCACCGAGCGCGGTTACGCGCAGGGAATCACGCACGCGGGTTCGCGCATCGGCGCGGCCTGCACTCCGCCGCTGGTGGTCTGGCTCATCGTTACCTACGGATGGCGGACGCCGTTCTTTGTCTTCGGAACCATGGGCCTGCTCTGGGCGGCGGTCTGGTATTTCTACTACCGCGACACGCCCGAAGAGCATCGCGGCGTGAACAGCGCCGAACTCGCGTTGATCCAAAGCGCCACCCGGACGGCGCGCGCCAAGGACCGGCAGGCGGTTCCGTGGGGGCCGATCCTTCACAGCCGGAACCTGTGGACGCTGAGCGCGATGTACTTCTGCTATGGCTACGCCCTCTCGGTTTACCTTGACTGGTTCCCCACTTATCTCATGAAGGCTCGCGGGTTCAATTTGAAAGAGATGGGACTTTATGCCAGCCTGCCGCTGCTTGCCGGGACACTGGGCGATTTTCTCGGCGGCTGGCTTTCCGACCGCGTGGGGCACGCCACGGGCGACCTGCGGTTCGCGCGCAAGGTGGTGGCGGTGACGGGGTTCCTGCTGGCGGCGGGGTTCATCCTGCCGGCCACTCTCGTACAAGACTCACACGCCTGCGTCTGGCTCACCTGCGTCGCGGTCTTCGGCCTGGAACTGACGGTGGGCGTGTCGTGGGCGGTGCCGCTCGATACCGGCGGCGACTACGCCGGCACGGTCAGTTCGGTGATGAACACCTGCGGCAACATCGGCGGCGCGATCTCCCCGAGCATTCTCGCGTACCTGGTGCAGTCCCATGGGTGGCGGCACCCGTTTATCGCCGCTTCCGCCATGTGCGCGCTGGGCGCCGTCCTGTTCTCGCGCGTGGATGCCTCGAAGCCGATCGTGCCCCAGGCGGTGAGATGATAAGATAAGGTACAAAAAATCCGGAGTTCCAACCATGAGGATCAACCCGAACAAGTGTGTCGCCTGCGGCAATTGCACGTATGTCTGCCCCATGGGCGCCATCTATATCGACCCTGTCATCAAGCGCGCCACCATCAACCGGGAAGAGTGCGTGGAATGCTATGCCTGCTACAACGGCTTGAGCCAGGAGCATTTGAATCCCACCATGGTGCGCACGATGCGCAAGGTGTTTCAGATGATGCGCCTGCGGTTCGATCCGGAACCCGACGTCTGTCCCACGGCGGCCTTCGAGCCGGATGAGCTGACCTGGCCGCGCGTCGTGCGCCGGGCGTTCTCCGATCCGCGCGTGCCGCACGAATCCACGGGCGTGCAGGGCCGCGGCACGGAGGAAGTGAAAACCAACGATGTGAGCGGGCGCGTCAAGGTGGGCGAGGTAGGCTTTACCATCGAGTTCGGACGCCCCGGCGTGGGCGTGCGTTTCCACGA